>NZ_JAKZAH010000013.1 GCF_023156245.1 Marinobacter bryozoorum
TCTGGCTCTGGCTCTGGCTCTGGCTCTGGCTCTGGCTCTGGCTCTGGCTCTGGCTCTGGCTCTGGCTCTGGCTCTGGAGCAGGTTGCGCTGTATCCGCCGGGCTGACCACCACTGTTTCATCAACCGGTACCGCCTCCGGCTGTGCAGCAACATCCGGCCCTGCTGAGCGATTAAGGGGTTTTGGAGCCGGACCCGGCAAGGCCTCCGGCTTGCGCTGGGGAACCGGTTGCGGGCGCGGAGCAGCCGCTCGCCGGCCTGCCACATCCACGATAAAGGCCAGTACCAGCAGCACCAGCAGGCCGATCAGAATCCACTCTGCCATCATTTCTCTTACCATTTTTGCTGGAGGGTCAGCCGCCCGCTCGCCTTCTGGTTACCGGGGCCGCTGTCAGGAAAGCGGTCATTCTAGCGGCAGGGGCCCCCGGGGTCCAAGCCTCCCACGCCAACCGGTTACCGGGGGCGCCGTTTTTCGCTACCATGATGCCTTCCTTCGCATACGGATTCTGCCATGAGTCGCCCACGTCGCCCCTCGCCAACCCGCCACCACCGTACCGGACGTTCTTCCTGCGAAGGTGAACTGCGTATTATCGGTGGCGAGTGGCGCAGCCGGGTCCTGAGGTTTCCGGATGAAGGTGGTGTCAGGCCCACACCCGCGAGAACCCGGGAAACCCTGTTCAACTGGTTGCAATTCAAGGTGCCAGGCAGCCGTTGCCTGGACCTGTTCTGCGGTAGTGGCGTGCTGGGCCTGGAGGCCCTGTCCAGGGGCGCCCGGCAGGTTACCTTCGTTGACCACACCCCGGCACTGGCCCGCAGCCTCAGGGAAAACCTGCACAAGCTTGGCAGCGACGATGGCCAGGTGGAGTGTGCGGACGTTCAGGCACTCCTGCAGAACCAACCGGGGGAACGCTATGACATCCTGTTTATGGACCCCCCGTTCCGCCAGGGCTGGCTGGAGCTACTGATTCCACTGATTGACGAAAACGGGTGGATTGGCGGCGGCAGCCGGGTCTACCTGGAATACGAGAGTGACCGGGCCACGCCATCGGTCCCGGCTCGCTGGCACCTGCACCGCCAGAAGCAGGCGGGGCAGGTAACCTATGCGCTCTATCACATCCTTGACGATCAGGCAGGGCGCAACGAATAAGCCCGCAGGTGGGCAGCAAAGTCTTCCAGGTACCGGATGCCACTGGCCTCTGCTTCACGGCACCAGGCCATGAGCGCCTGCAGCTTTTCCTGGGGCTTTACCCCGCGACGGCGCCACAGGGCCTGTAGTTCCTGGTTCATGTCGTAGATCTGCCGCAGTGCCGGATGGTTGTCCAGCACCGTTTCCAGGTGCGCCTGCTCCTGGGGCGGAATCAGCGAAACATCCCGCGACAGCAGCTTTTTGACGCGGCGGTAGCGGGTCCGGATAGCACCATCCATCACCGCTTTCTGCTGACGCAGCACCGGCTCCATCACCCGCTTTCGATACTGCCGCATGATGTCGAAACGGTTATTGGCAATGGCCTGGACCGTTTCAGCATCCACCTCTTTCTTGCCCGGCACCCAGTGCACTACGGGCCGGTAGCCCTTCGGTTTCGCCAGGCCGAACAACTGGAACAGGCGGATATAACCCCAGCCGACATCCACCTCGTACCACCGGCGGGACAGCTTGGCGGAATTCGGATAGGTGTGATGGTTGTTGTGCAATTCCTCACCACCGATAATTATCCCCAGCGGTGAGATATTGCGGGCGTTGTCCTGGCACTCAAAGTTGCGATACCCCAGGTAATGACCGAGGCCGTTCACGACACCGGCAGCCCATACAGGAATCCACATCATCTGAACCGCCCAGATCCAGATACCATTGACCCCGAACAGGGCCAGGTTGAGCAGGAACATCAGGGCAATGCCGAGGTTGCGATGGCGGGTATAAACGTTACGCTCGACCCAGTCATCCGGTGTATTCTTGCCGAAACGTTCTAGGGTTTCTGGCGTCGCTGCCTCTGCATAGAGTTCAGCGCCCTCAAACAGCACCTTGCGGATACCTTTTACCACAGGGCTGTGGGGGTCGTTCTCGGTTTCGCAGGTGGCATGGTGCTTGCGGTGGATAGCGGTCCACTCCTTGGTATTGATACTGGTGGTCAGCCATAACCAGAAGCGGAAGAAATGCCGCAGCACCGGGTGTAACTCCAGGGCATTATGGGCGGAATGACGATGCAGGTAGAGCGTTACGCTGACAATGGTGACATGAGTCAGCACCAGGGTAACCAGCACCAATTGCACCCAGGACAGGTCCAGGAGACCGTTGTACCACATAGATAAATCCTCAACTTACTAAAAACAGGCGGTTAATCCGCCAGGCACCACTTTCTGCAAGCAGTTTGACGCCAGAACACTTTAGCGTACACCTGTTCGCTCAAACAACGTTATTTGCATTGTCATTTGTTACCGTTTTATCAGGAGTCTGATGTGCCTGAACTGCCCGAAGTGGAAACCACCCGGCGCGGCATAGCCCCCCACAGCGAAAACAAAACCGTCGCCGAGCTGATTGTCCGCGACCCCCGCCTCCGGTGGCCGGTACCCGGCGACCTGCCGGCGTTACTGGCCGGGCGTGTCCTGAGGGGAGCAGACCGTCGCGCCAAGTACCTGCTGCTGCGCTTCGATCACGGCACCGTGATTGTCCATCTGGGCATGTCTGGCAGCCTGCGGGTGATCACCGATGCCAGTCCGGCTCAAAAACACGACCATATTGACCTGGTGTTCAGCGATGGCGTCCGGCTGCGCTTTAACGACCCGCGCCGTTTCGGCTGCTGGCTCTGGGCTGAGCAACCTGACAAGCACCCCCTGCTTGCCAGTCTTGGACCGGAACCGCTGAGTGAAGGCTTCAATGGACCATACCTGTTTCGCAAATCCCGAAAGCGCAAAACGCCGATCAAGAGCCTCCTGATGGACAACCGGATCGTGGTAGGTGTCGGCAACATCTACGCCAACGAGGCCCTGTTCAAAACCGGCATACACCCCAACCGTCCCGCCGGGCGCATCAGTGCGGCCCGCTATCACCAGCTGGCCGAAGCCATCAAGGAAACCCTGAGCGCGGCTATCCTTATGGGCGGCACCACCCTGCGGGATTTCGTCAACAGCGAGGGCAAGCCAGGCTACTTTGCCCAATCGCTACTGGCTTACGGCCGCGGTGGCCAGCCGTGCGTGGAGTGCCAGCACCCGCTGAAGGAGATTCGAATGAACCAGCGCAGCACCGTTTATTGCACCCGGTGCCAGAGGTAAGTTCGGGCAAGGACACCAGGAGAAAGCCGTGCCGAGCTGTGAACCGGTTCAGGTAAATGCGTCACACCTGGCGCAACGGAGAACAACTTTTCAGTTACACTTATGACAGAATCTGGCAATAACGCAGGACTTCTGACCTGCGACAATCAGGAACCAGGAGACTGACAATGACGTACAAGCGCCTATCCCGAACCCTGCTGGCCACCCTGGCGGCGTGCCTGATCGGCTTCTCCTCCCCGGGTCACGCCCAGGCGGTGGATGAAGAGCCGTCTGCCCTGGCCATGACCGGAGACCTGGTCCTGGCCCGCCCACTGTTGCTGGCAACTACCGTTGTCGGCACCGCGGTCTATATCGTCTCCCTGCCCTTCTCCCTGCTGGGCGGCAATGCTGGCGAGGCTGGCGCGGTGCTGGTCAAGGGCCCGGCAGAGGCCACCTTCGTGCGCTGCCTTGGCTGCACCAGGTCTGGCCGCAAGCAGGCAACGGTCACTGAGTAATTCCCGTACTTGCACAGGCCGGCAAGATTGGGCAGCCTGAACCCCCGAACCCACTCAGGCTGCCCCAAGATGATAGACTGGCCCAAGGCAGACCAGGTGTTCCTGGATATGGACGGAACACTGCTTGATCTGCATTTTGACAACCATTTCTGGCTCGAACACCTGCCCCTGCGATATGGCCAGGCCAACCGCCTCACCGCGGAACAGGCACGGGACCTGATCGTGCCCATGATCATGGCCGAACGCGGCAGCCTGAACTGGTACTGCACCGACTACTGGAGCGAGCGCCTGCGCCTGGACATCACTGCACTCAAGGCCGAGGTGGGCGACCGCATCGCCTACCGCCCCCAGGTGAAGGAATTCCTCCAGGCCTTGCGCCGCAACCGTCTTGCCCCGGTTATCCTGACCAACTGCCATCCGGACCCGCTCAGGCTCAAACTGGACCGCACCGGGCTGGACCAGTACGTGGACCGCGTCATCTCAAGCCACGACCTCGGCGCCGCCAAGGAAGAGCAGGCTTTCTGGGACCGGCTACTGGACCACCATACCCACGATCGCGAACGGGCTGTAATGGTGGACGACAGCCTTCCGGTACTGGAAAGTGCCCGCCGCGCCGGTATTGGCCAGTGCCTTGCCATCCTTGCCCCGGACAGCCAGCAGCCTGACCGGGAACCCCACCCGGACATTCCTGCCGTGCGGCATTTTGACGAAGTCCTGCCTGCACTCTCTGGCCAGGGCGCTGCCAAACCACCGGCATGAGCTTTATAATAGTGGCAATAACTTCCGGAACAGCCCCGACCCATGGAGGATCATGAGTTCCAGACAAGCTGACGCCGACAACGCCCGGGTACGCCTCGACAAGTGGCTGTGGGCTGCGCGCTTCTTCAAAACCCGCAGCCTGGCCAGGGAGGCGATCGAGGGCGGCAAGGTCCATTACAATGACCAGCGCTGTAAACCCGGAAAGACCGTGGAAACCGGCGCCACGGTCAAGCTTCGCCTGGGCTGGCAGGAAAAGATCGTGATTATCGATGGCATCTCGGATAAACGCCGGGGTGCGCCGGAAGCACAGACCCTTTACCACGAGACCGAGGACAGCATCCGCCGCCGGGAAGACCTGGCCTGGCAACGCAAGACCATGCAGGCTGCCCAGCTGCCCCCGGCCCGCCGGCCCAGCAAGAAAGACCGGCGCGATCTACAGAAATTCCGCGAACAGCAGGGCCTCTGAGCCCCCAGTTCCCACTACTTCCCGGAGCCCCCGATGCAAGCCAGCGACCAGTTTCGCAAATTCCTGTTTGAGCACAGTCAGATCCGCGGTGCCTGGGTGCACCTGCATGACAGCTACAATGACATCCTGTCCCAGACGGACTACCCGGAACCGGTCGCCCGGCTTTTGGGTGAATCCCTGGTCGCCAGCGTACTGATGAGCAGCACACTCAAGTTCAAAGGCACCCTGTCATTACAGGCCAATGGCGAGGGCCCTGTCACCACGCTGCTTGCCGAGAGCAGCCATGACCGTTTCATCAGGGGCATTGCCCGTGTGGACGAAGATGCCTCAGTACTGGAGGGCAACCTTAACGAGCTACTGGGCAAGGGCCGCATGGCGATCACCATCACCCCGGAACAGGGTCAGCGCTATCAGGGCGTGGTACCCCGTGAATCCGATACCCTGGCCGGCGCGCTGGAAGAATACTTCGAGCGTTCAGAGCAACTAGCCACCCGACTCTTCCTGTTCGCCGATGGCAAGCAAAGCGCTGGCCTTCTGATCCAGCGCCTGCCCGGCGCTACCGACGAAGACAATGAACTGTGGGAGCGAGTGGAGCACCTGGCCGCTACCATCAGCGCCGAAGAGTTGCTGGGGCTCGATAGCGAGACCGTGCTGCACCGATTGTTCCACGAAGAGGAAGTGCGACTGTTTGACCGGGAACCGGTCGCCTTTCGCTGCACCTGCAGCCGTGACCGGACACTGGCTGCCCTCAGTTCCATTGGCAAGGAAGAGTGCTACAGCATTCTGGACGAACAGGGTACTATTGAGATGGACTGTCAGTTCTGTCATACCAGCTACCGGTTCCAGCGAATTGACATTGATCAGTTGTTCTCTGGTCACACACTCCACTGAACCGGACACACCAGCCCCGGGCCAGGTACAGCAAGGCTTCCCGGGCTGTCGTTTTTTTCGGCCGCGTCTGGCATAATAGCGCGCCTGAATTGACCCGACTGCTCACAATTCCACCAGCCCGCCGCTGTCCCCGGGCCGGGAGGACCGAGCAGTCAAAACACCTTGAGGGCGAGGTCGAAGTGAGCACAACCTATACAGATCTGAGCTCAGCACGATTGGTCGAGCTGGCACTGGAAAGACAAGAAGGTCAACTGGCCGCAAACGGTTCGCTGGTCGTGACGACCGGCAAGCGAACCGGCCGTTCACCGATGGACCGGTTCATTGTTCAGGAGCCCGGCACCGAGAATGCCGTTCACTGGGGGCCGATCAACCGACCGTTTGACGCCGACAAGTTCAACGCCTTGTGGGATCGCGTAGAGAGTTATCTCTCCGCGAAGGACCACTTCGTGTCCCACGTCCATGTTGGCTCTGACCCGGCTCACTACCTGCCGGTACAGATGCGCACCGAAACCGCATGGCAAAACCTGTTCGGCCGCAACCTGTTCATCCGCCCCGACAGCTACAACCCGTCCTCCAGGGACGAGTGGCAGATTATCAACGCTGCGAACTTCGAATGTGACCCTGAGCGCGACGGCACCAACAGCGACGGCTGCGTAATCATCAACTTCGCTGACCGCAAGGTCCTGCTGGCGGGCATGCACTACGCCGGCGAGATGAAAAAAGCCATGTTCTCGGTACAGAACTTCCTGCTGCCCGAGAAAGACGTACTGCCGATGCACTGTTCCGCCAATGTCGGCGAAGATGGCGACACCTGCCTGTTCTTCGGCCTCTCCGGCACCGGCAAGACCACCCTGTCCGCCGACCCGAACCGCTACCTGATCGGTGATGACGAACACGGCTGGGGTCCGGGCACCGTCTTCAATATTGAAGGTGGCTGCTACGCCAAGTGCATCGACCTGAGCAAGAAGAACGAACCGATCATCTGGGATGCCATTCGTTTCGGCGCCATCGTCGAGAACGTGGTTATCGATCCGGAGACCCGGGAGCCGGATTACACGGATGTCTCCCTGACCGAGAACTCCCGCTGTGCCTACCCGTTGGAGCACGTGGAGAAGCGTGTCGAGGAAAACCGCGCCGGTGAGCCGTCCCACATCGTCTTCCTGACCTGTGACATGACCGGCGTATTGCCGCCCGTGTCCATTCTCAGCAAGGAAGCGGCTGCGTACCACTTCCTGAGTGGCTACACCGCACTGGTGGGCTCCACTGAAATGGGCTCATCCTCCAAGCTGAAGTCCACTTTCTCCACCTGCTTCGGTGCGCCCTTCTTCCCGCGCCCGGCAGGCGTCTATGCCGAGTTGCTGATGAAGCGGATGGATGCCTTCGGCAGCAAGGTGTTCCTGGTCAACACCGGCTGGACCGGCGGCCCCTACGGCGTGGGTGAGCGCTTCAGCATCCCCACCACCCGTGGCATTATCAGCGCCATCCAGAACGGTGAGCTGGACAATGCCGAGACCGAGCACCTGCCAACCCTGAACCTGTCGGTACCCAAGGCAGTACCCGGCGTCGACAGCAACCTGCTGAACCCGCGCAACACCTGGGCCAGCAAGGAAGACTACGATGCCAAGGCGAAGGAGCTGATCAGCCAGTTTGTGGAAAACTTCAAGAAGTTCGAAGTTTCCGACGCGATCGTGGCAGCCGGTCCGAAGCTGTAATCAGACAGCCAGGTAAGAAAAAGCGCCCTGCCTCACGGCACGGCGCTTTTTTTGTTCCTTCATTTCCCGCAGCGCAGAGGCGGGATCAGTCGAGGCGATACACCACCCGGCCTTCCGCAACGGTCCAGTGGGGCACACCGCTCAGGGGCCGGCCCGGCACTGGTACGTGGGCACCCCTGGACTGAATGTTGCCTGGCGTAGCATGCCACTGCCCTTCCAGGTCCCAGAGACTGAGACTTGCCTCACCACCCTGCTTCAATTCGCTGACTGCGCCAACGACCCCGGCAGGTCCCGCCGTCAGCGCTCGCAGGAGCGCGGCCAGGGAGAGCTCGCCTTGCTGGACCAGCCCCAGCCCCATCGAAAATACGCTCTCAATCGTGGACATACCCGGCTCGGTGACGCCTAGCGGCGCCTGCTTGGCCGCAGAGTCGTGGGGTTGGTGCTGACTGACGATGGCATCGATGACGCCTGCCTCGACACCCTTGAGCAAGGCCTTTCGGTCCGCTTCTGTGCGCAGGGGGGGCAACACGTGGTAACGGCTGTCAAAACCGGACAGGGCTTCTTCGGTGAACACCAGCTGGTGCATGGCCACATCGGCAGTGACCGATACGCCACGCTGCCTGGCATCAGCCACCATTTCCACGCTGCGGGCGCAGGACAGCTGTCCGAGGTGCAGGCGCACGCCGGTTTCTTCTGCAAGCAGCAGCATCTCCATGACCGAGGCGGTTTCGGCCACTTCAGGTACCCCGAGCAAGCCCAGGTGAGCGGCCACCTTGCCGTCGTGGGCATAACCATCGGCAGCCAGTGCATCGTTGAGGGGTTGCAGCATCAGCGTCAGGTCGAAGGTACGGGCATAGGCCATGCAGCGACGCAGGATACGGGCATTTGCCATGGCCCGGGTGCCGTTACTGAAGGCCACGCACCCGGCGTTGCTGAGTCCGACCATATCACTGAGCAGTTCCCCGGCCAGCCCCCGGGTGGCCGCCCCGACCGGCAGTACACGAATAGCGGCACTGGAGCGGGCGACGTCACGGATGAGGTTGGTCACCGCACCGGAGTCGTTCACCGGCGAGGTGTCCGGGGAGGCACACACAGTGGTAAACCCGCCCCTGGCAGCGGCTCGGGTTTCCGAGGCGATATTGCCCTTCTGGCCATTGCCAGGCTCCCGCAGGTTGCAGCACAGGTCGACGAAGCCCGGCAGCAGGGTCAGTCCGCTGGCATCGATGACCGTCTCCGCAGACCCGGTGACCGGTTCAGCACCCATGGCCTGGATCAGGCCATCCCGTGCCAGCAGGTTGATGGCGGTACCGTCCGCCAGGCGAGCATTGTCGATTCGCAGGCTGGTGCTCATTACTCGCCCTCCTGCTGGCGGCTACGGGAAGCGCGCTCCGCCACCTGGCCACTCATGGCCATGGACATAACAGCCATGCGGATGGCGATGCCGTTGGTCACCTGGTTGAGGATCACTGACTGGGGGCCATCAGCGACGGCCGATTCGATCTCCACCCCCCGGTTGATGGGACCAGGGTGCATGACAATACAGCCTGGTTTCGCCAGGGCCAGCTTTTCAGTATCCAGCCCGTACAACCGGTAGAACTCACGCTCGCTTGGTAGCAAGGCACCCTCCATCCGCTCTTTCTGCAGCCGTAGCATGATCACCACGTCCAGGTCTGCCATGCCCTTTCTCATGTCGTACTCCACCGTACAGCCCAGGCTGTCCACATCCGCCGGCAACAGGGTTCCGGGTGCAATCAGCCGCACCTCCTCTGCACCCAGCGTCTGCAGGGCACGCACCTGGGAACGTGCAACGCGGGAGTGGAGAATATCCCCGACAATGGCGACTCTCAGGCCTTCAAACCTTTGCTTGTTCTGGCGAATGGTCAGCATGTCCAGCATCGCCTGGGTGGGATGGGCGTGGCGGCCATCGCCGGCATTGATGATGGCGACCCCGGGAGTCACCGATTCAGCGATAAAGTGGGGCGCGCCGCTCTGGGAATGACGAACCACGAACATGTCGCTGGCCATGGCCTCCAGGTTGAGCAGGGTGTCCGAGAGGGATTCGCCCTTGGAGGTGGCGGAGGTGTTGATATCCAGGTTGAGTACGTCGGCGGACAGCCGCTTGGCCGCCAGCTCGAAGGTGCTGCGGGTGCGGGTACTGGACTCAAAGAACAGGTTGACCACTGTGCGCCCCCGCAGCAGCGGTACTTTCTTGATGGTGCGCTCGCCCACTTCGATAAAGGAGTCGGCGGTATCCAGGATGTCGGTCAGCATGGCCCGGTCCAGGCCATCCAGGGTAATGAAGTGGCGCAACTGACCATCACTGGTCAGCTGAAGGTTTCGGGAAGCCATATCGTGGGCGCTCAGGGAGCTTGCCAGCTGGTCGGTCATGCCTTCACCTCCCGAATTTCAACGGTAAGCGGGTCCGGCCCGACCAGCTTCACGCGCTGTGTCGGCGGCAGGGTCAGCTGTTGCCCGCAGACATCCGGCTGGATTGGCAGCTCACGGCCCCGCATATCCAGCAGGGCAACCAGTGAGACGGAGCTGGGGCGGCCATAATCAAACAGCTCGTTCATGGCCGCGCGGATGGTACGCCCGCTCATAATCACGTCATCCACCAGGACCAGGTCCCGCCCCTCGGTCTCGAAGGGCAGGTGGGAAGGCGTAACCCGGGGGTTGAGCCCGATGCGACTGAAATCATCCCGGTAAAAGGAGATATCCAGCTCACCCCAGGGCTCGTCCAGCCCAAGCCGACGATGCAGCTCGCTGGCCACCCAGACACCTCCGGTACGAATACCGACCAACAGCGGGTGCTGGATACTCCGTTCTTCCAGGTAACGACGAAGCCCTTGCTCGAGCGTATCCAGCAAGGCAGGAACGGCGGGTAAATCAGTCATGACGGTGTCATTCTCCCATTGAATCCCTGGCCTGGTCCCGCTGGTGATTGAACCAGCTTTCCAGGATCAGTACTGCCGCCAGGTCATCCACACCATGGCGACCAAAATCACTGCTGCCGCCACGGGCCAGGACCGCATCCTTGGCCTCGAAGCTGCTCAGTCGCTCATCCATCATTTCCACTGGCAGGTGAAAGCGTCCGTGGATGCGCTTGCCGAATTTACGGGCCCGGGCGCACATATCGCTTTCAGTGCCATCCATGTTCAGGGGCAGGCCGACCACCACCAGGTCTGGCTGCCACTCGGTCAGCAACTGTTCAACCTGCTGCCAGTCAGGTACGCCATCCCGGGCAGGAATCATCGCCACCGGGCTTGCGGTGCCGAGCAGGGACTGGCCGAAGGCAGCGCCAATGCGGCGCAGGCCAAAATCAAAGGCGAGCACCTGGTGCCCGCGCTTCGGTCGTGAATCCACCTCAGGCATGGCCCACCGACTGGTCCAACTGACCGGGATCTATGCCCATCTGCGCCAGTATGGTTTTGTAGCGGTCCTGCCAGGGAGTATCGAACAACAGGCCAGCACTGGCGGGGCAGGTCAGCCAGGCATTTCCGGCCAGCTCTTCCTCCAGCTGACCGGCACTCCAGCCGGCGTAACCCAGGGCCACCAGGTAGCGCCCGGGACCGGTGTCGTTGCCGATGGCCTGCAGGATATCCCGGGAGGTGGTGACCTGGATGGCGTCACTGACCGCCACCGTGCTCTGCCACTCACGGCCCGGCGGGTGAAGCACAAAACCCCGCTCCTGCTGCACCGGACCGCCAGCGAACACCGGAACCTCCAGGTGGCCGCCGTCCATATCGAGCTGCTCCAGGATCTCGCCCAGGGAGACATCCAGCGGCTGGTTGATCAGCAGGCCGAAGGTGCCGTCGTCTCCGTGGTCACAGATATAGACCACGCCACCATGGAAGTTGGGGTCCCCCAGCCACGGAGAGGCCACCAGGAAATGATCCCTGAGGTTCTGCGAGGAGGCTTGGCGATCAGTCATCCCGACGACAACCCCCGACGCTGGAACGACCAGGTACGTATGATTTCAAGTTCATCGGTCTTTTCACGCATTTCCTCCGGGAAAGGGGCAAAGGGTGCGGCAAGACGGATAATGCGGATGGCGGCATCATCAAGAACCGTGCTGCCGGAGGATTCCAGAATGCTCACTTCCTTTATGGTGCCATCCTTGCGCAAGGATACCAGCAAACGCAGGTCGCCGTAGAGACCCCGGCTGCGGGCCTCCTGCGGATAGTTGCTGTTGCCCACCCGGGTTACCTTGTCGACCCAGCTCCGTACGTACCAGGCGCTGGAAGACTGCAGGGTGGATGCAGCGGTGACCCGCGTGACCCGGGGGCGGCGGGCATAGGCCTGTTTCTGGGCATCCAGCCGGGCCTCCAGGCTGGCGATTTCCAGGCTGCGCTCCATCAGGCTTTTCTTCTCGGCCACCGGGAAGTCTTCCTCCGGTGGCTCGTCGGACTCTTCCCTGGCAACAGCGGTTTCCGATGATGCCCTGGCCTGCACGACTTCCCGTTCCGGCTGCGGCTGTGGCTCGGTAACCGCAGGCGGCTCAGGCTGCACCGGCGCCACTTCCCGGGCGCTCACCTCGGCCACCTCGGGCGTGGTCTGCTCAAGCTTCTCCTCGGCTTCACCACTGCCTTGCTGGTTGGTGGCGGCCAGGAAATCAGCCTCTTCCGGTGCCTGCTCGTCCTCAAACCGGGACAGGGTGATTTCCATGGTGGAAGCGCTGGTGGCCGGTTCCTCCGGGGCGAAGGTTACCCCCAACAGGACCACCGCATGCAGCGCGACGGCCATGAACAAAGTAAACATCAGGCGATCGTTCGCCGTGACCTGTGCTGCCATTCCTGCCACTTCCAGGGAGTTCTGATTCAGGGAAACGGACGATTATCCCAGACGACGCTCGATGGCATCCATGAGCTGGCCCGCAATATCGATACCGAACGCCGCATCCAGCTCCCGGACGCAAGTAGGGCTGGTCACATTAATCTCGGTCAGATAATCGCCAATCACATCAATACCCACGAAGATCAGGTTCTTCTCTTTCAGTATGGGACCCACTCGCTCACAGATTTCCCGGTCCCTGGCAGTCAGTTCACGCCCCTCACCGCGACCGCCGGCGGCCAGGTTGCCGCGATTTTCACCAACCGACGGTATCCGGGCCAGGGCGTAGGGTACCGGCTCACCTTCAATCAGCAGGATGCGCTTGTCGCCCTCAGTAATCTCCGGAATATATTTCTGGGCCATGCACTGATGCTGGCCGTCGTTGGTCAGGGTTTCAATGATAACCCCCAGGTTGAAGTCGTTTTCACGGACCCGGAAGATCGACTTGCCTCCCATGCCGTCCACCGGCTTCATGATCACATCACCGTGCTCCCGGTAGAACTCCCGCAGGCGCTCAGCCGAGCGGGTGACCAACAGCGGCGGCGTGCAGTCCTCGAACTGTGTGGCGAATAACTTCTCGTTACAGTCCCTCAGGGCCTGGGTCGGGTTGACCACCAGCGCACCCTGGCGCTCGGCCGCCTCGAGGATGTAGGTCGCCATCAGGAACTCACGGTCCACCGGGGGGTCCTTGCGCATAAGGATGGCATCAAGGTCGCCCAGGGCGATGTCATCCTCGTGGCCAAAGGTATACCAGTCGGCCGGATCCATCTGCACATCGAGGGAACGTATCCGCGCCCGGGCCTGGCCACCCTTCATATACAGGTCGGGCAGTTCCATATAGGCGATCTCCCAGCCTCGCTGCCGGGCTGACCACAACATGGCCAGTGAGGTATCCTTCTTGAAGGTTATGTCCTGGATCGGATCCATCACCACGCCGATTCTGAGTGTCATTACGCCTCTCCGGTCAATTGACGAAAAACAGGAACCCGTCTACAGAGAATACTGATCAAACGGTGCTATGCTGCTTGAAGATGGTATTGTACCGGGCGCCGGAATGCACCTGCCGGGCGCCGATTATCCGTCGCTGAAGTGAGTTGGAAATGTGAGCCCGTACAATACGTCACAAACTGAAACTTTGTTGCATGTCACGAATAGCCTATAAATAGAGAGGCTTGATAGAACACCTTCAATTTGTGTGTTAAAAAGCCAATCTCTGAACACCGACACTCGCAGAGCGCAAGGCAGTTGCATAATGGATGACAACTTCGAAAATCTGAAAATCATGGTGATTGACGACAGCAAGACGATTCGTCGCACCGCAGAGACGCTGCTCAAAAAAGTGGGCTGCGAGGTGATCACCGCGACCGACGGTTTCGATGCGCTCGCCAAAATAGCTGATTCCCATCCTGACATCATCTTCGTGGACATCATGATGCCACGGCTGGATGGCTATCAGACCTGCGCCCTGATCAAGAACAACTCCGCGTTCCGCAAGACTCCCGTTATCATGCTGTCCAGCAAGGACGGGCTGTTCGACAAGGCCAAGGGTCGCATTGTCGGGTCAGACCAGTACCTGACCAAACCATTCAGCAAGGACGAGCTGCTTAACACGATTCGCCAGTATGTTCCCCAGGCGGAACAGTGAATCCGCGCTAAAAAAGAACCATCGAGGATAACATGGCCCGCATTCTGATCGTTGACGACTCCCCCACCGAAATCAAGAAAATTTCAACCATCCTGGAAAAGCATAAACACGAGGTCCTGACCGCCGATAATGGTGCTGATGGCGTTGCCATGGCCCGGGCCGAAAACCCGGACCTGGTGCTGATGGACGTGGTCATGCCCGGACTCAATGGCTTCCAGGCCACCCGGCAGCTGACCCGGGCACCGGAAACCGCCTCAATCCCCGTGGTTATCGTGACCACCAAGGACCAGGAAACCGACCGTGTCTGGGGTACCCGGCAAGGCGCCAAGGGGTACCTGGTCAAGCCTGTGAACGAGAACGACCTGATCAGCACTATTAACAGTCTCGTGTCCTGAACAAGCGTCCCTTGGAGTAAGCATGTCTGCCCAGGCCACACCCTTTGCCGTACTGACCGATATTGCCCGGCGAAGCCGGTCCCTGGCTGCCGGCCTGCCGGAACAGCAGGAAGCAGTGACCCTGTGGAACGGTATCGGCTTCATGCTGGCCGGTCAGCGCTTCGTTGCCCCGATGGGTGAAGTGGTCGAAATCCTGCACCTGCCCCGCTTCACTCATGTACCCGGGGTTCGCCCCTTCATGCTCGGCGTCGCCAATGTCCGCGGTCGCCTGCTGCCACTGATCGACCTCGCCCAGTTCTTCGGCTTGCCGCGGAGTGCCCGCAGCAATCGTGACCGACGGGTACTGGTGGTGGAGCAAGACGACATTTTTACCGGCCTGGTGGTGGATGACGTAGTCGGTATGCAGTATTTCGCCGAGGACAGTTTTGTTCCCCGGTCAGAAGATATCCATGAAGCAATGACCCCCTTTGTGCAGGGGGGCTATGTCCGTGACGAGGAAATCTGGAACGTGTTCTCAACTTTTGCGCTAATCGATGATGAGCGCTTTCTGGATGTGTCACAGTGGTAATGTTTACGGCCGTGCCGGCACTGCTGGCCGACTTACCCTCTGAAACCTATTTGCCAAAAAGAAGAGAGGCCGGGAGCCAAAGATGAAAAACAAAGCCGGAAGATTCAGCACGGGACAGGGTGCCAACAAGCTTGTTGGTGGTCTGATCGCAGCGCTGATCGTACTTACCGTGCTGCTCGTTGTGGTTCTGTTCATTATCAACCAGGACAGCCGCAACGATCAGGAATACATTGCCTACACGGGTGAGCTGCGGGTACTTTCCCAGGAGATTACCAGTAACGCCACCGAGGCCGCCGACGGTAACGAGGAGGCGTTTACCCGGCTGCAGGGCAGCCGCAACGAATTCGCGGAGCTGTGGGGCTATATCCTCCAGGGTAATCCGCAAACCGGCCTCCCGGCCAGTGACCTGGCGGCTGACAGCCAGGTTCAGCCCTACTGGGATACCGTACGTGACAGCGCCGACAGCATTGTAAACACCCGTGAGGAAGTTCTCGGCCTGCATGAGGTTGCCAGCACCCTGAACGAAACCATTCCCCGCCTGCAGGTGGAATACCGGGACATCGTGTCGGTACTGCTGGATAGCGACGCACCGGCCGACCAGGTAGCACTGGCCCAGCGCCAGTCGCTGCTGGCAGAACGTATTGCCCGGGCGGTAAACAGCGTGCTTTCCGGTGAAGAAGACGCAGTCGTAGCCGCCGACCGGTTTGGCCGTGATGCCACCGAGTTCGGCCGGGTACTCCAGGGCCAGCTCGAAGGCAACCCGGCCATGAGCATCTCCCGGATCAATATCGAGGAAGCCCGGTACGGCCTGGAAGCGGTACAGGAACTCTACCAGTACGTTTCCCAGAACATCGACGCGATCCTGGAGGCTTCTCCCGCCCTCTACCGCGTGCGTAACGCCTCCAATGACATCTTCCAGAACTCCCAGCTGCTGCTGCAGGAAATCTCCACCCTGGCGAACGGCTTTGCCAGCCAGGCCGGGGCCCGGGTTATCGGCCCGCTGCTGGCTTACCTGATCCTGGCCCTGATGGTCGCGACCGTCATTGCCATCGGTGTGGTGCTCTACCGTGCCGCCCAGGAACGACTGGCACAGACCCAGGCCCAGAACGAACAGAACCAGAACGCGATCCTGCGACTGCTGGACGAACTGGCCGACCTGGCCGATGGTGACCTGACCACCGAGGCGACGGTAACCGAGGACTTCACCGGCGCCATCGCCGACTCCATCAACTACGCGATCGACCAGATGCGCGGCCTGGTACAGGCCATCCGGGGTACGGCGGTAAGGGTTGCGTCCGCTGCCCAGGAATCCCAGTCCACGGCCATGCAGCTGGCGGACGCCTCCGAGCACCAGGCCCAGGAAATTGCCGGCGCCTCTGCAGCGGTTAACGAGATGGCGGTGTCTATCGACCAGGTATCCTCCAACGCCGCCGAATCCACCGCGGTTGCGGAGCGCTCGGTTGCCATCGCCAAGAAAGGCGCCGAAGTGGTACAGAACACCATTCGCGGCATGGACAACATCCGGGAGCAGATCCAGGAAACGTCCAAGCGGATCAAGCGCCTGGGTGAATCTTCCCAGGAAATCGGTGACATCGTATCCCTGATCAACGACATTGCCGACCAGACCAACATCCTGTCCCTGAACGCCGCCATCCAGGCCTCCATGGCCGGCGATGCTGGCCGTGGCTTCGCGGTGGTCGCGGATGAAGTACAGCGCCTGGCGGAACGCTCCTCTGCAGCAACCAAGCAGATCGAGGCACTGGTTAAAACCATCCAGTCGGATACCAACGAGGCGGTCATCTCCATGGAACACACCACCGCCGAGGTGGTCCGTGGTGCACGCCTGGCACAGGACGCCGGTGTTGCCCTGGAGGAAATCGAAAGCGTATCCATGAGCCTGGCGGAACTGATCCAAAACATCTCCAACGCAGCACGCCAGCAGGCGTCGTCAGCGGCGCACATTTCCAACACCATGAACGTCATACAGGAAATCACCTCCCAGACGTCTTCCGGTACCAACGCCACCGCGCGGTCTATCGGGAACCTGGCCGAGATGGCTTCCGAGCTGCGGTCTTCGGTTGCCGGCTTCACCCTGCCGGAAGAAGACCAGGTCGACACCATGGAAAGCGAGGAGGACAGCAACGCAACGGTGGTCAGCTGACCACCGTTGCCTGGGGCGATGAGGGTTTATGGCTGACGTACCCCACAACCTGTCTCCCGGCCCGGAACACTGGGCACTGCGCCCGCTCCCGGATATGGACGAGGCGCAGTTCCACCAGTGGAAAACCTTGCTGGAACACCGGACCGGAATGGCCCTCGCCCCTGAGCGTAAATCCTTCCTGGAAACCAACATCGGCATCCGCATGCGCGAGATTGGCTGTGGCAGTTTCCAGGCCTATTACGAAAAGATTGTGGCCGGACCGGAAGCGGTCGTGGAATGGTCCACCCTGGTGGACCGGCTTACTGTCCAGGAAACCCGGTTTTTCCGTGACGCCGACGCCTTCCGGCTGGTGTCCGACTATGTGATGACCCGGCCACGGGAGCAACTGCGCCAACGGCCCCTTGAGGCCTGGAGCGTGGGCTGCTCCACCGGCGAGGAAGCCTATACCCTGGCGATCCTGCTGAATGAGTGCATGGCGCAGCTGAGGCTGCCGACGCTGTACGGAGTGACCGGTTCTGACATCAGCAAGCCGGCCCTGGAGAAGGCCCAGAAAGGGCTTTTTAACCCCAGGCGCCTGAGCGGCATGGATGACAGCCTGCGACAGCGATATTTCCGGGCAGGAGCCCGTAACAGTGAAGAAATCGCAGAGAGCATTCGCGAGCGTGTGTGTTTCACCCGGCTCAATGTACTGGACCTGAAACAGGCGCCCATGCAGGGCGTGAACATCATTTTCTGCCAGAACCTGCTGATCTATTTCCGCCGCTGGCGCCGGCGGGAAATCGTAACCAGGCTGGCGGAACACCTGGCCCCTGGCGGCCTGCTGGTGCTGGGACAGGGTGAGATCACCGGCTGGCAACCGCCGGGACTGCAGCGGGTTCCCTCGGAACATGTGCTGGCGTGGATTCGCCGCCAGTCAGACGACGAATAACCGGAGTGGTTATGGGCAACAACCATGACAGTATCGCCCTGGACTGGGTTCGTGGCGAAATAGAACAAACACTGACGCAGGGCCAGCAGGCGCTTGAAGCCTATGTGGAGAACCGCGACGACACCGCTCGCCTGCGTTTCTGCCTCAACTACCTGCACCAGGTGAACGGTACACTCCAGATGGTCGAGCTGCAGGGCGCTGCGCTGCTCACCGAGGAAATGGAAAAGCTCACCCAGAGCGTGCTCAAGGGCGAAGTGCCGGATACCGACCAGGCCCTGAACAGCCTGATGGAAGCCATTCTCCGGCTGCCCCGGTACCTGGAAAGCCTGCACAGCAGCGCTGACGACCTGCCACTAAGCCTGTTGCCATTGCTCAATGACCTGCGGGCAGCCCGTGGCGAAGGCTTGTTATCTGACCTGTCGCTATTCCGTCCGGACATGAGCCAGGCCCGCTTCGAGGCCTCGCCCCGTGTCGCGCGCCTGCTGCAAGATCCCAGGATACTGGCAAACGTGGGCAAGCTGGGGCAAATGTTCCACCGTGCGGTCACCAGCATTGCCCCTGGCAAGGACAACGGCGGTCACTACGACAACCTGCAGAAGGTTATCCAGCGCCTCGTCAAACTCTGCACCGGCACGCCCCGGGAAGAGCTCTGGCGGGCATCCGGCGGCTTTATCGAGACCTTGCAGCAAGAGATCAACGAATTAACCCCGGCCACCCATACCCTGCTGAAAGAACTCGACAACGAGATCGACCGCCTGACCCGCGAGCCTGGCGATATCCTGCGCCAGCCGGTACCAGAAACCCTGTTCCGAAACCTGTTGTACTACGTGGCCCAGGCCCACGAGGCCGGCTCACCGTATATCACCGACCTGCGTGAACGCTATGGCCTGGAGCAGGCCATGCCTTCGGGCGCCAGCGTCGATAGTGCCAGTGGCCCGGGCCGGGAGGCCATTCACTCGGTCGTGGTGGCGCTGAACGAAGAAGTAGCCAGGCTCAAGGACCAGCTCGACCTGTTCGTGCGGGACCAGAATCGCCAGAACGACGACCTCGAGGAATTGTTGCCGGGGCTGCGCCAGGTTGCCAATACTCTGGCTGTTCTGGGCCTCGGAAACCCCCGCCGTATTATCGGTGAACAGCTCGACGTCGTGGAACGCCTGCTGAACCAGAGCGACACTGCAGACGATGGCACCCTGCTGGATATTGCCGGCGCGCTGCTCTATGTGGAAGCGACACTTTCAGGGATGGACCGGGACCACAACCTGACGGCTGATCGCAGCGACAGCGCTGACCCCGAGGAATACACCAGCCTTGGCCGCCAGGAGCTTGGCGATGCCCATACCGCACTGCTGCGGGAGTCCCGTAACGCCCTGGAACAAGTCAAGAGCGCGGTGGTCAACTTCATCGCCTCCCAGTGGGATCCGCGTGAAATAGAGCATGTGCCGGAGATGCTGACCAGCATTGAAGGCGGACTCAAAGTCGTTCCCCTGGAACGCCCGGCATTGATACTGAGCGCAGCAAGGGACTATATCCAGCAGGTCCTGCTGGAACGCAAGCGGATTCCGGACTGGAAACAACTCGATACCCTCGCCGACACCATCACCAGTATCGAATACTACCTGGAGCGCCTCACTGACGGCATCAGCGATAACGAGTCCGTTCTGCGTGTAGCCGAAGAAAGCCTGCACACCCTTGGCTTCCCGCCCGGTGCCGAGCCCACCTGGGCCGAGGAGGACGCTGACGCTACAGACACGACGGCAGCGACAGATGCAGTAGAAGCCCCGCTGGAAGCGCCGGAACAAACCGCCAAGCACTCCGACATGGAGCTGGTGGACGACGAGATCCTGGAAATCTTCGTCGAAGAGGCCGGCGAAGTCATGGATACCATCAATAACTGGTATCCCCGTCTTCGCCAGGACCACGACGACCGTGAGGCCCTCACCGAAGTTCGCCGTGCCTACCACACCCTCAAGGGCAGCGGCCGGCTGGTGGGCGCGACGAGTATTGGCGAGCTGGCCTGGTCGATCGAGAACCTGCTCAACCGGGTCCTGGACCAGAGCTTGCGGCCCACCGAGGACCTGTTTGCCCTGGTGGACGACGTCAACGACCGGGTGCCTTCACTGATCGAGGAATTCCGGACCGGCGATGCTACCGGGGACGTGGACACCCTGATCCAGCGGGCCGAGGCCATGGCCAATACCCGCAAGACCGGTAATGACGAGGAAGCCCCGCAGGCTGACGCAACCGCGACAGAAGGCCAGGCGCCGCAAGGCACCGAAACGGGTGCTAACCGCTTTGACAACGACGACCTGATCGACGACGAAATCATTGAAATCTTTGTCGAAGAGGCCGGCGAGGTACTCGAAACCATCAACGAATACCTGCCCATGCTGCTGCGCCAGTATGACGACCGCAGCGCACTGGCTGAAGTACGACGCGCATTCCACACCCTCAAGGGCAGTGGGCGCATGGTCGGCGCCGGCATCGTAGGTGAGCTGGCCTGGTCCGTCGAGAATATGCTTAACCGCGTGATCGACGGCACAGTGTTCATGAACGATGATGTGGCCGGACTGCTACGGGAGGTTACGGACATCATTCCGGCCCTGGTGACCGACTTCGAACAACGCCGCCCACCCTCAGTGGATCCCACGGCATTGCAGGAGAGGGCCACCGCCCTCGCCAACGGTGAGATACCTAACGCCCACAGCATGCCCGATGGTGACCAGGGTGAAAGTGACCAGGGCGCGGATGAGGCAAGCCAGGACGATACCGACACCTGGGGTCACGCTATCGACCAGGCTGCCCCGGAGACAGCGCCCGACGTCAGTGAAACCGTCGACCAGGACAGTGATGATGACCTGGTAGATCCAATCCTCGTGGAAATCTTTGAGAGCGAGGCCCGAACCCACCTCGCCGCCCTCGAAGACTTCCTTGAAGATGCCGACGGGCGCAGCAGCGTCGCCTACACAGACCAGGTTTCCCGCGCGCTGCACACCCTGAAGGGCAGTGCCAATACCGCCGCCATTGATCCCATTGCTCGGGTGGTTACGCCACTTGAGCAATTCGTCAAGCAGGCGCGGGCCGAAAACCGCAGGGCGGACAGTGAGGTTACCGACCTGATTCGCCAGTGCTGCGAGTTCCTCAAGGCCGGCCTCGACCAGCTGGATTCCTCCCCGCAAGAACCATTGCCCGGTACTGAAGCGTATCTCGAGCAGCTTGCTGCTGTGTCTGCTCACACCCTGGGCCGGCGGGACACTGACGCCGAAGAAGCCACAGGGGGCACCGACAGCCAGCTGGTTTCCCTTTTCCTCAACGATGGCCTGGATGTTCTGCTGGACGCAGACCGGATCGTGCAGGAATGGGCCTCTGACCCGACCCGAACCCATGACATGGACCGCCTGTCCCACGAGCTGGGACAGCTGACCAGCAGCGCACAGGACGCAGGGCTGGCCGACGTTGCCGAACTCACCGAAGCCCTGGCGAGGGTCTACCACAACGCCCTGGCACACCCGGAAGGCCCCGATGACTGGTTCATGGAGACCGTCCAGTCTGCCCATGACCACCTGATCAACCTGATGGACCAGGTAGCCGCTGGCCTGGCCACCCAGCCAGACCCGACCCTGCTGACCGAACTCCAGGTACTGGCAGACTCCCTGTCCACGCCGGACACAGAAGCCGGACAGCCCGAAGAAATCAGCTACGACGGCTATGACCTCCCTGCCGGGGAATCCGAAGCCGGCACCACAGAAGAGCCGGACAACGAACTGGCGGAAATTTTCCTTGAGGAAGCCCAGGACCTGATTGCCAGCACGGCCGATGCCCTGGAAGCCTGGCAGGCCCGGCCCGAAAATAGCGAAATGCTGCGCCTGCTGCAGCGGGACCTGCACACCCTCAAGGGCGGCGCCCGACTGGCGGGCATCCAGCCCATCGGCGACCTGTCCCATGAGCTGGAAACCCTGTTTGAGGGCCTGGCCGAGCACCGCCTGGGCGTTACCGAGGCGCTTTCAGACCTGCTGTTCCGTTGCCATGATCGCCTGGCAAGCATGGTGGAGTCCCTGGCTGATGGCGAGAACCCCCGCCCGGCACCGGACCTGGAAGCCGATATTCGCCATTACATGGGCAACGCCAATGGCGAACGCCCCGTCACCGATATCCCCGAGGCGGACGAACCGAAAACGCCGGAGGATCTGCCGGAACTGGATGTCAGTGACCTGGAAAGTGAACTGGAACAGCTCCACCAGGACCTGGGTGATCTCGACAGCGATGCCGGTGACCAGTCGGATCCCATAGCCAGCGAGGCAAGCGACCAACCCCGGCCGGCAATCGATGCGGGTGGCGATGCTTCTGATGAAGCCGGGGAGACCTATGACCTGTCTCACCTGGACCCTGACCTGGTAGCGATCTTCCTGGAAGAAGCCTACGACCTGATCAACTCCACCGGCAGCGCCCTGCACAGCTGGAGCGAGAATCCGGCGGACACCTCCCTGGCCGGTGAGTTGCAGCGGGACGTGCACACCCTCAAGGGCAGCGCCCGCATGGCTGGCGTAGACCCTATCGCCGACCTGACCCACGTACTGGAAGACCTGTTCGAGCGGGTTGCTGACGGCCGCATCGAGGCCAACCCTGACATGCTGGACCTGCTCTTTGCCTGCCATGACCGGCTCGCCGGCATGGTGGACGAAGTAGCCACGGCGCGGCCCTGTGCGCCGGCTACGGCACTGGTCACCCGGGTTCGCGCCATCATTGATGGCAAGCCGGTCGACACAGCACAGCCAAAGGTACCGGAAAGCACCGTAGCTGAGTCCCCTTCCCCGGAAATCGCAGCCGAGGAGGAGCCGGCAGAACTGACCGCTGACGAAATCACCGGCATGTTCCTCGAGGAAGGCCTCGACATCTGCGAATCCATCGGCGAAAGCCTGTCCCAATGGCGGGAAAAACCCGAGCAGCTTACCGGTATCACCCAGCTTCAGCAGGAGCTCCAGACACTGAAGGGAGGTGCTCGGCTGGCAGATATCGATGCCGTGGCCGACCTGGCCGCAGCCTGGTCCGACGCCCTCGGTCCTTTGCTCGAAGGTTCCGGCAACCAGCCCCTCGTCCTGACCCTCAGTGAACGCGCCCATACCGGCCTGCAGACCATGCTCGAGCAATTGGAGGAAGGCCATCGGCCGGGGCCGGATACCGGGCTGCTGCGCCTGCTGCAAGAAGCCGCCAGTCACCGGGATGAAGATGAAGACAAGGCACGGGAAGCCGTAACCGGCGACGATGCCCCCGACACCGAAGTGTTGGAAATCTTCCTGGAAGAAGCCGGGGAAATCCTGGACCAGCTGGAACAGTTGCTGGCCGACTGGCGCCAGGAACCAGAAAGCGTACATTTCAGCCAGGAGGCCCAGCGAGCCCTGCATACACTCAAGGGCGGTGCCCGCTTGTCGCGGCAGCCACAACTGGGGGACCTGTCCCATAACTTCGAGACCCTGCTCACCGACCTCGGAGACCAGCCGCCTTCACCAGATGACTGGACAAAGATCAGCGAGCACCACGATGGCCTGATCGCCTCTGTGGCCAGGGTACGCAAGGAATTTGAAACCTGGCTCGCCGGTCAGGATGAACCGGCACCGGCAGCCGATACCGATGAGCAAGCACAGCAACCCGAACCGGCCGGACAGCAACCGGTCGCACCGGCGGCGGCCACGCCTGCACCGGCTGCCAGGCAGCGACAAGAGGCATCCAGGGCGACTCAAAAGCGCCGTAAGGACAGCGCTCGCGCAGCCCAGGAAACCATCCGCGTTTCCGCGCCACTGCTGGACGAACTGGTCAACCTGGCTGGTGAAACCAGTATTACCCGGGGCCGGCTGGAACAACAGAACAGTGATTTCGGCCATACCCTGGACGAAATGGCGGCCACCATCGACCGTCTGCGGGAGCAGTTGCGGCGGATGGATATCGAAACCGAGGCCCAGATCCTGTTCCGCGCCGAGCAGGAACATGGTCCGGACTACGGGGAGGATTTCGACCCGCTGGAAATGGACCGTTACTCGTCCATCCAGCAGCTGTCCCGGGCCCTGAGCGAGTCTGCCTCCGACCTTGCCGACCTGCGGGAAACCATGTCTGACCGGGTGCGGGATACCGACACACTGCTGGTCCAGCAGTCACGGATCAATACCGAGCTGCAGGAAGGTCTGATGAAGACCCGGATGATCCCGTTCGCCTCCATGGTACCGAGATTGCGACGTATCGTCCGGCAGATCAGCAGCGAGCTCGACAAGAAGGTGGAGTTCGACGTCCGTAACGCGGAAGGCGAACTGGACCGTAACATCCTTGAGCGCATGGTAGCGCCACTGGAGCATATGCTCCGTAACGCCCTGGACCACGGCATCGAGACACCGTCAGAGCGGGCCCGTGCCGGCAAGCCGGAAACCGGCCAGGTCACCCTCACCCTGACCCGGGAAGGGGGCGAGGTGGTGCTGCGAATGATGGACGACGGCGCCGGCATCCACAGCGACGTCATTCGCCGCAAGGCCATCGAGCGCGGCCTGCTGGGCGAGCAGGAAGACCTGAGCCAGCGGGAAATCCTGCAGTTCATCCTGCAACCGGGCTTTTCCACGGCCGAGGCGGTCACCCAGATTTCCGGCCGGGGTGTGGGCATGGATGTGGTCGCCAGCGAAATCAAGCAGCTCGGCGGCAGCCTGGATATCGACTCCCAGGTCGGCCAGGGCACCACCTTTACGGTGCGCCTGCCGTTCACTGTGTCGGTTAACCGCGCCCTGATGGTATCCACGGGCGAGGATTTCTACGCTATCCCGCTGAACACCATCGAGGGTATCGTGCGGGTCAGTACCTGGGAGCTGGAAGAGTACTACCAGCCGGACGCACCGCTTTATGAATACGCGGGCCAGCAGTACCGCCTGCAGTATCTCGGTGGCCTGCTGCACAGCGACCACCGGCCCAAGCTTCAGGGCCAGGCCCTGCCGTTGCCGGTCATCCTGGTGCGGGGCTCCGAACAGCCCATGGCCTTGCAGGTGGACAGCCTGCTGGGTAGCCGGGAAATCGTTGTTAAATCCCTCGGCCCCCAGTTCAGTTCCGTACGCGGCGTATCCGGTGCCACCATCCTGGGTGACGGTAACGTGGTCGTGATCCTGGACCTGCCGGCGATGATCCGTTCCGATATCCTGTCCGAGCGCCAGCGCCTGGCCGAACAGGCCGCCCAGCAACAGCAGTACCGGGAAGACCGGCCCACACTGGTCATGGTGGTGGACGACTCGGTGACCGTGCGCAAGGTAACCTCGCGCCTGCTGGAACGTAACGGTATGGAGGTAGTCACCGCAAAGGACGGCCTCGACGCCGTGGCCCAGCTGCAGGACCACAAGCCCGACATCATCCTGCTGGATATCGAGATGCCGAGGATGGATGGGTTCGAGGTCGCCAGCTTCGTACGCCACGACGACGACCTGCGGGAAGTGCCCATCTGCATGATCACCTCCCGTACCGGCGCCAAGCACCGGGAGCGGGCCCTGGGCCTGGGCGTCAACGAGTACCTGGGCAAGCCGTTCCAGGAATCCGAGCTGCTTGACACCATTGAGCGTCTGACCAGCGAAGAGCCTGTTAACGGAGAAGGCTGATGACCACGGACGGCGGCCGACCGGCTGTAGCCATCGTTTCTGACGATGTGCTGCAACGTCACCGCCTTCAGGAGGCGACAGGTCGTTTCGGGCTACGCCCGGGCTTTTCCGGATCGCCGGAAAGGATCCTGGGCTATGAAGCCTTGCCGGAGGCCGACCTTTGGCTGATCACCCTGGAAGATGAGGCAGACCACCCGCAACTGTTTGACCACCTGCTGGACCATACCGACGCCCCAATCCTGTTCGGTATCGATCCAGCCCCCCGGCCCGGCACTCGGGACTTTGTCCGCTGGGAGCGGCGTCTGCTGGAAAAACTGGAAAAGCAACTGGGCCCGCTGGAGCAGACTGAATCCCGCGAGGACCTGGCGGAACTGGCTGAACAACCGGCGACACCGTCAACCGACACGGCACTCGAACTGCCTGCCGGGATTACACCGGCCAGCCCGGGGCAGGTTGCAGAAGAGGTCTGGATACTGGGAGCTTCACTCGGGGGGCCGGCGGCCGTAAAGGAGTTCCTGGACCACTTGCCCCCCGGATTGCCGGTGGGCTTTGTCTATGCGCAGCACATCGATGGCAATTTCACCGATGTGCTGGCGCGGGTACTGGGTCGCCATGCCCACTACCGGCTACAAAAGGCAGAGGAAGGCATGCGCATTGCCTGTGGCCGGGTCACGGTGATGCCGGTGGAGCGGGAATGGGGACTGACTGCCGATGGAGTGCTGACCGAAAAGGATCAGCCCTGGCCCGGCCCCTATGGGCCATCCATTGACCAGGTGCTGCTGAACTTTGGCGACCATTTCCGGGGTCGCTGCCATGCCATCCTGTTTTCCGGCATGGGTAACGACGGTGCCGTCGCGGCCCCTATACTGAAGGCTTTTGGCAGTCATATCTGGGTGCAGTCCAGTGATACCTGTGCCAACAGTGCCATGCCGGAAGCGGTAGCCGGCACCGGCTGTACCAGCGTCTCGGGCTCGCCCGGAGACCTGGCCCGGGCACTGGTGCGAACACTGGCCGACCCGGCCCTGATGAAACAGACAACGTCACAGGATGTAACCTGAGGACCGAAACATGACCGACACCGCCACGCAAAACCTGCACTGTGTGCTTATTCCCATGCAGGATCGTCAGTTGCTGTTACCCAACGTATCCATTGCGGAAGTGGTGGACCACGATACCACCCTTTCCGGGTCCGACGACCAGCCCTGGTTGACGGGCTACCTGGACTGGCGTGGTCAGAAGCTGCCCGTCATTTCCTATGAAGGCGCCAACCAGCAGCAAGCCGCACAGCCGGAAGCGGGACGCGGGCGCATCGTCGTGCTCAATACCATCGGCCCGGACCATGACCGCCTGCCGTTCATGGCCATCGTTACCCGGGGCATCCCCAGCCAGGCACGCCTGGATGCGGAACAGGTCCAGGGCCAGGAAACGACAGACACCGGCCCGGCTGACCTGATGCAGGTGGACCTGGAGGGAGAAGCCGCGTGGATTCCCAACCTGGAGTACCTGGAGAGCCTGGGCATCCAGGCGCTGGGATCAGTCTGAGCCAGGCTGTCAGCCTGTCATTGGTAGCCGACATTTTTCTCCCCTTCCGGGCAATGTTATACTGTTACAATACTGCCCGGATTACCTCTTATGCGTCATGATGCACTACCCTACCGCCCCCATAACCATGATGCCTGTGTGCGCGATGCCCTGGCGGAAGCCCGCGCCATCTGCCAGGCCCAAAACGCCAGGCTGACCCCCATCCGCCAGCGGGTGCTGGAGCTGATCTGGGAATCCCACAAACCCCTGGGGGCCTATGATTTGCTGGCCATGCTGGCCCAGGAGGGCCATAACGCGGCACCACCAACCGTTTACCGTGCGCTCGACTTCCTGCAGCAGTATGGCCTGGTTCACCGCATCGCCTCCCTGAACGCCTTTATCGGGTGCAGCCATGCGCGCGAGCATCACACCGGCCTGTTCCTCATCTGTCAGAGCTGCCGTAACGTCCACGAGCTGGCATCCGAGGGTGTCACCCGCGCGATCGAGACTGCCAGCGATGCCGAAGGCTTCACACCGGTGGAGACCACCATCGAAGTCTCCGGGCTCTGCCCTCGCTGCCAGCACGAACAGGAAGCGCCGGCATGAAAGACCGTCACGACCAGCCCCTGGTCCTCCTGGAGCAGGCCTCCATTGCCTTTGACGACAGCCCGGTAGTCGACCACGTCAGCCTCTCGGTTAACCGGGGCGATATCCTGACCATTATCGGCCCCAATGGCGCAGGCAAGACCACGTTGATCAAGGCCATTCTTGGCATCCAGCCGCTAACCAGCGGCCGGATTCACAAATCGCCATCCCTGCAGATCGGCTACGTCCCCCAGCACCTGCAGCTGCAACCCACCCTGCCCCTGAGCGTACGACGGTTCATGGCCCTGACCGGGGCATCGGAAACCGACACCCGCGCGGCACTGGAACGTACCGGTATTGGCCACCTGTTCCGCAAGTCGGTGCACCACCTCTCCGGGGGCGAGATGCAGCGCCTGCTGCTGGCCCGGGCGCTGGTTCGTAAACCGGACCTGCTGGTGCTGGATGAACCGGCACAGGGGGTGGATATCAACGGCCAGGCGGCGCTGTATGACCTGATCCGGGCGGTGCGCGACGAACTGCAATGCGGCGTGATCATGATCTCCCATGACCTGCACCTGGTGATGGCGGCCACCGACCGGGTGATCTGCCTGAACCAGCATGTCTGCTGCAGTGGCTACCCGGCGGATATTTCCCATGATCCGGCCTTCGTCGAAACCTTCGGCCGGCCAGTGGCAGAAAGCCTGGCGGTTTACCATCACCACCACACTCACCGCCACGACCTACATGGTGACGTTATCGAGGGCCAGCCGGATGTCACCCAATGCGAGCATAACCATGCCCCTTCTTGATCCGCTGCTGAACGACTTTTTCTGGCGCGCCCTGCTCGGTGGACTGGGCGTCGCCCTCTTGGCAGGCCCCCTGGGCTGCTTCGTGGTCTGGCGGCGGATGGCGTATTTCGGGGATACCCTCGCCCATTCAGCACTGCTCGGGGTCGCACTGGGCTTCCTGTTCCATACCAACCTCAATCTGAGTGTGGCAGCCACCTGTGTCGTGCTTGCGCTGATCCTGGTGCTCCTCTCCCGCAACCGCGCACTGGCCACAGACACCCTGCTTGGCATACTTGCCCACAGCGCACTCGCCATTGGCCTGGTAGCGCTCAGTTTCATGCCGGATGTACGGGTCGACCTGACCGGGTACCTGTTCGGTGACCTGCTGGCCATGACCCGCCAGGACCTGGCCTGGATCTTCGGTGGGGGGTTGGTGGTACTGGGCCTGCTGTGGTGGCTGTGGCAAGGCCTGCTGATGGCCACCATTCACGAGGAGCTCGCCCGTGTTGAGGGCTACCCTGTGGCCCGGCTGCAACTGGTACTGATGGTGATCTTCTCCCTGGTGATTGCCGTGGCCATGAAAATGGTGGGCGTGCTGCTGATTACCGCGCTGCTGATTATTCCCGCCGCCACGGCCCGCCGGCTTGCAAGCAGCCCGGAAAAGATGGTGGTGATGGCCATCGGCTTTGGCATGGTTGCCGTTGCCTGCGGCCTCACCCTGTCCTGGAACCTGGACACACCAGCCGGGCCATCCATCGTGGTGTCCGCCTTTGTGACCTTCCTGCTGGTCTATACCCTGATCCGCCGGAGCCGCGCCTGAATCCTGTCTGCCTGAAGGTTTGAGGCGCCCGGACTGTCGCCGGGAACAATTGCTTAAGCCGGACAGACTGCTAGAGTAAAGACTGATTGCAGACTGCCCGGCAACGGCGGGACGACAGCGAACAGGACGCGCCCATGGACACCCACTCCACGTCAGGAAGACCCGGTTATCGCTGGTGGCTGTTGCCAGCCCTGACGCTGATCATTGGGCTGGTGCTGACGGCCGTTATCGCACCCCGCAGCCAGGTTCCGGTTCAGGCCCTGACCCGCGACCTGTCACGGACCCACCATGACCAGCTCAGCCAGGCACTGGTGGAGCGGGCCACCGATGTGCTGGTTGCAGCCCGGGGGCTCACTACCCGTGACACCTCAACCGGCTCGGATGCCTTCAAACCCCGGGCAAGGTCATTGCTGGGCGAGTTCCCCGAAGTGGCGGGCGTGGAACTGCTGACCCGGATCAACCATGCCCAGCGCCCCATGGTTGAACGCCAGCTCACTGAGCAGGCGGGACAGTTTGTCCGCCTCGCCCGCTGGACAGGCACTCGCGACAGCGAGCTTGCGGAGCCGGCCGACCACTACCTGGTGATACTCCAGGGCGTATTTCAGCCGGATGCCGGCACGGGATATTCGGGCCTTGGCCTGGTCGCCAGCTCGGTCCCCCACTGGCGGGAGGCGCTTCGGCTGGCAGAAAGAGAGGGGCGCCCCGCTGCCACCACAGTCACCGAACTGGAACGAAACGGCGGAGAACAAAGGGCGTTACGGGTTTTTATTCCATTCCCGGACGCCGGCGAACAGAACCAGGCCCGGCATCTGCTGGCACTGGTAATCAGGCCCGACCAGTGGCTCGAGCACCAGTTGTCGGGAATACACGACACCCGCTGGCAAGTCGAAATCCATGACATCTCGCAACACGCCCGCCAGCCCCTGGCTACACTGCCAGCAGCCAGCCCACCGGCCGGTGACATTCCGGCGACCCGATCCACCCTGACCCTGGCAAACCGTCAGTGGATGCTCAGCACCCGCCCGGCCGGCGACTGGCTGGACAGCCTGCGTCAACAGGCGCTCTGGCCGGCCTGGCTTACGGGTCTGACGATCACATTGCTGGCCACCCTGCTCACGGCCCTGGCCTGCTGGCAGCTGATCACCCAAAAGCGCCTGCTTCAACGCCGCACAATTCGTGCTCGAAGGCTCGGCCAGCAACTGGACAATACCCGGGTGGAGAAAACCATTCTGCACCATTCGCTACAGGAAAGTGACCGCCGCGCCCGGGACCTTATTGAGCTGGGGGCGGGTATCTTTGCAGAGCTGGATGAAGGGCGGCATATTGGCTACCTGTCTGCCCAGACCGCCACCTTGCTGGACATACCGTCAACCGAACTGGTGGGTACACCACTGGATGCCCTGTTTGCCGAAAAAGAAAAGCGGGAGATCGCGATGACCTTCGATGCCGCCCGTCGGGACCAGGGCATCCAGCGGCTGGATACCGAACTGGTAACGCGGGATGGCCTCGCCATCCCGGTCTCCCTGCGGGTGAAAGCGCTGAAGGATCCACTCAGTGGTTGCGCCGGCTTCCGGGTATCAATCACTCCCAGATAACCATCCTGAAATCAGAGAGGTTGCAGAACTTCCCGAACCCGGTCTGAGTCCACCAGCTCGAGAAACTCTTCGCCCAGGCGCTCGCTGCGGGCAATGGCAGTACGCCAGGTTCGCTCGCGGCCGGCGTCGTCCCCGGCGTAACGCTCAAAGTCCTTCCGGTCTGGCAGCTTCTTGTCAGGCAGGGAGTCCAGGTAGGCCCGGGACGGTGCCACCAGCACCACATCCTGCAGGCGACCGGCGTCGCCACGCCGCCAGGGCAGTGTCTTGTCGAACCAGCCCGGAACCACCCGGTCTGTAAAATGGGGATACAACACAACGCCAGGCTGCTGGTAAGGCAAATCCAGGTGATAATCCAGCAGGCCGCCGTCGCGATATACCCCTTCCGGCGCCCCCGGTATGTTGCGCACACCCGACATCACCAGGGGTATCGAGGCGGACGCCAGCAGGGCCGGGATCAGGTTCTCGCGGGTCAGTGGTACCTGGTGACTGGGAAAGTCCACCAGCCTGGCCAGGGGCGCCGGCAGACGGCGGTCATGGATAATGCCCCTTTCGAAGAAACGCCCCAGGTGACGGCGGCTGACCATATTGGCGCTGATAGCCTTCATCAGGCCCAGCCCGAGCCGGCCCCGGGCATCATCCTCCAGCCCTGCCAGGCTGCGTACGACCACAATACTGAGCCGGTACCAGGGATGCGCAAGAATGGCCTCTTCCCGTCCACCGATAAGCTCTTCCAGGAAAAGCGTGCTCTTGCGGGTGACTTCCGCCGGGCTGACGCCTTTCGAGAAACGCTGGCAGGTATAAAGCTCCGCCAGCTTTGCCAGCTGGGCGGCCGGATCGTCAGACGACGTCACCGCCGCAAAGCGCCAGCTACCGATGGAGGAACCGATCAGTGCCCGTTCCTGTGGATGCCTCAGTAACCAGTCGCCGAAAATGGCCCGGTCCAGCCCGGAAAGCCCCAGTGCCTTGGGACCACCTGCGGCGCCCGGAACCACGTGTACATCTTCAGGCCGCAGGCCCCTGTCCCGTACCCGCTCGAGGGCGCGACGCCCGGCACGGACTACCAGTGCCGGCGGTCGGGTATGAATGGCTGGCATGGCTGGGTAACCTCCCTGGTCCGTGGTGTCCATCCCGCAGTGGTCCGGCGGGGTTTCGCGACACCTTGACGTGCAATCAAACACGCGTTTATCTCGATGGCCGGGAGTTTATCGAAGTCCAGCCTGCGGTGCCATTGCCACCCCGGGCCTTGGCCAGGTTTATCCGGACTTCTGTGGTCCACTCAACAGGACGGCCGTATAGGATACTGTTAACGGCCAACTTGTCTTACAATGGCCGGTTCAGCCATGCTACACCGCAGACGGAATCCATCATGACCGACGCTCTCGACTCCCTCTCCGACCACTACCGCGCCATCCTTGAAGGCCTCGGCGAAGACCCTGACCGTGAAGGTTTGCGGGATACTCCCACCCGAGCCGCCAAGGCCATGCAGTTTCTGACCCGTGGTTACAGCCAGAGCCTTGATGACCTGGTCAACGGGGCTGTATTCGAGTCGGCCATGGACGAGATGGTGGTGGTCAAGGACATCGAGCTCTACAGCCTGTGTGAGCACCATGTATTGCCCTTTATCGGCAAGTGCCACATCGCCTATATCCCGGATGGCAAGGTGCTCGGCCTGTCCAAGTTTGCCCGTATCGTCGACATGTACGCCCGCCGGCTGCAGATCCAGGAAAACCTGACCCGGGAAATCGCCGAAGCGGTAGAGCAGGTGACCAATGCTGCCGGGGTTGCCGTGGTCATCGAGGCCCGGCATATGTGCATGATGATGCGGGGCGTTGAGAAGCAGAACTCGGTTATGAAGACATCCATGATGCTGGGCAGTTTCCGCAAGAACCAGGCTACCCGCACCGAATTCCTGCAACTGGTCTCCGGGCACAACTGACACCATGGACCGTCCTGTCGCTGTCGTAACCGGAGCCGGGCGCCGTCTGGGCCTGGAAACCTGTAAGGCCCTGCTGGACCGGGGCTTCCGGATCTTCGCCCTTTACCGCAGCGAAACCGATGGGCTCTGCCAGCTGGCCGACCGCGGGGCCATGACACTGCAGGCAGACCTGGCGGACCCGGAAAGCGTTGACACAGCCATTGCCTCCATTCTGGAACACACCCCCATCGTGCATTTACTGGTCAACAACGCCTCCGAGTTCACGGCGGACGAGCCCGACCAGCAGGCCCTGGCCCGACAGGCCAGCCGGCTGTTCCAGGTAAACAGCATTGCCCCCATGATGCTGATGGCCGGGCTGACGGAAGCCCTGCGCAAGGGTGGCCGTGAGCCCCACAAGCCGGCCCTGGTGATCAACATCACCGATATTTTTGTGGAAAAACCCAATCCGAAGTTCGCGGCCTACTGTGCCAGCAAAGCCGCCCTGAGCAACCTGACCCTGAGCTACGCCCGCATGCTGGCACCGGACGTTCGGGTGAACGCCATCATGCCCGGTCCCATCCGCTTTTTACCGGACCATACGACCGAGGACCAGGCCCAGGTGCTGTCGGAAACCCTGCTAGCCCGGGAGGGGGGATTTGATTGCGTGGTCCAGCAGATTCTCGCCTTGCAGGACAATCACTTCATGACCGGCGCCCTGATTCCGGTAGACGGTGGCCGGCGCCTGGCCTAGGGGTTGTCCATCCAGCAACAGGGCCACCCCAGACACAGCATCTCCCCGTAGAAGCTGCCGGAAATACGCCTCACCGATGTCTGCTCCGTTAAAACGGGGCATGCTTGCAGTCTCCAGAATGTCCACATCAATAGGACGGTCCCGCACACTACTCAGGGGGTCCGACCGGTCCCGGCCCAGGGATTCTTCCAGTGCATTCAGCCGTCCCTTGACCCGGCCGGGAGGCTCCTGCGATTCAAAAATCGCCAGGGCATTGAGAAAGGGATTAGCAGACACCATGCCCTCGGGCGAGGTACGAATAACCACTGAAAGGGAGACCTTTCCGAACAGGCTGGACAGCCTGGCGACAGCCCGCGGCAGATTTTCTTCAGGCGCAATATTGCTGCCCATACCACACAGATACCACATACCGGTTACCCGACTGAATGACAGGCTACCCAAGCCTTATCCGTTGCTTTCTCCAACATCATACGGATTTCTGGCTGCTTCGGCCCAGTTACCGGAAAGCCGGGTGCTGACAGACTCCCGGACAGGGCGTTAGTATGAGGGCACACCATACGTCAGCGAGAGATCCTGAGCATGCCAGTTGAACACCCCGAGGAAATTCGCAAGATTCTGGGCGAGGTTCGCACCATTGCCCTGGTGGGCGCCAGCGACAAGCCCCACCGCCCCAGCCACGAAGTGATGGCCTACCTGCAAGGACGGGGTTACCGGGTAATTCCGATAAACCCGAAACTCGCCGGGCAAACCCTGCTGGGCGAGACTGTCTACCCGGACCTGGCAAGCCTGCCCGTCGCCGTAGACATGGCAGAGCTTTTCCTCGCCTCTGAACGCACTGACCCGGTTATGGACGCTGCTGTCGCAGAGAAGATTCCGGTCATCTGGCTTCAGATCGGAGTGATTAACAAGGACGGTGCAGACAGGGCGGAAGCCGCCGGAGCACGGGTGGTCATGGACCGTTGCCCAAAGCAGGAAATTCCCCGCCTGGGAATTCCACCGGTAGCAGCCTGAGGGGAATGAAACAGTGCCCCGGTTCCCATTAACGGAAAGTATTAAAGAACCGGAAGCCGGAGCCGTTTACACTATCTGTACTCGAAAATTACTCGGATAACGAACTTCCGGGACATGCCGGGACATTGTCCGGCGACGCCGGACCATAATAATAATCGAACCATCGCACCGGGAACCCCTGAACATTCCGTATTATCTCTGCCCTGTAGAGTGATCCGGGATTGTCAGTGGGCTCCCCCGCCTCGCACCGGAGCCCTGTGTGCCGCTGAGACGTCCCATATCTGTCGTTCTGTTACGCCAGTTGATGAAGCCGGTTTTCCCGGCCATCGTACTGTTGACGTTTCTCGCCATTGCCACCGGCCTGAAGATCGGCCTGGACTCCGAGGAGGATGCCCAGATCCGCCAGACCCTGGCCCTGGACACCGAAGCCCTGGCCAGGCGCCTGGAGCAGGATTTCCTCAATCATGTCATTGCCCTACGACGAATGGCGAGCCGTCTGGAGGAACAGCCGGACCTTCCCCAGGCCGTATGGCGCGAAGACGCCCGCAATTACCTGGAGGATTTCCAGACCTTCCAGGCTATCGAATGGATCGACCGCAACCTGGTTATCCATTGGGTAGAGCCGATGGAAGGCAATGAAGCAGCCCTGGGCTACAACGCCGGGTTCACGCCGGAGCGCCGTCGGGAACTCGAACGTGCCCAGCAGGAAGGAAAGCTGGATATTTCCGGGGTGATCCGCCTGACCCAGGGTGGGCCCGGGCTGGTGGTCTATGCGCCTGTGGGAGCCGGCGACAACAACAACGGCTTCATGGCCGGTGTCTTCCGTATGGAACGGTTGGCCGATGCCCTGATCCTGCCCCGCATCCGCGGCAACTTCAGCGTCGAGTTACTGGAAGATGGCGAGGTTGCCTTCAGCCTCCCTGCGAGCCAGCCGGCACAGTCAGAGTTCAGCCATACCACGGCCACCAACCTGCCCTCGGTCCAATGGTCGATCAGCGTCAGACCCACCGCAGAGTGGATACAGCGTTATCGGAGCCCCTGGCCCTGGGTGACCTTTATCAGCATGCTTACCCTCGGATTGCTCGGGTCTCTCACCATCCTGCTGGTCCAGCAGATTTTCAGGCGCAACCAGGCGCTGTTGCGCACCCGGCAGGAGCTGGAAGAGGAAATCGACCAACGGGTAGCCATCCAGCAGGACCTGGCCCGGCTGGAATCCACGGACCCCCTCACCGGCCTCGCCAACCGCCGGTTTTTCATGGAAGATCTGCAGCACACACTGGGCCAGGCGGACCGCCAACTGCGGCAGGTGGCCCTGGTAATGATGGACCTGGACCGGTTCCAGATGCTCAACGACTCACTGGGCCATCACTTTGGCGATGAACTGTTACGCCAGATCTCCCGGCGGCTGGAAACCCTCAGTAACGAACGGATCATGGTAGGTTATTCCGGTGGCGACGAATTCATGGTCTGCCAGCAGCATGTGGAGAATATTGACGACGTGATTTACCTGCTCGGCCTGCTCAAAGGCTGTTTCGCCGAGCCCTTCGATATCCATGGCCAGCGCCATTTCGTAACCGCCACCATGGGCGTCGCAGTCTATCCCCAGAGCGGCCTGGATGCAGACACACTGCTGCGTAACGCCGACATCGCCCTTTACCGGGCCAAGGAACAGGGCCGCAACACTTACCAGTTCTACACCGAGGGCATGCAGGAACGGGAAGTACGACGGCTGGAACTGGACAAGGACCTGAGCGAGGCCCTGGCACGGAACGAATTCGAACTCTATTACCAGCCCCAGCTGGACCTGACCACCTCTGAAGCCACCAGTGTGGAAGCGCTGATTCGCTGGAACCACCCGCAGAGGGGCCTGGTGCCGCCCATCGACTTCATTCCCCTGGCGGAGGAAAGCGGTCGTATTACCGAGATCGGCAGATGGGTCATCCGTGCCGCCTGCCAGCAGCTCAGGCAGTGGCACGGCACTTCCCTTGCGAAGCTCGGTATTGCCATCAACCTGTCCGGTCGTGAACTGGCAGAGGTGGACCTGCCGGACTTCCTCTCGGCCTGTTTCCGGGAATACGGTGTCGAGCCTGGGCAGCTGGAAATCGAGCTGACGGAAGAGTCGTTTATCGCCAACATAGAACACAACCACAAGCAGCTGCGACGTATCAGCGAGTTGGGTGTTAAGCTCGCTATCGATGATTTCGGGGTCGGCTATTCGTCCCTGGGGTATCTTCGTGACTTTACCGTGGATCAGCTCAAGATTGACCGCTCTTTCATTACAGACGTCACCCAGCGTCATGATGACGCAGTCATTACCCGGGCGGTCATCAACCTGGCCCACAACCTGGGTATTCGGGTGGTGGCAGAAGGCGTCGAGACCGAGGAGCAGCTCCGATTCCTGAAGCAGAACCAGTGCGACCTGGCCCAGGGCTATCTGATGAGTCGCCCGGTGCCCGCCAGGGAGTTGCCAGGGCTGATTGAAAACGGGCTGTACCCGCATCCCTCAGGGAACCCCACCGAAACCCGCATCTGAGCCTGGCCGAAGCAGATCATGTTAGGATTCAGGCTCTATTTCCCCTTTTTCTGACAGACAGGATCCCATGGCAAGCTATCTGACGCCTGAACAGAACCAGCGCCTGCGCCGCTGGGAAGCGGTTAACAAGGCCTATTTCATTTTCGCCTTTGCGGCGCTGATTATCCTGCTGGTGTTCAGCAGTCAGCTTGGGTTGTCCAGTGGTGATAGCTGGGGGCCCCTGGGTGTGCTGATTGGCCTTCTGGTTACTCCCATCGTCGTCCTGCAGTTGCGGCTCAAGTGCCCGGCCTGTGGGCACCCCATTGGTTGGCAGGCCAAGCTGATGGCGCCGGATCAGTGTCGGCACTGTGGGGTGTTTCTTCGGTCTCGTTCTGGTTGACCTGGATGTCCAGATCAGGAATTACCACGCCTGCTGGGTTTTGGTGCCTGGCTCTGGGGCGCCCCGGGGATTTTTCCACCGCAATTCACGGCCCATCCCTGGGCCGGCCTTGCTCCGCGCCATCCATGGCGCTGTTCCAAAATCCCCAGGCCACCCCAGATCCGTCAGACTAATGAGCTATCCTCCAACAGCACTACAGCACAATCGGATCGATCAACCTTACTCCGTAACTTGCCTCCTGAAATGCCCTTTTAATGCCTCACTGAACGGCGGCTGAACAATAACCGTCCCGGCTTACAGGCCCCGCAAAAAATCGGCGTTAACTGCATCTGCTCATAGGTCTGGGGGTGGGTGGGGGTATTACGCAGCAGCGCCATGGATGGCGCGGAGCAAGGCCGGTCCACGGACGGACCGTGAATTGTGGCGGAGTAATACCCCCCCCCACCCCCGGGCCCGCCCCCAAAGTAAAGCTCCATACTTCCTAGCCGGAACCAACCAGCACCAATAAACAAACAAACTCTTGACCTATGAGCAACTCACAGGTTTTAGTCTAATCTCATATAGATCGAAAACCGGACTAACCGCAATGAAAGTAAGCGAACTGGCAAAGGCGGCAAAGGTAAAACCGGACACGGTCAGGTTCTACACCCGCGAAGGCCTGCTGAACCCGACCCGCAACCCGGACAACAACTACCAGCAGTATGACGCCGAAGACCTGCGGCGACTGCGATTTGCCCGCAAGGCGCGGCAGCTGGGGTTCTCACTGCCGGAGATTCGCTCCATCCTGGAACAGGCGGATGACCATCATTCCCCTTGCCCCATGGTCCGCGAAGTATTCGAGGACCGGCTCGCCCAGGTCGAGAAAGAGATCGAACAGCTGCAGCAGTTGCGGGAACGCATGCAAAGCGCCCTCACCGCCTGGCAGGCAATGCCGGACGGCACACCCGACGGCCACACTATCTGCCGGCTGATCGAACACTGGGATAACGACACCCCATCCAGGCCCGAGGAGGACCGCCACCATGGCTGAAGCTGAAATGGAAACCCTGGTACCGGCCCTGTCAATTACTGGCGCCAGCTGTCAGGGTTGCGCCAAAAAGATTCGCGCGGCCCTGGAGCCCCTCACCGGCAGCACGGAACGTGTTGAGGTGGACCTTGAGAAACAGACTGTGGCACTGCCGGCTGATACCGACCTGTCCGACGCCGCCCAGCGAGTCACCGATGCCGGCTACCCGGCCGAACCCCTGTGGCAGCCGGCACTCTCGGTTTCCGGTGCCACCTGCCAGGGTTGTGCCCGCAAGATTCGCAATGCCCTGGAGCCGCTAACCGGCGCGCCGGAGCGCACCCATGTGGACCTGGAAAAGCAGACCGTTCTGCTGATGCCCGGTATTGACCGGAACGACGCGGCTGAACGAGTAACGGAAGCCGGGTACCCGGCACGGCCCCTGAACGACGAAGAGCCCGTCGAACCGGAGCCACCAGAACCGAAAACAAACAAGGTGCACGAAACACCTGGACAAGACGAAACTCCGGAAACGGATACACCGGCACCGGCCAGCAACGATGACCAGGTCCAGCTCTCGGTGACCGGCGCCACCTGCGCCTCCTGCGTGGCCACCATCGAAAAGGCCCTGATGTCCGTGAAAGGAGTAACCGGGGCTCATATGAACCTGGCGGACAATACCGCCACGGCTACCGGCGATGCCGATCCCGATGCCCTGGTGCAGGCGGTGGAAAGTGCCGGCTATGGCGCCAGCGTTATTGACGACCCCGACGCCGCCGATGAACAAAAGCAGGCCCAGGACCGCAAGCAGTACCGGGACATGATGGTCAAGATGGCCGTCAGCCTTGGCCTGGGTATCGGGCTTATGGCCTATGGCATGGGCTTCGGTTCCATGATGATCAGCGACGCCAACCAGCTGACCTGGATCAACCTGGGCATACTGACCTTCGCCGTCATGGTCGTCACCGGCGGGCATTTCTATGTGGGTGCTGCCAAGGCCTTCCGCCACCACAACGCCAACATGGACACACTGATTGCCCTGGGTACCGGTACTGCCTGGCTCTACTCCATGGTGGTCTCATTATTCCCGGACGTGATCCCGGGCATGGCCCGCCACGTCTACTTCGAGGCGTCGGCCATGATTATCGGCCTGATCAACCTGGGCCAGGCCCTGGAGTTGCGGGCCAAGGGCAAGACATCAGAAGCGGTGCGGCGCTTGCTGGACCTGCGGGCCAAGACCGCCCGAGTGATCCGGGATGGTGAGGAGCAGGACATTCCTGTCGAACAGGTGCGCAAGGGCGACCATATCCGCGTGCGGCCCGGTGAAAAGCTGCCGGTGGATGGCGTTATCGTGGACGGCAGCACCCGCATTGACGAAGGCATGCTCACCGGCGAACCCATGCCGGTCACCAAGGCCAGCGGCGACGAGGTTTCCGCCGGTACCCTGAACACCCACGGCTCCATCGTCTACGAGGCTACCCGGGTGGGCAGCGAGACCGCCCTGGCCCAGATCATCCGGCTGGTGAAAAAGGCCCAGGGTTCCAAGCCGGCCATTGGTCGGCTGGCGGACAGGATCTCGGCGGTGTTCGTACCCAGCGTGATGCTGATTGCCGTGGTCACAGCGCTGGCCTGGTTCAACCTTGGCCCTGACCCACGGGTGGTCCACATGATGGTTGCGGCCACCACCGTGCTTATCATCGCCTGTCCCTGTGCCCTGGGCCTGGCCACGCCAATGTCGGTCATTGTAGGTGTCGGCAAGGCGGCCGAGTATGGTGCCCTGATCCGTCAGGGGGATGCCCTGCAAACCGCCGGCAAGCTGGACCTGGTGATCCTGGACAAGACCGGAACCATTACCGAGGGCCACCCGGCAGTAACCCAGGTTCACGCTACTGAGGGCGATGAAGCCGAACTGCTCGCACTGGCCGCCGGCCTCGAGCAGAACTCCGAGCACCCACTGGCGGAGGCCATCCTGGAAAGGGCAAAGTCCGATGGGGCAGCCAAGCGCTCCGTCACCGGCTTCGAGGCCCTCAACGGCAAGGGTGTTCAGGGTGAGCTGGACGGTGAGCCCCTGCGCCTTGGCAATCGTCGCTGGCTGGAGAGCGAAGGCATCGACCTGTCTGCCCTGGACGAGGCCGCGCGCACCATCACCGATGAGGCCGGTACGCCGCTGTTCCTGTCCCGGGGCAGCCGCGCCCAGGGCGTGATCGGGGTAGCCGATGCCATCAAGGCAGACTCCGAGGCAGCCATCCGGCGCCTGCACGATGCGGGCATCCGTGTGATGATGGTGACCGGTGACGTGCAGGCCACCGCCGAGGCCATCGCACGCAAGGCCGGCATTGATGATATTCGCGCCGAAGTGCTGCCCGAAGACAAGGCAGAAATCGTGGAAGAGATGCGCCGCAAGGGCCACACTGTGGCCATGGTGGGGGACGGCATCAACGACGCACCGGCACTGGCGGCGGCGGACGTCGGCTTTGCCATCGGCACCGGTACCGACGTGGCCATCGAAAGTGCCGCCATCACCCTGATGCGTGGGTCCCTGCACGGAGTGGCGGATGCGATACAGATTTCCCGGGCCACGGTTCGCAATATTCACCAGAACCTGTTCGGGGCCTTTATCTACAACACCCTGGGTATTCCCATTGCCGCCGGGGTGCTGTATCCGGTCTGGGGTGTGCTGATGAGCCCGATCCTGGCCGGCGCCGCCATGTCACTGTCATCCGTCACCGTGGTCACCAATGCCAACCGGTTGCGGCTGTTCAAACCCCGTCACGAATCTGAAACGCAGGAGGGGAACTGATGGCCACCGTGCTAGTCAACCTTGCAGGACTTTTACTAATGGGCGCCATCGTCTGGTGGTTCTGGCTCTCGGAATCCGGCGGTGCCGGCGACCAACACGATCACCATTGAGGACAGTACTATGAAGAAGCTTACCCTTGCCCTTGGCCTTGGCCTGGTCGCTACCCTGACGGTCGGTCAGACCGCCTGGGCCGACGACGACCTGAGCATCAAGATCTACAAATCACCCACCTGCGGCTGCTGTGGCGACTGGGTGGACCACCTGGAAGAAAATGGCTTCGAGGTGGACGTCACCGACACCAACAACATGAACCAGGTAAAAATGGACGCCGGCCTGACGCCACAGCTGGCCAGTTGCCACACCGCGTTTATTGATGACTATGTCATCGAGGGCCATGTACCGGCGGCCGATATTCGCCGGCTTGTGGAAGAGAAGCCGATGGCCCATGGCCTGAGCGTTCCGGGTATGCCGGTAGGCTCACCGGGCATGGAGATGGGTGACCGCAAGGACAACTACCAGGTGCTGCTGTTCAACAAGGCCGGCCAGACCCGGGTGTTTGCCGACTACCACTGAATGGTGTCCCGTCGGCTCGCCATACAAGGTGCTGCCGGCGACAGACGCACTTCGAATCACAACACAGTGCTCTGTCGCGTGAGTCGACGGGATTACTACGCATGCAGCACCTGCCTGGTCTATCATGGAGACACCTGACCCCAAGCCGGAAGGATTACCGCCTTGAGCCTGAAAACCCGCATCCTTGGACTAACTGCACTTCTGATCATAGCAGCCTCAGCTGCCTCCTGGCTGGCCTATAGCGCCCTCTCGGAAGATATTATTGAACGCTGGGGGCAGCAGGTTGCCGAGATCCAGGTTCGCTATGACAGCGCACGGCTGCTGCAGTCCCTTGAACGGGAGATTGGCCTGGCCCGCCAGATGGCGGACTCCTCCACTCTGATCCAGTGGGCCCGCAACCCGGATGACCCTGCCCTGGAGGCTGCGGCAATCGAGCAAATGGAAAGCTTCCGCGCCAACTTCCGCGACAACAGCTATTTCGTCGCCCTGCGGGAAACCGGTCGCTATTACTTCAACAACCAGGCTAACGACTACGCCGGTAACCAGTTCCGTTATGTGCTCAACCCCGACGACCCGGACGATGCCTGGTTCTTCCAGTTGATTGAGGAAGGCCGCGACTTCCACCTGAATGTGAACCCGGACACCGAACTGGGCGTTACCAAGCTCTGGATCGATGTGCTGATGCGCGGGCCTGACGACGAGATTCTGGGTATGGTGGGCACCGGAATGGCCCTGGATGACTTCCTGAAGGATATCGTGGACATCGGGCAGGACGGCATCACCACCCTGTTTGTCGACTACAACGGCGCCATACAGCTCTACCGGGACCGCAACTACATCGACTTTGCCAGCATCATCAAACCCGAAGGCCAGAAGAACACGGTCGACCTGCTGTTCGAGTCGCCGGACGACCAGAAGAAAGTCCTGGGCATGCTGCAAATGCTCAAGAATGAGGGCGGCCGCCAGGGCGCCGTTGCCAGCAGCTTTGTTGAGGTGGAGGGCCGCAAACACCTGGCGGGGGTTGCCTACCTGCCCGCCATTGGCTGGTTCGAGATTACCCTGCTGGACCTGGAAACCCTGCTACCGGTGAGTTACCTGTGGCCACTGGTCGGGGTTTTCCTGGCCACCCTGCTGATCAGCCTGTTGTTATTCCACTGGCTGATCAGTCGCCGGGTGCTGAACCCGGTGCTGGCACTTGAAGAAGCCGTTTACCGGGTCAAGAAAGGGAATTTCGAACTGCCGCCCCTGCCCAAGCCTGATAACGAAATTGGCCGGCTCAGCACGCATTTCGAGGCCATGACCGCCAACCTGAAAATCGTCAACGACGACCTCAAAGGCCAGGTGGACGAGCGCACCCGGGACTTACACCGGCTTGCCCGTATGGATCCCCTGACAGAGCTGGGTAATCGCCGGGCCCTGGATGAACTTTTCGCCGCCGAGATCGAGAGAAGCCACCGCCAGGGCAGCGGTTTTGGCGTACTCTGGCTCGACATTGATCATTTCAAGGACATCAATGACGAACAGGGCCATCAGAGCGGTGACGCCATTCTTTGCGATGTTGCCCATTGGCTGCGGGCCAGCCTGCGCCCCTATGACCAGGCCGGCCGTTGGGGTGGGGACGAATTCGTGGTGATCCTCTCCCCATGCGACTCTCATACGCTCAGCCATATCGGCCAGCGTATACGCACCCACGTCGAGAGCCAGAGCCGGGCCATGGGCATGCCCGTTACCGTCAGTATGGGTGGACACCTTGTCCAGCCCGGGGAACCACTGGATGACATTCTCAGGCAGGCTGACCAGGCACTGTACCGGGCCAAGCAGGCAGGGCGGAACCAGCTGGTTATCAGTGACGCAATGCCTGAAACGGCCACTCAGCCAGTACCGAGTGAAACCTGAGGCGAGACGAACCTGGCTGAAAGACTCCTTTCTTACCGCCAACCGACACACCACACCATCTGACTCAGCCAGCCATAACCGGTATACTCCCGCCAACAGTCACTCTTACCAGCCAGGTTTCATTCATGCTTAATGCCGACGCGCTCAACCAGTTGCGCCAGCTCAAAACAGACATCAAGGAAAACAAGGCGGTCTATCCCGGCACCGTCAAGGCCACCAACGGTCGTTTCGGGTTTGTAGCACTGGACGAAGGTCGCGACGTGTTCCTGCCGCCTGAGGAGATGCAGAAAGTCCTGCCCGGAGACCGGGTCACAGTATCCGAAGTGGCCGGCGAGAAAGGCCGTACCCAGGGTATCGTCGAGGAACTGCTGGAAACCAGCCTGACCACCTTTGTCGGCCGCTACCTGGTGAAGGGCAAGGGCCATTTCGTTGCACCTGAAACCCCGGGCATAGGCCGCTGGATCTTTATTCCGCCCAAGGAACGCAGTGAAGCGAAACCGGATGATTTCATCTATTGCCGCATACTGCGCCACCCCATCAAGGATGGCAAAGGCCAGGCCCAGGTCATCCGGGTAATTGGCAAAACCGGCGACCCGGGTATAGAGCGCAACTTTACCCTCGCCAGTTTCGATATGGACGACGCCTTCCCGGACGCTGTAGAAAAGCAGGCCGCCAACCTGTCGGAAGAATCCATCGCACCGGAACGGGAAGGTCGCGAAGACCGCACCGCCCAGCCCTATGTCACCATCGACAGCCCGGGCACGCAGGACATGGACGACGCCCTGCTGGCAGAGCCCAATGCCACTGGCTGGCGGCTGTCTGTAGCCATTGCCGACCCCACAGCGCTGATCCCCGAAGGCTCGCCGGCTGACCAGGAAGCCCGCAACCGTGCGACGGCAATCTACTTCCCCGGTGAACCACGCCCCATGCTGCCGGAAGCCATCAGCACCCGGCTGTGTTCGCTGATGCCGGACACCGACCGGCTCACCCTGGTATGTGACCTGCAGGTAAACAACGATGGCAGCCTGGGCGAGTTCAGTTTTCACCGCGCCGTGATCCGCTCCCGGGGCAAGCTCAGCTACGAGCTGGTGACCCAGCTGCTGGAAGACCAGCACACCGAGGAAACCGACGCCCTGGCGCCGGAGGTCACCAACAACCTGGACCAGCTCCACCAGGCGGCCACGGCCCTGCGCAAATGGCGCTCGGACCATGCCCTGCTGAACGGCGATCGGCCGGAGTTCCGCCTGCGGCTCGACGAAAACCGGCGCATCCGTACCATCGAGCCGACTGTACAGAACGAAGCCCACCGGCTGGTGGAGGAGTGCATGGTCGCCGCCAACCGCTGTGCAGCAGACTTCCTCGCCCGGCAGGAACACGGCCTGTTTATTGCCCATCCCGGCCTGCGGGACGACCGCGCCGATAATATCCGCACGCTGCTGGAGCGCTATGCACCAGACCTGGCCAGCATCGACCCGGCCACCCCGGAAGGCTTCCGTGAGCTGATGGTACGCACCTCTGACCTGGACGCGGAAGTACCGGTGAAAACCATTATCGCCCGCCAGCTGGCCCGCGCCGAGATGGTGTTCGAGGCAGCCCCTCACCAGGGCATGGGCCTGCCGGCGTACACCACGTTCACCTCACCACTGCGGCGTTACGTGGACTTCTACGTGCATCGCCTGATCAAGGCAGCGTTGTGGGATGAGCAACACGACCGCCTGGCAGACGCAGGCCTGAATGCGCTGCAATCCGCGCAGATACAGGCACGGCAGGCGTCAAACTCGCTGGAGAGCTGGCTCAAGAGCGATTACGCCCGCCAGTTGGACGAAGGCGCCAGCTTTACCGGGGTGATTAGCCGCACCGTACCTGCTGGTTTCTTCGTAAGGCTGGATAGCAACGGGCTGGAAGGCTTTGTCAGCTGCAAGACCCTGTCAGGCAAGTTCAGCTTTGATCCTGTGACCCTGCGCCTGGAGGCGACCAAGGGGGCCCGGACCTTCCAGCTGGACCAGGCGGTGACGGTAAGACTGGCGGGTATTGATGAGGAGCGCCGCCAGATCAACCTGGAACTGGTTGCTGACAACGTTGACGAGGCACAACCGTCCTCTCAGGGCTAAGTGCTTTCCAGGCCGGGCAGGCTCAGCGGCTCACGCTGGGCTCGCCCTGGCCTGCCTCCGCCAGCATACGCTCCAGTCGTTGATCCTTTTCCCGCCACAGATCCCCCAACCAGGTTTTAAGCTGGCGACGATATTCTGCATCCTTGGAGTAATCCCGTCCCTTGAGGGCCTCCGGAATGGGGTGGGTATGGATTTCCATGCGCACTTCGCTGACCCGGCCACAGGCGAAATCCCAGAAACTGGGTGCGCCATCAGGGTAGGCGATAGTAACGTCCACCAGGGTTTCCATGGCATCCCCCATGGCATCCAGCACGAACCCGACACCGCCGGCCTTGGGCTGCAGCAGGTGCTGATAGGAGGATTTCTGCTTGCGGTGTTTTTCAGGGGTATAGCGTGTGCCCTCGACAAAGTTCATCACGCTGACCGGCGTAAAGCGAAACTTCTCACAGGCCTTGCGGGTGGTCGCCAGGTCCTGCCCACGCTTCTCCGGGTGCTTTAACAGGTACTGGGGGGAGTGGCGCTTCATAAAGGGGAAGTCCAGCCCCCACCAGGCGATGCCGATCACCGGCACCCAGATCAGCTCCTTTTTCAGGAAAAACTTGAGAAACGGTGCCCGCCGGTTGAAGACCCATTGCATGGCCAGGATATCCACCCAGCTCTGGTGATTGCTCAGCACCAGGTACCAGCTTTCCCGCTCCAGCTCCTCAGCACCGGTAACATACCAGCGAGTGCGCTGTGTCAGGCGCATCCAGGCATTATTACCGGCCACCCAATTCTCCGCCACCCAGATAATGAGGCGGGTACAGCCAATGCGGAAGCCCTTGTGGGGAACCACCAACTTGAGCAGTGCCGGTATATACAGGAAGAGCGCCCAGAACAGGGTATTGAGAGCCAACAGGGTGACCGCAATCACACCAATCAGGGGCTTAGGCAGGAATCCCAACATCTTGTCGTCCGTTTTCCGGTGTTATAAGGCGAGCATCATAACAATGGAGGCCTCGATTGGGCAGACCTATGGCATGCTACACTGCATTCATGAAAACCGTTGATCAATTCCACCTTGATACCCGCTCCCTGGAAGTCTTTCTCGCGGTACTGAGAGAGAACAGCGTTTCCCGTGCCGCGGTCACCCTGGGCATGAGCCAGTCAGCCGTCAGCCACACCGTGGAGCGGTTGCGCCAGGCCCTGGGCGACCCGCTGTTCGTGAAATCCGGCCGAGGCATTGCACCGACCCGCTATGCCCTGAAAACCGGGCCCCATATCCAGCAGATCCTGGATGAACTGCGCGCCCTCTCCGCCGGCCCCCCGTTCGAGCCGGCCTCAGCCGAATTCACCTTCACCATTGCCGCCAACGACTACCAGCGGGACCTGTTACTGCCCCCATTGATGAAACAGTTGGCGCTGGAGGCCCCCGGTATCCGGCTGCAGGTGATTCCTTCGGGCATTCCGGGCCCGGAACTGCTGAGGGAGGATGTATGCGACCTGATCATCACGCCCCACGCACCGGATACCGGCGACATTATCCAGAAAGGCCTGCTCCGGGATCAGATGGTGATTTTCTACGACCCGTCCGTGCGCTCCGCTCCGGCCACCCTGGCGGAGTATCTGCGGGCCAGGCATGTGGATGTGCTGTTTGGCACCGGGGAGCGCACCGGACTGGAGAATGCCCTGCGGGCCCGGGGCTTGAGCCGGAATATCGCCGTTACCGTCTCCAACTTCTCCGGCCTTCCGGAATTCCTGCGGGGCACAGACCTGCTGGCCTCGGCCCCCTCCCGCATGCAGCACCAGCTGTTGCGGGGCTTCGCCACGGCGCCCCTGCCCTTCGACTACCGGGACGTGAACCTGCTGATGATCTGGCACCAGCGCTACCAGACCGACAGCGGCCATCGCTGGCTGCGAAACCGCCTGGCTGCTGTGGCCCGGCACCTTGACCATTAATCGATTTTCTTCATAGGTTCTATGATCCGACCGGTCGTTATCTTTGCAGCCGCTCGCCGTATAGTGGGCGACCTGTTTTTATGATCGGAAGACCCATGCTCGCACTGACCAGTATCTGGACAACCGTATTGCTGGCGGCCGCCGTAGCCCTCGGGCCGCTGGCTACCGACATGTACCTGCCCGCCCTGCCCGCCATGGGCCAGGCCCTGTCAGCAGGTCCTGACCAGGTACAGCTCACCCTAAGCCTTTACATGGCGGGCTTTGCCGTGGCCCAGCTGTTCTGCGGACCGCTGGCGGACCGGTTTGGGCGCAAGCCGATCATGATCGGCGGACTGCTGCTGTTCTTCCTCGCCAGTATTGGCTGTGCCATGGCCAGCAACGTGGAAACCCTGATGCTGTTCCGCTTCCTGCAGGCCCTCGGTGGCTCGGCTGGCCCTGTTCTGGGCCGGGCCGCCATCCGGGATATCTATACGCCGCGGGATGCTGCGCGCATCATGGCGCTGCTGGCCAGCATCATGGCCCTTGCCCCGGCCCTGGCACCCACCGTTGGCGGGTTCCTGCTGACCGGTTTTGGCTGGCCATCCATCTTTGTGGCGCTCGGCGTTTACGGGCTTGTGGTGGCGGCCATCGTGGCGTTTGGTATCCGTGAACCCATGGCCCCGGAAAACCGTCAGTCCCTGAAACTGGGGTCCCTGGTCAGGAACTACCGGCACATCGGTACCGACCCGAGCTTTATCGGCTACACCCTGACCAATGCCTTTGCCTTCGCCGGGCTGTTCGCCTTCCTGTCCGGCTCGTCCTACGTGCTGATCGACTTTCTGGGGGTCAGGCCGGAGCATTTCGGGCTCTACTTTGCCTGCGTAGTGGCCGGTTATATTGCCGGTAACCTGCTGGCGATCCGTCTGGGCCGTCGCTGGCTGCCAGACCAGATCCTTCTGCGGGGGCTGCTGGTGAGCGTGGCCGGCGGAACCTCCATGGCGGCGCTGGCCATGGCCGAGGTCTATAACGTCTGGGCGGTGATGATTCCCCAGAGCCTGTTCATGGCCGGCGTGGGCATGACACTGCCCCAGACCATGGCCGGCGCCCTGGCCAACTTCCCCCGCATGGCCGGGTCGGCCTCGGCCTTGTTCGGCTTCGTGCAGATGGCCCTGGCCGCCTGTGTCGGGTCCCTGGTGGGCTATCTCTATACCGGGACCTCACTGGTGATGGCAAGTATCATCGCCATCTGTGCCGTTGCCGCCATGGGGGCCTACCTGCTGCTGGTGCAACGCTATCCGGCCCGCGGGTTCGAGCCGGCGGAAGCTTCCCGCTGACATCGACCACGCCAGACCGTCATCCAGCGGGGGCGTGTTAACGGAAGGATTGCACGAATCCTGCTCGACGGGTCATCCAAAATGCACTAAACAGGTGTATGTTACCGGTACCGGAAACGGAAAAACCCAACCCGAAAGTCAGGAGACACCCATGAGTCAAGTCACACTCGACGGCAACCCGCTGGAGCTCAGCGGTACCTTCCCCCAGCCCGGCGACACCGCACCGGATTTCACCCTCACCACCGGCGACCTGCAGGATGTGGGGCTGGACAAGTTTGCCGGCAAGCGCAAGATCCTCAACATCATCCCCAGCATCGACACCGGCGTATGCGCCGCCTCCACCCGCAAGTTCAATGAGAAGGCGGGCAGCCTGGACAACACCGAGGTGCTGGTCGTGTCCGCCGACCTGCCCTTCGCAGCTGGCCGCTTCTGCGGAGCGGAAGGACTCAAAAACGTACAAACCCTGTCCACGTTCCGCAACTACAGCTTCCAGCAGGATTATGGCGTTGCCCTGCAGACCGGGCCGCTGGCCGGCTTGTGCGCTCGTGCCGTGGTGGTTCTGGACGAAGACAACAAGGTGCTGCACAGCGAACTGGTCGATGAGATCAAGAAGGAGCCGGACTACGACGCGGCGCTGGCCGTACTCTGATTCACCAAGACTACTGCCGACAGCGACATTGCTGCCGGTATAACCAGAAAAGGGGCGCCCCTCACGGGTACGCCCCTTTTTGTTTGACCGTTTGGGATCAGGACACCTTGATGACCAGCTTGCCGCGGTTACGGCCCTGTAACAGCCCCTGGAAGGCGTTGAGCGTGTTTTCAATACCTTCCACCACATCTTCCTGGTATTTGACCTTTCCTTCCTTCAGCCACTGCCCCATATCCCGACGGAAATCCGGTAACAGTTCATTGTGGTCGGACTGGATAAAGCCCCTGAACATCAGGCGCTTGATCAGGATCTGGCCCATAAAGGGAATCAGCCGATCAGGTCCCTCCGGTAACTTCGTCTGATTGTAGTGGGCAATGCGACCACAGACCGGGATACGGGCAAAATCATTGATCAGCTTCATCACCGCATCGAAAACCTTGCCGCCGACGTTCTCGAAGTAGAGGTCGATGCCGTCCGGGCAGGCTGTGCTGAGCTGCTCCTCGAAATCCTCGTCCTTGTAGTTCACGCAGGCATCAAAACCATAGTGGTCCACCACGTGCTGGCACTTGTCTTCAGCACCCGCAACGCCGACCACGCGACAGCCCTTCATTTTCGCGATCTGGCCCACGACCTGGCCCACCGCGCCGGATGCAGCAGATACCACCACGGTCTCGCCCGCCTTGGGCTGGCCGAATTCCCGCAGGCCGACGTAGGCGGTAAACCCAGGCATGCCGATTACGCCAAGCCAGGCGCTGGGGGGTGCGAGGTCCGGATCAATACGATAGAGAATGTCCGGCGTTGCAACAGAATGGGTCTGCCAGCCGGTGCGACCGATCACCAGGTCCCCCGGCGACAGGTCCGGGTGGTTGCTCTCCAGTACTTCGCTGACAGCCTCCCCGGTCATGACATCGCCCAGGGCTACCGGGTTGGCGTAGGAAGCGGAGTCGTTCATGCGACCACGCATATAGGGATCCAGGGAGAGATAACGGGTCTTGAGAAGTACCTCGCCATCAGCGGCAGCGGGTATATCGGTTTCTTCAAGCTTCAGGTGGGTTTCGTCGGGCATGCCGACCGGACGCTCAACCAGCGTATATTGTTGCCTTTTTGACATATCACACCTCTTGGTTCCGGGGGAATTTTTGTTGTTGCACCAAACGCTCAGGTCCATGAGAATAGCTTACGAAATTGATTTTCGCGAAACGAAACCAGGAGACAATAATGACAAGTATCGCACTCGAAGATCTGCCGAAACACAAGGGCAAGGTTGTGGGCCAGAGCCCCTGGCTGAACGTCAGCCAGGAGATGATCCAGGCCTTTGCCGATGCCACCGGTGACCACCAGTGGATCCACGTGGACGTGGAACGGGCAAAGAAAGAAGCCCCCTGGGGAGCCCCGGTCGCCCACGGCTTCCTGACCCTGTCGCTGATCCCGCAGCTCAACCAGCAGGCCATGACCGTGACAGGTCCTGCCGCCACCATCAACTACGGCATGAACAAGGTACGGCTGCCGGCAGCCGTTAAGTCCGGATCGGACATCCGCTCCACCGTCGAGCTGGTGAATATTGAGGACGTGGACGAAAAGCGAATCCTGGCCACCTACAAGACGCTGATCGAGATCAAGGGTGAGGACAAGCCGGCCGTAGTGGCAGAAAACCTGGCCATGTACGTCAAGCCGTAAGTTCAATCCGTTATCCGGAGTATACCTGGCATTCTCCGGACGTGAAAAAGGGGGCCGAGGCCCCCTTTTTCATTCAGTGAACTCCGTCCGGAAGGATCAGAATTCCTCTTCGACGATCTCACCATCCTTCACGATGGCCATGGTGGGTGCAGTAATAAAGCCACCCTTCTCGTCGACACCTTCCACTTCATACGGGTTCTTGCTGGACTCAAGATTGGCAATGGCATCGCCAAGTGCCGCCCGGATAGTTTCTGGGTCAGTGCTTTCGGTCTTATCCATGGCGTCTACCAGGCCATGCAGAGCACCGTAGTTGAACGCGGCTTCAGAGCCCGGAGTCTTGCCGTAGATCTCTTCATAACGCTTGATGAAAGACTGGGCGGCTTCCGTTTCATATACACCCAGCGGAACCACACCAACAGTGTCTTCCAGCGGCTCGTAGCCACCGACCACGTTGGCAGCCTCATCGATCTTGGCCTGGTCCATCATGATGAACGCGCCTTCATAGCCCAGCTGACGCGCCTGCTGGATAACCAGGCCGGTCGGCTCGGAAGCACCACCAACGAACATGACGTCCGGGTTCTCGGAGATCAGGCGGCTGACGCCGGTGAAGAAGTCCGCAGACTTGTTATAGTCCATCGGATTCTGGGCGACGACTTCGCCACCGTTGGCAGTCCAGGCCTTCTCTACCATGGATGCCCAGATCTTGGCGTATTCGTGGGTGGCACCACCCATGGCCAGCTTGGTGCCCCAGGTCTCCAGGGCGTAGTTGGTAAACGCTTTCACGTAGCCGTCAAAGGTCGGCGGAATACGCAGCGTCAGCGGGTTACCCTGTTCGGTAATGGTGGGAACACTGGTGTAGGCCATCACGAGGAAGTCGTCTTCCACGTTGAAGTCCATCAGTGCGAAGATACCGCCGGAGTGCGGAACAAATACCGCAGGAACATTGGATTCCTGCTTCAGGCGCTTGGCGTTGGTCGCCGCCTGTGCCGGGGAGTACTGGTCGTCCAGGGCAACGATGTTGATGGTGGTCTTCTCGCCATTCAGGTCGAAGCCACCCGCCTCGTTAATTTCATCGGCTGCCATACGCAGGCCGGACAGAACGTTTTCGCCGTACAGGGCGGCGCCACCGGAAAGCGGGCCGGTGAAGCCGATGTTGACCTCGGCCGCCATCGCGGAACTCATGCCCATTGTGGTTGCTACAGCAACTGCCAGTCCAAGTTTCTTCGCTGTTTTCATTGTTTTCTCCTGGTTTTATTTCGCCTTTTCACAGGCGCTTGTCAGGTATATTTACAAGCGAGCCGGGGCCATCATCAGGCCCCGATGTATGCTTTGCGCACTTCCTCGTTACCCAGCATCGTCTCACGGTCGCCGTCCATAACGAGCTGGCCGTTTTCCATAACGTATGCGTGTGTGGCAATTTTAAGTGCCGCAAAGGCATTCTGTTCAGCCAGCAGCACCGTGGTGCCCAGGCTGTTGATCTGTTGGATGGTCTCGAACATCTGCTTGACCACCAGCGGCGCCAGGCCCAGGGATGGCTCATCCAGCAAAAGCAGGCGCGGACGGCTCATCATGGCACGGCCGATCGCCACCATTTGCTGCTGGCCACCGGACAGGGAACCTGCCGGCTGGTGGGCCTTTTCCTCAAGGATGGGGAACAGTTCCAGCACCTCGTTCAGGCGCTTGCGATTACCGTCCTTGTCCTTGCGGTGCACGTAGGCACCCAGCATCAGGTTGTCATGGACACTCATCTGCGGGAACAGCTGGCGGCCTTCCGCACACTGGACCACGCCGGCAGAAACCACGGCGCTGGGCTTCATGCCGTTGAGGATCTTGTCCTCAAACTCGATATTGCCGGCCGATGGCTTGATCAGGCCACTGATGGCGTTGAAAAGTGTGGACTTGCCCGCACCGTTGGCACCCAGCAACACCACCAGGCCGCCGGTATCGACAGTCATGTTGATGTTGTTCAGGGCCTTGAAGCTACCGTAGTGGACGTCGACGTTCTTAAGCTGCAGCATCGTGGTCACTCCCCAGGTACGCTTCAATAACTACCGGATTGTTCTTCACTTCTTCCGGCGTGCCTTCGGCAATTTTCTCGCCATGGTCCAGAACCATGATCTTGTCGGCAATACCCATGATCATGTCCATCTTGTGCTCGATAAGACACACGGTCAGGCCATTTTTTACCATCTTTTTCATCAGCTCAGCCAGGCCCTCGGTTTCCTCCGGGTTAACCCCGGCGGCCGGCTCGTCCAGCAGGACGATCTTCGGATCCGTGGCCAGTGCCAGGGCAAAGGCGACACGCTTGCGCTCTTCCTGGGTACAGTCCGCGATGTAGCGGTTCTCGGCATGGGTCAGGCCAACAAAGTCGAGCGCTTCGCGGGCCTTCTCGCGAGCCGCTTTCTCTTCCCGCTGCAGGCGCTTGGAGTTGATCAGTACATCCCACAGACCTGACTGGGTACGCAACCGGTAACCTACGATCAGGTTATCCAGAACTGTAGCGGTTTCAAACAGATTGGTGGTCTGGAAGGTACGCCCGACACCCAATTTGGCGACATGATCACACCGCATCCGGGTGACATCGGTGCCATCCAGCAGAATGCGGCCGGATGTGGGCTGATGCATCCCGGAAATCAGGTTGAAGAAAGTACTCTTACCAGCACCATTGGGGCCGATAATCGCATTGATCTGGTTGGCGCCAAAGTCCACGGACACATCGTTGACCGCAGCCAGGCCGCCGAACATCTTGGTGAGGTGTTCTACTTTAAGCATTGTTGCTGGCCTCCTGACTGCTGGTCTTCACTTTACTTTCCGTCTGCACTTTCTTGGGACCCAGACCCAGAGCCTGTGCCTTGCGATGCATCCAGGTCAGGAAGGAACCACACACGCCCAGCGGGAAGAAGATCACCAGCACCACCAGCAGCGGCCCGAAGATGATCATCCGGTACTCCTCGAGGAACTGCAGGGACTGGGTGATCCAGACAATGCCAACAGTACCCACCAGCGGTCCGAACAGTGTGCCAATACCACCGACCAGCATGTACATGATCATGTTGAAGGTGTGCAGCACGTTGCCGTCTTCCGGCCCCACGAAGCGGATCATCCCCGCATAGAGCGCACCCGCCAGGCCGGCATAGGTGGTGGAGATCACAAACGCCACAATCTTGGTTTTCATCAGGTTGATGCCCAGAGACTCCGCAAGTTCGTCGCCGTTGCGAATGGCAACGAAGGTTCGACCCACCAGGGACTTCTGGATACGGCTGGTAAACCAGATGATGAATACCAGGAAGAACAGGACCAGGTAATACAGCGGCATGGTTTCACGGAAGTTCACCAGCCCGAAACCATCAGGGGCAGCAATGTTACGAACACCCAGGGCACCGTGGGTCAGCTCCTCCCACTTGTCCAGCAGCAGGTAGATGATAAAGCCCACACACAGGGTGAAGATGGCAAAGTAATGCTCCTTCAGCCGCAGCGATACGGCGCCAACCAGCAGACCGAGCACTGCGGTCAACAGCAGCGCCGCGACGAAGGCGGGCCAGAAATTCCAGCCTGCGTCCGAGGTCAGCAGTGCCACCGTGTAGGCACCGATGGCGAAAAAGCCACCATGAGCCAGGTTAAGCTGGCCGCAGAAACCGGTAATGACGTTAAAACCGTATACCGCAATCGCCCATATGAAGGCGGTTGCCATCACATAGACCTGGTACTCGTTTGAGGCCAGGGCCGGAAAGACCAGGGCCAGGGCCAGCAGCACATATTTGCTGGCCGGGTGCATTAACAGGGCTCCAAGCTTAAACATCATGATCAGTGCGCCCCCTTAGCAAACAGACCTTGTGGACGGATGGACAGGATAACCACCAGCAAAGCGAAGGCGATTACGTCCTTGTAGGCGTCGGAAATGTAGTAGCCACCGAAGGCTTCGGCGAAGCCAATGATCATGCCACCGACAATGGCGCCAGGGATGCTGCCCATACCGCCAAGGATGATGATAACGAAGGCTTTCATGATGACCAGGTGGCCCATGGCGGGGTATACCAGGTTCATCGGCGCATACAGGGTAGCGGCCACGGCGGCGAGGATGCCGGAAATGGCAAAGGTCATCATGGCCACGCGGTTGGCATCGATGCCCACCAGGAATGCACCCTCACGGTTCTGGGCCATGGCAATGATGGTGGCACCCACCATGGTCTTGCGCAGGAACAGGTTGAGGGCAACCACCAGCACCACGGTGGAGGCAATGATCAGGATGCCCTGCTCCCGCAGGAAGACACCGTCCAGGTTAACCACACCGCCGAAAGGCGTCGACATGCGGCGGAAATCGGAACCCCAGAACATGTGCACCACGGCCTCCAGGAACAGGAGTATACCGATAGCGGCAATCTTGTCGTGTATTGGAGGCGAGTTTCTCAGGGGATGGAATACCAGGCGCTCACAGATGATGCCAAGTACAGCAATCACGACGGCCGACCCGGCCATGGCAACCCAGTAGTGGACGCCCATGTCCACCATAAAGAAGTACGACATGAAGGCGCCTACCATGTAGAGCGCACCATGTGCGAAGTTCGGGATATGGAGTATCCCGTAAACAAGGGTCAGACCGAGCGCTACGAGACCGTAGATGCTGCCCAGGGTCAACCCGTTGAAAACCTGTTGGAGAAATGTAGTCAAACCGGCCCCTCCCGTGGCGACGTTGTTTTTGTAGAGTTGCCGTTACTGCAACACTTTCATTGATTTTATTGGGTTTACGTTTCTGGATTTTTTTGCTTTTCTTTACAATTCAGACGTATTGGCAAAAAGCCTCACGCCGATGCACAAGAGTACACTGCGAGCATGCACTGTCAATAGACAGAATGTGATTTCGCTATGCGAACCTTATTGTTAATTTCAATGACGAAAATGGAATTCTGGCAGGTCCTTCAATGGCCGTCATAATAGGCCGGGAGGCAGGGGCAGGTCAGGCACCCCACTGGCCAGGATGGCCAGTGGGGTAGTCAGTCAGGGCAGGATTACTTCTTCCATTCCTCTTCTTGCAAAGCACGCCACATCAGTTTGCCCGTGGGGGATTTCGGCAGTTCACTGACGAACTGCACCTCAGAGGGCACCTTATAGGCCGCCATCTGTTCCCGGCACCAGGCGACGATGTCTTCCTCGGTGGTAGACCCTTCGCCCTCGGGAGTCAGTACCACAACCGCCTTGACGGTTTCGCCCCGCTTTTCGTGGGGAGCGGAGATGATGCAAACCTCGTGGATGGAGGGGTGCTGGTACATCATGCTCTCCACCTCTGACGGCCAGACCTTGAAGCCGGAGGCGTTGATCATCCGCTTGACCCGGTCAACCATGAAGAAGTAACCGTCTTCATCGTAATAGGCCAGGTCACCGGTACGGAAGAACTTCTTGCCGTCGATTTCCACAAACGCGGCGTCGGTCTCAGCCGGGCGGTTCCAGTAACCCACGGTCACCTGGTAGCCGTTGGAAACGATCTCGCCCACTTCACCAGGGCCCTTCTCTTCCAGGGTATCGACATCGATGATACGGGAATCCACATCAAACACCGGGATACCCAGGCACTGGGCCTTGGGCGCATTGGGCGGGTTGATGTGGGTGGCCGCCATGGTTTCGGACAGGCCGTACCCTTCAATGTATTCCAGCCCGGTCAGGTCCTTGAGCTTCTTTGCCACCGCCTGGGGCATGGCTGCACCGCCCCCGCCAATGGTCACCAGGGAGCTGATGTCGTACTTGCCCAGGTCAGGATTCGACAGGAAGTCCACCGCCATGGTGACGATGTTGGTCCAGCCGGTGACCTTGTAGCGTTCAATCAGTGTGCCAGCAACATCCCGGTCCCAGCGGGTCATGATGACCATGGTAGAGCCGGAGTAGATAGGGCTGTTCATGGAGCCGGTCATACCGGTCACATGGAAGAACGGCAGGGTGCACAGCTGGACGGAGTCCGACGTGGTGATGTTCCAGAATGACCGCTGTACCGCCGTCGCCATGGGACCACGGTGCACATGCATACAACCCTTGGGCTGCCCGGTGGTACCGGAGCTGTAGGGAATCACGGCCAGGTCATCCGGACCTGCGGTGTGCTCGCCTGGCTTGTCGCCGGCGTTCAGGGCATCTTCCCAGGAGATCAGGCCGGGGGCGGTCAGTTCACGGGGCTCGGCCGCCACTTCCGCCGGCATTTTCAGGTCGGTCGGCTGACGCACATAGCTGCTGTAGGCCGCCACGACCACACGCTCCAGGTAGGTATTTCCTACCAGCGGGGCGATAAACTCCGCCAGCTCCATCCCGGCCAGGCAGATGGTTGCCTGGGTATCCGAGACATAGTGCTCCAGCTCAGCGGCCCGGTTCATGGGGTTCACCGGGATTACCGCAGCGTCGGCCCGCAGGATGGCGTAGTAGCCAATCACATACTGGGGAGAGTTCTGCATGTACAGGAGCACCCGGTCGCCTTTCTTGACGCCGTTCTGCTGCAGCCATCCCGCCAGTGCTTCCACTTCGTCCAGGAGCTCACGATAGGTGATCTTTGTATCGTAGTAGACGATGGCGGTGTGGTCCGGGTACCGCAGAGCCGAGATTTCCAGGTTGGTAAACAGGCTGGTCTGCGGCAGGGTCATGGTCTTGGGCAGCTCTCTCGGCCAGACCTTGTGGTGTCGTGTAAACATTCAGTTGTCTCCGGTTATCTAGCTTGCAGACGGCAGCCGCCCCGGGCCGAACCAGCGATTGCCGGGCCATGCCCGGATAGTAACGCCGATTCCGCCCGGAGCGGCTCTGTCAGGTCTTTCGTAGTGCGATGGATGCCCCGTCGCCAGGCATCCTGTGCTCACCCCGTAAGGGCGAGGCCGCCACACCACGGCGGCGCAGAACGGCCACATCGGAATCATCCGCTACCTGGTGTTCTGTGTTCCGGTCAAAACCCAGCCACCAGTAGGACAAGCCACGGCTGTCCTGCCCCGGCAGCAGTTGCGGCCTGGCAATGGAACCGGCGGACTGGGAAGCGTATTCCATGGTGGTGATGTCACTGGCCGCACACGCCGGGAAATTCACGTTCCAGCAGCACTTGTCATCCTTGGCAGAGGGCCAGAGTGCCCGGATGGCCGCCTCACCCAGTTCGGCCACCGGCGTCCAGTCAATCTGCTCCCGGTTTACAAAGGACTGACTCAATGCGATGGCGGGTATACCCAGGTGTTCGGCACTGAGTACGGCGCCCACGGTGCCGGAGTATTGCACGGAATCGCCAATGTTGGCACCGGCGTTGATGCCGGAGAGCACCAGATCCGGTGGCGTTTCACCAAACCATTCAGCCAGGGCGTAGAGCACACAGTCTGCCGGCGTACCGGAGACCGCGAAGTGCCGCTCCCCGTGCTGGTAAACTCTCAGCGGATCATGCAGGGAGATACTCTGCCCTGCGCCACTGCGGTCATGCTCCGGGGCAACGATCCAGACTTCCTCCGCCAAGCGGTTGGCAATATCCACCAGGATCTTCAGGCCAGGGGCTGCCACGCCGTCGTCATTGGTAATGAGTATACGGCGAACCATGGGGTCCGCCGCTGCCTGGTCGCTCATAAGCCTGCGCCCTTGCTGCCCTTCTGGGCAACGGCCCAGCCAGCGTCGGCCAGGATATGGGCACGCTTACCCACTTCCAGCGCATCGGCATTACTGGCATTGCCTGCCAGGGCGCGAGCGTAGACGCCCTGGACGATGGCTGCCAGCCGGAACAGGGAGAACGATACGAAGACGTGCCAGTCGTCGATGCCATCACGGCCGGTCGCCTTGCAGTAACGCTCAATGGTTTCCTGCTCGTCGGGAATACCCAGTTCAACCAGGTCCTCACCCACCACGCCACGCATACCTTCAAAGCTGGAGCTCAGGTGGTAGTGCAGGCAGTAGTACGCCAGGTCCGCCAGCGGATGGCCAAGGGTGGACAGCTCCCAGTCGAGGATAGCGATGACTTCAGACTTGTCCGGATGCAGCATCAGGTTGCCCAGGCGGTAGTCACCATGGGCAATCGCGCATTCATCGTTCGCCGGCAGGTTCTCCGGCAGCCATTTCATCAGCTTGTCCATGGACGGCATGTCGTCGGTCTTCGACGCCTCATACTGCTTGGACCAGCGCGCAACCTGACGGGCCACGTAGCCTTCCGGACGGCCAAAGTCACCCAGGCCAACCTTGTTGACATCGACCGAGTGCATCTTCGCCATCGTGTCTATGGCAGCGTAGTGAACCGGTCGGCGCTCAGCCTTGTCAAGCTCCGGCAAGGCGGGATGGCTGAGCACCCGGCCTTCCATAAAGTCCATGACATAGAACGGCGTGCCGATCAGATCGCTGTCTTCACACAGCACCCGGGCTTTGGGCACAGGTACATCGGTATTGTCAGACAGGGCCCGGATCACCTTGTATTCCCGCTCCACCATATGCGCAGAGGGGAGGGTTTTCCCGGGCGGTTTCTTGCGCAACACATAGCGCTTGCCGCCAGAGGTCAGCAGGAAGGTGGGGTTGGACTGCCCACCCTGGAACTGCTTGACCTCGAGGTCGCCACCGAATTCGGGAATCTCCTTCTGCAGCCACTTCAGCAGGGCTGCTTCGTCAAACCGGTGGGCGTCGAGGACGTCCACCAGGTTGGGTCCAGTACTCATAAGAACCTCAGCAAATGGTTTCGCCGCCATCCGCCACAATCACCTGACCGGTGATATAGGCGCTGGCCTTGGTGGACAGGAACACCGCCAGCCCGGCGATATCGACCGGATCGCCGATACGGCGCAGGGGTGTCTTTTCCTCGGCACGTTTGACGCGCACCGGGTCTTCCCACAGGGCCTTGGCAAAATCGGTCTTGATCAGTCCCGGCGCAATGCTGTTGATGCGGATGCCCTTCGGACCCCACTCCACGGCCAGGTTACGGGCCAGGGCAGCTTCCGCGGCCTTGGAAACCCCGTAGGTACCAATGGTGGTATTGCCACGGATACCGGCGATGGAGGACAGCAGAACCACCGCCCCCTCACCACGTTCGGCCATGCCCGGCAGCACCATGTTGGTGAGCCAGAAGGTGCCCTTGACGTTGGTGTCCATGATCTTGTCCCAGGCCTCGTCGGTCATTTCCGACGTGGGGCCATAGACCGGGTTGGTGGCGGCATTGCACACCAGCACGTCGATCTTGCCCCAGGCTTCCAGGGTCTTGTCCACCAGGTTCTGCAGGTCATCCTTCTTGCCCACGTGGCAGGGGATGGCGATGGCCTCAAAGCCCTGGGACTTGAGCTCACCGGCCACCTGCTCACAGGCATCGGCCTTGCGGCTGGAGATCACCACCTTCGCACCGAGCCGGGCCATCTCTTCTGCGATGGACCGGCCGATACCCTTGGTGGACCCTGTGATCAGGGCCACCTTGCCGGTCATATCAAACAACGGGTTTGTCATGACAGCTCCGGGATTAATGGGTGCGCGGGTAGTTCTTCAGTTCCATCTTGGCGATGGAATCCAGGTGCACCTCGTCCGGGCCGTCAGCCAGGCGCAGGGTGCGGACGCTGGCCCAGGCTGCGGCCAGGAAGGTGTCCTGGCTGACGCCGGCACCGCCGTGAACCTGGATGGCACGGTCCAGAACCTTCAGGGCCATGTTCGGCGCAATCACCTTGATCATGGCGATCTCCTGGCGGGCGACCTTGTTACCCACGGTATCCATCATGTGAGCGGCCTTCAGGGTCATCAGACGGGCCTGCTCGATTTCCAGGCGTGAGCGGGCGATGTCCTTGCGGATGGAGTCGAATTCCACCAACGGACGACCAAAGGCTTCACGGGCGTTGGCGCGTTCACACATCAGTTCCAGGGCGCGCTCGGCAACACCGATAGTACGCATGCAGTGGTGGATACGGCCTGGCCCAAGGCGACCCTGGGCAATTTCAAAGCCGCGACCTTCACCCAGCAGGATGTTGGAAACCGGCACCCGTACGTTATTGTAGTGAACCTCGGCGTGGCCGTGGGGCGCGTGGTCATAGCCGAACACGTGCAGGGCACGGACAATTTCCACGCCCGGCGCATCCAGCGGAACCAGGATCATGGACTGCTGCTTGTGCTTCTCAGCGGTCGGGTCAGTCTTGCCCATGACAATGGCAATCTTGGTGGTGGTGGTCATGGCACCGGAGGACCACCACTTCTTGCCGTTGATGACGTACTCGTCGCCTTCACGGCGGATCTCAGTACCAATGTTGGTAGCGTCGGAGGAGGCTACGTTCGGCTCGGTCATGGAGAAGCAGGAACGGATCTCGCCTTCCAGCAGCGGCTTCAGCCACTTCTCTTTCTGCTCTTCATTACCATAGCGCTCGATGGTTTCCATGTTGCCGGTGTCCGGCGCGGAGCAGTTGAACACTTCCGGCGCCATGTGAGAGCGACCCATGACTTCGCACAGGTGGGCATACTCCAGGTTGGTCAGGCCCGCGCCACGCTCACTTTCCGGCAGGAACAGGTTCCACAGGCCGGCGCTCTTGGCCTTGGCCTTCAGCTCCTCCATGATCGGAGTCGGAGCCCAGCGATTCTCGGCCTGCTCTACCTGCTCGTGATGCTTGTGCTCGTTCGGATAGACATAGGCGTCCATGAACTCGTTAAGTTCATTTAGCAGCTTCTTTGCTCTGTCAGACGGTTCATACAACATTGTTGTGCCTCTCTATTATTTATTTGATCTAGGAGGGGGTGCGTTCAGATGGGAACGCCCTCAGGTTTCTCACTACCGGACCGGATTCGGAACGTACCCTCGGCAATGGCAAGCAGGTTGCCCTTGTCGTCGCGAACTTCACCGGTGCTGTTAAAAATTCGGGTACCGCCGGCGCGTTTGATGCCAGTGACGGTAATAGTGCCAGCGGAACACTGGCCGGTAAACGTGGTTGTCAGGGTCAGGGTAATGGCCTTGCGCATGCGACCCGGATAGGGGCAGTAGGTGCCGGCCTCTGCCAGCACGATATCCAGCAGGGAGGTGAGCACACCGCCGTGGATAACCCCGCCCAGGTTCAGGTGCTCCGGTTTCAGGTCCAGGGCGATCACCGCCTTGTCTTCCTCCCAGGAAACCTGCCGGTACCCCAGCATGTTGTGAAAGCCGGGCAGATCCTTGCCACCGGTGATGTGGAGGTTCTGTGTTGCTTCGCTCATTACACTTTCATTCCGGGCATGTTCAGGGACGCCGTATTGCCGCCATCGACCGGCAGGGCCTGTCCTGTGATATAGCTGGCATCGTCAGACGCCAGGAAGCAGATGGCAGCTGCCAGCTCTTCCGGCCGGCCATACCGCCGCAGTTCGCAACGGGCGCCGAGTTTGTGTTCTTTCTCGTTGGCGCGGGCGTAGTCGAACACTACCTTGGTCATTCCGGTTTCCACCAGGCCGGGGCAAACCGCGTTGACCCGCACATTGAAACCACCCAGGTCACAGGCCGCGGTCTGGGTCAGGTTGATGACCCCAGCCTTGGAAGCGCTGTACGGATTGCCACCGGCGCCGGAGCGAATGCCCGCTACAGACGCGGTATTAACGATGGCACCCTGCTGGCGCTCCTGCATATGGGGCGCCACATGCTTGATCATCAGCATGGCACCAATCAGGTTTACGCCCAGGATTTTCTCCCAGTCGGCCTTTTCGTTCTCGGTGACCGGGGGGTAGCTGCCACCGGAGATGCCGGCGTTGTTGACGAGGATATCAATTTGCCCGAACTGTTCCTTGACTTCCGACACCAGTGAACTGACGGCGTCTTCGTCGGATACGTCCAGCTTCCGCTCAACGTGGACCGCTTCGGAGGGCATGAGGGAGGCGGTTTCCAGCAGACCCTCTTCGGACCAGTCTGCCAGCACCACGCGGGCACCTTCGCTCGCGAGCCTCAGGGCGGTAGCGCGGCCAATACCGCTGCCAGCACCGGTAACAATGGCGACTCGCCCAGTGAAACGCGTCATAGTCTGTGCTCCTTAAACCTTACCATGCTTTTATGATTGTAAATTCCGATGCTTAATCGCCTGATTCGAAACATAATCCCGGAAAATCGCTTGAAAAACAAACCACAAAAATTGATTAGGGTGCTTTTCAAAAGCTTGAACAGGGCGTTTAATTTGTCACGCCTTCCAGTTTTGAGTCAATATATTCGGAAATAAATTTCACTAGACAAAACACAACAACCACAGAGGCCTCCAAAATGAGACAAACCGTTGCAGCGATGCCCAACTACGCTCCAGCGCTGGACCACGAAACCATGGACCCCATCGGTCACTATATCCAGGGTTTCGCCCGCTCACAGGGAGAGAAGAGAGCCCTCACCGATGAAAAGGGCACCCTCACCTGGGCCCAGATGGTCAGCCGCGCCAACCGCATTGCCAACCGCCTGCGGGCCGATGGCCTGCAAACCGGGGACACGGTCGCAGGCCTGTCAGAAAACAGCAACGATTATATGTGCCTGTACCTGGGCACCCTGATTGCCGGTGGCTGCATGGTGCCCCTGTCCGGCATGGCCAGTGGCGAAGCCCTGGCGCTGATGGTGGAAGACTGCGACACCCGCTTCCTCTTCGTATCAGAGAAAAACCTCCCGCTATTCAACGAAATCCGCGACCAGCTCAAGCGGGTCCAGCCAGCCCAGCGCATCGGGCTCGATACCAGTGACGTCGACAGTGGCCAGGACCTGGACACCTGGCTGGGAAACACCGGCGACGAAGCCCAGCCGGCAGAAGTCACCATGGACGACCCCTTCAATATTATCTACAGCTCCGGCACCACCGGAACTCCCAAAGGTATACTGCACGATTACCGGTTCCGCCAGCGTCAACTGATCCGTCTGGCCAACTTCGGCCTGGACGGTGACGCCATCAACCTTGTGTCCACACCACTGTATTCCAACACCACCCTGGTGTCGGCGCTGCCTACCCTGTACCACGGAGGCACCCTGGTGCTGATGGGCAAGTTCAATGCCCATCGCTTCCTGGAACTGGCGGAAGAACATCGGGTCACCCACGCCATGCTGGTGCCGGTCCAGTACAGTCGCATCATGGCCGAACCCGACTTTGACCAGTTTGACCTGTCCAGCTTCAAGCTCAAGCTGTGCACCAGCGCCCCGCTGCGCTCGGACGTCATTGCCGAGGCCATGAAACGCTGGCCGGGCAATATCCGCGAGGTTTACGGTCTCACCGAGGGCGGTATCTCCACCACCCTGGACTGCGCAGCCAATCCCACCAAGTGGGATTCCGTTGGCGTACCCACCGAAGGCGCGGAAATCCGTATCATCGATGACAATGGCAATGAGCTACCCCAGGGCGAAATCGGCGAAATCGTGGGCCGCGCCATTTCCATGATGCGTGGTTACTATCACCGGGAGCAGCAGACGCAAGAGATGCTCTGGACCAGCCCGGAGGGTCATACCTTCTACCGCAGTGGCGACATGGGCCGGCTGGATGAGGATGGCTTCCTTTATATCCTTGACCGTCGCAAGGACATGATCATCTCCGGTGGTTTCAACATCTATGCGGTGGACCTGGAGAAAGTCCTGCTGGAGCATTCCGCGGTCGCCGACGTCGCCGTGATCGGCATTCCCAGTGAACACTGGGGCGAAACACCACTGGGCCTGGTGGTCCGCAAGCCCGGCTCGTCGGCCTCCGAAGAGGAAATCCTGGCGTTTGCCAACGAAAAACTGGGCAAGACCCAGCGCCTGGCCGGCGTGGAGTTCCGGGACGAGCTGCCCCGCTCCACCATCGGCAAGGTACTCAAGAGGGAACTGCGGGAGCCCTACTGGGCGAACCAGAAGAAGTAAGTCCATACACCGGGCATTCCGAAGAGGCGACCACCCAGGGTCGCCTCTTTTTATTGCAACCACCACAAAGCTGCTAGAATTCCCCGCTCCCTTTCACCAGCCGGAGCCGTACCCGCACCCGTGAACCCCACCGATCCCCAGACCAGCCTGCCCCGACAACTCTATGCCATGACCTGGCCGATGCTGTTCGGCGTGTTGTCGCTGATGACCTTCCAACTGGCAGACAGCATCTTCATCGGCCAGCTGGGCCGCGACCCGCTGGCGGCGCTGGGCTTCACCGTGCCCATGCAGCAGCTGGTCACCGGGCTGCAGGTGGGGCTGGGCATCGCCACCACGGCGATCATTTCACGCACCCTGGGTGCCGGGGATGAACAGCGGGCCTTCCGGCTCGCCGGCCTGGTGGTGACAACGGGCGCCACCCTGGTCCTGGTACTGGCCCTGGTCATGTGGCTGTTACGGGACACCATCATGACCCTGCTGGGAGCAGAGGAGTCCCTGCTGCCCATGATCCGCCTGTACTGGATGCCCTGGCTGGTGGCGGCCTGGACCGGAGCGGTGCTCTACTTCGGCTACAGTATCTGCCGGTCCCACGGGGATACCAAGCTGCCGGGGCTGATGATGGTGGTGGCCAGCCTGCTCAACATCGCCCTGGATCCACTGTACATCTTCGTGTTCGGCTGGGGCTTGCCGGGGGCACCACTGGCCACCATTACGTCATTCGGTGTCGGCTGCCTGGTGATCTACCCGGCCCTGCTGAAACGGGGCTGGCTGAGCTTTAACCTGGGCGCACTGAAGCTGGGGCAATCGATCCGGCAACTGGGCGGCATCATGGCCCCGGCCATGGTCAGCCAGCTGATGCCCCCGCTGTCGGCCATGCTGGCCACCGCGCTGGTGGCCGGGTTTGGCTCCGCCGCCGTCGCCGCCTGGGGGCTGGGCACGCGGCTGGAGTTCTTTTCCATCGTGGTGGTACTGGCACTGACCATGTCCATGCCACCCATGGTGGGTCGCCTGCTGGGGCAGGGGGACATTGGCACCATCCGCAAACTGGTGCGGCTGGCCGTCAGGTTCGTGGTCATCTGGCAACTGGGCATTGCCCTGGTATGGCTGGCCGCCTCGGGACTGGTGTCCGAGCTGTTCACCGCCGACCGGGAGGTCAGTGACGTACTGGGGGATTATCTGCTGCGGGTGCCCCTGAGTTACAGCGGGCTTGGAGTCTGTATGCTGATGGTATCGGTCAACAACGCCCTGGGGCTACCGATGCGGGCGCTGCTGATTTCCACTTTACGCCTGTTCGCCTGTTACCTGCCGATGCTGTGGCTGGGCGGCCAGCTGGGTGGCCTGCCGGGGCTGATGACCGGGGCCCTTGCCGGCAACCTGATGGCCGGCACAATGGCTTACCTGCTTTACCGCCAGGGCATTGCCCGCCTCAGGCAAGCCAGTGCTTAGGCGGCCTCAGGAGAACCGCTCGCGGAAGTACTCCGGCAGTTCAACCACCTTCTTCTGGCGAAAGCTGAAGAACACAAACCCGTACTTGGCCAGGGCCACCGGCTGGCCACTGGCTTCCTTGGTAACCCGGAACACATAGTCACCGCCGTACTTGTTCAGGTCGGTCACACCCACCTCAAAGCGCAGGATCTCGGGGAAGAACGACTCGGACTGGTACATGGTCGCCAGGTCGGTCACCACGATACCCACGCCGTCCGAGATCTGCTCCTGCAGCCCCATCTTCACCATGAACTGTGCCCGCGCCTCGGACAGCATGGAGATCAGCGCATCATTACCCAGGTGGTTGGCGCCATTGATATCGGTAATACGCACCGGCATGGTGGTGGAAAAGAGGAAAACCTCGTCGGGAAAGGACAGCTTGATACGGGCCATGACACAGTAACCGGGCAGATGGATCGAAAAAAGGGTTGCGCATGATACCGCCATGACGCCGGCAAATCATCTGGAGCCTTCCCGCAACTTCCGTTATGTTAGGACCTACTTAATAAAAACGATGCACCCCCAAGTTTGAAAACGATCAAGGTAACGCCCATGCAAATCCGCCCTGCCGCCACCCTGGCCCTGACCCGGGACTCTTCTGACGGTATCCAGGTATTACTGCTCCAGCGCACCTGGGACGCCAGCTTCATGCCCGGCTTCTACGTATTCCCCGGAGGCGCGGTGGACGAAGCCGACCAGCGTTGCGCCGAGTACCTGACCGGCGGTGACGACCGCTCGGTAAGCCACGACCTCGGCCTCGACGCCGGTGGCAGTCACTATATGATCGCTGCCATCCGGGAGAGTTTCGAAGAGGCTGGCGTCCTCCTGGCCCTGGACGACAATGGTGACTTCCTGCCCCAGGACCACCCGGTGTTTGCCGACCGCGACGCCATGATTGCCGGCGACCAGACCCTCGCGGGTCTCTGTCACCAGCACACGCTCAGCCTGCCCATGGACCGGCTGGCCTACCTCGCTCACTGGATCACACCCCCGGGGCCGCCCCGGCGCTTTGATACCCGCTTCTTTGTCGCCGTGATGCCGGACGGCCAGACCCCGGCCCATGACCGGGTAGAAACGATTGACCACGTCTGGCTGACCCCGGAACAGGCCATGGACGAGCACCGCCAGGGCACCCGGCTGTTTGCCTCCCCCACCCTGCGGACCCTGCGCATACTGGCGGGCTTCGATACCACCTCCGACCTGCTTCGCTACGCCCATTCACAACCACCTTCGCCAGCACCGGACAAGCCCTGGCCCGCCATGCAACAAGGCAAGCCAGTATCCGTGGAACCCGGCACCCCGGCCTTCGATGAAGTCCACAAGATTGACCCCGAGGGCCATGGCCACGCGCTGGCGGAAATCGTCCCTGGCGAGGCGGTCCAGCTGGCAGATGGTGTCATCCGGTTAACCTGCCCCAATCCCGGAGCCATGACCGGCCCCGGCACCAACAGTTACCTGCTGGGCCACCCGGGTGAAGACTGGACCGTGATCGACCCGGGACCGGCGGACGAGTCCCATATGGAGCGCATCCTGGAAGTGACCGGGGGCCGTATTGGCCAGGTACTGACCACCCATACCCACCCGGACCATTCCCCGGGGGCAAGCTGGCTGCGGGAGCGGACAGGCGCGCCACTGCGAGGTATGACGGCACCGCCGGACGATCCGATACAGGACCACGACTTCCGGCCCGACTCGGTGCCGGTGGATGGTGACCGGATCGAAACCGCCGCTGGCACATTGAAGGTGTTATTCACACCGGGCCACGCCTCCAACCACCTGTGCTTCCTGCTGGAAAATGAACACATGCTGTTTGCCGGCGACCACATCATGCAGGGCTCGACGGTGGTCATTAATCCTCCCGATGGCGACATGAAGGATTACCTGGAGTCCCTCGACCGACTGCTGATCGAAGAAATACGCTGGTTCGCCCCGGCCCACGGCTTTCTGATCGGCAAGGTGGAATCGGTAGTGGACTGGCTGATCACCCACCGCCTGACCCGGGAAAAGAAGATCGCTACCGCCCTGGCAGAGCATGGACCGGGCACCCTCAAGGAGCTGGTAAAGCATGCCTACGACGACGTACCGCCCAGCATTCATGGCCTGGCGACCCGCTCGCTGCTTGCCCACCTGATCAAGTTGCGCAAGGAAGGCAAGGCAAAGGAAGACGGCGAGGTGTGGACCTCCCTGGCAGGGTAACCCGGCGGGCAAGCGACCGTTCACCCGTCCGGGCGGTTCATGGAACCTGACAATTCGTTGCAAATTCATACCCCAATTTACATCGGGACGGGGTATGGATAGGGTGATCAAAAATCCGACAGCGAATGACCGTACAGTTAAACCTTGGTCAGACCCCTGTACCGCTGTTTTCGCTTTCGGTTAGCCTACGCCGTTGCCGGATTCAGCGACCGTCCACCCATGGGAGACCCGATGCGCAACCGACTGACTCAATGCTTGTTACCACCTTTGCTGGCGAGCCTGCCCCTCGCCCCGGTGGCCTGGAGTCAGCCTCCGGAAAACGCACCGAAGGAGGAACCCACTCAACCGGTCCAGGTCCGTGATGAGGGGACAGGGGTTATCGACCCTCCCACCATGGCTTCAGTGGAAGCCGCCGACACCGCCAGCGGTGAAAGCGAAGACAGCGAGGCCCCCGCTGTCATCGAGTTACCGGAAGACGAGTCTGTGGAGGATATCGCAGCTGAGAGCCAGAACAGCCCCGCCGGGGAGGATGCTCCGGCAAGCTCAGACGACATGGTAGCCCCCAGTGATGCGGCTGACATACCTGATGGCAATACCGTCACAGGCGACCGAGAAGGCAGTGTCGAAGTTATTCCCGAGACTCGCCCGGCCCAGGCAAAGCCGTTCCCCCTCCTCAGCGGCGAGGTACTGCCCGGCACTACGGCACGCCTGGCCTGGTCACCCGGCATCCAGATTGCTGGCCTGTCACAGCCCACCCCGGTGCTTGTGGTCAACGGTGACAAACCGGGCCCGGTACTGTGTATGACCGGCGCCGTCCATGGTGACGAACTCAACGGTATCGAGATCATCCGCCGGGTAATCTATGAGCTGGACCCGGAGGCACTCTCCGGCACCGTAGTCGGCATTCCCATCGTTAACCTGCAGGGTTTCCAGCAGGGTAGCCGCTACCTGGCGGACCGCCGGGACCTTAACCGCTACTTCCCCGGAAGCGAAGACGGCAGCCTGGCCCATCGCATCGCCCACAGCCTGTTCGAGCAGGTCATCCTCAACTGTGACATGCTGGTGGACATCCACACGGGTTCACTCAAGCGCACCAACCTGCCCCAGTTGCGGGCCGACATGGACAACCCGGATGTGGTCGAGTTGAGCAAGGGCTTTGATTCCATGGTGGTGGTTCACAGCAGCGGTGGCTCCGGCATGCTCCGCAAGGCCGCCACCGAGGCGGGCATACCGGCGGTCACCATGGAAGTGGGTGAATCCATGCGCATCCAGGAGGCGCATATTGACGCCGGGGTCAACAGCCTGATCAGTCTGATGGAGAAGCAGGGCATGACCGCCCGTCTGTTCCAGTGGGGTGCCCCCGAGCCGGTCTATTACCAGTCTCACTGGATCCGTGCCAACCAGGGCGGCATCCTGTTCAGCGACGTCAAACTGGGGGCCTATGTAACAGAGGGCACGGTATTGGGCACCGTCTCCGACCCCATCACCAATGAACAGTCGGACATCCGCGCGGATGCCGATGGCCGTATTATCGGCATGGCCGTGGACCAGGTAGTGATGGCGGGATTTGCCGCCTATCACCTGGGGTCGCGGGCGGAAACTGAAGAAGAAGTGGAGTAGACTGTCGGGCCCGGTGTTCGCCTTATAGAATCGTGATGGAGCAGTACCGTGGCTCGATATGCAAAGCATCCCCTGGCACTGGCCTATATCGGACTGGTCCTGACACCACTGTTCTGGGCCGGCAACGCCGTCGTTGCCCGCGGCGTGGTGGACGAGATTCCACCCACCTCCCTCGCCTTCTGGCGCTGGGTGCTGGCGCTGGTGATTATCCTGCCTTTCGGAATACGCGGCGTCAGGCGGGAGTGGGCGGTGATTCGCGACCACTGGCACCGCATCCTGGTGCTGGCCCTGTTCAGCGTTACCGCCTTTAACACCCTGCTCTACCTTGCCGCCACCACGACAACCGCCATCAATATCGCCCTGATCAATTCCACCATTCCGATCATGGTGGCGTTGTTGGCCTTCCTGCTGCTCGGCGAACGCACCCGGGCCATCCAGGGTCTGGGCATTGCCGTGGCCCTGGCCGGCATGTTGCTGGTGATCGGCCAGGGCACCCTGGGGCGGTTGGTGGGGCTGTCGTTCTCCGTCGGCGACCTGGTCATGGTGACGGCAGTAGCCAGTTGGGGCGTCTTCTCCGTGCTGTTGAGACGCCTGTCCGTACCCGTGAAAAGCCTGACCTTCCTCACCATGCAGATCGCCCTGGGCACGGCGGTGCTGGCACCGATCTACCTGGTGGACCTGGTGTTCTTCTCCGGTGGTTTCGAGCTGTCCCGGACGACCCTGCCACCGCTGGTGTACGTCGCCATTTTCCCGGGCATTCTCGCCTATGCATTCTGGAACTACGGTGTGCTCAACGTCGGCCCGGCAAAGTCCGCCATGTTCATGTACCTGACGCCGGTGTTCGCCGCCGTGCTGGCCTGGGTGTTCCTCGGGGAAGTCCTGGGCTGGTACCACCTGGCCGGCGGCGGGCTGATCCTGGCGGGCCTCTGGCTCACCACACGCAACCCGCCCATCGCCCCGGCCCGGAAAACCCCATCATGACAGCCGTTACAAGACCCGGTCAGTCTGCAGGTACTGCTCCGGCAACGAAATACCGTCATCGTAGAGGGTGATACCCGAGCGCAGGCATACCGACAGGTTGCGGTGGGAGGCCTCTGTGTCTGTCGGCAGCAGTTCCGCCACCGTCTGCATCTCCTCCAGCAATTCGCGCTCGGTTTCCCGCATGCGGTCCTGGGCAAAATCGCTGATCTCCAGGCCCTGTACAATCTGGTAGCGGCCGTAATCACAGCGCACCGGGAACGAGTAGAAAATACCCTTCTCGATGCCGTAGCTGCCGTCACTGACGATTCCCATGCTGACCCAGTCGTTCTCCGGGGTGCCGTTGATCCAGTCGTGCATGTGATTGAGGATGGCCTGGGCGGCCGAGGCCGCGCTGGAATGCCCACGGGCCTCGATAATGGCTGCCCCCCGCTTCTGGATCTTGTTGATAAAGTGCTCCCGGTACCAGCACTCATCCACCTGGGCCAGCGCCGGTTCGCCATAGATGGTGGCATGGCCCAGGTCCGGGAACTGGGTTGAGGAGTGGTTGCCCCAAACGGTAATACGACGGATACCTTTCGGGTTGGCGCCGGTATGGTTGGCGAGGATGCCCCGCGTGCGGTTGTGGTCCAGCCTTGTCAGCGCAGTGAACTGGGCCGGGCTCAGGTCCGGAGCGTTGCGGCTGGCTATCAGCGCATTGGTATTGGCCGGGTTACCCACCACCAGCACCTTCACATCCCGATTGGCAAACTCGTTAATGGCCCGGCCCTGGCCGGCAAAGATGGGCGCATTGGCGGTAATCAGCTCACTGCGTTCCATACCGGGCCCACGGGGGCGGGCACCAATCAGCAGTACATAATGGGCTCCGACCACACCGTCCTCGAAGCGGTCATGCATGCTGATGCTGTGCAGTAACGGGAAGGCACAATCCTCCAGCTCCATGGCGATACCCCGCAGCGGCTCCATAGCCTGGGGCATCTCGATAAGCTGCAGAATCACCGGCTGGTCACGGCCTACCATCTCACCGGCAGCAATACGGAACAGCAGGGAATGGCTGATGCTGCCGGCAGCACCGGTTACAGCAATACGCACGGGACGCTTCATGGTCTGGCTCCTTTTGTCATGGGAGCCGCAAACCATATCAGGTTGGCGTTAAAAATATGAGTCGAATTTCAAAAACGTCCAATTCTGAGACTTGCCTGACTCAGGTCACCACCGCAGCTCGCACGCCCCAATCTCTAAGATCGCAGCCCAGCCACCGCCACCTCAATCTGCTCCATCGCAGCCTGGATCACCGCCAAAGGCGACCCAAGGTTCAGCCGCATAAACCCGCTGCCCTGCTCCCCGAAGGTAATGCCAGGATTCATCCCCACCCCGGCCTGCTCCACCATAAACCGCTTCAGCTCCGGGTCATCCAGCCCAAGACCCCGGCAATCCAGCCACAGCAGATAGGTCCCCTCCGGGTCCGTCACCTTTATCTCCGGCAACCGCTGTTCCACAAAGCCAAGCACAAAATCCCGGTTGCCGCGAACATAGTCCATCATCTCCGCCAGCCACTTGCCACCGTGACGATAGCCCGCCTCAAAGGCCGTCACACTGAACGGATTGCACTGCACCATATGCAGCGAATCAAACACCCCGTTGAGCTGCCCCAGCAGGTCCGCCCGCTCCGACACCACCGCAGACAACCCCATGCCCGGGATATTGAACGTCTTGCTGGGCGCAACCGTCGTCAGCAGTGGATCACCCGGCTCACAGACCGTTGCCAGCATCGTGTGCGCTTGCCGGTCCCGGTACACCAGGTCGGCGTGTATTTCATCGGAAATCACTACCAGGTCATGGCGGCGGGCAATCGCCATCACGCCCTCCAGCTCCGCACGACGCCAGACCCGGCCGACCGGGTTATGGGGCGAACAAAGGAACAGTACCTTGCTGGATGGATCGGAAGCACAGCTTTCCAGGTGTTCCAGGTCCATCTCATAACAACCATCCCGTTCTACCAGGGGATTCTCCACCACCCGGCGACCGGCCTTGCGAATGCTGCTGAAAAACGGCGGGTACACCGGCGGCTGGATGATGACGCCCTCGCCTGCCTCCGCAAACGCCATGGCCGCCGCATGCAGGGTCGGCACCACCCCGGGGGCCATGCGAACCCACTCCCGCTGAATGGTCCAGTCATGGTGCTCCCGGAACCAGTGGATCATGGACTCGTACAGGCTGTCTGGAAACAGCGTGTAGCCATAAGCCGGATGGCGGGCCCGGGCCACCAGGGCATCGGTGACCGCCTGCGGTGCAGCAAAATCCGTATCCGCCACCCACAGGGGAATCACATCCTCCCGCCCGAACACTGCCTTGCGGGCATCAAACTTTACGGCGCAGGTGCTCTCTCGCGAGAACACCTGGTCAAACGGATTACTCAAGCCCTACGCTCCCAGATCGTAATGTCAGTGAAATTGTACTGGTATTTATTGGCCGTCTCACGAATGACAAAGGGCATCCGTCCGGGTTCGCCAACCAGAGAGAAATGCTCGCCCAACAGCTCATCCAGCGCATCACGGGTCGTGTAGTTTTCACCATCTTTCTTGAAACCACCGAGCCATTTATCACGGGGAGTATGCTCCTCCTGCCAGGTATAGGGGGAGGCCAGCACCAACAAACCGCCAGCATTAATCCGACTGTGAATTTCCGCGAGGAAGCGTTCCGGGTCATAGAGCCGATCCAGCAGGTTACTCGCCAGCACAAGGTCATAGCCGGTGAACTGGGGTTTGAGGTTGCAGGCATCCCCCTGCCAGAACTGAACCTTTCCGGAAACCTCAGCCAGGCCTAACTGATCCAGGTAGCGGGTGCGGTAGCCAACCAGCTCTGCCTCATCCACCAGGGTATAACGTAGCGCACCCTGGTCCGCCATGGACACGCCCTGGGCAATAAAACGGGCCGAGAAATCCACCCCGGTGACATGGTCAAAATGCCTGGCCAGTTCGAATGTTGAGCGGCCGGAGGCACAACCAATATCCAGCGCGGCAATCGCGGGTCGATCCCCCATGGCACTGATCGCCAGTTCCGCAATGGCTTTAGGGTAGTTGGTCACACCCAGGTGTTCATCCCCGAAATGAAACTCGGCATATTCCGACAGCAGTTTGTCGGTTTCATACTGGGTGGCCGGCGGCCGCACCTCGGCTTCGGAGACCACATACCGGAAACCAGCATGCTGGAAGAAGTGACGGCGGAACGCATAGCGGGCCGAGCGCAGGGTCTCGTTGCCACAGGAAATCCAGGACCCGCCCTTGATCAGGTTATGCTGATTATCGAAAGTCGGGGTCGTGAAGTCATCGTAGAGCGGATGCACTTCAAAGCCATCAAATGGATAGGTGGGCGTCTCCACCCACTGCCAGACGTTGCCCACAACATCAAAGAAGTCACCATGACGGAACCAGGTGACCGGACACGATGACGCCCAGTGATCCAGGTGCAGGTTGGCCCCGGCAGGCGTGTTCCGTGGCACCTCTTCAACGCCAGCGACATCGTAGAGGCGGTACCACTCGTCTTCCGTCGGCAAGCGCACTGATTTACCGGTCTGCCGGGCCATCCAGTTACAGAATGCCTTGGCTTCGTGGTAGTTGACCTCTGCCGGCCAGTCCCACGGCATCTCGACTTGCTCTGTCATCAACCGCAAATACCACTGATTGCTCCAGACCCAGAAGGTCGGATGGCGAGCTTCGGCAAAGTCCCGCCATTTGCGGCCCTCCTCTTCCCATACCTCGTCATCCTGGTAACCGCCGGCTTCCACAAACTTCAGGAACTCGCTATTGCTCACCAGGTACTGGCTCGCCTCAAACGCCGGCACGTCGCCACGGTGTTCACCGTATTCGTTATCCCAGCCATAGAAAGGGGCATCGAACGGTTTCCCCAGGACGACCTCGCCACCGGGCACTGCCACCAGGGTGTTTTCGGGCGCCTCACCGGTTTTCGGGCATGGCCGCCAGTCCGGGTCTCTCCTGACATAGTCCAGCTTGTGCTGGCGAATAAGGACAGACGAGGTTTCCAGGTGAATCCGCTCATGCTCGATACCCATCATGATCGGCCACCAGTCACTGCGCCAGTTGATCGGCAGGGTCAGCGGCAGGGTATCGATGAGGTCGAGGACCGCATGTCGGACCTTATTCCGGTACGCCATGACTTCCGTTACCGAGGGCCAGTCGTAGTGATCATCATCCAGGTCATCCCAGCTCATTTCGTCAACGCCAACGGCAAACGTTGATTCCATGCGGGAATCGATGCGATGCGGCAATAGCTTGGCCAGGACCAGTTTGTTGACGAAAAAGGTCGCGGTATGGCCGAGATAGAAGATCAGTGGATGCCGCAGTGGAATGGATTTTTCGAAATAGGCCTCATCCCGGGCAAGGGTGCGGAAAAGGGACTCGTAACGGGCCCAGGTGGCCAGGAAATACTCCCTGATCTCGTCCCGCCTGGACTCCGGGTCGCCGGAAGCCAGGTCAGGCGTACGCTCGAACAACCGGCTGTGGGTGGTGTCTTCAACGCTCTCCAACATACTCATCACGCACGCTCCTACAATTACTGTCCTTGCTGATACTGTTCGGCATGGCTTTCGGACCATCAAAAGAGGTGGCTCCGTGCGCCGCACCCATGACGGCCCGGCCAGGAAACACTACAATTGCCACCCTACCCTTTACCCCGCTTGCTGTTCCATTCCCGGAGAATCCATGATAGGCCAGATTGTTTCAACGATGTTGCCCGTCTTCCTCATTGCCGGGTGCGGAGCCCTCTACGGTCGCTATCGATCACCCGACATCCAGAGCATGAACACTGTCAACATGGAGCTGTTCGTGCCGATGCTGGTGTTCGCCGTACTGGCGGACCAGGAAGCCCCACTGGCGGATTATGCCTGGCTTGCCACCGCCGGCGTGGTCGTGGTGCTGGGTTCCGGCCTGCTGTTGTGGCCAGTGGCAAAGATGTTGCGGCTGAACCTGAAAACCTTCCTGCCGCCGATGATGTTCAACAACTCCGGCAACATGGGCATTCCGCTGATCGTGCTGGCCTTTGGCGAGGCGGCCCTGCCTGCCGCCGTGGTGCTGTTTATCGTCGAGATGATCCTGCATTTCTCGGTGGGCCTGTACATGCTGGACCCGCACACCTCCATGATCCGGCGCCTGCGGGTGCCGGTGGTGCTGGCCACCATTGCCGGCCTGGCGGTGAACATCGGTGGTGTGGCCCTGCCGGGATGGCTGATGGAAGCCCTGAACATGCTGGGCGGCATCTGCATTCCGCTGATGCTGTTCACCCTGGGTATCCGCATGCTGGAGGTGGACTTCAGTGACTGGAAACTGGGCCTGCTCGGTGCCATCGCCTGCCCCGCCAGCGGGCTAATCCTGGCCTGGCCGATGATTGCGGTACTGGACCTGCCAGGCATCCAGGTGGCCAGCCTGTGGGTATTTGCCGCGTTACCGCCGGCGGTGCTGAACTACATGGTTGCCGAACAGTACCGGCAGGAGCCCCACAAGGTGGCCTCGCTGGTACTGATCAGCAACCTGGGTAGCCTGGTGGTGATGCCCATTGTACTGGGCCTGGTATTCAGCGCCGGTTACCTCTGAGCATAACCGGCGCCGTGGACGTCTCAGGCCTGGCCAGCGCGGAAGAAGGAAACCTCCTTGCGCAGCTGATCCGCCAGGGTATCCAGCTCACGGCTTGAGGAAGCCACCTGCTCGGAGCCGGCGGCAGTCTCTACCGTGGCGTCGTGGATCCGGCTGATGTTGCGGTTTACTTCCTCCGCCACGGAGCTTTGCTGTTCTGCAGCGCTGGCAATCTGGGCGTTCATGTCATTGATGGCACCCACCTCGTGGCGGATCCGACCCAGGGCCTCCTGGGCAGAACCAGTCTGGGCTACCGTCTCCCGGGCCAGTTCGCGGCTGGTCTCCATCACCGAGACGGCCTGGCCGGCACCGGTCTGCAGCTTGCCGATCATCTCCTGGATTTCCCGGGTGGAATCCTGGGTGCGGGTCGCCAGCGAACGCACCTCATCGGCCACCACGGCGAAGCCACGGCCCTGCTCCCCGGCTCGCGCCGCCTCAATGGCCGCGTTCAGGGCCAGCAGGTTGGTCTGTTCGGCGATGCCGTTGATGACTTCAATAATGGATTCGATATTGGCGCTGTCCTGGCTGACCTGGCGGACAGTTTCCGTCGCACCTTCCAGGGTGTCGGCCAGGTTACCGATGGCCGTTGCTGTGTCGGCTACGACCCGGTTGCCGTTCTCCACTTCCTCGTCGGCTGTACGGGTGGCCGAGGCAGCATTGCCGGCAAAGCCGGCCACTTCGTTGACGGTGGCCGCCATCTGGTTGACGGCCGCCGCCATCTGCTGGGCCTCTTCGGACTGCAGGCGAATCTGCTCCCGGTTGTTACCGGCGGTGTCCATCAGCTCAGTAGCCGCCTCGGCCAGCTGGGTGGACGCCTGGCGGACCCGCGCCATGGTGGCCGACAAACGGGTGGTGGTTTCCTTCAGGGCACCCATCACACTGTTGGGATACCGGGTGTCGATCGCCTGGTCCAGCTGACCGTCTGCCAGTGCACGGATTGCCTCGGCCACGTCTTCCGGTTCAGCACCGAGAGTCGCCTTGAGGTTGCGAATAATCAGAACCACCACGACAATCCCGACCAGTATGGCCAGCCCGGTGACGATAAAGATCAGCACCTGGAACCCCGAGGCCGCCCCCTGGACCCGATCGATATCCCCTGCAATGATGTCTTCCTGGTGATCAATAAACGCGTTTACCCGGGCGAGCCACTCCGTGTAGGCCGGAGACACCTCTCCCAACAGGAAGGCACGGGCCGCATCCGGGCCCTCACTCTGGCGAAGGGTCACCAGCTGCTCCGTCAACGCCAGGGTGCGGCGCTCGATCGCCTCGATATCGCCAAGCAGCCGGGTCTCCTCGCCACTGGTGCCGAGTTCGTCGAACAGGCCATCCATCGCAACGGCTGACTTCTGATAGAACGCTTTGAGCTGCTCGATATTCTGCAGGTGGGTCCGCAGGTCCGTGTCGTTACGGACCAGTACGGCATCGCGAATGGCAATGGCGCGGTCGTGGACACTACCGCGGAAGTTGATGGCATGGCGCTGCTTGACCGACGCGCCTTCGCGCACCTCCATCAGTGTGCGGTCCATGAAACCGACCCGCAGGTTGCCCACCACACTGACCAGCACCATCAGGGAAAGAACTACTCCAAAACCGAGACCCAGGCGCCCCGCAACCGTCAGCCGACCGAACATGGCAATACTCCGACACCGAAAATTTATTGATCGAGCCTATGAGTTCTCTGAAACTCGAAGATTGGATCAATGTTTTCCCGTCGGATTCGATACTTTTTACATTGGTTTGCAATGCGACCTGATAAGCCGGGTCAGTCAGGCTCCTTTCTGGCCTTCCTGTCGCAGCAGGTTTTGCAGGGCGTCACCACTGAGCACTTCCACCTCCAGCAGTTTGCGGGCACCACTCTCAAGTGTTTGCCGATGGGACTCGAGAATGGACGTCGCCTCGTTGAAGGCCTGGTCAATCAGTTCACGAATAGCCTGGTCGATGGCTTCGGCCGTGGCTTCACTGTATTGCCGCGAGCTTTCCAGCCACCGCTGCTGGAGATGGCTCTGACCGGCCTTTTCATAGGTCACCTGTCCCAGGGCCGGGATCATGCCAAAGCGGGTGACCATATCCCGGGCAATATCGGTGGCCTTTTCCAGGTCGTCGGCAGCGCCGGTGGAGGTGGCCTTGAACACCAGGCTTTCGGCGGCACGACCACCGAGCAGAACGGTCATACGATTACGCAGTTCCTGCTCCGACAGCAGGAAGCGGTCCTCGGTGGGGCGTTGCAGGGTATAGCCGAGGGCGCTGATACCCCGGGGGATAATGGAAACCTTCTGCACCGGATCCACGCCTTCCAGGGACATGGCCACCAGGGCGTGGCCCAACTCGTGGTAGGCCACGGTGCGACGTTCCTTCTCGCTGAGAATCCGGTTTTTCTTCTCCAGGCCGGCGACGATACGCTCGATGGCCGCATTGAAATCGTCCAAGGTGACCACGTCGGCATCGCGGCGGGTGGCGAGCAGGGCTGCCTCGTTCACCAGGTTGGCCAGGTCGGCGCCGGTAAAGCCCGGTGTCAGGGCGGCAATATGATCCAGGTCGGTGTCCGCATCCAGCTTGATCTTGCGGATATGCACCTTCAGGATCTGGGCCCGGCCAATACGATCCGGCCGGTCCACCAGCACCTGCCGGTCAAACCGGCCGGCCCGCAGCAGGGCCTGGTCCAGGATCTCCGGGCGGTTGGTGGCCGCCAGCAGGATCAGCCCGCTGGACGGGTCAAAGCCATCCAGCTCGACCAGCAACTGGTTGAGGGTCTGCTCCTTTTCATCGTTGGCCATCATCGGGTTGGCACCCCGGGCCCGGCCCAGCGCGTCCAGCTCATCGATAAAGATAATGGCCGGGGCCATGCCGCGGGCCTGGTTGAACAGATCCCTTACCCGGGCGGCACCCACACCGACAAACATCTCCACGAACTCCGAGCCACTGATAGACAGGAAAGGCACGCCTGCCTGGCCGGCCACCGCCCGGGCCATCAGGGTCTTGCCGGTGCCCGGCGGGCCCACCAGTAAAACCCCTTTCGGGATATGCGCCCCCAGTCGGCTGTACTTGTCCGGGTCACGGAGGAAGTCCACCACCTCCTGCAGTTCCGCCTTGGCCTCGTCGACCCCGGCGACGTCGTCGAAGGTCACCTTTGTGTCCTTCTCCATGTAGACCTTGGCCTTGCTCTTGCCGATGGACATCATGCTGCTGCCACCGCCGCCCATGCCACCCATCCGGCGCAACAGGAAGCTCCACAGCAGCACCAGCAACGCAAAGGGCAACAGCCATGACAGCAGGGACGTGAACCAGGTGTTTTCCCGCACGCCGGTATAATCCACCCCGGCGTCTTCCAGGACCTGCACCAGGTCCGGGTCGTCCACCCGGGTGGCGCGGATGTTCACCAGGTCACCGTCGGAGGAGCGCAATCGGCTCAGCTCGTCCGACGTCAGGAACGGCGAGAGCTGGTTACGGGGCACCGAGGCCTTCACCTCTTCGGCGGCCACGGTCACGTCCTGCAGTTCGCCGGACAGGGCCAGGGTGCGGAACTCACTGTAGCGGATGGTCTGGGGCTGGGTGGAAAGCCAGTCCGGCAGCAGGAAAAGCAGCAGCAATACCCCCACGAAGTACCAGATGGAAAATTGCGTGCGCTTGTCCGGCGTTGGCGTAGGCATAACTCACTTCCCGTTGACGGCTCTGATGCTGCAGGGACCTCCAGTATAGCCTGCCCATCGCAAGCTAACGGGTGATATGCGTCAAAGTGTCTTCAGTGAGCGGTACTGGCAGCCTTTCCTGAACGGGCACCACTTGCAAGCCCGGCGGCTTTGACCGATGGTAAACACAGTCATGGTGCATTCCATTTCCGATACGGAGGTCTGTCAATGAGCGTTCTGTTCCTGATCATCAGTGCCCTGGTGCTGATCTATCTTGGCCTTGGCGGTACAGTAGCCACGGTGGTTCTGGTGGCCGCCACCCTCGCGGGCATGGCCCAGGATGGCTGGCATGTGCTCAGCATTCTGCTGGGCGGCGGACTGCTGGCCCTGGCGCTGATTATCCTGCACGCCGACGAACTGCGCCGGGACAAGCTCAGCAAGCCCCTGCTGGGCTGGGTGCGCGGCCAGCTCCCCAAACTCTCCGATACCGAGCAGGAAGCCCTCAAGTCTGGCTCCGTGGACTGGGATGGTGAGCTGTTCTCCGGACAGCCGGAATGGTCAAAGCTGCTGGATGCCAAGCCTGCCCACCTCTCCAGCGAAGAGCAGGCGTTCCTCGATGGCCCGGTGGAAAAGCTTTGCGCCATGTTGGACGACTGGAAGATTACCCACGAGGACTACGACCTGCCGGACAAGGTGTGGAAGTTCATCCGCGAGAACGGTTTCTTCGGCCTGATGATTCCGAAGGAGCAAGGCGGCAAGGGCTTTTCCCATACCGCCCACTCGGAAATCGTGATGAAGATTTCCACCCGAAGCGTATCCGCCGCTGTAACCGTGATGGTGCCCAACTCCCTGGGCCCCGGCGAACTGCTGATGGAATACGGCACCGATGACCAGAAGCAACATTACTTGCCCCGCCTCGCCAGTGGTGAGGAGATTCCCTGCTTCGCCCTCACCTCACCGGTGGCGGGCTCGGACGCCGGCGCCATTCCCGACAAGGGCATTGTCTGCAAGGGCCAGTGGAACGGCAAGGAAGTGCTGGGCCTCAAGGTCACCTGGAACAAGCGCTACATCACCCTGGCCCCGGTAGCGACCCTGATCGGCCTGGCCATCAAGGTCTACGACCCGGACAAACTGCTCGGCGGCGACGACAACATTGGCGTGACCTGTGTGCTGGTGCCCCGGGAAACCGAAGGCGTCCATGCCGGTGCCCGCCACCTGCCCATGAATACCGTCTTCATGAACGGCCCCACCTGGGGCAATGACGTCTTTATCCCCATGGAGCAGGTGATCGGCGGCCAGGACATGCTTGGCAAGGGCTGGACCATGCTGCTGGAATGCCTGTCCATTGGCCGGTCCATTTCCCTGCCCGCCCTGGGTACCGGGGCCGGCAAGGTCGCCAGCCTGGCCACCGGTTCCTATGCGCTGGTACGCGAGCAATTCGGTCGTTCCATCAGCCAGTTTGAAGGGGTGCAGGAAGCCCTCGAACCCATCGCCGGCTACACCTGGATGATGGACTCCGCACGCTTACTGACCGCTGGCATGCTGGACCGGGGCGTACGGCCCTCGGTACCCTCGGCGGTGCTGAAATACCGCAACACCGACCTGATGCGGGTAGTGATCAACAACGCCATGGATGTGGTCGCCGGCCGCGGTGTCATCACCGGCCCCCGTAACTTCCTGGCCCGGGCCTACCAGGCGGTCCCCATTGGCATCACCGTGGAAGGGGCCAATATCCTGACCCGCAGCCTGATGGTCTTCGGCCAGGGCGCGATTCGCTGCCACCCGTTTATCGTGGACGAAATCGAGGCTGCGGGCATGGACGATGAGCGGGAGGCGGTGCGCAAGTTCGATGACACCTTTTACCGGCACATCGCCCACACCACCCGGAACGCACTGCGGGCCCTGGTGCTCGGGCTCACCCACGGGCTGGCAGAGCCCGCCCCCCGTGAGGGCAATATTGGCAAGTACTACCGGCAACTGGCCCGGTTCTCCGCCGGTTTCGCGCTGATGACCGACGTTACCCTGCTGACCGTCGGTGGTGGCCTGAAGGCTCGCCAGCGGCTGTCCGGGCGCATGGCAGACTGCCTGGTACAGCTCTATTACGCGTCAGCCGTGATCAAACAGTGGCACGAGGAAGGGTACCCGGACGATCAGCGGCCCCTGGTGGAGTGGTGCCTGCAAACCTGCCTGAAGGACCTCCAGGCGTCCATGCGGGAGGCGGTGATCAACTTCCCGGTGCCGGCGCTGCGCTGGCCACTGCGGATCCTGGTTTTCCCGCTGGGCGCCACCGGCCTCAATGGCCCGGATGACCGCCTGGGTACGGAAGTGGCGGCGACCATTGTGAAAGACACACCGCTGCGACAGCGCATCAGCCGGGGTGCCTACTTCAACGACAAGCCCGATGATGCCCTGGGCCGGGTGCTCAATGCCTATCGCCTCGCCAATGAAACCGTGGAACTGCGGGCGCGTCTGCACGACGCCATCCGCAACCGTGACCCGGAAGAACTGGGCGGCATCGACATGCTGCTGGGGCATCAGCGCAAGGAACTGGTGGACTGGGCCTGCAAGGAAGGCGTTATCCGTGATGAGGAATGCGACAAGCTGCGGGAGGCACTGACCGCCCTTTACGACGTGATCCGGGTGGATGCCTTTGATGCGGACGGCCTCAAGGCCCTGTCCCGCTGCGCCAAGGGCAAGCGCAAGGTGGTGGAGCGGCCGGCCAGCGACGACCAGGACACTGAGTCAGTCCTGCCTGAGAAGCCAGCCACCAGCGGGAACTCTGCCACCGGTGCGACAAAGACCCGCAAGGGTGCCAGCAGCAAGACCAACGGCCGGAAAGCATAGCCTTCCGGCCGTCAGCCAGCCATCAGACGTGGGTCAGGGCGTGCCGGCGCCCTGGCCGGTCCAGGTGGGGTACGTTGTTGAAGCTCAGCACCCGACGGGCGCTGCGGCCCACAATCACTTCACAGAACGCCGCGTTGCGGAACTGGAAATTGAAGTGGATGGCGCCCTTCTGGGGACCTTCAATCAACTGGGTCAGGGCACTGCCTATGACACCACCTGAAGTGACCACCAGCACCGCATCATCCCGGCCCGCTCCGTCACAGGCGTGGCTGATGGCGCTCTCGATGCGCTGGCCGAAGTCACCCCAGGTTTCCGGGATGTCGGTCAGACGGTCGTCAATCCAGGCCTCGTAGGCGGAACGGAAGGTGCGCCAGTAGTCCTTGAAGTCCCGTTTCTGGTGCAGGTGCTGGTCCCCCTGGCCGGTAAACGCCCGGTACATCATCTCGCCGTCGTATTCATTCAGTCCCGGGTGGGTGGAGACTTCGGCACCCGCATGGGCCATGCCTTCGAGCACGCCCCTGGCGGTATCCTGCTGACGTTGCAGGTCGCCGGCCACCACCCTGTGAAAATTCAGCTCACGCTCGCCGAAGTATTCCCCCAGCCAGCGGGCCTGCTGCCAGCCAAGCTCGGAAAGTTTGTCGTAGTTTGCTTCGCCAAAAGAGGCCTGCCCGTGTCGGACGATAAAGAGTTTTGCCATGGGATATGTACTACCTGTGTGTGACTGCAAAAGCCTCATCCTGCCTCAGCCACCATGAATTGACCAGTCGACCGGTTCAGAAAGTGTTGGCCAGCTGCCAGCCAATAAAACCAAGGGTCGCGCCACTGAGCACCAGGGCCAGTACCGCCACCACGCCATCCCGGGCGATCATGGCCAGGCCGAAGGCCATCAGGGCCAGGCCGCCGCCATTGGCACTGAAAGGCACGAACTCCATCAACGGCAGGGCCAGGGCGACCACCAAGCAGGCCAGCGCCAGCAGCAGGTTGCCACCGCCGGTCATCAGCAAGGTCAGCCGGGGCGCGGTAAACCGATCCAGGAAGCGCGCCGGTTTGTGCATCCAGCCCAGGCCCTTGTGCAGCTTTTCCCTGGGCACCTGACGCTTGCTCAGCCAGTCGGGCAGCCAGATATAGTCCCGGCGGAACAGCTGCTGGCCCACCGTGAGGATGACCAGCATGCCCATCAGCGTGGGCACCCCCGGCAGGTCGCCGATCAGGGGCGCCAGCACGACCAGGCCGGCCACGACTGCCACGGGGCCAAAACTGCGGGTACCCGCCGCATCCAGGATTTCACGCACCGTTACCCGGTGGCCGTCCCCGTCGGTATCGCGGATCCGGTCCAGCAAGCCCTCCAGGCTGTCATGGCTGGCTTTCTCGGTATTGGCTGATGAATTCGGTTGGCTCATTCAGACTCCTTCAGACCTGCCCTGTCTCCTGACTGCTCCCCCAGCAGGCCACTGTCAACGGCCCGGGCCAGTAGCCAGTTGCGAAGGGAGCGCAACCCCGGCTCCTGTCGGCGGCTGGCCTTGATGGCGAAATAGAAGCTGTCCCCTGTGACCACACTGTGCAGGGGCAAGCGCACGAAGTCGCCGGCATCGTCCCGATTGCTCAGCATATAGTCGTTGGTCAGGGCGATACCCTGGTGGTAACGGGCCGCCTCCAGCGCCAGCAGCATGTGACTGAAATGCTGGACCTGGGCCGTTTCCGGCACCCCCATACCAGCTTCCCTGAACCAGGCCTCCCAGTCACCGCAGGTGCGGTTGTAGATGCTGAAGGTGGACAGCAGCGGATGCTCCGCCAGGGTCTCAGGGCTCAGCGATGCCCCCTCCAGCGCCTGCCAGTACTGGCGGCTGCAAACCGGGAACAACCGCTCCCTGTATAACAGATCATAGTGGTAGGCGGGTGAATCCGTATTGATGGTAATGAAGCTGTCTGCGACCCGACCGGACAGCACCGGGTGCTCACCGGTCATCTCGAGGATCAGCTGGATTTCCGGATGCTGACGGTGCAGGTCCGGCAGTCGTGGCACCAGCCATCGCACCGCAAAGGAGCTGAACACCGCCAGCCGCAGGCTGCTGTCCTGACGGCCCAGTAACTGGCCAGTCGCCCGGTCGATCTGCACCAGCGCTGAGGAGATGCCCTCCAGGTAGTCCTGGCCCTCCCGGGTCAGGGCCAGGCTGCGGCCATGGCGCTCGAACAGCGGTTCACCCAGGAAGGTTTCCAGCTGCTTGATCTGGTGGCTGACCGCGCTCTGGCTGACATTGAGTTCTTCCGCCGCCCGGGAAAAGCTGTTCAGCCGGGCAACCGCTTCAAATACTGGCAGGGATTTCAGGGGTGGCAGCTTCATTATCGAATTTTCTCATAGATGAGCAATAAATATCATTTTATCGGATATTCTTGCCTCCCTATACTTTCTACTTTTCGTCAGCGTCCAGCTGCCAATCGGAGGAAGCACCATGTCAGGCAAGACCGTCAACAGCGCCATTCTGCTGCTGATCATCGGCAATGCCATGGCCATTGTGTCCGATGTCTTTATCAAGCTGATGGAGCCGCAAGCCCCGGTGTTCCAGTTCGCCTTCCTGCGTAACCTGATTACCGTTCTCCTGCTCATGCCCCTGCTCAAGCGGGCGGAGTACCGCCACCTGTTCGAGGGATTTGTTGTCCATGCCATCCGCTCCCACGTGTTGCTGGCCGGGTTACTGTGCATGGTCGTAGCCCTGACCACCCTGCCCCTGGCCACCGCCAATGCGGTGTTCTACGCGGCGCCGGTAATCCTGATGGTATTGTCGGTGCTGATATTCGGTGAACGGTTGTCGCCCCTGAGTGTACTGGCGGTCATCAGTGGCTTTGCCGGGGTGCTGGTGATCCTGCGGCCGACAGCGCTGGATTTCTCTGCCCTGTCAGCATTGGGGACCGCCTTCTGCCTGGCGGTAGCGGCACTGATGGTACGCCGGCTGCCTTCCGGCCAGTCCACGCTGCACAAGCTGTTTCTGAACTCGTTGCTGGCCATTCCGGCCAGCTTCGCCCTGGCCCTGTGGGAGGGTGCACCCTGGCGGTGGGAGATCATTGCCAGTGCCGTTGGTTCAGCGGTGTTTATCCTCGGCTACAACGCCAGTGTGCTGAAGGGCTACAAACACGTGGATGCCAACCAGGTTACCAGCGCCGAATACACCGGCCTGATCTGGGCCATCGCCGTGGGCTGGCTGGCTTTTGACGAAATACCGGACCTGTGGTTCCTCACCGGCAGCCTGATGATTATCGTGCCCCTGGTGCTGATCGGCCTGAACCAGCGCCGCAAGCGGCGCCTGATTCACAGAAGACCGGGCACCGAAGCCCAGGAAGTATAACCGGCGCTCACCGGCTAGTGTCCCGTCTGGCTAATTCCTTAACCTACTGAGCTTCTGAAAAGCCGAAGAGCTAGTGTCCCGTTTGGTTAATTCGCTGATCTACTGAGCCACTGAGAGCCTTGAGAGCTAGGCGCGGTGGCGAAGGTTTGGTGGTTCCAAATCGAGGCAGCGCAACGACGCTGTTCGGCTTTTCAGGAGCTCCCGAAGGGCTTGCCTCTGAGGACTCTGAGGCAAGCAGTAGATTAAGGAATTAGCCAGACGGGACACCAGGAGTCTGATTGCCCTTATTGCGGGTCCGCACTGGACAAGCCACCACCGGGCTGTCTAGGATCAGGTTTTGTTTTGCAACCTGATTCCAGACATTAACGACAGAACAACAGGCAGGAGCCCCACCATGTTTCTCAGCGAACCGAAAACCCTCTCAACTCCCCGTGGCCAATTCACCTGGCGGGAAGGCGGCGATCCCTCCGGCGCCCCGGTGGTCATGATTCACGGCTGGCCGGAAAGCTCCTACTGCTGGGAGCACACCGGTCGCCATCTCAAAGAAGGGCTGCGGGTAATCGCACCGGACCTGCGTGGCCTGGGCGACAGCGAACGCACCGAAGGCCAGCAACATTACTCCAAGCAGGCCCTGGCGGAAGACGTGGTCAGCATGCTGGATGAGCTGGGCATCGGGGAGTTCCAGCTGGTGGGTCATGACTGGGGCGGCATCGTGGCCCAGGAAGTGGCCCTGGCGGTCCCGGATCGCATCCGGAAGATGGTGATCATGAACATCGCCATCATCAACAACCTCAAGGGCAACATGGAAGTGATCGAAAAGGTCCGCTCCGGCAGCGGCAAGGCCTACTGGTATCAGCACTTCCAGCAGGCGCCGGGACTGGCCGAAGCCATGATCCCCGGCAACGAGGACACCTGGATCCGCTTCTTCGTTAACGGCGTGGTGAAGCCGATTCCGGAGGACGCCGTGGCCGAATACGTGCGCATGTACAGCATCCCCGGCACCCCGGGCGCGGGCGCCAGCTATTACCGCGCGTTCAAGGAGGATGCCAAGCGCTGGGCCACCCTGTCAGGCCATAAATGGAAAATACCGAGCCTCTATATCTACGGCAACAAGGACAAGGTGATCATTCCGGAGTACCTGAACCACATCGAGGATTGCTTTGAAGAGATCCGGGTGGAACAGGTGGATGCGGGACATTTCCTGCAGGAAGAAAAACCGGAAGAAGTGGCGGGTCACATGAACAGCTTTTTCGATGCCCACTGACCACGATCGTAACAAGGGGCGCTCCTGGTGAGCGCCTTGCAAGGACTACTCTTCTTCACTTTTCCCGCGCACAGCACCGCCCTGTCCCAGCGCCAGCCGGGCCATCAGGTTCTCCACCCTCGCCACGGCCTCCTCGTTACCCTTACGACCTGAAAGCACCACCTGGGACCCCACGGACGCCACATACATCAGCATCGCCAGGTCCTCGGTTTCGCTGTCGGCGCTGCCCAGGTTGCGGAACAGCAATTTGTTTTGCTCCACACGGGCCTGGTCCACTTCCTCGACAATCTCAGCGGCATGGCGGTTACGACGGGCAAAGTCCCGCACGGCCAGTTCCACCTGTAACCGGCGCACGTTGCGGGAGGCGTCGGTCAGCAACAGTTGCAACAACTGGTGCAGCTCTTCCTCCGGGTTTTCCCCTTTAGGCCGCATGTAGTCCAGCTCGACGAACCGCCGGTCCCGCCAGCGGTCCAGGAAGCTGTCCACCAAGTCTTCATGGTCCCGGAAGTGCCAGTAAAAGCTGCCCCGGGTTACCCCCAGCTTCTTCGCCAGCGTGAGCACCCGCAGGCTTCCGAAGCCACCACTGGCCACTTCACCGGCGGCGGCATCGAGCCAGTCGTCGCGGGTCAACTGAACCTTGCCGGGCTTTTCAATAGTGCTGGGAGAACGCCGGGATTTGGATGCCATAATCTGCCTGTATCGGGTGGCCGGAGCGGAGTCCATTAAGGCTACGGGGCGCGGAGTGTACAACCCCGTTGACCTTTTGCGCCAACATACATTACTGTACGGACTCTCCAGACACCAGTGTATGGAATAAAACTCCCCCATTCCATAACCCGAAAGGCGCCGAACCGGGCACCGACCTGCCCCGGCAAGAGCCGCAAGAGCTATCCGGCACCTGTTGCCACCGCCAATAAGGAGCGAGCATGAGCACCGCACACTACGACACCAACGGCAATGTGGCCGTTATCCGCCTGGACAATCCGCCGGTCAACGGCCTCAGCCTGGAACTGCGTCAGGGTATTGTCGACGGCATCCGGAAAGCCGAACAGGACAGCGCCATCGAGGCCATCATCATCACCGGTTCCGACCGGGCCTTTTCCGGCGGCGCCGACATCACCGAGTTCGGCACCCCGAAGGTGATGCAGGAGCCCATCCTCACCACTGCCATCCACTATGTGGAAACCGCCACGAAGCCGGTGATTGCGGCCATCAGCGGCAACTGCATGGGCGGCGGCCTGGAACTGGCCCTGGGCTGTAACTACCGCGTGTCAAAGCCGGACGCCACCATGGCACTGCCGGAAGTGAAACTGGGCATCCTGCCGGGCGCCGGCGGCACCCAGCGTCTGCCACGGGTGATCGGCGTGGAACACGCCCTGAACATGATCGTCTCCGGCTCTGTGGTGCCCGCGAAGAAATTCGAAGGCACCCCGCTGCTGGACGAAATCATCGAAGGCGACCTGATGGAAGGCGCCCTGGCCTTCGCCCGCAAGGTGGTTGCCGACAAGATGCCACTGAAGAAGGTCCGTGACCTGAAGGTGAAGCACCCCAACCCGGAAGGCTTCTTCATGTTCGCCCGCAACACCATCGGCGCTATGGCGAAGAACTACCCCGCTCCGCTGAAGTGCCTGGAAGCGGTGGAAGCCGCTGCCACCAAGCCCTTCGACGAGGGCATGAAGGTTGAACGTGACGGCATCAAGTACCTGATGCAGACCCCGGAATCCGCCGCCCTGCGCCACGCCTTCTTTGCCGAGCGCAAGACCAGCAAGATCTCCGACGTACCCTCTGACACCCCCACCCGCGACATCAGCAAGGTTGGCGTAATTGGTGCGGGCACCATGGGCACCGGTATTTCCATCAACTTCCTGAACGCCGGCATTCCGGTCACCATCGTCGAGATGAAGCAGGAAGGCCTCGACCGTGGCGTGGAAGCCATCCGCAAGGTCTACGAAGGCCAGGTGAAGAAAGGCCGCATGACCGAGGACAAGGCCAAGGCGAAGATGGACCTGCTGACACCGTCCCTGAGCTATGACGACCTGAAGGACGCGGACCTGGTGATCGAGGCGGTGTTCGAGGAAATGGGCGTCAAGGAGCAGGTGTTCACCAAGCTGGACGAGATCTGCAAGCCCGGCGCCATCCTGGCCTCCAACACCTCCACCCTGGACGTGAACAAGATCGCCAGCTTCACCAAGCGCCCGGAAGACGTCATCGGCCTGCACTTCTTCAGCCCAGCCAATATCATGAAGCTGCTGGAAGTGGTGCGCGGTGACAAGACGGCCAAGGACGTCCTGGCCACCGCCATGAAGCTCGCCAAGACCATCCGCAAGACAGCGGTGGTTTCCGGTGTCTGCGATGGCTTTATCGGCAACCGCATGATCAACCAGTACTCCCGTGAGGCCCTGACCATGCTGGAGGAAGGCGCCAGCGTGCAGCAGATCGACAAGGCCATCGAGAAGTTCGGCTTTGCCATGGGACCGCTGCGCATGGCCGACCTGGCCGGCGGCGATATCGGCTGGGCCATCCGCAAGCGCCTGTACGCGGAAAACCCGGACATGAAGAAGAACCTGATCGCCGATCGCCTGTGTGAGATGGGCCGCTATGGCCAGAAGACCGGCTCCGGCTTCTACAAGTATGAACCGGGCAACCGCAAGGCCCTGCGCGACCCGGAAGTGGACAAGGTGGTGGAAGAGTGCCGCAAGGAAATGGGCATCACCCCGCGCAAGATCAGCAACCAGGAAATCGTCCAGCGTTGCGTCTACGCCCTGGTGAATGAGGGTGCCCGCATCCTGGAGGAAGGCATTGCCCAGCGTGCCTCCGATATCGACATGGTGTACCTGACCGGCTACGGATTCCCGGTCTTCCGTGGTGGCCCCATGCACTACGCCGAGCAGGTTGGCCTGGCCAACGTGGTCCGCGACATGGAGCCCTTCGCCGAGAACCCCAACACCCAGCCAGGCTTCTGGGAGCCGGCTCCCCTGCTCGTGAAATGCGCGCAGGAAGGCAAGGGTTTTGATCAGTAAGGCCACCAACGAATCGATCGCCGGGGCCCGCGCGGGCTCCGGCACACAGGAGAAAGATTATGAATGATGTTGTCATCGTATCCACCGCCCGCACGCCCCTGGCCAAGTCCTGGCGCGGCGGCCTGAACATGACCCATGGCGCCACCCTGGCCGGCCACGCTATCCAGCACGCGGTTGAGCGTTCAAAGGTGGATCCCGCCGAGATTGAAGACGTACTGATGGGCTGTGCCCTGCCGGAAGGTTCCACCGGTAACGACGTCGCCCGCATGGGTGCGATCCGTGCCGGCCTGCCGGTGTCTGTGGCCGGCGCCACCATCAACCGGTTCTGCTCCTCCGGCCTGCAGGCCATCGCCATGGCCGCCCAGCACATTGCCGTGGACAAGGTGCCGGTGATGGTTGCCGGCGGTGTGGAGTCCATCTCCACCGTACAGGCTACCGTGAACCAGAACTACCTGGCCGAGCCCTGGCTGATGCAGAACAAGCCGGAGCTGTACTGGTCCATGCTGCAGACCGCCGAGACCGTAGCCCAGCGCTACAAGATCAGGAAAGAGGACATGGACGAGTACGGCGTACGCAGCCAGACCCTGGCCGCCAAGGCCCGTGAGGAAGGCAAGTTCGACGACGAGATCGTGCCCATCACCACCACCGCCGGCGTTGCCGACAAGGCCACCGGCCAGCTGATGAGCAAGGAAGTGACTGTCTCCCAGGACGAAGGCATCCGCCCGGACACCAACCTGGAAGGCGTGAGCAAGATCCGCTCCGCCATGGAAGGCGGCGTGGTCACCGCCGGTAACGCCAGCCAGTTCTCCGACGGCGCCTCCGCCTGTGTACTGATGGATGGCAAGCTGGCCGAACAGCGTGGCCTGCAGCCGCTGGGCATCTTCCGTGGTTTCGCCGTAGCCGGCTGTGAGCCGGACGAAATGGGCATCGGCCCGGTCTACGCGGTACCCAAGCTGCTCAAGCGTGCCGGCCTGACCGTGGACGACATCGGCCTGTGGGAACTGAACGAGGCCTTCGCCGTCCAGGTACTGTACTGTCAGCGTGAGCTGGGCATCCCCATGGACCGCCTGAACGTTAACGGCGGTGCCATTGCTGTGGGCCACCCCTACGGCACCACCGGCTCCCGCCTGGTGGGCCACGCCCTGATCGAAGGCAAGCGCCGCGGCGTGAAATACGTGGTGGTTACCATGTGCGTGGGTACCGGTATGGGTGCTGCAGGCCTGTTTGAAGTGGCCTGATCGGACCTTTCTTACGAATAACGCTATTGCATGACAAACCGGGGCCCCTGGAATGACTCAGGGGCCCCGTTGCAACTGACGATAAAGAGAGACAACCATGGATCTGAACTACACCCCAGAACAGGAGGCCTTCCGCCAGGAAGTCCGCCAGTTCCTGCAGGACAACCTGCCGGATGACATCCGCGAGCGGGTTCAGAAGCGCCTGCGCTTCACCAAGGACATGATCGTCCGCTGGCAACAGATTCTGTACAAGCAGGGCTGGGGCGCCAGCACCTGGCCGAAGGAATTCGGTGGCCCGGGCTGGAGCGAAGTGGAACAGCTGATCTTCGAGGAAGAGTGTGCCCTCGCCGGCGCACCCCGCCAGCTGGACTTCGGTCTGCGCATGGTGGCCCCGGTGATCATGAAGTTCGGCAACCAGGAGCAGAAAGACAAGCACCTGCCCGGTATCGTCAGCGGTGACGTCTGGTGGTCCCAGGGTTATTCCGAGCCGGGCTCCGGTTCCGACCTGGCCTCCCTGCGCACCACCGCCGAGCGGGACGGTGACTACTACATCGTCAACGGCCAGAAAACCTGGACCACCCTGGGTCAGCACGGCGACTGGATCTTCTGCCTGGTCCGCACCAACAAGGACGTGAAGGCCCAGGAAGGTATCTCCTTCCTGCTGATCGACATGAAGACCCCGGGCATCGACGTGAAGCCCATCATCATGCTGGATGGTGAGCACGAGATTAACGACGTGTTCTTCGAGAACGTCAAGGTGCCGGTGGAAAACCTGGTGGGCGAAGAGGACAAGGGCTGGACCTACGCCAAGTACCTGCTGGGCCACGAGCGTACCGGCCTGGCCAACGTCGGCCAGTGGAAAGCCATGATGCGCCGGCTGAAGGAAATCGCCCGGGAAGAACAGGATGACGGCCACGCCATCATCGAGAACCCCCGTTTCCGCGACCGCCTGGCCCAGCTGGACGCCGAGCTGCGTGCGCTGGAACTGACCGTGCTGCGGGTACTGACCAACGCCACTGGCCCAGGGCCCGAGGCCTCCATCCTCAAGATCCGCGGTACCGAGATTGGTCAGCGTCTGTTTGAACTGGCCATGGAAGCCACCGGCCAGGACGCCCTCGCCCACATCCCGGATGCCCTGGAGCCGGACTACAACGGCCCCATGGTTGGCGGCATGAACGCCGTGCCGGCGGCGGGTGACTACTTCAACATGCGCAAGCTGTCCATCTTCGGCGGATCCAACGAGATCCAGCGCAACATCATTTCCAAACTGGTGCTGGGGCTGTAAGGAGCGGACCATGAACTTCGAACTGACAGAAGAACAGCAAATGCTGCAGGACTCGCTGCGCCGCTTCCTGGCCAACGAGTACACTTTCGAGAAACGCCGCGAGATCATCGAATCCGGCAAGGGTACCGACGCAGGTATCTGGAATGCCCTGGCGGAAATGGGCCTGCTGGCCTTCACCTTCCCCGAGGACTACAACGGCCTGGGCGGCAACGGCATCGACACCATGCTGGTAATGGAATCCTTCGGCCGCGCCCTGGTGACCGAGCCTTACCTGGCCACTGTGGTACTGGCCGGTGGGCTGGTACGTGACGCCGGCTCCGACGCCCAGAAGCAGGCCATCCTGCCGGCCATCGCCAGCGGCGAGAAGCTGATGGCACTTGCCACCTACGAGCACGGCGCCCGCTACAACCTGGCCCACATCAACACCGTGGCCAAGGGCGACGGCAGCGACTACGTGCTCAACGGCAGCAAGACCGCCGTTATCCACGGCGGCCAGGCCAACCAGCTGATCGTATCCGCCCGCACCAGCGGCGATGCCCGTAGTGAAGACGGCATTACCCTGTTCCTGGTGGATGCCGATGCCAGTGGTGTCACCGTCACCGACTTCGCCACCCACGACGGTTTCCGCACCGCCGAAGTGACCCTGAAGGATGTGAAAGTGGGTGCCGACGCCATCATTGGCGAAGCCAACCAGGGCTTACCGGCTCTGGAAAAGGCCATCGACCAGGGCATTGCCGCCCTGTGCGCCGAAGCCGTGGGCGCCATGGATGCCATGACCGAAGCCACCCTGGAATACACCCAGACCCGCAAGCAGTTTGGCGTGCCCATCTCCAAGTTCCAGGTGCTGCAGCACCGCATGGCGGACATGTTCATTCACGCCCAGCAGGGCCGTTCCATGGCTATCCTGGCGGCAGACAGTGCCGACTCCGACGACCGTGAGGCCCGTCGCGAAGCCATCTCCCAGGCCAAGCTGCTGATCGGCCAGGGCACCCGGGAAGTGGGCCAGGCCGGCGTACAGCTGCACGGCGGCATGGGCGTGACCGACGAGATGTGGGCCGCCCACATCTTCAAGCGTCTGACCCTGATCAACCTGCTGTTCGGCGACGCCGACTACCACCTGGGCAAGGTCAGCGACGCGCTGCTGCAAAAGATCGCCTGATCCCCCTGCCAATGCCCGGCCCTGCTCGTTAAATAACGAGTCAGCCGGGCAGATCACAACAACTACAGGAGCCCCCAATGAGTCTGAAACAACTGTTCGACCTGACCGGAAAAGTCGCCGTTATTACAGGCGGTTCCCGCGGCCTGGGCCTGCAAATGGCCGAAGCCCTGGGTGAGCTGGGTGCCAAGCTGGTGATCAGCGCCCGCAAACAGCACGAACTGGACGACGCCCAGAAGCACCTGGAAGGCCAGGGCATCGAAGTGATGACCATCGCCGCCGACATGTCCAAACGGGAGACGATCCCCGGCTTTGTGGACCAGGTCATTGAGCGCTTCGGCACCATCGACATCCTGGTCAACAACGCCGGCGCCACCTGGGGCGCTCCGGCGGAAGATCATCCGGACGAAGCCTGGGACAAGGTCATGAACCTGAACGTGGACGCCACCTTCTTCCTCACCCGGGAAGTAGGCAAACGCTGCATGATCCCCCGCAAGTCCGGCAAGGTGATCACCACTGCCTCCATCGCCGGCCTGTCTGGTAACCCGGAAGGCATGAGCACCATCGCCTACAACACCTCCAAGGGCGCCAACGTCAACTTCACCCGGGCACTGGCCTCCGAATGGGGCAAGTACAACATCAACGTGAACAGCATCTGCCCCGGCTTCTTCCCCTCCAAGATGGCCAACGGCCTGCTGGACGCCATGGGCGAGAAGATGCTCGAGCGCATCCCCCTGAATCGCTTCGGCGGCGAGGAAGACATGAAGGGCCTGATCGCCCTGCTGGCCACCGAAGCCGGCCGCCACATCACCGGCCAGAACATCGCCATTGATGGCGGCACTACCGTGTGCTGATTAACCCCCCTCGGTTGCACTGTTCACAGTGACAGTCCTTTGCCCGGATGCCGTTTGGTTATCCGGGTTTTTTGTTTTGGACAGTAGCCGCCAAGGCAGAGCGCGTGATTAGTGTCTCATTTGTGGGCGGGTTTTGACGTTTTTCTCGGATATCTACCGGATATTCATCGGTTTTGTCGTAGAATAAACTGTTAAAAATCCACTCCATGGATGAGGAGTAACTATGCAATTTTCTAGGTACCTTGTTTGGATTAATTGCGGTCTTTTCGCTGTTTTTGGGCTTGGCTTCACCTTTGCGCCTGAACTCTTGGCCTCAATTGTGACCGGTTCAGAACCAGCGTCGTCATCTGCAGTTATCGATATGCGCGCCACCTACGGGGGTATGGCCCTTGGCCTAGCCTCACTATTCTGGCTCAGTACGAAGGGTAGCCATGCTGTTTACATCGGCGTTCGCGGAGTGCTGGGGCTAATGATATTTCTATCTCTGTCCAGGCTGTTCGGGATCATCGTAGACGGCTCAGCGAATGCGATGATGTATCTTCTCCTGGGAGCTGAGGTCCTAATGGCAGTGTTGGCAGCTTCTGCTGTTATGCTTGAGAGAAATGGATCTTTTAACCAAGGCATGCAGCCGACGCGCTAAAGCGCACGGCTGATGCCAGCGTTACACCTCACTGATCCTGCCTTGACGAATGTACGGCAACGCCGTATATTTTGGCAATGCTGTTCATCGAAACCTCAACGTTCACCAAGCTATTGCCGAACTACCTCACGGATGAGGAATACCGTGGGCTGCAAACCTACCTTTTGCAGAAGCCGGATGTCGGGGATCTAATCAAGGGCTCGGGTGGCGTTCGTAAAGTTCGATGGGCACCAGCGGGTTCGGGAAAGAGCGGTGGTATCAGAGCTATTTACTACTGGAAGAAATCTGACCACGAGATATGGATGCTCACGCTGTACAGTAAATCAGAGCGCGCCAGCATTCCTGGCCATACGCTCAAGCAGATAGCGGAGGCAATCAAAAATGGGTGACAGAGACCTTGGGGCAGAAATCCTCGATGGCATCAATGAAATCAAGCAGTTCAAGAAGGGCAAATTGGCTCTACGAACCCATGAGCTATCAGAGCCCTCACCGCCTAAAGTGATCAGGCTGAAGTTGAACATGTCGCAATCTGCGTTTGCCGGTCTTATGGGCGTGAGTGTGCGAACCCTTCAGGATTGGGAGCAGGGTCGGCGGGAGCCGCAGGGACCTGCGGTTGCGCTTCTGCGCATTGCTGAGCAACACCCGGAAGTTTTCAATCAGCTTCACTGACCAGAGTGAGGTGTAACCAGGCCATGCAACGGATGCCAAAACCTCCGCTTCGCTGCGGTTTTGTCACCATTGATGGCGAGCGTTAAATGGTAAGCCATATACCTCTGAGTAAGCAGGCCTTAATTGTATTTGGTTCCTCTGTCGCGTTGGTCTTGACGCTGGGGCTCCTGGACCATCTGCTTCCTAATCAGAGCGTCAACCCTTGGTTGCTGGTCGGTGTCCTATGCGCCGTTGGTTTTGTACTGACATTCTTTTTATCTTTGGCGATGGCTCTCGTGCTGGCTGTTGTATTGCCACTGATAGTTACGATTGGAATGTCACTCTTAGCAAAACCTGGTGCAGAGCAGGGCCTTGAGGGAATTTTCTTCGTTGTGGTGTCGATGTTTTTTGTACCGAGTGTATTGAGTGGTCTGGTCGTCAAGTTCATAGCAAGGCGCATTTAACCAGTAGTTGTAGTACGTTCCGGGCCGATGGCCCTCCACCGGACGGCTTTTTCTTCGCGCCGATACGCAAAAGCCGCCGCTAAACAAGGCGTTAAGCTTGGTTGTTGCGTGGTGCGCAACATGCTAGAATTACCTCATGATTAAATCATTCCGTCACAAAGGATTGAAGCGGTTCTACTCGACCGGCAGCACGTCTGGCATACAACCCGATCATGCAGAGAAACTGCGCATGCAGTTAGCAGCTCTGGATGCCGCCACTTCGGTGGATGATATGGATATCCCTGGTTTTCGGCTTCACCCATTGAAGGGGCGAGACAAAGGGCGGTGGTCGATTCGTGTTAACGGAAATTGACGCATGACGTTCGAATTTCAGGACGGCAACGCCTACATTCTTGATTATGAGGATTATCACTGATGACTATGCATAATCCGCCGCATCCCGGTGAATTCATTCGGGAGGTGTACCTGGAGCCTTTCGGTATCAGTTCCCGTCAGCTTGCTTCCAGTCTGGGGGTCTCTCCCTCGACTTTGTCTCGGCTGCTCAAAGGGGATAGTGGTATTAGCCCGGAAATGTCGCTTCGGCTATCCAAGGTTCTCGGACGTTCTCCTGAGAGTTGGTTGGCGATGCAAGATATGTACGATCTATGGGTGGCCCGCCACACGGTCAACCTGGATGGAATCCATCCCCTGGACTTTGAGGCAGCTTAACCAATGGCTGTTGTCGGACGCGCCTGCGCTGGCGCTCCGGCACGCCGCAAAGCCTGGGCGTTAGCTGGGTAGTTCGTTGTTCCTGTTGGTTGGCCCGGTGGCATCGGGCCTTGGCCGTTACTTGGTAGCAAACCCGGCAGTTCGGGTGTTCCGCCAAGGCCGTCAAAATTCGTCGTTTTGCTGGTAGCTCAACAGGGTTTCGGTGTTGGTATAAAAGTAGGTGTTTGGGTTGCGGGGCTGTCCAGCAAAACCTGGTTCCTTGCTTACTTGCTACTCTGAGGTTCAGGTTCATTCGCCGCATCGTCGGCGGTGTTTTTAATTGGGGTGCATCGGCCAAGGCCTGTACATAAAGCAACGGAGCAGGCGGTCATGCTGGTTGCCAAAGATCGGGGTTTGTCGCCCGCCGGTGCTACTCAGCTAACAAGGCGCAGCAATTCGCGGCCTACGGCCGCCGGACGCCCTTTTCATTGCGGCTGCGCCTCCATTACAAGGGCGCCGTTGTGCGCTGGCGTTATGCAAATTGAGAAATCTATGAACCGTAAATTTAGAATTCATGAGCTATTCGACGCAATGGCGGAGGAGTTACTCCTGTTTATCAGGGAGTCAGAAAACGAATTTTCCGACGGATGGGTTCCAGCTACCTTTATCAAGGAACAGCTTGAGCTGAAAAAATCGGCTTACCCTAAGGGCAACAGGATAGACAACAAAACGGGCTGGCTATTTTCAACGCTTGCTAGGCACCTAGAAGACAAAAGTGCCATAGCCTTCAAGAAATCAGGTAGTCGGACATTTTACAAGTCAATTTGAGCACTTTGCATGACACAACAATTTGAGATAGAGGTAGTCATGCCATTACGTACTCTCCTAAAGTACAAAATGGTGCGTACAAGAGCGATGTATATGATGCCGGTAGGGAGTTTTTAATGGAGGACCAAAAAAGGTGTCCATTTTGTGGAGAGATGATTCTTGCGGTTGCACTCAAGTGCAAGCACTGCGGAGAGTTTCTTGATGGGAGCCAAGCTACGAATCAATTTCGAGAGCCTTCAAATCGTGTAGAGCAAGAGTTTGAGCAAACGGTATGGACAGGAAATCCATCCCACTATAACGAGCTTGGTGGATACATTATTGGACTTTTACTGGCGCCACTTTTTGGGCTAGGTATTGTTTTTATCATATTAATACTTATTGGAAGAAAAAAGACTGGCAAGCCCCCGATACGGTAGACGCCTGGTAGCGTTACACTAAACGCAAATCTACAGGTGTTGATGATGAGCGCAA
>NZ_JAKZAH010000014.1 GCF_023156245.1 Marinobacter bryozoorum
TTCTCATCGGATTCTCCGGTGCTGAAGAATTTTTACGTATTATGCCAGAAGGTGGCTCCTGCCGCGCAGACTCCTAGGTCCTGGTCCACGTTGACAGGCCCTGAGTTTCGTGGGCCTTGCAATAACCCTGAATGATGCAGGGGATAACCTGCAATAACAAGCCTCGGCTGGTCATAGCGGGAGCTGGCGCGCAGTTTTGCATGCCAGGAAGGAACGGCCCGGCTGGTCAGAGGTCAGGCCAGAGGGAGTCGAAGTCGCTATCGCTGGCCCCGGGGGAGACTTGGCGGATGCCAGGGCCAGGGTCCGGCTCATCCGGACGCTTGTAGAGTCGCAGCTCAAACTGGCTGATACTGCCGGTTGCGGCGATTTTGCGCCCCAGCAGCCCCTGGGTCTGGGTATCCTGGTGCATCAGGGTGATGCGGCTGCCACTCTGGAAGGGCAGCGTGGGAGTTACCAGGTTTTCCGGCAGGTGGGCGCCGGGAATCTCCGGCAGCAGCAGCCCCCGCAGGAACTCACTGCTGTTACCGGTTTTCTGGATCAGCTGGACACCGCAGGGCGTTGCCCCGGGCGCGATCACTTCAATGCCGATGCGGGTGCCCTCGCCACGGTTCTGGCGCAGCCAGCGTACCAGCGCAATACTCCAGGGGTGGTTGCGATGCTCTCGTACCCCCAGGATTTCTCCCGCCTGCAGGGTTGGCGGCATATCGGCGCTCCAGACCACGCAATAGCCCCCGGGGCTGGTATTGACCACCCGGGTCCGGTAAGACCGTGGCTGGTTGCGGGGTTGGGGGTTGTCGCTCTCGACGCCGGCTTTCTGGTAATTGATCGGGGTGTCGGCGTGTGGCCGGATCCGTTCATCGGATATGCCGGCATCGAAGGCGTCGGACCAGGCGTCCTTGCGTACCGGTTTCATGAAACGGTTGTTTCTTTCCGGTTTGCCTGCAACGGCGCTGTCCATGACGAATTCGGCAAAGGGTTTCTGCCCGGCGAGGAAATAATGCACGGCGGTCAGGCCAGCACAGATCTCCAGCTGGCCATCTGCTTCAAGGCGGTTGAAGTTGCGTTGGGTCAGCAGCGCCAGGGCCTGTCCCAGGTGGTTGAGCAATGACTCGCTGATCCGGGGCGTCAGCGGCAGGTCGCTTGCCGGCGGGGCGGACTTGCCGCCGGCCTGCCTGGCCGTTGCGGGCTGTGGCGGCTGGCTGAGATGCTCCTGGATCTGTTCCGCGAGGGCGCCGGTATCGAACCCCCACCAGTGCTCGCTGTCAGCCGCTGGTGCCAGTGAGCGGTAGCAGGGCGGTTTGTCGCTGTCTGTATCCACCAGGAAGACAGCTGACGTGGCAAGGCCTGGCGCACACTGGACCCGGGGCGCCCAGAGCTCAAGCAGTTCGCTGACCTGTTCCAGTTCACTCTGGCGCAGTTGATTGGCGCGGGCACAGCCCAGCAATAAGGTATGACAATAGGCGTCCGCAATGCTGGACTCGGGCCTCTGGGGGCGCTGGCTGTCCTGTACCCGCTGCTCATGCAGGTTGTGGTGGCGGGCGAACCGGTACAGCTGATGGCTCTCATGCCAGCTACCGGCCGGGCTTGCCGTGTACAGCTGGAACGCCCGCAGGGTGGTTGCGCCTATCTCGGTCAGTGCCCGGTGGCAGCATTGGGCCAGGGGCTTGCGTTGCCGGTCGATGGTGCCGGCGTCGAGCATTTCCATAATGGTCAGCTTGTAGCCGGAGGCCAGGTGAAGCTGCAATGCCTGGGACAGGTTGGCGATCTTGCGCTGTTTTTCGGGCAGGGCAATGGCCATGCCCAGGTAATGGCGTGATAGCTCGGTACAGACGAAGCGAATCCGCGGCCGGATCAGCTCAAGGAACTGCAACCGCTGGGCCGGCGGGCAGAACAGCTGGTTCAGTTCGATGATGGCGTGGTAGAGCTGGCGGGACAGTTCGCCCAGGTTCGCCATGGGCAGGTGTTCCACCCAGTACCGGAACGCTTTCGGTGTCGCTTCGCAAAACGACAGGTGGGCGATCCTCGGTTCGGGGACGGTCAGGTCGGGTTTCTGCATTGGCTTACCGGTGGTACCTGTCGTTCATGCTGCGAATCCTCTCTGCAGGCCAGCAGACTATCAAAGTGATCGTGCCCGGATGAAATTTGATGGAATTACAAATTGTTATAGAAAATCCGGGTAACTTTAAAATAGCAAAAACCCGGTGGAAAGCCAGAACACCGTTAAATGACATTATTTCACAGTTGCCTGGCCCTGCCCGGTCCCGGCGCCCTCCATGCCAACATCCAGCAATGTCTTGCCGGGACGCTCGGGTACTTCCCTTACCAGTCGTGGCACCAGGTAGCCCGGTAGCCTGGCCTGCAGTTCACGTACCAGTATCCTGGCCTCATCGTCACTGACATCAAAGTGGTGGGCGCCGGCGACCGGGTCGAAGGCGTGGAGATAGTAGGGCAATACCCCGGCCTCAAAAAGGCTCTCGCTCAGCTGCGACAGGGTATCGGTATCGTCATTCACTCCCCGGAGCACAACGCTCTGGTTGAGCAGCGTCACACCGGCGTCCCTGAGCTTCGCCAGGGCGTGGCGAACGGTATCGTCGATTTCCCGCGGGTGATTCACGTGGATAACCAGGACCAGGCTCAATGGGCACTCGCTGATCCATTCCAGCAGGGCATCATCCACCCGCTGTGGAATAACAATGGGCAGCCGGCTGTGGATACGCAACCGGGTGAGGGAGGGCACAGTTGCAAGCGCACGGGCCCAGGCAGCCAGCAGGCGGTCGTTTACGGCAAGGGGGTCGCCGCCGCTGAGAATGACTTCATTGATTTCCGGGCTGGCCTTGAGGGTGGCAATCACCTGGTCCCGCTGTTCCGGCGCCAGCCGGTGGTCCGGGTAGGGGAAGTGGCGGCGGAAACAGTAACGGCAGTTAATCGCGCACTGCCCGGTGACCATCAGCAGTGCCCGGCTCCGGTATTTTCGGATCAGTCCCGGGGCGGGGATGGCGTCGCTCTCCCGTAGGGGGTCGCGCACGTAGCCAGGCTGTTCCTCGCTTTCGGCGGCCAGTGGGAGAACCTGTCGCAACAAGGGGTCGTCCGGATCGCCAGGGCGTATGCGGCTCAGCCAGGGTTCTGGCACCCGGACCGGGAACGCCTGGTGCCCGGTCTGGGCACCCTGCCCAAGTCGCAAATGGTCCAGCCCCAGGCGGCGCAGCAGCTCTTCGGGACTGGTGACCGAGCGGGCCAGCAGGCTTTGCCAGGTGGGCGGGGTGTTCTCCGGGGTGTGGGCTTCTATACGGGCGGCGGTTCGCTGTATCATAGCGGACTTTCACATTCCAACAGCGTCATTTCAGGTGAGTGTTTCATGGCTTCTTATTCTACCAACGAATTCCGCGGCGGTCTTAAGGTTTTGCTGGACGGCGACCCCTGCGTCATTCTCGAGAACGAGTTCGTCAAGCCCGGTAAGGGCCAGGCGTTCAACCGCGTCAAACTTCGTAACCTGATGTCCAACCGGGTCTGGGAGCGCACCTTCAAGTCCGGCGAAAGCCTGGAGGCCGCTGACGTCCTCGACCAGGACATGGAATACCTGTACACAGACGGTGAGTTCTGGCACTTCATGAAAACCGACGGCTCCTTCGAGCAGTTCCCGGCTGACGCCAAGGCCGTCGGTGACACCCTGAAGTGGCTCAAGGAGCAGGATGTTTACACCGTTACCCTGTACAACGGTACGCCGCTGTCGGTAACCCCGCCCAACTTTGTTGAGCTGGAAGTGGTGGAAACCGATCCGGGCATGAAGGGCGATACCGCGCAGGGTGGCTCCAAGCCAGCAACCCTGTCCACCGGGGCGGTGGTACAGGTACCGCTGTTCATTTCTATCGGTGAAGTACTGAAGGTCGATACTCGCACCGGTGAGTACGTCAACCGGGTCAAAACCTGACCCGGGGTTGATTATGGGTACGGACCAGCCGCTGCCAGGTGCAGCGCCGTCCTGGCAACCCACTGCTACCCGGCAGGCCCTTGAAAGCCGCGCACGCCAGTTGGACTGGGTGCGCGGCTTTTTTGCGCAACGGGGCGTGCTGGAGGTAGAAACCCCGGTGCTGGGGCAGTGTGGTGTCACTGACGTAAATATAGATTCTATTGGTGCCAGCCCCCGGCCCGTGGCTGGCTGGCCCCACCCGAAAGGGTGGCTGCAGTCATCACCGGAATATCACATGAAGCGCCTGCTGGCCGCCGGCAGTGGCAGCATCTACCAGGTCAGCCGGGTATTCCGGGATGGTGAGCGTGGGCGGCGCCATAATCCGGAGTTCTCCCTGCTGGAATGGTATCGCCCTGGCTGGGACGACGAGCAGCTCATGGGTGAGGTGGCAGACCTGGTTTGCGGCTGGCTGAAAACCCCCGAGCCTGAACGGGTTTCCTACCGCCAACTGGTGCAGCAGCATGGGGGCGTGGATCCCATGACTGCCAGTATCGTCGAGCTTCGACAGGCCTGCTACCCCCTCACCGGGGACCCGGGAATGGTCGACCAGCTCGACCGGGACAGCTGTCTCGACCTGGTGATGAGCTTCCGGGTCGAGCCTGCCCTGGGTTATGACCGGCCCGTCTTTGTTACCCATTATCCCGCCAGTCAGGCGGCCCTGGCTCGCACCAGTGAGGAAGATGGCCATCCGGTCGCCCATCGCTTTGAGCTGTACGTCCGGGGTGTCGAGCTATGCAATGGCTACTGGGAGCTGACCGACGCTGGCGAGCAGCGTCGCCGGTTTGAAGCAGACAACGCCCGCCGCCGGGAGCTGGGAAGGCCCGAAATGCCGCTGGATCAACGGTTGCTGGCGGCGCTGGAGTCCGGGCTGCCGGAATGTGCCGGTGTCGCCCTCGGGCTGGACCGGCTGCTGATGCTCAAGTGCGGCGTGGACGATATCAGCGAGGTTCTGGCGTTTCCGGCGGAGCGGTCGTGACCTTGCCAAAGGCTTGGCCCAGGCGCACCTTCTCTCCCGGCTGAAGGCTTTCCTGCCAGCGGGTTGCCCCTTTCGGGAACACCAGGATGACAGTGGAGCCGAGCCGGAACCGACCCATTTCGTCGCCGCGCTCGTACCGGATACCCGGGGACTGGTGACGATAGTCCGACGTGGTCACTGCTCGCCTGGCGCCACCAGGTGCCACGACCCCGCCCCAGCGGGTTTCCACGCTGCCGACGATCATGGCTCCAACCAGCACCATGGCCATGGGGCCGGCGTCGGTGTCGAACAGGGTCACTACCCGCTCGTTACGGGCAAACAGTTCCGGCACCGCCTCGGCGGTGACCGGGTTGACGGAGAACAGCCGGCCCGGTACATAAGCCATCTCCTGGAGCTTCCCCGTTAATGGCATATGAATGCGATGATAGTCATGGGGTGCCAGGTAAAGGGTGGCAAACTCACCGCCTTGGAACGGCTTTGCCCGGTCCGGGTCGCCACCGAGCAATTCGGTCAGACTGAACGATTGCCCCTTGGCCTGGAAGACCCGGTCATCGCCGACCTGGCCGACCTGGCTGATGGTGCCGTCTACGGGGCTGATCACCGTCTCGCTGCCGCCCGCAAGTGGCCGCAGGCCGGGTTTTAGCTCGCGGGTGAAGAAGGCGTTGAAGGTGGGGTAGCTGGCCGGGTTTTCGTCTGCCGCTTCGCTCATGTTTACGCCATAGCGGCCGATAAACCAGCGTATAACAGCGGTCAGAATGCCAGTCGGTGGCTGGCTGTCGGCCAGTTTTCCGGCAAGGCGGGAAATCAGTATTTGCGGCAGGGCGTATTGCGCCAGGACAAAAAGCCGGTCAAGCATAGGTCAGGGGGCCTTCGATCATCGGGCGCGTGAGTCTAGCAAATCCCGGCTTATTGGTAGAAATCATTTATTGGTTCTCCGGTTACAAAATGTCATTGCTATCATGACTGGCTAACGAATAACCTTCCAGTCTGCTCCCGGGCAGTGTCGGACACGTCTCAAATAACAGGCAGATGGTCAGGAATACATGGGTCTTATAATCGGTAGTATCATCGTTCTGGTCTGTGTGCTGGCAGGCTATGTACTTCACGGCGGCAACCTGATGGTGTTGTGGCAGCCAACAGAGGTGCTGATTATTGGCGGTGCGGCGGTTGGCTCCTTTATCATTGCCAACCCGTTCCACACCATCAAGGACGTGTTTGCAGGGGTGATGCGCCTGATTACCGGCTCGCCCTACAACAAGGCCTTCTATATGGATCTGCTGAGCCTGTTGTATGACATCTTCGACAAGTCCCGCAAGCAGGGTGTCATGGCGATCGAGGAAGATATCGACAATCCGGAACAAAGCCAGATCTTTGCCCGCTATCCGGCGGTGATGAAGTCAAAGCACCTTACCGCGTTTGTTACTGACTACCTGCGCATTATCAGTTCCGGCAACATGGCTCCCCATGAACTGGAGGGCCTGATGGACCAGGAGCTGGATACCCGCCAGCACGAACTGGAAGAACCCGCCCATGCGGTCAACAAGATCGCCGACGCCCTGCCGGGCCTGGGTATCGTGGCGGCGGTTCTGGGCATCGTCATCACCATGAATTTCATGACCGAGGGGCCGGAGAAAATTGGCCTGAGTGTCGCCGCCGCCCTGGTGGGTACCTTCCTGGGTATCTGGATGGGCTATGGCTTTGTGGGGCCCACCTCCATTGCCCTGGAGCACCACGCCAAGTACGAGTTGCGTGCCTACGAATGCGCCAAGGCTTCCATCATTGCCACGGTATCCGGCCAGGCGCCACAGATGGCCATTGAATTCGGTCGCAAGGCGTTGCCCAGTGACAAGCGACCGAGCTTCCAGGAGCTCAATGACCATGTCCGTTCCAAGTAATCCCCGGCGGATCACCGGCCTTGCGCAGGAGCTGTAGTGGCTGACGAACCCATTATCGTAAAACGCGTCAAGAAGAAGGCGGCCGCCCACCACGGCGGTTCCTGGAAAGTCGCGTTTGCCGACTTCGCCACCGCCATGATGGCCTTCTTCCTGGTGCTGTGGCTGACCACCAATGCCACGCCGGAGCAAAAACTGGCGGTAGAAGGTTATTTCAAGGATCCTGTCGGTTATACCGAGGGGGGCAGCCAGAACCCCGTGGACCTGGGTGGCAGTGCCGCTGTGGTGGAAGCCAGTGATGCGGACCAGGCCGACAGCACCATCTCGGTGGATGAACAGCGTATCGAGACCCTGGCGGATCAGCTGGAGCAGCGCCAGATGGAAGAGCTGTTCCAGGATCTCAAGGAGCAGATCGAAAGCAGCGATACACTGAGCGAGTTCAAGGATCAGTTGCTGATCGACATCACCGATGAGGGGCTTCGTATCCAGATCGTGGACCGCTCCCAGCGGCCCATGTTTGACAGCGGCAGCGCCCAGCTCAAGAACTATTCCCAGGACATTCTCTATGAGCTTGCCAAGCCCCTGGGTTCGGTAAGCAACAAGCTCTCCATTACCGGTCATACTGACGCCACACCGTTCAGTGGCCGTCCCGGTTACACCAACTGGGAGTTGTCCGCCGACCGGGCCAATACCGCCCGCCGCGCCCTTGTCACCGGTGGCGTCCGGCCCGAACAGATTGGCCGTGTCGTCGGGCTTAGTGATTCGGTGCTGTTCGACAAGGAAAACCCCGTGGCACCCGTCAACCGGCGTATTTCCATCATTGTTCTGAACAAGAAGGCGGCCGGAGAAATCGAGGGCCGGGCAGGGCAGTCCGGGGAGCCGTTGATCGACCTGACCGAGCCTTCAGAAGCCGAGCAGGAAGCCGCACGGGAGCAGCTGGAAAGTGGCGACTGGGCGGAACGGGAAGATCCCATTCGCCCGGACGAACTGAACTGGTAAGTCCGCCGGGACGGCGTGTGACAACGGCGTTGGCTTACCTCAGCTGAGCTTCAGGCCCCTTGCCTGCTGCTCTTCCATGGCTTGCAGGATACGCCGGAAGCTGTGCAGCCGCTCCGGTGTAATGTTGCCACTGGCCACTGCCGCATCCAGCGCGCAGCCTGGCTCGCCCTGATGGCGACAATCCCGGAACCGGCAGTGGCCGATCACCTCCCGGATCTCCCGGAAGCCAAACTCGATTTCTGCAGGCGTCATGTGCCACAGGCCGAATTCCCGGATACCCGGTGAGTCAATCAGGTCACCGCCGCAATCCAGGTGGAACAACCGGGCCGTCGTGGTGGTGTGAGTTCCCTTACCGGTGCTTTCCGACAGCGCGCCTACCTTCAGTTCCCGGTCCGGCACCAGGGTCTGGATAATCGACGACTTGCCCACCCCGGACTGACCTACAAACACGCTGGTCCGGTCCTTTACCAGGTGGGTGATCGCGCCACCATGGTCATCCGGATGGTGAGCGGATGCCTCCACCACCTCATACCCCAGGTTGCGATAACGGTCCAGCATGGCCTCGAGCCGGCCCCGGTTACCCTCGTTCAGCAGGTCGGCCTTGTTCAGTAACAGCACAGCAGGTATTTCCGTGTTCTCCGCTGCCACCAGGTACCGGTCAATGAGGTTGTCGTGGGGTTCGGGCTCCGGTGCGATCACCAGCACGATATGATCAATGTTCGCCGCCACCGGCTTTAGCTGCCCGAAGTTGTCCGGCCGTTGCAGCAGTGAATGCCGCTCCTGCCGGGCCACGATCACCCCGGTATTGTCCGCCCCCTCGCACCAGGTCACCCGGTCGCCGGTCACCAGGCTGTCAATATTGGCCCGAACGAAGCAACGGAACAGCCTGCCCTGGTGCTCCCCCTCCAGGGCCTCCACATCCAGCTGTTGGCCATAATGGGCAATCACCAGGCCGGACTGCTCTGATCCCAGCTCTCCGGATTCCCGCTGGGCCTCGATGGCCTGCTCCCGCTTGCCGGCACGGCGGGTGCGCTCTGCCTGGATCTTCTGGATACGGTGTTGCTGCTGCTTGCTGAGCCGGCGTTTCGCCATGGGAATCCTGATTGTTCTGGAAGTTGGGATGCTTCATCATATCAGACCTTGCCTCACACCCTGTAAAACACTGGAGACACGCTGACATGGCCGAAGAAAGCAACGACCGACTGGTCTGGATCGACCTGGAAATGACCGGCCTGGACCCGGAAAGGGAACGGATCATCGAAATCGCCACCATCGTCACCGACTCCAACCTCAAGGTCATTGCTGAGGGCCCGGTGCTGGCGATCCACCAGAGTGACGAAGTGCTCAACGCCATGGACGAGTGGTGCACCCGCACCCACGGCAACAGTGGCCTGACCCAGCGGGTAAAGGAAAGTCCCATTACCGAATCCGCCGCCGAGGAACAGACCCTGAACTTCCTCGCCCAGCACCTGGAGCCGGGCACCTCGCCGCTGTGTGGCAACAGCATCGGCCAGGACCGCCGCTTCCTGGTCAAATACATGCCCCGGCTGGAAGACTTCTTCCACTACCGCAACCTGGACGTCAGTACCGTCAAGGAACTGGCCCGCCGCTGGCGCCCGGACGTACTGGACAGCGTCCGCAAGAAAGGCTCCCACCTGGCACTGGACGACATCCGGGACTCCATCGCGGAACTGCAGCACTACCGGGAGACGTTTTTTCGATTGGAGAAGTAGATCTGTGCAGAATTAAGGTTAGGTGAACGAGTAGAGTTAGCGTTTCGGGTGTGTGGGGCGGCACGCACAACGTTTCAGCGAGCGGACGGGCAGGTCTTTCCGGGATCGTGCGTAGCCAGGGATGGCGGAGCCCGAGCGTACAGGGATGTATTCACAGCGTATCCCGGAAAGACCTGCCCGGCCGCTTGCCGGTGCAAAGAGTTTAAAGGCCTGCCTGTTTTTTCTTGAGTGCTCGCCTGCTCGCAGGCACCGCTGTTTCAGGCCTGTCCTATATTAAGTCACCTATTATGGTGGCTGAACTAAAAAAGGAATTCCGGTAGAATTCCGCCTCTGTTTTCAGCCATCGACCAACACGAGCAAAAGGGTCCCATGGAAATCAATCCCATTGTTACGAAGATCAAGGAACTTCGTGAGCGCACTGAAGCGCTCAGGGGGTATCTTTGACTACGATCAGCGCAGTGAACGCCTGACCGAAGTCGAACGCGAACTCGAACAACCCACCGTCTGGGACGACCCCGACCGGGCCCAGGCCCTGGGCAAGGAACGCGCCGACCTCGAACTGATCGTACGCACCATCGACAACCTCACCACCGGCCTCGACGACGCCGACAGCCTGCTCGAAATGGCCGCTGAGGAAGAGGACGAAGGCACCGTTGCTGACATCGAGAGCGACCTCGAAAGCCTCGACAACGAGCTCGAAAAACTCGAATTCCGCCGCATGTTCTCCGGTGAAATGGACGCCAACAACGCCTACCTGGACATCCAGGCCGGCTCCGGCGGCACCGAAGCCCAGGACTGGGCCAACATGCTCCTGCGCATGTACCTGCGCTGGGCCGAACGCCGCGGTTTCAAGACCGAGATCGTTGAGCTGCAGGAAGGGGATGTGGCGGGCGTCAAGAGTGCGACCATTCATATCCAGGGTGACCATGCCTACGGCTGGCTGCGCACCGAAACCGGCGTGCACCGCCTGGTACGTAAATCACCGTTTGACTCCGGCAACCGCCGTCACACCTCCTTTTCATCGGTGTTCGTATCACCGGAAGTGGACGACAGCTTCGAGATAGAGATCGACCCATCAGATTTGCGGGTGGACGTATACCGGGCATCCGGTGCTGGTGGTCAGCACGTTAACCGGACCGAATCGGCGGTGCGTCTGACCCACAACCCCACGGGTATCGTGGTGGCCTGCCAGGCGGGTCGCAGTCAGCACCAGAACAAGGCCCAGGCCATGAAGCAGCTCAAGGCCAAGCTGTTCGAGCGCGAGATGCAGGAACGCAACGCCGAGAAGCAGAAGCAGGAGGACGCCAAGTCCGATATCGGCTGGGGCAGCCAGATCCGCTCCTACGTACTGGATGACGGCCGCATCAAAGACCTGCGCACCAAGGTGGAAACCAGCAGTACCCAGAACGTACTGGACGGCGATATCGACAAGTTCATCGAAGCCAGTCTGAAGATGGCGCTTTAACCGGCGTCTTCTGACCGTATTAACCCGGAAACCCCGACCTATTGTGAGCCAACATGACTGATCACAACCCGAACGCCACTCATTCCGAGGACAACAAGCTGATCGCCGAGCGCCGCGCCAAACTGGCCGAACTGCGTGAGGGCGGTAACCCGTTCCCCAATGATTTCCGCCGTGATGCCACCGCCGCGGAGTTGCAGGCGAAATACGGCGACAAATCCAAGGAAGAGCTGGAGTCCATGGACATCAAGGTGGCCATTGCCGGCCGCATGATGCTCGACCGCAAGGCGTTCAAGGTTGTCCAGGACATGACTGGCCGCATACAGGTCTATGCGTCCAAGGACGTGCAGAAAGATACAAAGCACTGGGACCTGGGGGATATCATCGGCGTGCGCGGCACCCTGTCCAAGTCTGGTAAGGGCGACCTCTATGTCAGCATGGATGAGTACGTGCTGCTCACCAAGTCCTTGCGGCCGCTGCCGGAGAAGCATAAGGGCCTGACCGACACCGAGGCCCGCTACCGTCACCGGTATGTGGACCTGATGATGAATGAGGAAAGCCGTCGGGTGTTCCATGCCCGCTCGCAGATCATTAACGTCATGCGCCAGTACTTCGCCGAGCGGGATTTCATGGAAGTGGAAACCCCCATGCTGCAGGTGATCCCCGGTGGTGCCACCGCCAAGCCCTTTGTCACCCACCACAACGCCCTCGGCATCGACATGTACCTGCGCATAGCCCCGGAGCTGTTCCTCAAGCGCCTGGTGGTGGGTGGCTTTGAGCGGGTCTTCGAGATCAACCGCAACTTCCGTAACGAGGGCCTCTCGACCCGGCATAACCCCGAGTTCACCATGGTGGAGTTCTACCAGGCCTACGCGGACTACAACGACCTGATGGACCTCACCGAGGACATGCTGCGAACCATTGCGCAGAAGGTACTGGGAACCACGACGGTTACCAATACCCGCACCCTCGGTGATGGCACCGAAGAAACCATTGAATACGACTTTGGCAAGCCGTTCGAGCGCCTGACCGTGGTGGATGCGATCATTCGCCACAACCCGGATATCACCCGGGAGCAGCTGGCAGATGACAGCCAGGCCCGCCAGGTAGCCCAGGACCTGGGTATCCAGGTCAAGGCCGGCTGGGGGCTCGGCAAGGTGCAGATCGAGATCTTCGAGGCCACAGCCGAGCACCGGCTGATGCAGCCGACGTTCATCACCGAGTATCCGAAGGAAGTGTCACCCCTGGCCCGTTGCAAGGACAGTGACCCGTTTGTGACCGAGCGTTTCGAGTTCTTCGTCGGTGGCCGCGAGATTGCCAACGGCTTCTCCGAGCTCAACGATGCGGAAGACCAGGCCGAGCGCTTCCACGCCCAGGTCGCCGAGAAAGACGCCGGTGACGACGAGGCCATGTTCTTCGACGAAGACTACGTGATGGCGCTGGAATACGGCCTGCCGCCCACGGCGGGTGAGGGCATCGGTATCGACCGGCTGGCCATGCTGCTGACCGATTCCCCGTCCATCCGTGACGTTATCCTGTTCCCGGCCATGCGCCCGGAGCACCGGCATGAGCACAAGCACGACGAGGCCGAGTAACACCATGCATCCCGCCGAGATCCTGGCCCGGGAACTCAAGCCCGGGCGCGGCTGGGACCAGTGGCTGGCGGACGAGTTTCGCCAGCCCTACATGCAGCAACTGGCGGAATTCCTGGCGGCGGAGGAAGCCGCCGGCAAGGTGCTGTTCCCGGAGCGCCGCCATTGTTTCAACGCCCTGAACAGCACTCCTCTGGACCGGGTGAAGGTCGTCATCATCGGCCAGGATCCCTACCACGGCCCGGGCCAGGCCCACGGCCTCTGCTTCTCGGTGCGTCCGGGCGTTGCCGTGCCGCCATCACTGGTCAATATCTTCAAGGAAATCCGCGACGACTTGGGTATCGAGCCCCCGGACCATGGCTGCCTGCAGGCCTGGGCGGAGCAGGGTGTGTTGCTCATCAATGCGGTGCTCACGGTAGAGCAGGGAAATGCCGGCGCCCATCAGGGCAAAGGCTGGGAGCATTTTACCGACAAGGTGATCGAGGCCATCAATGAACACCGGGAAGGCGTGGTGTTCCTGCTCTGGGGCAGCTATGCCCGCAAGAAAGGCCGCATCATCGACCGCAGCCGCCACCTGGTGCTGGAAGGCCCGCACCCGTCACCCCTGAGCGCCTATCGTGGATTCTTCGGTTGCAAGCACTTCTCCAAAGCCAACCAGTGGTTGGAGGAGCATGGGCAAGCGCCTGTCGACTGGTCGCTGCCCACGAAAGACGATCTGCTGGCCCGGTATCGCGCCGGGCGCTGATCAGTCAGATCCGGAACTGGCCCACCAACCCCTGAAGCTCGTCGGAGAGACGCGCCAGCTCGCTGCTGGATTGCTTCGTCTGGTCGGCACCGGTGCTGACCTGGGCCGTGATGTCGTTGATGTTGGTGACATTGCGGTTGATTTCCTCAGCCACGGATGACTGCTCTTCTGCCGCGCTGGCTATGCTGGCGTTCATGTCGCTGATGCGGGCCACGGCATCGGTAATCTGGGTCAGGGCCTGGCGCGCCTCGGCGGCTGCGGTCACACTCTGGCTGGCCTGGTCGCGGCCCTGCTGCATGGTCGTCACGGCACGTGCAGTGCCCTCCTGCAGCCGCTCGATCATGTCGTGGATATCCTGTGTCGACTTCTGGGTGCGCTGGGCAAGGCTGCGAACCTCGTCGGCCACCACGGCAAAGCCGCGTCCCTGCTCGCCGGCCCTGGCGGCTTCGATAGCGGCGTTCAGGGCAAGCAGGTTGGTCTGTTCGGCAATGCCGCGAATAACGTCGAGTACCGTACCGATTTCGTCACTGTCGCGGCTGACGGTTTCCATCACCTCGGCGGCTTTTTCCACGTCGCCGGCCAGGGCTTCAATGCTTTGCTCGGTGTCGCCGACAATGCGGCTACCGGTCGAAGCCTGCTGATTGGCCTCGTTCGCCGCATCAGAGGCGCTCAGGGCATGCTGCGCCACCTCCTGTACTGTCGCCGTCATCTCGTTCATGGCCGTGGCGACCTGCTCGGTCTCCTGCTGCTCGTTATGGACAGCCTTGCTCGACTGTTCGGTAATGACGGCCAGCTCTTCGGCAGCGGCTGCGACCTGGTGGGTTGAGTCGCTTACCTGGCGGACCAGCTGGTGTACCCGCTCGATAAACTGGTTGATGCTGCCGGACATCTGGGCAATTTCATCCTGGCCGCTGACCTCCAGGCGCCGGGTCAGGTCGCCGTCGCCATCGGCCAGGTCTCTGACCATGGCCTGGGTGAAATTGATTTTCTTGAGGACGGTGCCGATGATGACGCCGTTGATGATCAGTGTGGCCAGCACGGCGAGTCCGCCAATAACCAGGCCGGTGGCCCAGGCCTGGCTGACTTCATCCTGTACTTGTTGCCGGGCTTGCACTGTCAGGGCGCGCTCTGCCTCCATGAGCTCTTCCAGGGATATGCGTATGCTTCGCCACGCCGGGTTTTCCGTGTTGGCCAGTATGTCGGCTGCCTGCTCGGCCTGTCCGCTATCGGCCAGTTCGAGTACCTGGCGGCGCGCACCCTGGGTGATGGCCCATTGTTGCTCTATGTCGGCCAATGTACTGCGGGCATCACCGGCTGATGATTGCTTCAGGAAGGCCAGCGCCCCGGTGACCCGCTCGTTGGTTCTCTCCACCACCTTGAAGGGCATCTCCAGGTCCGGGTTGAAGATTTTGTTGCGCGAAGCCACCCCACCCAGCAGACCCTCGCCGTACATAGTGTTGAGGGCATCGATGCGGGCCTGGTTGGTCTCCAGGTAACTGACAAACTCATTGCCCACTTTCTGTACACCGCGCAGGGTAAGCCCGAGGGCTACCAGGATAAGTACGATGGTAAGAGCGATCGAGGCGATCATTCGGGTTTTGATGGACGCGAGCATCCGTTACTTCCTGTGGTTGAAAGGATCTGACCGGGCCGGGGCCAGTTGGTGAGAAAACCTGGTGATGTCCAGTTTGTCGGCGGTCACGGGTGGAACTTGAGAAGGGGGGCGCAAAAACCTGGGGTGAGCAGGCCCCGGACGGGCCCGGATTATCGTTATTCGCGGCCATCCCTGGCCATACGAGGAGTTACTTGAGCAACGCCATCGCCGCTTCCATCTGGGCGTTGAGGTCTTCTTCATCGTTCAGGTTGGCGTTCGGGTCGATACCCAGCCGGTCAAAGGCGCTGATTGTGCCCCAGTCCATGTCGTTTTCTGGCTGGTCGGTGCCAGCGAGCAACTGCAGGTTAGCGACCATGACCAGGTCAGCGTAGTCCGCTGACGCTACCTGGCGCTTGTAGTTCTGGTATTCCAGCGGGACCATCTGGAGATCCTCCGGGAAGTCCCAGCGCCTGAGAATGCTTGCGCCGATCCGTGGGTGCAGTTCGTCGATTACGTTGTCCAGCATGATGCTGCTGACCTGAACATCCTGGTCTTCCACATAGCGCAGAATCGGCAACACACCGATCATGTGGACCAGTCCGGCCAGGGTGGCCTGGTCGGGCTTCAGGCGGGTGTACTGCTGGGCCAGTACATGGCAGATGCCGGCCACTTCGGTGCTGGTCTGCCAGTTGGCACGCAGGCGCTTGTCGATCATGTCGGACGTGGCCTGGAACATCTGCTCCATGGCCAGGCCCATGGCCAGGTTGCTGGTATAGGCCATGCCGAGGCGACTGACCGCCATGTTCAGGTTCTCGATGGCACGGCTGCCGCGGAACAGCGGACTGTTGCAGACCCGGATCAGTCGTGCGGAAAGCGCCGTATCGTTACTGATGACCTTGACCAGGTCCATGATGGACGAGTTTTCGGCCTCGGCAATGTCCCGAACCTGGAGGGCAACCTCCGGCAGGGTGGGCAGGATCAATTTGTCGCTTTCGATAGCCGACAGGATATCGTTGCGAATAGTGTCAACAAAGTTGGACATAGTGCGTTCAGGTCCCTGATCGTTAGGTTAACGTCACAGATCGCTCCGTTATAGCAGATCCGGACGTTTTTTCCTGTCACCTTATGTATCTGACGGCGCTGCTTCACGTTCCGGAACCGCGTAGGGCAGCGGCAGGGGCTGCAGGGGCTGGTCCGAGCCTGGCAGATGCAGGTGACTGTCAGCATCCCCATGGCGCAGCACCACGAGCAGCTGGACGGAACCATCCTCGAACCGCACCGCGCGCACGACCTCGCCGACCGACTTGTCCCCGGACATAACGGGGGATCCGGGTTCGGGAGCGTCAACCGATTCCGCGCCAAGCCGATAAAGGCTTTTCTTCAATTGCCCCAGGAAGTGCATGCGGGCAATCACTTCCTGCCCGGTGTAACACCCTTTCTTGAAATGGATGCCTTCCAGGTGCTGCAGGTTCAGCATCTGGGGGACCCAGGTTTCACGGGTTTCGGGTGTCAGCTCGGGAACCCCGGCCGCGATTTCGCTGGCATCCCATTCCGGTCCAGTGGCCTGGTGCAACTGCCCTATGGCGCCTTGCAGGGCGTCATCCGGTCCGGCCGGCAGCCACAGTTCAAAGCGGGGAATGCCCTCAGCGGTGGCATTGGTACGCACAAGGTAGCCATTGCCCAGCGCCAGGGTACCGTTAACGTCCTCCGGCAGCGGGTGGGTGTCCCCGGCCAGGGTGCTGGCGGCGGCTTCCCCGATCAGGCCAAGCACCTTTGCGCTGTCGAGTCTTTCCATGGAGGTGCCCCGGAACAGCATCAGGTACTTGTTCAGGTGGGCGGCGACGTCGTCTGCCAGGCTTGCCGGCATGGCAAGCAGTATGTCGTCGCCATCCCGGACCAGTCGTGTCAGCAGGTAGGCGCGCCCTTTCGGCGTGCTGGCCGCTGCCCGGGGAGAGTGGCCGTCAACAACGTCAGCCAGGTTCTGGCTCAGCTGACCCTGCAGGAAGTCATCGGTTCCGGGTCCGCTGACCCGGAACATTACCCGGTCTTCCAGCACTATGGCTGCGGGGAGCTCCGGGTTACGGCGGGCGACAGGAGGCGCATCAGTGATCATGGGTGTTGTCTCCGGACCAGGTACGTTTTAATGGGTTCTTGTTAACAGTGGGGGTTGCCGGCGGCGGCATCAACCTTAGCCAGACCCTCAGTTGCCGCAGGGCGTTGGCGGGTGCATTGCCCCTGGGCGCCGGCAACAGGATAACCGGGTAGCGGTGACCGCTGGAAAGTCCGCGCAGGCCCAGCACCGCGTAACGCCCGGCTATGCGGCTGTCGGCGCTCGCCCGTACCTCTTCCTGGTAACCACTGGCCAGTTCCGCAAACAGCCTCTGCCCGCGGGTCGTAAGCCGTACCACGGTGTTGGGTGTAGCCAGTGAGCCGTTCTGGCGCCAGCGGTGTCTGGCCATCACCAGCAAGGCCAGCGGTAAGGGCGCCAGGAACCCGTAGCCATTGACGGTTATCCACAGGGATGCAACGGCCAGGAATACCCAGGGGCCCGCGGCGAGCAGGCCGGTCAGCCCGCAGGGCCTCAGCGGGAGGTCAATCCGGTTGTACACGGTCCAGTATCATTCGGACAATGCGCTTCAGGTCCGGGTCTTCCGGCTCGCTGCGTTGCATGAACCATTCGAACATGTCCGCGTCCTCGCACTGGATCAGCTTGTGGTAGCGCTGCTGGTCTTCTTCCTGCAGCGATGGATAGGCTTCCTCCAGGAAGGGAATCAGCAGCACGTCCAGTTCCAGCATGCCGCGACGGCTGTGCCACCAGAGGCGATTGAACTCGGCTTGGGATTTTTCGGACATTGATTCAGGGCTCGCTTGAGAGTGAGGTGCCGGGGATATGCCGGCACTCAGGGTGATGCTATTCGGTACGTGGTCGGCACCAGTACGGTGTCTTCCGGGTCATTCTGCAGGCCGGGGTAGTCCAGAGTGAAGTGCAGCCCCCGGCTTTCCTTGCGCTGCAAGGCCGCGCAAATGATCAGGTCAGACACGGTGACCAGGTTGCGCAGTTCCAGCAGGTCGTTGGTGACCCGGTAGTTGCTGTAGAACTCGCTGATCTCCCGGGACAGCAGGTCTACGCGGTGCTTGGCCCGCTGCAGCCGCTTGGTGGTGCGGACAATGCCCACATAGTCCCACATGAAGTGGCGGAGTTCATCCCAGTTGTGGGAAATCACCACGTCCTCGTCCGAGTCCCGGACCTGGGATTCGTCCCAGTCAGGGGCTTGCGGCGGGGCAGGGATGTCATCCTCCCGTCGTGCAATATCCGCCGCTGCGGCCCGGCCGTAGACCAGGCACTCCAGCAATGAGTTGCTGGCCATGCGGTTGGCGCCATGGAGCCCCGTAAAGGCCGCCTCGCCCACGGCGTAGAGCTGGTTGATATCGGTACGTGCGCGATCGTCGGTGATAATGCCGCCACAGGTGTAGTGGGCTGCCGGTACCACCGGGATGGGTTCCCGGGTGATATCGATACCGAAGCCAAGGCACTTCTCATAAATGGTGGGGAAGTGCTCGCGGATAAACTCCGCTGGCTTGTGGCTGATGTCCAGGTAAAGGTGGTCAGCACCCAGGCGTTTCATCTCATGGTCGATGGCCCGGGCGACGATGTCCCGGGGTGCCAGCTCGCCCCGGCTGTCGAAGCGGTCCATGAAACGGCTGCCGTCGGGCAGTTTCAGTACGCCGCCTTCACCCCGTACCGCCTCGCTGATCAGGAACGACTTGGCATGGGGGTGGTAAAGGCAGGTGGGGTGGAACTGGTTGAATTCCATGTTGGATACCCGGCAACCGGCCCGCCAGGCCATGGCAATGCCATCCCCTGACGCCCCGTCCGGGTTGGTGGTGTAGCGGTAGGCCTTGCTGGCACCACCGGTGGCGATCACCGTAAAGCGTGCCCGGAACAGCTCCACATGGCTGGTTTCCAGGTTCAGGATATAGGCGCCCACACAGCGGTTGCCGGGAAGGGCAAGCTTGCGGTTGGTAATCAGGTCGACTGCAACCCGGTTGGATAACAGCTCAACGTTTTCCCGGCTGGCAGCCTGCTGGCTCAGGGTGGTGGAGACGGCATTGCCGGTAGCATCCGCTGCGTGGATGATACGCCGGTGGCTGTGGCCGCCTTCCCGGGTCAGGTGCAGTTGCTCGTTTTCATCGCGGGTAAACTGGACGCCGTTATCGATCAGCCAGCGGATGCTCTCGGCGGCGTTCTCCACGGTGTGGCGAACCGCATCTTCATGGCACAGGCCGCCACCGGCACTGAGGGTGTCGTTGATGTGGGCCTCGATGGAGTCATCGCTGTCCAGTACGGCGGCAATGCCACCCTGGGCCCAGAGCGTGGCGCCGCTGGTGATATCGGCCTTGCTGATCACAGCGACCCGCAGGTGGGGTGGCAGGTTCAGGGCGACCGTCAATCCGGCAGCGCCGCTGCCAATTATCAGAACATCGTATTCGTGAGACTGTGGCATGTGATCGTTATCGCGGGCCATAATGTGGCGAGTATTGAACTAAACTTTCTGCCTGCTGTCTATTTGCCCACAACGGAACGGACAGGTTACCCGGTTTCGGGTTGCCCATGCCAACATGTGGAACCAGCGCCTATGATCATGAGCGAACGACGGCAGACAGGTCCAGCGGTCCAGTTAAAGGAGGCACCCGCCGGCCCTACCATGAAACCGGACGCAGAACAGACCCGGCCCACCGCACCGGATGGCCAGACGGACCTGCAACTGGTTCGCAAGGCCCGTCAGGGTGACCGGTCCGCCTTCGACCTGCTGGTGCTCAAGTACCAGTCGAGGGTGGCCTCTATTATCAGCCGGTATATCTACGACAGCCAGGAAGTACAGGACCTGACCCAGGAAACCTTCGTAAAGGCCTACCGGGCCATCGAGCGCTTCCGGGGTGACAGTGCGTTCTACACCTGGCTGTACCGGATCGCTGTGAATACCGCCAAGAACTTCCTTGAGGCTCGCGGACGCCGCCCTCAGGGCGTGGCGGACGTGGCCGATGCGGAAGGCTATGAGGAGGGCGGGCGTCTTCGGGATGTGGCGTCGCCGGAACAGTTCCTGCAGAGGGATCAGTTGCGGGAGGCCCTGGAGAAAGCGATTGGAGCCTTGCCGGAAGAGCTGCGATCAGCCTTCCTGTTACGGGAATACGAAGGGCTTTCCTACGAGGATATCGCACGGATACTGGAGTGCCCCATTGGCACTGTCCGCTCCAGGATTTTCAGGGCCAGGGATGCCATCGACCGCCAGCTCGGACCGATGCTGGGTAACCCATGATCACTGATTATCAACGAGGTACAGGCAATGGATGATCGGCTCAGAGAAACCTTGTCGGCCATGATGGATGACCAGGCCGATGAGCTGGCTGTGCGTCGGGTCCTGTCTCACCACGACCAGCAGGCCGTGCGGGACCAGTGGCAACGCTGGCAGCGTATCCGCGACGTTATCCACGAAGCGCCCCATGGTGAGGCCGGAGTGGACGTGCGGGAGGCGGTCCGGGCCAGCCTGGACCAGTCGGCGGTGGCCGAGGTGGAGCAACGCCAGACAATGCGCCGGCGCCATGCTCCCTGGCGGTGGTCGGCGGTGGCCATGATTGCCCTGGGCGTGGCGATCGGCTTCGGTGCCGGCAGCGGATGGGATGTGATGTCGCAAGGGGCTCCGGAAAACCTGGTTCCGGTACAGGCCCGGGTTCCGGCAGTCACCAGCGGCGCCGTACCTGAGGTGGCCCTGCACGGGCTGGATGACCGGCAGAGGGAGCAGATCAGTCGTTACCTGCTCGAACATGCGCAGAATAACGGAATGGGTGCTGGCCCGGGTGCGCTCGGGTATGCCCGGGTTACCAGTGTGTCAGGTCCGGGCTATTGACCGGCACACCAGAAAGTCTGTCGTTGAACGGTCGCAGTCGACTGTGCGAGTAATACTCACGGGTTGAGGGTGTTTTGTTGATCCGATTGAACGGGGCCTTGCCAACATTGAACAGACCAGTGCCGCGATGGTGCCCCTGTAGCCACGGGTGGACGGTGGCCTGCCTGTTTGCGCTGCTGGCCCTTGCCATGGTGCCCGGGCCGGCTACGGCCCGGGAGACCGCTGAGTCCTGGCTGCTCAAGCTCGGCCCGGCACTGAATATGACCACCTACAGGGGAGTGTTTGTATACTCCCGCGGCGAGCAGGTTAACTCCATGCGGATTGCTCACCGGTATCGTGACGGCCAGGTGGATGAGCGCCTGGTGGTTCAGGACGGCGCCAATGGTGAAATCATCCGCAGGGGAAACCGTGTGGTGTGTGTGCTGCCGGAGTACGGGCGCATCCAGCTGGACCAGGTGATTCCGTCCGGCCCCTTTGCGGAGGCCTTCGCCAGCCAGCAGGTACCTGTCGGTGCCTGGTACCAGCCTGAGTTGCTTGGTGAAGACCGGATTGCTGGCTATCCGGCTGTGGTTATCGGACTGCAACCCCGGGACAAGCATCGTTACGGCTACCGCTTATGGATGGAGAAGGGTACCGGCCTGTTGCTGAAAAGCCACGTGCGCCACAGTGATGATGTGCTGGAGCGGTTCCAGTTCACCATGCTTGAGATCACCGACCAGTTGCCTGACTCGGAATTCGAGGTCAACGCCGGGGTTGAGGTGAAGGACATTACCCCGGAGTTACCCATGTCATTGGAGCCAGGCGGCATGGAGGGCTGGGACCTGGGTTGGCGCCCGGATGGCTTTATGCCGTCGGCGGCGCCCCGGGGTGGTCGCGGCCAGGCCGTCGCCTTCTCGGATGGGCTGGCCACGTTCTCGGTGTTTGTGGAGCCGGCCGGGAACCCGGAAATGCCCCAGGGTGCCTCACGTATCGGGGCTACCACCCTTTACATGCATTACACCGAAGCTGGCGAGACCGGGCAGGAGCGCTTCCTGGTGACTGTGGTGGGCGAAATACCGCCAAAAACGGCCATGCGGGTGGCCCGCTCCGTCACTGTCGATGACCGCAATGCCCTTGTGCGGGCGCTGGCTCACTGATCACAGGACCATCCATGATTCACGAAACCGGTACCGTTATCTCCGTCAGTGGTGACGATGCCTGGGTGCAGACTGTCCGGGAGAGTGCCTGCCAGTCCTGTAAGGCGCGTCACGGCTGTGGCCAGAAGGCCCTCGCCGGGCTTTCCTCTGGCCAGTCACGGCAGATCCGGGTGGCCAACACCCTGCAGGCGAGGCCAGGGGACCAGGTGACCGTTGCCATTGAAGAGTCTGCCTTGCTGAAAGCGTCGTTACTGGTCTATGCCTTGCCGTTGTTGCTGATGGTGCTGGCCACGGCCCTGGCCGGAGTCGCCATGCCCGGGGATGACCGGGTGGCGATCGTTGCCGCCGTGGCGGGGCTGGCCGGTGGCCTCTGGCTGGCAGCAAGGCGGTCCAGGGCCGGGGCTGCTTACTGGCAGCCTGTGATGGGGCGTCTGGTGCCGGAGGTCAGGCAACTCTGACGGTTCGTATCCCGATATTGAAAATGCCCTGGCGGACCACCAGATTCACAATGAATTTCCCTGCCCCTGGCCGGGCGGCAGGGCACCTGGAAAACAACAGACACGGGTTTCGTATAACGGCAAGTCACAGGGAGCACACACATGACAAGACTGTTCCAGCATACCTCTCCAGCTCAGCAAAGGCAGTTGGCCGCCTGGTCCGTACTGCTGGCCTCGCTTTTATCCTTGCTTCTGGTCCGGCCCGCCTGGGCCCAGTCATTACCTGACTTCACTGGCCTGGTGGAAGAAAACTCCGCCGCAGTGGTCAACATCAGCACCGTCACAGAGCCGGATTCGGCAACCCGGCAATCACCGTTCACAGAACGGGAGCTGGAGCAGATGCCCGACTTTTTCCGGCATTTCTTTGGCGGCCCCCAGTCGCCCTTCGGTGGAGGCCAAGCGCAGCCCCGGCGCTCCATGGGGTCGGGGTTTATCGTGTCTGAAGACGGTTATGTGTTGACCAACAACCACGTCATCGAAGGTGCCGATGAAGTGATGGTTCGCCTGAACGACCGTCGGGAACTGCAGGCAAAGGTCGTGGGCACGGATCCCCGGTCCGACATGGCGGTGCTCAAGATAGATGATGACGAGCCGCTCCCCGTGGTCAGGATTGGACGCTCATCGACCCTGAAACCCGGCCAGTGGGTGTTTGCAATCGGATCACCGTTCGGCTTTGATTACACGGTGACCTCTGGCATCGTCAGCGCCACCGGGCGTTCTCTTCCCAGCGAAAACTATGTTCCGTTTATCCAGACGGACGTAGCCATCAATCCGGGTAACTCTGGTGGCCCGCTGTTCAACCTCGATGGTGAAGTCGTAGGCATTAACTCCCAGATCTACACCCGTTCTGGTGGCTTTATGGGCGTATCGTTTGCCATTCCCATCGACGATGCCATGAACGTCTTCCGGCAGCTACGTGACGAGGGCTCCGTGGCCCGTGGCTGGCTGGGCGTGCTGATCCAGGAGGTCAACCGGGACCTGGCGGAGTCCTTTGGTCTGAGTCGTCCCCGTGGCGCCCTGGTAGCCGAGGTGATGCCGGATTCGCCGGCAGCCAAGGCGGGGCTGCAGGCTGGCGATATTGTGCTGGCCTACGAAGGTGAAGACATTGAACGCTCTGCCGACCTGCCGCCGAAAGTCGGTCGCACCCCGGTGGGCGATGAGGCGGAACTGACGGTTCTGCGCGAGGGCAGGGAGCGCACTATCGGGGTGGAAATCGGACGGCTCCCGGAAGAAGAAAGTGCTTCAGCCACCCAGGGCGGCCCCTCTGGTTCAGCCGGTGGCCCCCTGGGCATGCAGGTCGAGCCGCTGCCGGATCAGTTGGCCAACCGGCTGGATATCGCCGGTGGTGTGGTGGTCACCGAGGTTGGACGTGGTCCGGCTTTCCAGGCGGGCATTCGTCGCAATGACGTTATTACCGAGCTGAACCGCCATGCCATTACCACGGTTGACGACTTCCGGGAAGCTGTCAGTAACCTGCCGTCGGACCGGGCCGTTTCGGTTCGCATTATCCGTGAGGGCAGGGCAAGCTACCTGGTGATGAAGCCCTGACACCACTTGGTCCCGGGGGCTGTGACCGCCAACTGTGACCCGGTTGGCGGTCTGCCCATACGCTGCCCGCTATTACGGCGGGTGGCTTTCTGGTATTTTTATCTGTAGGCGAATGCGACACGCGGAGCAATGGGCCGCGTCAGTCGTCGAATTTCTGGCATTTCAGCCATCCCCTGGCCAGACTGGTGGGGTTTGGTTGGCAACACAGTAGCGGCAGGCACGGGCTTTCCAGGGAACGGACTCGGACATGATCGACAAAAAGGATATTACCCTCAGGGAGCTCCTCCGGCCCCGCTACGCCCGCATGGCCTGGCTGGTCCTGGTTATCGCCCTCTGCGCCACTGCGGCCCTGTGGGAACTTTCCCGACGCCTTGTAGAAGACCGCACTGAAAGTCGTTTCAACACCCAGTCACTGCAGCTCAAGACCGCCATTGAAGAGCGCCTGCTTAACTACGAACAGGTGCTGGCGGGCAGTGCCGGCCTGTTTTCCGTGGCAGGGGAGGTGTCACGGGAAGCGTGGCGGACCTATATCGACAAGGTCAATATTGATCGTTATTACCCGGGCATTCAGGGTATCGGCTATAGCCGTCGCATCACGATCGACGAGCTCCATGGCCACCTCCGGGAACTGCAAGCTGAAGGACTGGAAGGGTATGTGGTCCAGCCCCGGGGACTGCGGCCGGAGTTCTACCCCATCGTCTACCTGGAACCGGCCACGGAACGTAACCGCCGGGCCTTTGGCTATGACGCCTACCACGACCCCATTCACCGGCAAGCCATTCAGAGGGCCCGCGATACGGCCAGCCCCGTCGTCACCGGCAAGGTGGTGCTGGTACAGGAGGTGCTCGCCGAGGACCAGGCGGGCTTTCTCATGTACTACCCGGTCTATCACGGTGGCGTGGTGCCCCAGTCCCTGGCGGAGCGGCGCATGTTGCTCAAGGGCTTTGTGTTCAGTGCCTTTCGTACCAACAACCTGCTGGACGGAATTGTCGGGCTGATTTCCCCCTTCCTCGATGTGCGGATCTACGACGGCAGCAATATGGGGCGCGAAACCCTGATGTACGGCTCCAACCTGGGGTCCCTGGATGAGGATTTCAGCTTTGAGAAGACCCAGACGATCAAATACGGTGGTCGTACCTGGCTCATACAGACCCGCTCTACACCGGCGTTTGACTTCCTTGCATCCGACCCGCGCCCGTCCATCGTGCTGGGCTCGGGGATCCTGGTCAGCCTGCTGCTGTTTGCGTTCTCGCTGGCGCTGATCCGTTCCCGCGTACTTGCCCAGATGGGGGCTGGCCGTTATCGCGCTATTACCGAGGGGGCCAGCAATATCACGGTGGTGCTCGACCGTAAGGGCCGGGCCACGTATGTCAGCCCATCGTGTAACACCATTCTGGGCTATGAGCCGGATGAAGTCCTAGGTATGCCCTCTGAAGCCAGGGTGCACCGCGACGACTGGCCCCGGCTTCAGGATGGATTCCGGGAGGCCCTGGGGAGACCGGGCATTCAGATGCCGGTGGTGCGGGCACGTATCCGGGATACGGCCGGTGAGTGGCGTGAGATGGAAGGCTCATTTACCTCGATGCTGGACGTTCCCGGGGTTGAGGGCCTGGTGCTTAGCCTGCGCGACCTCACCCAGCTTCGTGCGGCTCAGTCAGAGTTACACCGGCTGGCCTTCTACGATCCGCTCACCGGGCTCGCCAACCGGCAGTTGTTCCGGGACCGGCTGGCCCACGTGGTCCGGCGCAGCCGTCGCAGCCAGGAGGCCGCCGCACTGATGTTCCTCGACCTGGACGGCTTCAAGCGCATCAACGATACCCTGGGGCATGATGCCGGTGATCAGTTGCTCGGGCATGTTGCCCGATGGCTCACCGGTTGCCTGCGCGAGGAGGACTCGGTGGCTCGTCTGGGGGGCGACGAATTTGTGGTGCTGCTGTCCCGCATCAGCGGGCCGCAGGCGACGGCAAAGGTGGCTGAAACCATCCTGCGGCGGCTGTGTCAGCGGGTGCGACTGAACGAACACGAAGTGGGCATCACCGTGAGTATCGGGGTGACCATGATTCCCCATGACAGCGAAGATCCCGGCGTATTGATGAAATACGCCGACCTCGCCATGTATCGTGCCAAGGAACGGGGGCGCAATAACTATCAGTTCTTCACCCCGGCCATGAACCTGCAGGCCGCCCGCCGGCTGTTGCAGCAGGAAGAGCTGGCCAATGCCCTGAACGAGGACCGGTTCGTTCTGCATTACCAGCCCAAGGTGGACCTCGATGCCCAGCAGGTTGTCGGGGTAGAGGCTTTCCTGCGCTGGCAGCACCCTGAGCGGGGGATCATCTCGGCCCAGCAGTTTATTACCCTGGCAGAAGAGTCCGGCCTGATCATCCGTCTGGGCGAGATGGCTTTGCGACAGGCCTGTATCCAGATCCAGGCCCTTGAGCGCGCCGGCTTCGAGCGCTTGCAGGTGGCGGTGAACCTGTCGGTACGGCAGGCTACCGATCCGGGGTTCCTTGACCTGTTCAGGCGCATCATCACAGAAACCGGTGTTATGCCGGACCGCCTTGAGCTGGAGTTACCGGCGGCCTTGCTGAACGAAGATCCCCGCACCCTGAGGGTGTTACTGAACGCCCTCCATGACACCGGTGCCCGGTTGATACTGGATGACTTTGGCAGTGGCGCCTGTTCACTGGCGGCCTTGCAGCAACTGCCCCTGGATGCCGTCAAGATCGATGACCGCTTTATCCGCGACATTCCCTATAACTCCAATGCCACCGATGTTGCGTCGGCGGTAGTCGCCCTTGCCCGCAAGCTGCGACTGACCGTGGTGGCTGAGGGTGTAGAAACGCCCCATCAGCTGCAGTTCCTGCAACAGGCCGGCTGTGCCCAGTGCCAGGGGAATCTGTTCAGCCACCCGCTGGACGAGGATTCCCTGATCAGTTACCTGGTCAACCAGTACGAGCGGGCGTTAATTCCGTGATCTGTGCGCATAATCCCGCAGCCGCGGGCGGCGAAGGCCGATGGTAATGAGGCCGGACAACCGGTAAAATCCCGCCTTTGCAGGCGCCGGGTAGTTTATTGACAGACCGGCCCTGAAATTCTCCATCGTGAGGGCAGCGCCTTCCAGGTGCCCATGGGTACCTGCTGCCCGGTGAACACGTCTGCTACGGGTAACCATTTGTCTGTGACTGAACTGAGCCGCATTCGTAACTTCTCGATCATCGCCCACATTGACCATGGCAAGTCCACGCTGGCGGACCGGTTTATCCAGGTTTGCGGCGGTCTGACGGACCGCGAGATGGCGGAACAGGTGCTGGACTCCATGGACCTGGAGCGGGAACGGGGCATCACCATCAAGGCCCAGAGCGTCACCCTGAACTACAAGGCGCGGGACGGTATCGAGTACAAGCTTAACTTTATCGATACCCCCGGCCACGTAGACTTCTCCTACGAAGTATCCCGCTCACTCTTCGCCTGTGAGGGCGCGCTGCTGGTGGTGGATGCTGGCCAGGGCGTGGAGGCGCAGTCCGTTGCCAACTGCTATACCGCCATTGAGCAGGGACTCGAGGTGGTGCCGGTACTGAACAAGATGGACCTGCCCCAGGCCGAGCCCGAGCGGGTCGCACAGGAAATCGAAGACATCATCGGTATCGAAGCCCAGGACGCGGTCCGCTGCAGTGCCAAGAGCGGCCTGGGTGTGGAGGATGTGCTGGAAGACCTGATCAAGCGCATACCACCTCCCGAAGGTGACGATAAGGCTCCGTTGCAGGCGCTGATCATTGACTCCTGGTTTGATAACTACCTTGGCGTGGTGTCCCTGGTGCGTATCCGCCAGGGCGTGATGCGCAAGGGCGACAAGATCCAGATCAAGTCCACCGGCAAGGCCTGGAATGCCGACCGGGTGGGCATTTTCACCCCGAAGCTCAAAGACACCGGCGAATTGAGCACCGGCGACGTGGGCTTCGTGGTGGCTGGTATCAAGGATATTCACGGCGCCCCGGTGGGTGACACCATCGTGCACCAGAAGTATGCCGAAGAAACCCCGATGATCCCTGGTTTCAAGAAGGTCAAACCCCAGGTCTACGCCGGCCTGTTCCCGGTCAGTGCCGACGACTACGAAGACTTCCGGGATGCCCTCGAGAAGCTGACCCTCAACGACGCCTCGCTGTTCTACGAACCCGAGAACTCCGATGCCCTGGGCTTCGGCTTCCGCTGTGGTTTCCTGGGCATGCTGCACATGGAAATCATCCAGGAGCGGCTGGAGCGGGAATACGACATTGACCTGATCACCACGGCACCCACGGTTATCTACGAGGTAGTGACCCGCAGTGGCGAGGTGATGGCGGTGGACAATCCCTCCCGCCTGCCGGATATCGGCTCCATCGAGGAAATGCGCGAGCCCATCGTGGAGGCCAATATCCTGGTGCCACAGGAGCACCTGGGTAACGTCATTGCCCTGTGCGAGGAAAAGCGCGGGGTACAGAAGAACATGCTGTTCCTGGCCAACCAGGTTCAGCTTTCCTATGAACTGCCGATGGCAGAGGTAGTGCTGGACTTCTTTGATCGCATCAAGTCTGCCAGCCGGGGCTTTGCTTCACTGGATTACCACTTCGTGCGCTTCCAGCCGGCCAACCTGGTGCGGCTGGATGTGATGATCAACGGCGACCGGGTCGATGCCCTGGCGTTGATCGTGCACCGCGACCAGGCCCATTATCGGGGCCGCGCGCTGATCGAGAAGATGAAGGAGCTTATCCCCCGGCAGATGTTCGATATTGCCATCCAGGCGTCTATCGGCAACCAGGTCATCGCGCGGGTCACCGTCAAGGCACTGCGCAAAAACGTCACCGCCAAGTGTTACGGTGGCGACGTCAGTCGTAAGAAGAAGCTGCTGCAGAAGCAAAAGGAAGGCAAGAAGCGGATGAAGCAGCTGGGTAATGTCGAGGTACCCCAGGAGGCCTTCCTGGCGGTGCTGAAAGTGGATAACTAGGGCTTTACTGAATGGACATCAATTTTCCGCTGATCCTGGTCGTGCTGACCTTTGCCACCGGCATTATCTGGCTGGGGGACAAGCTGTTCCTGCGGCCAAAACGGGAAGCCGCCTGGGAGGCCTCCGGGGGCGCCGCAGTCGCCAGCGGAAGTTCAGCGGACGACGCCGGGGATGACAACGCCAGGCCGCCGGAGCCCTACCTGGTCGATCTGAGTCGTTCCTTCTTCCCGGTACTGGCCATCGTGCTGGTGCTGCGCTCGTTCCTGGTCGAGCCTTTCCAGATTCCCTCCGGGTCCATGCTGCCGACCCTCGAAGTGGGTGATTTCATCCTGGTGAACAAATACGCCTACGGCCTGCGGTTGCCCGTGGCCGGCACCAAGGTCGTCGATATCGGTGACCCCGAGCGGGGCGATGTCATGGTCTTTCGTTACCCTGAAGACGGCACCACCAATTACATCAAGCGCGTGGTGGGCCTGCCAGGGGATCGGATCGGTTACCGCAACAAGGAGCTGTTTGTAAACGGCGAACGGGTGCCAACGCGGTTCGTCGCCAACCTGCCCCCCTATGAAATGCTGGAAGAGCAGCTGGGGGATGTTGAACACCTGGTTTACCGGAACCTGGGCGCCAGGTCCGGCGTGGGGGAGGGTGAATGGATTGTTCCGGATGAGCACTACTTCATGATGGGAGACAACCGGGATAACAGTAATGACAGCCGCTTCTGGGGTATGGTTCCGGATGAGATGGTGGTGGGCAAGGCATTCCTGATCTGGATGCAGTGGCCCTCCATCACCAGCCTGCCCTCGTTTGACCGGGTAGGACTCATCGACTGAGTTTGCGAACGTTTGTCGGCTTACCGCCGCTTACATGAGGTACGTGTGTATGAACCAATACTTCCAACAGCGTGGCGCTTCCACCCTGGGTATCCTGGTTGCGGTGCTGTTCTTTGCCAGCCTGCTGACACTGGTGATCAAACTGGGCCCCGCCTACCTTGATGACTACACTGTTCAGGGAGCCCTTGAAGGCCTCGACGGTGAAGAAGGGCTGTCCAAGATGACACCGGCGGATGTGCGGCGCCTGGTGACCAAGCGCCTGAGCGTCAACAATGTTGACGGCTTCAATGCCAAGGACATCCAGATTGAAAAGGATGGTGATATCGTAATCATCACCCTGGATTACGAAGTCCGCACCCATGTGGTATCCAATGTGGATGCGGTAATCAGTTTCAATCACTTCTACGAGCTGACAGGACAGTGATAAACCAACCCGACCTGGACAGACTGCAACGTCGCATAGGCTACCAGTTCAACGATCCGGAACTGCTCTTGCTGGCGATGACCCATCGCAGCTTCGGTAACCAGAATAACGAGCGGCTGGAGTTCCTTGGTGACTCGCTGGTAAACATGATCATTGCCGAGCACCTGTACCATCACTTCGAGCGGGCCCGGGAAGGGCAGCTGAGTCGCCTGCGGGCGAGGATGGTAAAGGGCGTGACCCTGGCGGAAATCGGCCGTGAGTTCGAACTGGGCCAGTACCTGCGGCTGGGATCGGGTGAAATGAAAAGTGGTGGTTTCCGCCGGGACTCGATCCTGGCCGATGCCGTTGAGTCGATTATCGGTGCCATCTACCTGGACAGCAGTTTCGATACCTGCCGGGAGCGGGTGCTGTCCTGGTTCGACAAGCGCCTGGAGCGCCTGGATATCCAGGATACCCAGAAAGACCCCAAGACCCGCCTGCAGGAATACCTGCAGTCGCGACAATTTCCGCTGCCCCGGTACGATGTGATCTCGGTCGATGGCGAAGCCCATGCCCAGACCTTCCATGTGTCCTGTGCCATGCCTTCACTTGACCGCAAGACCACCGGCGTCGGCAGCAGCCGTCGTATCGCCGAGCAGCAGGCCGCCCGTGCTGCTCTCAGGCAGCTGGGTGTGGAGACCAACGAATGAATGACATTACCCGGCCCGACAACGCCGACAGCCGCTGCGGTTTTGTGGCCATCGTAGGCCGCCCCAATGTAGGCAAGTCCACGCTGCTGAACCATATCCTGGGTCAGAAGCTCAGCATTACCTCCCGCAAGCCCCAGACCACCCGCCACCAGATCCTGGGTATCAAGACCGAGGGACCGGTCCAGGCCATCTACGTGGACACCCCGGGTATGCACGAGGAAGAGCCCCGGGCCCTGAACCGTTACATGAACCGCGCCGCCTCTGCCGCCCTCAAGCACGTGGATGTGGTGGTGTTCGTGGTGGACCGCCATCACTGGACCCCGGCGGACGAGATGGTGCTGAACAAGCTGACTCACCTGACCTGCCCGGTGATCCTGGCGGTGAACAAGGTGGACAAGCTGGAGAAGCGGGAAACCCTGCTGCCGGTACTGGAAGAGCTGGCGGCAAAGCGGGAGTTTGCCGAAATCATCCCCATGTCCGCGTTGAAGGAACAGAACATCGAACCCCTGGAAGAAGCGGTCTCCCGCTTTCTGCCGCAGAGTGTCCACTTCTACCCGGATGACCAGATCACCGACCGCAGCGAGCGCTTCGTGGCTGCCGAGATGGTACGGGAAAAGATTACCCGCCAGCTGGGGGCCGAACTGCCGTATTCAGTGGCAGTGGAAATCGAGGAATTCCGCCACGATGGCAAGACCCTGCACATCTCGGCACTGATCCTCGTTGAGCGGGAAGGGCAGAAGAAGATCGTCATCGGTGACAAGGGGGAGCGACTGCGCCGAATCGGTCAGGAGGCCCGTGCCGATATGGAGCGCATGTTTGACGGCAAGGTCATGTTGCGGCTGTGGGTCAAGGTAAAGCGTGGCTGGGCCGACAGCGACCGGGCCCTGAAAAGCCTGGGTATGCACGACAGCTGAGGGCGTGATGGCAGGGCAGGTACAACAGGAGCCCGCCTATGTGCTGCACCGGCGCCCCTTCCGCGAAACCAGTCTGCTGGTAGACCTGCTGACCCTGAACCACGGCAAGGTCGGTGTGGTGGCACGGGGCGCCAACAGCGCCCGCAGTGCCCTCAAGGCGCAGCTGCAACCCTTCCAGCCCCTGCTGGTGGACTGGACCGGCCGCGCCGATCTCAAGACCCTGACCCATACCGATACCCGCCCGGGCGCTAAGCTCGGCAATGGCACAGCATTGTACAGCGGGTTCTACCTGAACGAACTGTTGCAGAAACTGCTGTCTCCCTTTGACCCGGCCCAGGAGCTGTTTGCGGCGTACATCGAGGCCCTCGATCAACTGGCGTCAGCGGACGGCGACGTGGAACCGGTACTACGCCAGTTTGAAATGGCCCTGGCCGACAGCCTCGGATACGGCTTCACCTGGGATGAGGCCACCGATCTCGGGCAACCGGTCCAGGCCGGCCAGCGCTATTGTTACGATCCCCAGCAGGGCATACTGGCTACCCCGGTGGAGCATACCCGCTTGCGGGGACTGCCTGGCCAGGCACTATTGGCACTGGCCTCAGGCGATCTCCATAACCCCGAAGCCCGGCGGGTCGCAAAACAGGTCATGCGGTCGCTGACCGACTTTTTGTTACAGGGTAAGCCTCTGAACAGTCGTGCCCTTTTTAGCGGGCGTTCAGGCTCGGCCTGATTTCCATCCATCCCCGTATTGATCAACACAGGACGGCAGCCATGAAAGATCGTGTATTGCTCGGAGTCAACGTCGACCACGTGGCCACCCTCAGGCAGGCCCGGGGCACCCGCTTCCCGGACCCGGTCCAGGCGGCCATGGTGGCAGAGGAGGCCGGTGCCGATGGCATCACCATCCATCCCCGGGAAGACCGTCGCCACATCCAGGACCGTGACGTGCTGCTGATGCGCCAGACCCTGAATACCCGCATGAACCTGGAGATGGCGGTCACCGATGCCATGCTCAGTTTCGCCGAGAACGTACGGCCGGAATGCGTGTGCCTGGTGCCGGAAAAGCGGGAGGAACTGACCACAGAGGGCGGCCTGGATGTGGACGGCAACGAGGAACGGGTGGCCCGGGCCTGCGACCGGCTGGCTCGCATCGGAGCGGAGGTTTCCCTGTTCATCGACCCGGACCCGGTTCAGATTGACGCCGCGGTGCGTTGTGGTGCCCCGGTAATCGAGCTCCATACCGGCGAATACGCCGAGGCAGATACGCCAACAGAGCAGGCCCATACCCTTGAAAACCTCAAGCAGGCGGTGGAATACGCCCGGCGCAAGGGACTGGTGGTCAATGCTGGTCATGGGCTGAACTACCACAACACCCTTGCGGTGGCGGCCATTCCCGGCATCAATGAGCTCAATATCGGCCATGCCATCATCGCCCGGGCGGTGTTTACCGGCCTGAAAGAGGCGGTCCGGGATATGCGGGCGATTCTGGACCAGGCTCGCAGTTAGTGCGGTTTGGCCGGTGAAAGCCTGTCAGAATTCGGGAGTGGGGTACAGGAGGGGTAAGCTTTTCTTACGGGAAAAGTACCCCCATGGCCTTGGCCTCTTCACGAAAGCCCCCAGGCTGGAACAAAAGCTAAACAGGATTCACCTCATCACTACGCCGAAACAAAGCCTGCCAGTCCGTCTGATCACCCCAGATATCCAGTCGCTCCATCGCGGCCAGAAGATTATCTCGTAACGACTCCACATCCTCGTTGCGGCGTTTGAGGGCCGTTTCGAACTGCTCCGAGGCCTCCCTCAATTCCGGAACACCGCAATATCGCGTCGCACCGTGCAGTTTGTGCACGCATTCCAGGACCGCATCGTAGTCCTCCGCGGCCCAGCATTGGCGAATGGTGGCCTGGTCCGGTCGCAGTTGCTCCAGCAGCATGCTGAACAACTCCTCGGCCAGGTCTACCTTGCCGGCGGCCAGGCGAATGCTCTCCGCCACATCCACCACCGGCTTCTGCCGCCGTCGGGTAGACGGCCGCAAGGGGCGGCGAGTGTCCCGGAACTGCGCTATGTTGTCCTGGCGCCGGCTGGCCTCGGGAGGCTGGTAGCCAGTGAAGTCCGCCAGGGTATCCATCAGTTGCTGACTGTTGACCGGTTTGGCGAGGTAACCGTCGAAACCTTGCTGCATCAGCCGCTCCTGTTCGTCTGCCAGGGCGTGGGCGGTGAGGGCAATAATGGCGCTGCGGTGGTGGGAGTCATCCAGTCCCCGCAGGCGTGCCGTGGTTTCAACGCCGTCCATGCCGGGCATCTGCAGATCCATGAAAATCAGATCGAAGCCCTGGCTGCGGGCCTTGCTCAGGGCCTCAAAGCCGCTGGCGGCGCCCTCGGCGGGAATGCCGCAATCATTGAGCAGGGTAAGCACCAGTTTCAGGTTGGCTTCGTTGTCGTCCACCGCCATGACCCGGGGCTGGTTCGAAGACTGCCTCGGTGGCGGCAGTGCGGCACCGGGGCGAGCCTGGTCCACTGGTCGTTGGCGGGCATCAATACCGTGTACCAGCATTAACAGCTCATCATACAGGGGCTCACGGCAAACCGGCTTCGTCAGGTGCCCACTGGTCAGGCCGGAGAGCGCCGTATCGTGGGTTTCCAGGGTCGGTGTCAGCAACAGGGTGCGGCAGTCCCGGTCCACTTCCAGCTTGTGGATCAGTTCCCGGTACTGGCTGGAGTTGAGCAGGTTCCGGCTGATGCCAACCATGGCCAGGGCAAAGCCGGACTGGTTCTGCTGGGCTTCTTCGACCCGTTCCAGCAAGTCAGCCGGTGACCCGGCTCGCACTACCTGCATGCCCCAGTCCCGCAGTGTGTGCTCTACCGCCAGGCCACTGGTTTTCTGTTGCTCCAGGTAGATCACCCGCTCCCCTCGCAGGGCATCGTGGGGCAGTGAGGCATCGGTGCGGGTGGACAGTTCCGTCGTCAGGGTGAACCAGAAGGTGGAGCCCTTGCCCAGTTCGCTTTCCAGGCTGATGGTGCCGCCCATCTCTTCCACCAGGCGCTTGGATATGACCAGGCCGAGGCCAGTGCCGCCGTACTGGCGGGCCGTGGAGGCATCTGCCTGGCTGAACGCGTTGAACAGTGACTGCTGCTGGGCCCGGGACAGGCCCACGCCGGAGTCGGTAATACTGATGCGCAGGGTGACCTGGTTGGTTTCCGTGTCCTCGGCTTCCAGGCTCGCCCGCAGCACTACTTCGCCGGTCTGGGTGAACTTGATGGCGTTGTTGACCAGGTTGGTGATCACCTGCTTCACCCGCAGCGGATCCCCCATGATGTTGTCGGGCACGTCGGCGTAGACCAGGTGCACCAGGTCCAGGTTCTTGCTGTGTGCCGCGGGCGCCAGCATTACCATGACCTCCTCGACAATTTCCCTGAGATGGAAGGGCACCCGGTCGAGGATCAGTTTGCCGGCCTCGATCTTCGAGAAATCCAGGATGTCATTGATAATGGTCAGCAGGATTTCCGAGGACTTGCGAATGGTGTTCAGGTGCTCTGCCTGCTGTTTCTGCAACGGGCTTTTCAGCAGCAGTTCGGTGAAGCCGATAATGCCGTTGAGCGGAGTGCGGATTTCGTGGGACATGTTGGCCAGGAATTCCGACTTGATGCGGCTGGCCTCCAGGGCGTCCTTGCGGGCGAAGTCCAGCTCGATGTTCTGGATTTCGATCGTTTCCAGGGTTTCCCGCAGGTCTTCGGTGGCCTGGTCGATGTTCTGCTGCATTTCGGCCTGGGCCTTGCTGAGTTCCTCGGCCATTGCATTGAGGCCGGACTCCAGCTGCTCGAACTCGGGCCCGGCGCCCGTGTGTACCCGGGTATCCAGGTGACCTTCCTTGAGGCGCGCAACCGCGCGGTTGAGTTCGAAGACCGGTTCGGTGAACGATCGGCTAAGGCGCAGCGCAATAGCCAGGCTCAGGAGTACTCCGGCAACGATCATCAGCAGAGAAATGAACAACGCCTTCCAGGTTTCCTTTTCGGTGCGCACATGGGACATTTCCACTGCGGCCCAGCCGATGGGTTCCAGGGTATCCGGCGGTGCGCTGCGGGACTCCAGGTCCAGCAGGTTTTCCAGCATCAGGTCCTGCAGGTACACCGGGGAAATGAATACCGTGTTGCCAGCCGAGGGCCAGTGGGAAACCGCCGTCCGGGGAAATTCCTCGAGCTTTTCAAAGGTGCTGGCGGGACCGGTGTGGAGCAGGCGCTCCTGGCGGGCGTTATAGAAGGTGATGGAGCGAACGTCCTGCTCTTCCAGCAGGGCGTTGGACAGGCTGCTCAACAGGCTGCGGTTGGCGGTGAACATCCCGTATTCGGCGGCTGCTGCCAGTTGCCGGGACAGGGAGTCGCCACGGTCGTCCAGCAACTGGTTGATGTTCTGCACCCAGCTCCAGGTAAAGAAGAGCCCCAGCAATACCGTTGTGATCAGCGTGGGAACCAGGGTGACCAGCAGGACTTTTTTTCGAATACCCCAACGACGCATACGGATTTTCTACCTCTTGCCCGATCCCTGGTTGGCTTCCCTGGTGTGGCCTGGCACTCGAAGCTGGCCTTATAGCCGCCTGGCATGGCCATAGCGGCATCCTCTATTGGGCGAGCCGCCCGGATGCGGGTATGATGCGCATCCTGTGTCCTGAACGGCCTTCCAGTACCTGCTTCAGAAGCGCCATAAGTGTAACATAGGCGTGCAGAAAAGCTGTGAAGGAGTCTTGGATGGCACGGACTCCTGAAGGGCAGCCCATATCGACGAGGAGCGCGAACGCCATGCATTTCCCTACCATCGAGGATTATGTCGGTCATACCCCACTGGTTCGCCTGCAGCGAATGCCCGGCGATACCAGCAACGTTGTCCTGGCCAAGCTGGAAGGCAACAACCCTGCCGGCTCGGTGAAGGACCGGCCAGCCATCAGCATGATCCAGGAGGCGGAAAAGCGCGGCGAAATCCGTCCGGGCGACACCATCATTGAAGCCACCAGCGGCAACACCGGTATCGCCCTGGCGATGGCGGCGGCGATCAAGGGTTACCGCATGAAGCTGATCATGCCGGCCAACATGAGCGAAGAGCGCCGGGCCTCCATGCGAGCCTATGGCGCCGAAATCATTACCGTCAGCAAGGAAGAGGGCATGGAAGGCGCCCGGGACCTGGCGACCCGCATGCAGGAGGAGGGCGAGGGTACCGTGCTGGACCAGTTCGCCAACCCGGATAATCCGCTGGCCCATTACCGCACCACCGGCCCGGAAATCTGGGAGCAGACCAAGGGCAGGGTGACGCACTTTGTCAGCTCCATGGGCACCACCGGCACCATTATGGGTGTGTCCCGCTATCTCAAGGAGCGCAACCCGGATGTGCAGATTATCGGGTTACAGCCGAGGGAAGGTTCTTCCATTCCGGGCATCCGCCGCTGGCCCGAGGAGTACCTGCCCAGAATCTACGATGCCACCCGCGTTGACCAGGTTCTGGACGTAGGCCAGGACGAAGCCGAGGAAACCATGCGGGCGCTGGCCCGTGAAGAAGGTATTTTCTGCGGGGTTTCGTCCGGCGGCTCCATCGCCGCTGCCCTCAAGCTGTCACAGCAGGTTGAAAACGCTGTCATTGTCGCCATTATCTGTGACCGCGGCGACCGCTACCTGTCTACCGGCGTATTTCCCGGCGCCTGATACTTACCGATTTCCAGAGACCTTTATATGAGCCGCAGACGCAGGAAACCTCTGCCGAAAGAGCCATTGCCGTGCACCATTGAAACCCTGAGCCACGACGGCCGGGGCATCGCCCGGGAAGAGGGCAAGACCCGTTTCGTGGACGGCGCGCTGCCCGGTGAGCGGGTAATGGCCAGGATGATCTCCACCCGCAGCAAGTTCGATGAGCTGCGCACCGAAGAAGTGCTGGAGGCGTCACCGGAGCGCGCTACGCCGCCCTGTGAATATGCCGATCTGTGTGGCGGTTGCAGCCTTCAACATATGGCTCCCGACGCCCAGATCCGGTTCAAGGAGAACACCCTGCGGGAGCACTTTGCCCATTTCGGGGGCATTGAGCCGGAGCAGTGGATCGAGCCCATGCGTTCGCCGCCGCTGGGTTACCGGCGCAAGGCGCGCCTTGGGGTGCGCTTCGTCAGCAAGCGGGATTCGGTACTGGTGGGCTTCCGGGAGAAGCGCAACAGCTTCCTGGCAGATATTGACCGTTGCGTGGTGCTCGATCCCCGCATTGGCGAGCGCATCGATGATTTGAGAAAGCTGATTTATCGGATGGAGGCTTTCCAGAACATCGCCCAGGTAGAAGTGGCCTGTGGCGATGACGTGGCCACCATGATCTTCCGTAACATGGTACCCCTGAGTGACGCTGATCGCGCGGCCCTGGTGGCCTTCGGCCAGGCCCATGACTTGCATATCTACCTGCAGCCCAAGGGGCCGGATACCGTGCACCGCATCTGGCCGGAAACCGGCGAGGAGCGGCTCAGCTATCAGCTACCGGAATTTGACCTGACCATGAAGTTCCATCCCATGGACTTCACCCAGGTTAACGCCGACATTAACCAGCGCATGGTACACCGTGCCATCGACTGGCTGGATGTGCAGCCCGGTGACCGGGTGCTGGATTTGTTCTGCGGCCTTGGCAACTTTACCCTGCCACTGGCTCGCAAGGCGGGCCAGGTGGTTGGCGTGGAAGGTGACGATGCCATGGTTGTGCGCGGGCGTGAGAATGCCGAACTTAACGGCCTTTCCAATGTCACGTTCCACGGCGCCAACCTGCAGGGCGACTTCACCGGTGAAAGCTGGGCCACCGAAGGCTTCGACCGGATTCTGATAGATCCGCCGCGGTCGGGTGCCCAGGAAATCTGTGAGCATCTCACAGCGTTTGGCGCAAAGCGCATTGTGTATGTTTCCTGCAACCCGGCCACCCTGGCGCGGGATGCGGGTGTAATTGTCAGTAAGGGGTATCGCCTGGTACAGGCGGGCGTGATGGACATGTTCCCTCACACCACCCACGTGGAATCCATCGCCCTGTTCGAAAAAATCTGAGAGCGAACTGAGCATGGCAAGGGCATGGCCCGGTAAAGGACACTAACGGCAGCAAAAGCATGGTAAAGGTACGGGAAGACTACGCGGTTACCGCAGATGGACAGGTGGATATCGAAGGCTGGGTAAGGCAGATCGAAGCCCAGACCCGCCTTGAGAATCCGGACCAGTTTCGCCGGGCCTGTGAGCTCAGCGCGGAAATCGATCGCCGGGCCGTGGAAGAGGACCGACTGTGGGCACCGGGTGCCAGCAGCTTCCACACCGGTATTGAAATGGCCCAGGTGCTGGTGGAGTTGCACCTGGACCAGGCCAGCTTGGTGGCGGCCATCCTTTACCGTGCCGTGCGCGAAGGCCGTATAGAGCTGGACGAAATCCGGAAGGAATTCGGTGACGAAGTGGCCGGCCTGATCCAGGGTGTGGTGCAGATGGCGGCAATCTCCGCTATCCATCACCCCCTGAAAGGGACCGTACTGGGCCAGACGGAAGGCCAGCTGGATAATGTCCGCAAGATGCTGGTCACCATGATCGACGATGTCCGGGTGGCCCTGATCAAGCTCGCAGAGCGGACCTGTGCCCTGCGGGCCGTCAAGAACGCTGTCTACGAAAAGCGCATGCGGGTCGCCCGGGAAGTCTTCGATATCTACGCGCCCCTGGCCCACCGCCTGGGTATCGGGCATATCAAGTGGGAGCTGGAAGACCTGTCCTTCCGCTACCTGCACGAGACCGCGTACAAGAAGATCGCCCGCCAGCTGGACGAGAAGCGCCTGGACCGGGAAGGCTATATCCAGAAGGTGCTCAAGGACCTGGGCGATGAATTGCGCCGTTCCGGTATCCAGGCGGAACTGGCCGGCCGGGCCAAGCACATCTACAGCATCTGGCGGAAAATGCGCCGCAAGGGCATCGACTTCTCCCAGGTTTATGACGTGCGGGCCGTACGCCTGCTGGTGCCGGAGGTACGGGACTGCTACGGGGCGCTGGGCATCGTCCACAGCCTGTGGCGCCATATTCCCAACGAGTTCGACGACTACATTGCCAACCCCAAGGAGAACGGCTACCAGTCTCTCCACACCGCCGTCATCGGGCCCGAGGGTAAGGTGATGGAGGTGCAGATTCGTACCCACAAGATGCATGAAGAGGCAGAGCTTGGGGTTTGTGCCCACTGGCTCTATAAAGGTACGGATACCGGCAACCGCTCCACCGGCTATGAGGCCAAGATCAACTGGCTGCGTCAGGTGCTGGAATGGCAGGAGGAGCTGGGTGACCTGTCTGGCCTGGCGGATCACCTTACCGGTGATATTGCGTCAGACCGTGTCTATGTCTTTACGCCGGAAGGCCATGTGGTGGACTTGCCCCAGGGCGCCACACCGGTGGACTTTGCCTACCGTGTGCACACGGAGGTGGGGCATGCCTGTCGGGGCGCGCGGGTGAATGGCCGCATCGTACCGTTGACCTACCCGCTGAAAACCGGCGACCAGGTCTATATCCTTACGTCAAACAACCAGGCTCCGAGCCGGGACTGGCTGAACCCCAGCCTGGGTTATATCCAGACCTCCCGTGCCCGCGCCAAGGTCACCCACTGGTTCAAGCAGCAGCACCGGGACCAGAACATTGCCGACGGCCGGGCCATCCTGGAAGACGAATTCAAGCGCTTGTCCCTCTACGACGTGAGCCTGGACGAGCTGGCCCGCAAAGTGAACTATCCGGGCGCCGCGGACATGTTTGCCGCTGTCGGTGCCGGTGACCTGCGTCCTACCCATGTGGCCCACGTGGCCCAGGAGATGCTTGAGCCCCGGGAACAGCAGCTTGACCTGAAACTGCTGGGCAGCCGCAAAGGTCAGTACGAGACCGATTCGGATATCCAGATTCGTGGCGTGGGCAAGCTCAAGACCCAGGTCGCCAAGTGTTGCAAGCCGTTGCCGGGTGACGCCATCGGCGGTTATATCACCGTTGGCCGTGGCGTAACGGTGCACCGCCAGGACTGCCTGACGTTCCTGCACCACAAGGAATTCGAGCCCAACCGCATTATCGAGGTCAGTTGGGGCGGCCGCCCGGAAGCCACCTACCCGGTGGACATCGAGATCGAGGCCTATGACCGCTATTGTCTGCTGCGGGATATTACCCAGGTGCTGACAGCCTCGCGCAGTAATGTGCTGTCCCTGAACACCTTGTCGAATATCGATGAGAACACGGCAACCATGCTGGTCACAGTGGAAATCCGAACCCTGGAACAGCTGGCCCGGCTGCTCGCCCAGATCCGGAACCTGCCCAACATCATTGAGGTGAGGCGCAAGCGATCATGAGCTACACCGTCGACGACCTGAAAACCCTGATGGCCCGGCTGCGGGACCCGGAGACCGGTTGCCCCTGGGATACGAAGCAGACCTTCCGCACCATCGTGCCCCATACCCTGGAGGAAGCCCACGAAGTGGCGGACACCATTGAGCGGGAAGATTACAGGCACCTGAAGGAAGAGCTGGGTGACCTGTTGTTCCAGGTAATCTTCTATGCACAGATGGGCCAGGAGCAGGATCTGTTCGGCTTCGACGACGTTGTCGATACCCTGGTGCGGAAGCTGTTGCGTCGCCACCCCCATGTGTTCCCCGAGGGCACCCTGGAAAGTCGTGTCGATCCGGAGAACCGCCCCACGGATGAATGGATTGCGGCCAGCTGGGAGCGTATCAAGGCCGAGGAGCGCGCGGAAAAGGGGGAGAATGCGAACCGGGAACCCTCCAGTCGCCTGGAAGACATACCCGCGTCCCTGCCGGCGCTGACCCGTGCCGACAAGTTGCAACGGCGTGCCGCCCGCTATGGCTTCGACTGGCCGGACATCGGCCCGGTGTTCGACAAGCTGGAAGAGGAAATCGGTGAGCTGCGGGAAGCCTGGGAGAACGCCCAGGAGGACCCGGCGGCCCGGGATGACGTGGAGGACGAACTCGGTGACCTGATGTTTGTCTGCGTCAACCTTGCGCGGTTTATGAAAGTAAACCCGGACCAGGCCCTGCGGCGTACCAATCGCAAGTTCGAGGCACGCTTTCGCGCCATCGAGCAGGTGCTGGCGGAACAGGGCAGGGTGATGGAAGATGAGTCCCTTGAGAATCTGGATGCGATCTGGAACAGCGTCAAGGGTGTGGAACGCTCAACAGGCAACTGAGCACTGCGTCAGCAAAAACAACAAATAAGTACAAATCGTTACCGATTTCCCGGCTTGCATTCTGCACGATTCAACTAAACTGCGGGTTGAAGGGAGAGGCCGATGGCGTCTTCTCCGGCAATAGCCCTCAGAATCCAGAACAATCGGGCAGCAGTTGAAGGCAGGAGTAATTACGCATGAAGATCCGTGACCTGGTCGCACACTGGGACAAGCACGCAAAAGGGCGGCTGACCCGTGACCCTTACTATGTCAAACTGGCAGACGCACACCACGAGGAGCTGTCGCGCCTGGCGGCACTGTACCCCATGAAGTCCCCCCAGGACCTGATGCGGGACCTGCTTTCAGCCGCCCTGGATGAGCTCGAGACTTCGTTCCCCTACGAACAGGGTGAGAAAGTCGTTGCCCATGATGAGGAAGGCTACGAAATCTACGAAGACGTGGGGCTGACTCCTCGCTTTGTGGCCCTGAGCCAGAAGCATATGGAAGAGCTCAAGAAGCGTCAGTTGGTGTCGGTCGCCTGATCATTTAGTAGGCGAGTCAGGTGGAAGGCACTCCCGGCTACCGGGAGGCCTTTCATTGCTTTAGCCTTTCTGCAACTTATCCTTCAACGGCGTACTCTCCGCCAGGTCATCCAGCGCCGCCGCAATCATATCGTTGAGAATATCCGTCTCACTTCTTCCCGGGTACATCTCCGCCAGCGCTGCGACCCTGGCCGCATCCTCCAGCGGCAGGCGCAGGTTGTAGTCATGGGTCCGCTCGGCAGGCTTGCTGTCTTCCTGCCAGTGTTTGGGTAAGTCAGTAACTTTCATGGTATCTCCTGTGTGATCACCCTTGCGATTGGGCCGCGACCTCGTTATTAGTATCAGTGTAGCGTTCAAGTTTCGTCAATTGTCATCCCATCATTAAAAGGAAGAGCCTGTGGCCGAACTGCATCCCGAATTGCGAGAAAATGTCCGTCTGCTGGGAGAGTTGCTGGGTGAGAATATCCGTAACTATCCCGGCGAGGAGATTTATCAGCTGATCGAGGAAATCCGCGCCGCAGCCAAGGTAGACCGGCGCCAGGAAAGTGGCTCGGAGCAGAGGCTGGTGCGCCTGTTGAGCAACCTTCGTGATGACCAGTTGCTTCCGGTGACCCGGGCCTTCAACCAGTTCCTCAACCTCGCCAACCTGGCGGAGCAGTATCACGGCGTCCGTCGCAAGCGGGGACACCAGTCCGACCTGATGGTGGAGTCCCTTGGCGAGGTATTCGAGCGACTGCAAAGCGGCGGCGTGGATGCGCAGGAGTTGCACCGCAAGGTCTCACAACTGCGCCTGGAGTTCGTGCTGACGGCCCACCCCACCGAAGTGGCCCGCCGCACCCTGATCATGAAGTACGACGAAATGTCCGCCTGCCTGGCCGCCCTTGACCATGACGACTTGTTGCCGGCGGAAAGGGATGAGGTCCTGGATCGCCTGCGGCTGCTGGTGGCGGAAGCCTGGCACACGGACGAGATCCGCCATGAGCGGCCGACCGCCGTGGACGAGGCCAAGTGGGGGTTTGCGGTAATCGAGAACAGCCTCTGGGAGGCGGTGCCGCGGTTCCTGCGCAGCCTGGACCAGGCGCTGGACGGCGCTACCGGCTCCGGCCTGCCACTGGATGCCACACCAATCCGTATCGCGTCCTGGATGGGCGGCGACCGGGATGGCAACCCCAACGTTACCCATGAGGTTACCCGTACCGTGTTCCTGCTGGGCCGCTGGATGGCGGCGGACCTGTACCTGCGGGATATCCAGTCCCTGCGGGCAGAGCTGTCCATGTGGCAGGCCAGCGATGAACTGAAAGCCCAGGCCGGGGACAGCCGTGAACCTTACCGGGTTATTCTGGGGCGGCTGCGTGAGCGCCTGATTCGCACCCGGGACTGGGCGGAGGCCAGGGTCAACGGCGAGCCGGCGGACGATACCGATATCCTGTTCGAGAACGAAGACCTTACCGGGCCGCTGGAGTTGTGCTACCGATCCCTGATCGAGTGTGGCCTGGATACCATCGCCAATGGCCCGCTACTGGATACCCTGCGCCGGGCGCACACCTTCGGCCTGCCACTGATCCGGCTGGATATCCGCCAGGAAGCCACCCGCCATGCGGAAGCGGTCGCGGAGATGGTGGAGTACCTGGGCCTGGGCAACTACCTGGAGTGGAGCGAGGAGCAGCGCCAGCAATTCCTGGTAAAGGAGCTGCGCGGCCGTCGCCCGCTGGTGCCCCGTAACTGGGAGCCCTCGGAACCGGTGCGTGAGGTGCTGGCAACCTGCGAAGTGGTGGCCGGGCAGACCCCGCAAGCACTGGGCTCCTATGTGATCTCCATGGCCAGCACGCCGTCGGATGTGCTCAGTGTGATCCTGCTGCTGCGGGAAGCCGGCATGAAATTTCCCATGCGGATCGTGCCTCTGTTCGAAACCCTGGACGACCTGCAGGGAGCGCCGGCCGCCATGGAGGCGCTCTACTCGGTGGACTGGTACCGGGACTATTGCAGCGGCGAGCAGGAGGTGATGATCGGCTATTCCGATTCCTCCAAGGACGCGGGGCAGATGATGGCGGCCTGGGCCCAGTACCAGGCCCAGGAGAAACTCACCGAGGTCGCCAACCGCTTCGATATGCACCTGACCCTGTTCCACGGCCGGGGCGGTACCGTTGGCCGGGGTGGCGGTCCGGCCAACCGGGCAATCCTCTCCCAGCCACCGGGATCGGTAAACGGCAGTTTCCGGATTACCGAGCAGGGGGAGATGATCCGCTTCAAGTTCGGCCTGCCGAGACTGGCGGAACAGAGCCTGACGCTGTATGCCACCGCCGTGGTCGAGGCTACCCTGGCGCCACCACGGGCACCGGAGCCGGAATGGCGGGAAGCCATGGACTGGCTCACCGAGCGGTCGTTGAAGGCCTATCGCGAGGTGGTGCGGGAGAATCCGGACTTCGTGCCCTATTTCCGCCAGGCCACCCCGGAGCAGGCCCTGGGCAAGCTCGCCCTGGGCAGCCGCCCCGCCAAGCGCAAGCCCAGCGGCGGGGTGGAAAGCCTGCGGGCAATTCCGTGGATCTTTGCCTGGACCCAGATGCGCCTGATGCTGCCAAGCTGGCTGGGCAGTGACGTGGCCCTGTCCGAGGCGGAAGAGGCCGGCAAGATGCCGCTGCTGCAGGCCATGCGCCAGGACTGGCCGTTCTTCCGGACCTATGTCGACATGCTGGAAATGGTGCTGGCCAAGTCGGACCTGCGCATCGCAGGCTACTACGACCAGATTCTGGTTGAACCGGCGTTGCGCCCGCTGGGGGAGCAGTTAAGGGCCCGACTTGCCCGGTGCATTGACCAGGTGCTGGCCCTGAAGGAGCAGGGGACGCTGCTCCAGGACGAGCCGGTGTTCGCCCACTCAATGAAGGTGCGGAACCCCTACACGGACCCGCTGCATTACCTGCAGGCGGAATTGCTGCGCCGTAACCGGGAAGCCGACCAGAACGTGGCAGCTGAGGGATCTGACGCCGAGGTAATGCCCATGCCGGAGCTGGTGGAGCAGGCCCTCAAGGTCACGATGGCAGGTATTGCCGCAGGCATGCGAAACACCGGCTGATACCGGTCATTATGTGAGGCCATTCACAGGGCCGGTGGAATTGCCCGAGCGCTTCGCCGTTGGCCTGTGACGGCACCGGACGGAACCCCCGGGATATGGTAATGTCTGCGCACCCCCCGGTGGTTTGCCAGGCCGTGGTAACACCGCATCGCGGGCTGGCATAGTGACAGTATCAGGAAGGAGACGCACGTGGCAGCGGCCGCCAGAGTCGAGCAGTTTCTTAACCGCAAAGGTATTGCCCAGGAGCTGATACCGGTTACCGCCGATCCGCGTGGTGGCCTTGAAGCCGCGGTTCTCGATGCAGACGTGGAACGCCGGCAGGTCATTCGCAGTACGGCGTTGATCGACGTGAAAGGCGTGTTGCTGGTGGTGCATCCGTTCGACAGCTCACCGGACCTGGATGCCATTGAGGCCCGCACTGGCCGGCGCATGCAGCCGCTTACAGCCAGCCAGGCCGGGAAGGTCTTCAGTGATTGCGCACCGGGGTTCGTGCCACCCTTTGGTTCAGCCTATGGCGTGCCAGTGCTGGCGGAGGAGTCTCTCTACCAGGCCGACCGGTTAATCATGGCCTGTGGCTCATCATCCCGTTTGCTGGTCATGGCGGGCCGGGACTTCCGGCTGGCCATGACCGGTGCGGAAAAGGGGCATGTCACCCTGCGTCACAGTGGCCAGGCGGCCAGCAGTATTACCCTGGATGAAGTGGCGGACAAACTGCAGAAGCTGTACCGACTGCCTCCCATGCCTGCCCAGGCACTGAGAATACTCCGCCTGACCAGTGACCCGGAGGCATCGGCCCGGGAACTCGCCGACCTGATCGAGTACGACCCAAGCCTCACCGCGCAGATCATCCGCTATGCCCGCTCGGCCCTGTTCAATTATCCGGGGCAGATCAAATCGGTCCAGGAGGCCGTCACCCGGGTGCTCGGTTTCGAGCGTGTCGCCCATGTTGCACTGGGTATTGCATCGGTGCGGGCCTTCGATATTCCACGGCAGGGACCGCTGGGCATGGACCAGTTCTGGCGTCATTCCCTTTACTGCGCGTTTGTTTGCCAGCGGTTAGCCCCCCAGTGTGGTGCAGATGCCTCTCTGGCCTATCTCTGTGGACTGCTGCACAACTTCGGCCTGTTGCTGGTGGGGCACCTGTTTCCAGCCGAGTTCGAGGAACTGAACCGCCTGCGTGCAGCGAATCCCGAAGCCAGCATGAAATCGCTGGAACAGCAGGTGTTCGGGGCCGGCGGTGAGCAGGAAATGCTGACCGTAGGCCACGGTGTCATCGGAGGCATCCTGCACAAGCTATGGCAGCTCCCGGAGGCCGTGATCAAATCGGCTGGTGTCCATCAGTTGCCCCATTACCAGGGCGAATACAAAACCTACGTGACCCTGGTGCAGCTTGCCAACGGGCTGCTCAAGGAGAAGGGCGTAGGGGATGAGTTCAACCCGGACGATACCGGGGCGCTGGCCTCGGAGCTTGGCTTGTCGGCGTCTCAAATAGATCATTTGCGGGACGATGTGGAGCAGGTTGCCGACGATCTGGACAGCCTTGCCCACTCTCTGTCATCCTGACCGGCTCGGCCACTACTTATTGACTGCGACTGACGTCGACTTTCTCTGACGGGCCCGACTTCGTATAATGCCCGCTCTCCGTGTCCCTGCCAGGGCTGAGAGAGGCTGTTGCCAAGCCTTGCAGTAACCCCTCCAGGGTTTGGCAACCGCTTTTCAAATCAAAGACTTAATTATCCAGGAAATGGGAGCACAACGTATGCGTATTATCATGTTGGGGGCGCCGGGCGCCGGCAAGGGGACCCAGGCCCAGTTCATTACTGAACGGTTTGATATTCCCCAGATCTCTACCGGCGACATGCTCCGTGCAGCCGTCAAGTCAGGCTCCGAGCTGGGCAACAAGGTCAAGGCCGTTATGGATTCCGGTTCGCTGGTGTCTGATGACATCATTATCGCCCTGATCGAAGAGCGGGTGCAGCAGGAAGACTGTCGTAATGGCTTCCTGCTGGACGGTTTCCCCCGCACCATCCCCCAGGCCGAAGCGCTGAAGGACCAGGGCATCAGTATCGATTACGTGGTTGAGATTGCCGTAGACGACGAGGAAATCGTACAGCGCCTGGCGGGTCGCCGTGTGCACCCGGCCAGCGGTCGCATCTACCACGTAAAGTATGATCCGCCCAGGGAAGACGGCAAGGACGACGAGACCGGCGAGCCGCTGGTACAGCGCGAAGACGACCAGGAAGAAACCATTCGCCATCGCCTGGAGGTCTACCACGAGCAGACTGAGCCGCTGGTCGGTTATTACCAGGACTGGGCGAAGGACGAGCCGGCCCAGGCACCGAAATACGTTCGCGTTGACGGCGTCGGTTCGCTGGACGATATCCGCGAACAGATCCTCTCAAAGCTGGGTTAAAAAGCGTCCCGTCTGGCTATGGACCAGGCCTCGATGGGGCTCAGCCAAACCACACGGGATAACAACCTTGAAGTTACTGGCACTTGATACTTCCTCCGATGCCTGCTCTGTGGCGCTGCTTGACGGCAGCGACCTGGGCGGGCATTTCCGTGTTGAGCCCCGGGGTCACACCCGTCTGATCATGCCCATGGTTCGCCAGTTGCTCGAAGAGCAGGGCGTCGCCATGGCAGACCTCGATGCCCTGGCCTTCGCCGCCGGGCCTGGTTCCTTCACCGGACTGCGTATCGCCACCGGTGTCATTCAGGGGCTCGCCTGGGGGCTGGATATTCCCGTAGTGCCGGTGTCTTCATTGCAGGCTGTGGCCCTTGCCGTGGCTGAAGGGCAGGATGCCCGGGAGGGCGACGGTATTGCCGTGGCTTTCGATGCGCGGATGGACGAGGTTTACTGGGGCTGTTATCGCATGGCCAGCGGCCTGCCGGTGCTCCTGGCCACAGAGCGTGTCTGTCCTCCGGAACAGGTCAGCCTGCCGGAGGGGCCGGCACGATGGTTGGCAGGGGGCGGTGGATGGCGCTATGCTGAGCGTATGCCTGAAAGTGTGACGGCAGTGGTGGCCACGCCATCGCTGGACTCTGTCCCCGATGCCCGCTTTGTGGCCCGCCTTGCCGCTGAAGCCTGGAAAGCGGGGAACGCCGTACCCGCCGCCGAGGCACAGCCTGTTTACCTGCGGGACGAAGTGACCTGGAAGAAACTTCCAGGGCGTTAATCAGATACGGTCCGGAACCCAGCCATGATTGGTGGACTTAACCCCAACAATCCGTACATCGGTAACAACGTTGCCCGCGAGCGCAGCGATGGTGCCCGTGCGCCGGCAGCCCGCCCGGACGTCCTGACGGATGAGCGCCAGCAGTCCCGTCCGGCACCTGCGGGTAACAGCACGGGTGACAACCCGGCAGCGTCCGGTGCGGAAGACACCGAGGGCTACCTGCGCCGGGTCCAGGCCCGGGCTGCGGCTGAAGACACCCGCCTGGAGCCATTCCGGTCTGATGACATTCCGGCTGCCAACCAGCGTGCCCTGCAAACGTTCGCCACCGTGGCCAGCCAGAGGGAAGGGATGGATGGCTATGACGCGGAGCTGGCCGGTATCGATATCCGGGTGTGACTGCGCGGATACGCTTAAGCCCCGGTGAGCCAACCCCACACGCTCGCTCAACCAACATGTCCCGCCAAAGAGCCGGCCCGGCCGGATAACGTTCCCGATGAACCAGCCCACTGATCCGGATAGCAAAGACACCGAGCACCTGCCCCCGGTTGGCTGCTCTGAAGAAGGGTTGTCTGAACAGGCAAAGGCACTCGCGACACGCCTGGGAGCCCCCTGGTTGGGCGTGGTTTCACCCAGACACATCGACGACTGTCCCGCGATATTATGGCTGGACGACAATGGCCTTTGCCTCCAGGCCACTGGTCGCAAGGCACCGGGCCCGGTGCGAGCTGAATTCGTCGCCGGCAAGGCGGGCTATCGGCTGGCCCACGGCGGCGGCACTGGCCAGCTTATCGCCCGGGCTGTTGGCCTGAAACGCACCCACCAGACCCTGCATATCCTCGACGCCACCGCCGGCCTTGGCCAGGATGCCTTCGTACTGGCCGGCCTCGGCCACCGGGTCACAATGCTGGAACGATCCCCGGTCATCCATGCCCTGCTCGAAGACGGCCTGGCCCGCGCGGCCGGCGACGAAACCACCGCTCCGGTCGTCGCCCGCATGGCCCTCATCCACGCCGACAGCATCTCGTGGTTACAGCAAAGGGCAGGGCAGGAGCCTGTCGCCGACGTCATCCACCTGGACCCCATGTTTCCGCACCGGGACAAGTCCGCCGCCGTCAAAAAGGAAATGCAGCTCTTCCGCCCCATCGTTGGTGATGACCCGGATGCAGCCGACCTCCTGGCTGCGGCGCTCGATTGCGCCCGCTACCGGGTGGTCGTCAAACGCTCAAGGAGAGCCCCGGCCATCCCCGGCCCGGCCCCGGCCCTCAAGCTGGACGGTAAAAGTAGCCGGTATGATGTTTATCCGCTGCGGGCCTTACCATCCGATTGATCTTGGTGCCGCCGAAGTTCGCTTTTAAGCGGGCCTGAACAGGGACTGGGAAAGGGGGCGGGGAGGGCTTTGATGAAATCGTGCGGAGCCAGGGGTGAGGCGCGAAAGCGCTTCACGGGCAGTCCATGGATGGACTGCCCTGGACCCTCAGCGCGACGCAGGAAGCAATAAGCGCTGAGGGGCGGAGCCCGAGCCTACAGGGATGTATTTACCGGCGTATTTCAGCAAAGCCCTCCCCGCCCCCTTTATGGCACGTACTTGAAAAGCAATATTCAGGTCATCAAAAAATGTTACTGTGAGCGACTCAGTTGAGTTACCTGCGCAATGGCCTGCCGCTTCTCCACGCTCAGCACCAGCCGCGCATCCTCGGAAACCAGTTCCAGCTCCCGGGTATAACCCAGTCGCTCATCCTCTCCGGCAACGATGACTCCGTTTTTCGAAAGCTCACCGATAAAGTTCCGGAACAGGGCCTTGTCAAAGAACTCCGGTGCATTGAGCCCGAACAGCAGCGACATACGCTCCGCCATCAACGCGCTTTCTTCCTCCAGCTCCTTCGCTGTCAGCGCTCCCGGACCGTGCTTGCGCAGGGTCGCAATCACAATGTAGTAACGTTCCAGGGTCTGGATAATGAACCGCGACAGGGTATGTAACTCAAGGCGTTCACTGGTGCCTTCTTCCGGCCCCATTACCCGGTCGCCTTCGGCACGCAGAATGCCGTGATCGGCCAGTGTGCTGATCCAGAGGTCTACCTCCACGGCCACGGACTCTGCGTCATAGCGGATGAACAGCTCCGATTGCAGGTATGGATAGATCGCACCGGCCAGGAAAATGACCTTGTCACGGGCCATGGAGGTGCAGTTTTCGAACAGGCAGGCAATCAGGGCCGGCAGGGCGAACAGGTGCTGGATATTGTTGCGGTAATAGGTCATCAGGGTGGCGTTGGTGCCATCCAGTCCGATGATATCTCCCAGCTTCTGGGGGTAACGGCCCACCAGTCCCATGGTTTCACAGTAGTGGATCCACTCCTGGCCATTGCCCTCGGGGAGGGTGACCGTTTCGGCGTAGGGGTGTGATTTCAGCAGGGCAAGGTAGCCATCCATCATCGTTGCCAGCTGCTGCTCATCCATGGCCAGGCGTTCTGTCGCCAGGAGCAGGGTCGCAACCAGGTTGACCGGGTTTACGGCCGCAGCCGAGTTGATGCCGGTTGTCACCCGTCGGGCCAGGTGATCCACCGCATCCGGTAACCACCGTGGCCGGCCCTCTGCGCCCACCGCTTCATGCTTCCAGCCCGGCCGGGCCTGTTCCAGCGCCTCGTTCAGGTAGATGGCCTCGCCAAAGTTCACCGACACCTTGCCAAACGAGCTGCGCAGTTTGCGAGCGGTCTTGGCAAGGCCGACCACACTTTCCTGTTTTTTCTTCTTGCCCCGGAGTTCACCCAGGTACGATCGCCCCTCCATTACCTTCTCATAACCGATGTACACCGGCACCAGCACAATGGGCTTCTGGTGATCCCTCAGGAAACTGCGTACCGTCATGGACAGCATGCCCGGCCGGGGCTGGAGGGTTCGCCCGGTTCGGCTGCGGCCGCCTTCGACGAAGTATTCCACCGAGTAGCCCCGGGTGAACATTACATGCATGTACTCGTTGAACACGGCGGAGTAGAGCGGGTTATCCCGGAAGCTGCGGCGCATGAAAAACGCGCCACCCCGGCGCAGGATTGGCCCCACAACGGGCATGTTCAGGTTAATGCCCGCTGCAATATGAGGTGGGATCAGGCCATTGCGGTAGAGCACGTAGGACAGTAGCAGGTAGTCAATATGGGAACGGTGGCAGGGCACATACACCACCGCATTTTCTTCCGCGACTTCCTGGACCGCCCGGATATTGTTTATGCGGATGCCGTTGTAGATCCGGTTCCACAGCCAGCTCAGCAAAACCTCCAGGATCCGGATGGTGGCAATGGACATGCTGGAGGCGATTTCATTGGCGTATTCGTAGGCCTGTGCCCGAACCTTGTCCGGGTGCTCGTCTTCGCGACGCGCGGTCTCCCGGATGGCTTCACGAACGGCCGGGGTGCGGATCAGGTCCGTGACCAGGGTACGACGGTGCGACAGATCCGGCCCCAACACGGCCTGGCGAACCCGGCGGAAGTGAGTGCGTAACAGGCGTGCGGCCTTGCGGTTGGCGCGGGCCTTGCTGCGATGGTGCTCCCGCACGATATCGGCCAGTGACATGGGCTCACCGAAGCGCACCAACGTGTTGCGGCCGTGTAGCAGGATAATCAGGAATTTCTGGAAACGCCCGGCAACCGACCAGGTATCAGACAGCAGCAACTTGAGGACAGACTTTTCCTTGTCCGGCGACCGGCCCCAGAACAGGGACACCGGTACCAGCTGGACATCCAGGGTCGGGTCCTCGACCGAAAGGTTCACCAGGTGTTCTATCTGCGGCGTCATGACTGGCGTCAGGCGGGGGCTGAAGCTGCTTCGCGCCCGGCGGTACAGAAAACAGAAGGAATGGTCAGGGCCGCGGTGTAGCGCCATCGCCGCGCCCGCAGGGGGCAGGCCTGCCCGCATGACTTCCTGCTCCAGCACCAGGCGACTTGAGAGAGAGCTGTACTGCATGACGTAGCAAACGGGCCGGTCAGGATCCAGCCTCAGCTCGTCCTTGTCCGCTCCCAGCACATCGGTGCGAACCCACAGAAACAGGATCTTGCGCAGCAGTGTCGTGATAGCACCGGAAACAGCCGGGAACAATCGCATTCAGTCAGACTCCGGACAGGGCGAACGGGGCCACAAGTTTACTTGGTCGGGGGCGCGGGACAAAGGCGAGAATATGGTACATTTCTGGTTTTGAGACGACACTGGAGTACCTGATGGAAAACTGGAACGCAGGCTGGTCCCGCAAGCCCCCGGAGGCAGATGACCTCGTCATTGCCATGAACGGCCCCGAAATCTGGTGTCCGGAGGATGACTGGTACCACCGCTGGGGCAGTGTTGACGGTGCCCTGGACGAGGGGACCGAGCCGGTCTACGTGGGCGAGCTGGATGGCCGTAGCGTGTATGTGGCCAGCGTAGACCCGGGTATGTTGCTCTATCTGACCCGGCCGGTCCACCTTCGGGAGGCCTTGCTTTCCATGCCGGATGCGCCGGCCGATGTGCTGGGTACAGCATCCCAGGTCCAGCAGTGGTTCGGCGACCATCGCTACTGTGGCCGTTGTGGCACCGAAACCGGCTTTCACCCCAATGAGCGTGCCCGCTGGTGTGAGCCCTGCGGTATTCCCTTCTATCCACGCCTGGCCCCATGTGTGATCGTGGTGATTCGCCGGGGCGACCGTTTCCTGCTGGCCCGCTCCACCCGGGCAAAGAATTACTTTTTCAGCCTGATTGCCGGGTTTGTCGAGCCGGGAGAGAGCGCCGAAGAGGCGGTTGTCCGGGAGACCCTGGAGGAAACCGGGCTGACCGTGACCAATGTCCGTTACTGGACCTCCCAGCCCTGGCCCTTCCCCCACCAGCTGATGCTGGGGTTCTTCGCGGACTATGAGTCCGGGGACCTGGTGTTGCAGGAGGACGAAATCGTCGAAGCCGACTGGTTTACCCCGGACGAACATCCCCCCATACCGCCGGAAACCACCATTGCGGGCCGGTTGATTACCCGGATGAAAGAGGAAATGCGGGGGGAGCACGGAGCTTGAACCCGGTCGTGTCGCCTAGGGCACCCGAAATACTGGTGTTTGATTCCGGTATCGGCGGGCTGAGCATAGCCCGTTGCCTGCATCGGCAGGTTCCGGCGGCCAGGTTGACCCACCTGGCCGACAATGCTGGTTTCCCATACGGAAACCAGGCTGAGGAAACGGTGATCGAGCGCACCGTGGGACTGGTAACGGAGCAGCTGCGTCAGCGCCCGGTCGATGTCATTGTGCTGGCCTGCAACACCGCCAGTACCGTTGCCTTGCCGGCACTGCGGGCTGCCACTGATATCCCGGTGGTGGGTGTGGTACCCGCCATCAAACCGGCCGCCGCCCTGTCAGGGAACCGCCGCATCGGGTTGCTGGCGACCCCGGCCACGGTGCGCCGACCCTACCTGGAAGGCCTGATTGGTGAGTTCGCCGGTGATTGCCGGATTGTACGGGTAGGGCACCCGGACCTGGTCACCTGGATCGAGGAGTGGGCCAGGGGGCGGCCAATGCCTGAGCCAGCCCTCTCGGTGGCTTTACAGCCCTTCCGGGAGGCAGCCGTGGACACCATGGTGCTGGGGTGCACCCATTACCCCCTGATTACCGGGGTACTGCAGAGACTGTTGCCCGATGTCCGCTTCTGGGTGGATTCCGGCGAGGCCATAGCCCGGCGCACCCTGCACCTTCTGGAGGTGGCCGGGTTTGATCGGGAAGAAATGCAACGCTACCCGGGTTCAGGGCACCGGTGCCTGTTTTCCGGTCCGGTGATGGACGATATTGACCATTTCCTGGATGCCCTTGGTTTCGTTCGGGAGTAATCTGTCAAGGGCTGACCTGTCCCGCCCGGGCGACTTGCCTGCCTCATCATTGCGCCCTGCCTGGCGTTTTTGCACACAGGCAGTGCAGGTCAGCCTTCCCCATGTCGGGCGGGTTATGAATACGTAATGGACAGTTTAATTCTCCCGCACTGACTCCATACTGTCATTGACCCTGTGACACACTGGGTCCCGAAGTTTGCCTATACCACCCCCCGATTCTGAACTGGCCCGCATTATGCAAAGCTTCCGGACAGCAGACGAGAAGGAGTTCAACCGACATGACCCATCTGTTTCCTGAATCAGACGATACCGATTCCTCGGTCCGCCGCGCCCTCAAGGGTAAACATGTCCTGATTACCGGTACCACGGGTTTCCTGGGCAAGGCTGTACTGGAAAAACTGATCCGCGCAGTGCCGGAGGTCGGGGGCGTGCATGTCCTGGTGCGGGGGAACGCACGTCACCCGGATGCCCGTGAACGCTTTTTCAGTGAAATCGCCAGTGCCAGTGTGTTCGAACGGCTTCGCAATGAGGACAATGACGCCTTCGAGGCTTTCCTCGAGGACAAGGTTCACTGTGTTCAGGGCGAACTGACCCGGCCCCGCTTTGGCCTGGCGGAGGCCGACCATGAACGCCTTGCCAGCAGGGTTGACCTGGTCATCAACTCCGCCGCCAGCGTCAATTTCAGGGAAGAACTGGACAAGGCCCTCAGCATTAATACGCTCTGCCTGGACAACGTGGCCGCGTTTGCCATGGCCGGTGGGGGCACGCCGGTGGTTCAGGTGTCTACCTGCTACGTGAACGGTATGAACAGCGGGGCTATCGGTGAGGACATCATCAAACCGGCGGGGGCGCCTGTTCCCCGGAGCGATCATGGCTACTACCGCACCGAGGCCCTGGTGCGCCTGCTCCATGACAAAATCATGGATGTGCGTTCCCGCTATGCCGGCAAACAGCTGGAAAAGAAACTGGTGGAGCTGGGTATTCGGGAAGCCAACCACTATGGCTGGAGCGACACCTACACCTTCACCAAGTGGCTCGGCGAACAGCGCCTGATGGAAGCCCTGTCAGACCAGTCGCTGACAATCGTGCGCCCATCGATTATCGAAAGCGCCCTCAAGGAGCCCATGCCGGGCTGGATTGAAGGGGTCAAGGTGGCGGATGCCATTATCCTGGCCTACGCCCGGGAGAAGGTTACAGTTTTTCCGGGCAACCGTGGAAGTGTGATTGACGTGATCCCGGTGGACCTGGTGGCGAACAGCATCCTTCTGGCCGGCGCCGAAGCGCTTGTGGAGGAGCCCGCAAGGCGTATCTACCAGTGCTGCAGTGGATCCATGAACCCCATCTCCCTCGGTGAGTTCATCGACCACCTGATGGCCGAGGCGAAGGAAAACTACGCCGCCTACGACAAACTGTTCTGCCGCCAACCCAGCAAGCCCTTTATGGCGGTAAACCGGACCCTGTTCGACACCGCAGTGACCGGCATCCGCGTACCCCTTTCCCTGGCGAGCAAGGCCCTGAAAATGGCCGGCCACAGCCGGGAGCTGAAGCTGCTCCGTAACCTGGACACCACCCGGGCCCTGGCCACCATTTTCGGTTTCTATACCGCCCCGGACTACGTGTTCCACAACGAGAAGCTGATGGACCTGGCGGAGCGCATGGGCGATGCCGACCGTGAGCTGTTCTCGGTAGACCCGCGTCGTATCGGCTGGGAAACCTACCTCCGCAAGACCCACCTGGGAGGGCTCAATCGCTATGCCCTGGGTGAACGTCGCATCTACAGCCTGCGTGCCCGTCGCCAGCGTCGGGCGGCAGCTGCTGCCTGAATACCCTCCCTCCTGCGGCCCCGGTGCTTTTCACAAGGCCCGGGGCGAACTATCCTGTCATGTATCTGGATACGGGCACGCAGTCAGTGCCAACCGGCACGCCTTTTACTTCAACGATCCCCGGTAGTACGTTGGTCTAATTCAACGGGTAGTCCTGACATGGTCAGATAGGGCTAACCAGTTCTGTTCCAACAATTCCGACAACTCAGAAACAGACTCTGTAAAGCAAAGGGGGAAACAATGACCGACAAGAAGCTATACCCGGTACCCGACCATTTCGCGAAACGGGCGCTGCTCGATCGTGAAAAGTATGAACAGATGTATAAACAGTCCATCGATGACCCGGATACCTTCTGGGGGGAGCACGGCAAGCGCCTGGACTGGATCAAGCCCTACAGCAAGGTCAAGAACACCACCTACGACTACAACAACCTGTCCATCAAGTGGTTTGAGGATGGCGTGCTGAACGCCTCCGCCAACTGCCTGGATCGTCACCTGGAAACACGCGGCGACCAGACCGCGATCATCTTTGAAGGCGACGACCCTGCGGAATCCCGCAACGTTACCTACCGTGAACTGCACGCGGAAACGGCCAAGTTTGCCAACGTGCTGAAAACCCTGGGTGTCAAGAAAGGTGATGTGGTCACGATCTATATGCCCATGATCGTGGAAACCGCCGTGGCCATGCTGGCCTGTGCCCGTATTGGTGCCATTCACTCGGTCGTGTTCGGCGGCTTTTCACCGGAGGCGCTGGGTGCCCGTGTTGAAAACGGCAAATCCCGGTTTATCGTTACTGCCGATGAAGGGCTCCGCGGCGGCCGCAAGATTCCCCTCAAGAAAAACGTGGATGCGGCACTGCAGGGCGAATCCGTGCCGGATGTGGAAAAGGTGGTTGTAGTATCCCGCACCGGTGGCGACGTGCCCTGGGATGCCAGCCGTGACGTGAGCTACGAGGACCTGATGAAGGATGCCTCCGCCGAGTGCCCACCGGAACCCATGGGGGCGGAAGATCCGCTGTTCATGCTTTATACCTCCGGCTCCACCGGCGCGCCCAAGGGCGTACTGCACACCACCGGTGGTTATCTGACGTACGCGTCCATGACCCATGAGTATGTCTTCGATTACCAGGACGGCGACGTCTACTGGTGTACCGCGGACTTCGGCTGGGTTACCGGCCACAGCTATATCCTGTACGGGCCGCTGGCCAATGGTGCCATCACCGTACTGTTCGAAGGCGTGCCCAATTACCCGGACAGCTCCCGTATGGGGCAGGTCGTGGACAAGCACAAGATCAATGTGCTCTATACGGCGCCTACCGCGATCCGTGCCCTTATGGCCGAGGGTGAGGGCTGCATGAGCGGAACCACCCGTGACAGCCTGCGCCTGCTGGGCTCGGTGGGTGAGCCCATCAACCCGGAGGCCTGGGAGTGGTACCACCGGGTGATCGGTAACGGCAAGTGCCCGATCGTGGATACCTGGTGGCAGACCGAGACTGGCGGCATCCTGATTTCACCGCTGCCCGGTGCGGTAGACCTCAAGCCGGGCTCCGCCACCGTACCGTTCTTCGGTGTACTGCCGGCGCTGGTGGACAGCAACGGTAACATCCTGGATGGCGCCGCCGAAGGTAACCTGGTTATCCTCGACAGCTGGCCGGGTCAGATGCGCACCATCTACGGTGACCATGACCGCTTCAAGCAGACCTACTTCAGCGCCTATCCGGGCATGTACTTTACCGGTGACGGCGCCCGTCGCGATGAAGACGGCTACTACTGGATCACCGGCCGGGTGGATGACGTACTGAACGTCTCCGGCCACCGCCTGGGTACCGCCGAGGTGGAAAGTGCCCTGGTAGCCCACGACAAGGTTGCCGAGGCCGCCGTGGTGGGCTTCCCCCACGACATCAAGGGGCAGGGCATCTACGTCTACGTCACCCTGGTGCAGGGCGTCGAAGCCACCGAGGAGCTGCGCAAGGAACTGGTGCAGTGGGTGCGCAAGGAGATCGGCCCCATCGCCTCGCCGGATGTGATCCAGTGGGCACCAGGCCTGCCCAAAACCCGCTCCGGCAAGATCATGCGCCGCATCCTGCGCAAGATTGCGGCCAATGAGCATGATCAGCTGGGTGACACCTCCACCCTGGCGGATCCGGGCGTGGTGGATGACCTTATCAGCGAACGCGCTTTCAAGTAGACTTCCTTCGTAACTGCCCGAAACGATGCCCGCAGGGATCTCCCCTGCGGGCATCGTTGCTTTTGGGGTAGAATAGGCGGCGGTCCTGATGGATGGGTTGCCGGGAAGCCTGCGCGCTGAGCCAGGCCCCGGAACCAGGATACGAAGTCGGTCTAACAAGAGGATGCCCGTGGATGTCTCAACACATAATCATCGCTGATGATCACCCGCTGTTCCGTGCGGCACTGCGCCAGGCCGTAAGCCAGGCGGTTCCAGACGCCGAGGTGGCCGAGGTTGAGAGCATCAAGGCGCTCCAGGCCGCCGTGGAACAGAAACCGGATGCGGACCTGGTGCTGCTGGACCTCAATATGCCCGGTGCCCATGGTTTTTCCGGCCTGGTATTCCTGCGTGGCCAGTACCCGGGTTTGCCGGTGGTGGTGGTCTCAGGGTCCGAGGATCTCCAGGTCATGCGCCGCTCTATCGACTATGGTGCGTCCGGTTTTATCCCCAAGTCTGCACCGCTGCCGGAAATCACCGATGCAATCCAGGCGGTACTGGAAGGGGATATGTGGCTGCCGGAAGGGGTTGCCGAAAAACTGGAACAGACCCAGGCGGAAAGCACGGACTTCTCTGAAAAACTTGCCTCACTGACCCCGCAACAATTCCGCGTACTGGGTATGTTGGCTGAAGGCATGCTCAACAAACAGATTGCCTACGACCTGGATGTCTCCGAAGCTACCATCAAGGCCCACATTACCGCTGTGTTTCGCAAGCTGGGCGTACGTAACCGCACCCAGGCCGTGATTGCTATCCAGCAGATGGAGCTGGACCCCTCCGAAACGTCGTTATCCGGCTGACAGCCGGGGTGTTCGGGCTATATTCGTTAACCTTCAGTGCTGTCCTGTGGGGTTGTATCAGGCCATGGATCTATGCCTGCCTTTTGCTGTCATGGCGCGGTCAGTCTGTATTATGTGCACACAATATCGAAGGTATGAATGGCGATTGTACAGGATATGATGCCCAGTACATCTGCTGAAATTGTCCCGATACATTTGATGCACTACACCCGATCGCTGTAATAACGTTTCAGGAATTGCACGTATATATTATCAAATGTTCACCTGTAATCTTCTGGAAAGGACTTCATTAGTTGACATTCTTCTTATATGATTGGTGCCTGAATCAGGGATTGAATCTTGTTGTTTACCGAAATCCAACAGAAAGGTTTCTTACATGCCCAATATCAACGATTATTATCAGAAGAAGCAGTTGCTTGAAAAGCTTTCCAAAGAACTGAACAAAATGGAACAGGACCAGGCGCTCAAAAGTGACCTGGAGTTTGAAGAGAAGATCAAGGGACTCATGGATGAGCACAAGAAATCTCCCAAGGATGTTCTTCAGATTCTTGGTGCTATTGATCCCTCGGTTGCTTCTGCAAAAACCGAGGGTGGTGGCGTTCGTGCCAAGCGCCCGATGAAGACATACAAGAATCCTCATTCTGGTGAGGTCGTCAAGACTCGTGGTGGTAATCACAAGACCCTGAACGAGTGGCGCCAGAAATACGGTAAGGAAGCGGTTCGGAGCTGGCAGCAGGACTAACCGCCCCTTTCATCCGGGCAGCGCCTGGCTGCCCGGAAACATACCACGTATTGTTGATCTCCCTCCTCCCTTCCCGCCAGTGAAAGTTACAGGCTGTTAAAAGTGAGTGCCTTCCTTTGAGCTGCCCGGCCAATTGCGAGAGAATTGCCTCAATCATCACACGTTCATAAGGATCCGTTATGCTCGCGATTATTCTGTCAGGTGGTTCCGGAACCCGCCTTTGGCCACTGTCCCGTGAGGCCTATCCGAAGCAGTTCATTCCCGTTGTTTCCGAGGAATCTCTGCTTTCTGAAACCATATCCAGGGGTCTGCGTGCGGCTGCCAATGTTCGTGTAATGGCGATCACCAATGAAGAGCATCGCTTTGTCGTAGCGGCCAACCTTCACCAGCTTGCCGGAGACAGCACGGCTGGCATTATCCTGGAACCGGTCGGGCGAAACACGGCGCCGGCGATTGCACTGGCCGCACTGGCCATGGCGGAGCAGAACCCGGATGAATTGATGCTGGTGATGCCTTCGGACCAGGTCCTGAAAGATGAGGCCGCATTTGCCCGGGCCGTGGCGGATGGCGCCGAGGCTGCGAAGCAGGGCAAGCTGGTCACCTTCGGCATCGTGCCGAACTCTCCCCACACAGGTTATGGTTACATCCGTGCCGGGGCCAACCACGGTGCCTGGTCGCCGGTGGATGCCTTTGTAGAAAAGCCGGATGCGGACACGGCGCAGCGGTACCTGGATGAGGGCGGCTATTACTGGAACAGCGGTATGTTCCTGTTCTCGGCGAGTCGTTACCTGGAAGAACTCGAGCGTTACCAGCCGGCCATCCTGGACGCCTGCCGCAAGGCCTACAACGCCCGTCAGGGGGACCTGGACTTTACCCGTGTGGACCGGGAGGCGTTTGCTGCCTGCCCCGACGATTCCATTGACTACGCGGTGATGGAGCACACCCGGGATGCGGTGGTTGTGCCCCTGGATGCCGGCTGGAGTGACGTCGGTTCCTGGTCGACCCTGTGGGAGATACAGCCCCAGGATGAACATGGTAACGCCTGCCATGGCGACGTCATCCTTGAGGACGTCTCTGGCTCGTATGTGCATTCAGAAGGGCGGCTTATCGCAGCGCTGGGCGTCAGCGACCACGTGATTGTCGAGACGGATGACGTGGTATTGGTGGCAGACCGCAACCGTGTGCAGGACGTAAAGAAACTGGTCAACCGCCTGAAAGAGCAGGGCAGGCCTGAGTACAAGCTCCATAAAAAGGTTCATCGCCCCTGGGGGACCTATGAGGGCGTGGCCAATGGCGAACGCTTCCAGGTGAAGCGCATTACCGTTAATCCGGGGGCCTCCCTGTCGTTGCAGAAGCATCACCATCGGGCCGAGCACTGGGTAGTGGTCAAGGGTACTGCCAATGTGCAGCGGGGCGATGACGAGATTATGCTGACGGAAGATCAGTCCACCTATATCCCCCTCGGCGTCACCCATCGCCTGACCAACCCCGGTGTTATCCCGCTGGAATTGATTGAAGTACAAACCGGCAGCTATCTTGGGGAAGATGACATAGTTCGCTTTGAAGATACCTACAACCGGGTCTAAACTGCTTCTTGAGTCAATCCGGTGCCTGGTCTCAGATTCCAGGTCGCATTTGCAACGGGATAAGTGAGATCTGGTTCCTGAAGTGGATACCTGAACGACTTGAAAAGCGCGCTATTTGCCGTAAGTGTGATCAATCCGAAGGACAGATACAGGCAGGGCCGGTAAGCTCTTCCCTTATCTTGGGCAGGGAGCTTTCCGACTCCCGCAAGTCGTGAGCAGGAGTGGGTTATATGCGACTGGGTCAGGCACCGGCAACCGGGCGTGCTTCCAATCCGGTAGTCATTACGGATGCAACCTGGTACCGGTTGGCAGACGACCTGGCTGTCGCCCTCGCATCGTCGCCCCGGGGACTGATCTGGGTGACCGCTGATCGCGGGGCTGGCAAGACCGCCTGGCTACAAGCCCTGATGCCTGCCATGCGCACAGACTTCTATCTGATGGACCTGCGCGATGAAGCGAAAACCGCCGCGGTGCTGGAGCAGATGCAGGGTTACTCCAATCACTTGCAGGGCACCCTGCCTGCGTTACTGCTGGATAACCTTTCTCCCGGGGACCTGATGGCGCTGCTGGCGGAGCCGGGGCACCCCGCCCGACAGCTGATCCCGAACCATAACGGCCCGTTGATGTTGCTGAGCCCGGAGCAGGACGATGACGCCGTGGCCGCCCGTCGCATGGAACGGGTGATGGGGCGTACGATGGTGCGCCATGACCTGCCAGCCAGCACTCGCTCCCAGAACCAGGCGGTGCTGGTTGCTCACCGGCCAGTGATTGAAGCCCGCTGGAATGTTCGGGTGACCGATGCAGCCATGGGGCTGGCGGTATCCGGCCTGCATTACCGGGCGACCCCGGGGCAGGTCGTCGAGTGGCTGGAGCGAGCCGCTGCACGGGTTGCCATCGTCGCCGAGGAAGGCCCGGCCGAGTGTCGTCGCCTCAGGGCGGAGCTCGAAACCCTCGCGCGGCGAATCGAGGCGAACCAGGAAACCGGCGAGCCCATCGAGCAACTGCAGCAGCAGTACGAACAGTGCTCCCTCGAGCTGACGGCGGCGGAGGTGGACTGGTTCGAACGGCAGTCCCAGGGAACCTTGTGGCATGTTTTTCCGGAAGATGTTCGTGCCGAACTTGAATCCCTGACCGGCAGCAGCGATCATCCTGACTTGCATGTACCCACTGATGTCGCCGGAGGCGCCCGCCGTGCAGGACCTGGAAATCTACGTTCGTGACCTTGACCCCGCCCGCCTGACCGCGTGGCTGGAAGCCAACTTCGATCAGCTTCTGGTACCCCTCACCCCGTTCGGCAACAAGCCCGGCCTGTATAAGGGCGAAGGCCGCTATGACGATGGCCTGGTGCGCATTACGGTGTACGCCGAGGCTTTCGGCAAACGTTTCAGCTCCGTGGTGCTGGAAAGCGAGAACCTGCCCTGGAACACGGACCTGGACTGTGCCCGCAGTGCCTGGCGTGTGCTGGAAACAGAAATTCGCTGCAGCCAGGGTGAGTGGCAGGAAGGCGACCCCGTGGAAGAAGAAAAGTGGTGGCGGCTGGATGGGCGGGGCGAGAACCTCGTCGTCTGGAACTGACTCCCACGCTGGGTCGGTGTGCGGTTAATTCAGTAATGGGGCGGGGGTGTTTCCTCGTGCTCTCCCTTGATATTCGATGGTGAGATCTCCGACAGCTGCTTTTTCAAGTGTTGCTTTGCCTCCCAAAGCTTGCGGATGTCCAGCTCCTGTTGCGCCACCTGGTCGGACAGGGTGTTGATCAGTTCATCCTGAAAGGCCAGTCGGGTTTCCAGTTCATCCATTCTTTCCAGAAGTTTTTCTGTCGTGTTTGTGTCGGTATTCGCCATTATGTGGAACGCTTTGGTCAGGTTTGTAGGGAATCTGGTATTATGCCCGCTTTATTTGCCGGGGTGTCGGGTTTTGGCACGTGTCCGGTGAATAATGGTTATTTCCACAAACGTTATCAATGATTCTACGGAGCCCGTTGTATCCATGCGTAATCCAACAAGAGCAATTCTGTCAGCGGTATTGGTCGCTATCCTCGCCCCGCTGGTTCTTGGATTTATCCTCGTAAACACCGCGCCGGAAGTCCTCTATATCCTTTCCGCAGCCGGCAGTAGTGCCGTTGCAGACAGCCCGCAGTTTGTTCTGGGCAGTGCCCAGGGTATTGCGGCCTACATCATCACCTTTGTGTTGTTCGCCATTGTCGGTGTACTGACAGTTGTCATCAATGAGCGCAAGCCCGCCGAGGGATCCCGCCCGGCCACCAGCCAGGGTCAGCAGCGTTCACACCCGCAGGCCCAGGACGACAACGACGAAGACGATGATGAAGACTACGGACCTGAAGGCGGCGAAGAAGGCACCGTCAAATGGTTCAATGTGAAGAAAGGCTTTGGCTTTATTGTCCGCGAAAGCGGTGATGAAGTGTTCGTCCACTTCCGCGCCATCCGCGGCCGCGGCCGCCGTGTCCTGCGCCAGGGCCAGGCTGTGCGGTTTGATGTGGTCGAAGCGTCCAAGGGACTGCAGGCGGATAACGTCTCAACCCTGGACTAACAGCTTTGCCGTGGTAAGAGCGAACAGAGTTAGTTGCCACGGAAAGCACGGCCCTTCGACGGCACCTGTCGACTGGCGCCCTTCGGCAGGCTCAGGGCGAACGTAATACGGAGTAACACGGGAAAAGCAAAGAGGAAAAGACGGTTTCGCCACGGAATCCACCGCCCTTCGACAAGCTCCCTTCGACAAGCTCAGGGCGAACGTAGGACGGAGATATACGGAAAAAGATAAAGAAAAGCTATTCGCCACGAAATCCACGAAACCCACGAAAGTTAAAACAGAAACCTCTCTAGAATCTGTTCATTTTTTCGTGCAGTTTCGTGGATTTCGTGGCCAAAAAATCGTTCCATCTTTCCCGTTGTTCCGCCCACCCTGAGCCCGTCGAAGGGTGCCGTCGAAGGGTGCCGTCGAAGGGTGCCGTCGAAGGGTGCCGTCGAAGGGTGCCGTCGAAGGGCCGTGGATTCCGTAGCTAATCAGTTTTTATCCCGGACCTCAGACCCAGTCAGGCCAGCAATTCCACCAACACCTGCTCGTAAATCTCGGACAGTGTGTCCAGATCCTCCACTTTCACGCACTCATCCACCTTGTGAATCGTCGCATTCAGCGGCCCCAGCTCGACCACCTGTGCGCCAGTCGGGGCGATAAAGCGCCCGTCGGAGGTGCCGCCGGAGGTGGACAGTTCTGTCTCCCGGCCGGTGACCTGGCGGATGGCGTTCTGGGTGGCTGTTACCAGGGCGCCTTTGTCCGTCAGGAAGGGGCGGCCGCTCAGGTGCCATTGCAGGTCGTATTTGAGCTTGTGCCGGTCCAGGATGGCGACCACCCGCTCTTCCAGGCTTTCCGCTGTGTTTTCCGTGCAGTAGCGGAAATTGAAGTGGACCAGTAGTTCGCCGGGAATGACGTTGCTTCCCGTACCCGCCTCGATTTTGGTGATCTGGAAGGTGGTGGGCGGGAAGAAGTCGTTACCGTTGTCCCAGAACTCATTGGCCAGTGCGTCCAGCGCCGGGGCGGCCAGGTGAACCGGGTTTTCTGCCAGGTGCGGGTAGGCCACGTGGCCCTGAACCCCGTGAACGGTCAGGTAACCGTGCAGGGAGCCGCGGCGACCATTCTTGATGATGTCCCCCACCTGGTGGGTGCTGGAGGGCTCTCCGATCAGGCACCAGTCGATCTCCTCGTTACGCTTCTCGAGGGTATCCACCACTTTCACTGTGCCGTCCTGGGCGGGGCCTTCCTCGTCACTGGTGATGAGCAGGGCAATGGAGCCTCGGTGTTCCGGGTTCTTCGTCACGAAGCGCTCGCAGGCAGTCACGAAGGCGGCCAGGCTGCCTTTCATATCGGCGGCACCGCGGCCATACAGGTAGCCGTCGCGGATCACCGGATCAAACGGCGCATGGGCCCAGTTCTTCTCGGGGCCGGTCGGTACTACATCGGTATGGCCAGCAAAGGCCAGCAGCGGCCCCTCAGAGCCCTTGCGGGCCCAGAGGTTATCGGTCTCGCCAAAGCGCAGGTTCTCACCGGCAAAGCCCAACGGGGCCAGGCGGGACATCATCAGCTCCTGGCAGCCTGCGTCGTCGGGTGTGACCGACTGACGGCGGATAAGGTCGATGGCGAGTTCGAGGGTGGGTGACAGAGTCATGTGGGCCTCTTTGTGAGCCGGGGGGGAGAGACATAGAAGATTTAGCCACGGAATCCACGGCCCTTCGACAGGCGCCCTTCGACAGGCTCAGGGCGAACGTAGGACGGAGATGTACGGAAAAAGATAAAGAAAAGCTATTTGCCACGAAATCCACGAAAATGAAAAAAGGGGTTACCTTAAAGGCGGTTCACTTTTTCGTGTAGTTTCGTGGATTTCGTGGCCAACAAATCGTTTCATCTTTTCCGGTATTTCGCACACCCTGAGCCTGTCGAAGGGCCGTGGATCCCGTGGCTAAAAATCATTTCATCTTTCCCGAATTTACGTTCGCCCTGAGCTTGTCGAAGGGCGCCTGTCGAAGGGCCGTGAATTCCGTGGCCAATCAGTCCTTTAGTTATTCGCGTGCAACGCTTCGTTCAGTTCAATGGCAGTCTTGTTGGTCTTGCACTCCACCGCACCAGTCTGGCTATTGCGGCGGAACAGCAAATCCGGCTTGCCGGCCAGGTCGCGGGCCTTGATGACTTCTACCAGGTTGTTCTGGTCATCCAGCAGGGCCACCTTGGTGCCGGCGGTGATGTACAGACCAGCTTCCACGGTGCAGCGGTCGCCCAGGGGGATGCCGATACCTGCGTTAGCGCCCAGCAGGCAGTTTTCGCCCACGGAGATGATGATGTTGCCGCCACCGGAGAGGGTACCCATGGTGGAGCAGCTGCCCCCCAGGTCCGAGCCCTTGCCGATCATGACGCCGGCGGAGACACGGCCTTCGATCATGCTGGTGCCTTCGGTGCCGGCGTTGAAGTTGATGAAGCCTTCGTGCATCACGGTGGTGCCTTCACCCACATAGGCACCCAGGCGGACCCGTGCGGTATCGGCGATGCGCACGCCACGGGGGACCACGTAGTCGGTCATCTGCGGGAACTTGTCCACGGACTTCACTTCCAGGATGCGGCCTTGCAGGCGGGCCTGAAGCTGGCGCTCGGGCAGCTCATCCAGGTCAACGGCACCCTCATTGGTCCAGGCAAGGTTGGGCAGCAGGCCGAAGATGCCATCCAGCTTTACGCCGTGAGGTTTCACCAGGCGATGTGACAGCAGGTGAAGCTTGAGGTACACCTCGGGGGTGCTGCTGGCGGTGTCATCGGTTTCCAGGATGGTGACCGCCACAGGCATGCTGCTCTCGGCCGCTTTCTGCGCCAGTTCCGCCTGGGCGGTGTGGGCCGTGGAGCCCAGTGCATCGGCAAAGGCCTTGAGCTGCTCTGCCGTGGCTTCAATAGCCTGGTTGCCGCCCTGATAGCCCAGGGTGTTGCCGGCAATTTCCATCAGGTCGTTGTCCGGCATCAGCACCGGCTGCTGATAAAAGACCTCCAGCCATTCACTTTTCTGGTTCTGGCTGCCGATGCCAATTCCGAATGCAAAACTCATCTGATGCTCCTCTTTTCAGGAATTTGGATTTCAAGAATTTGGGCCACAGAACCCACGGCCCTTCGACAGGCTCAGGGCGAACGTAAATCCGGAAAAGATGAAACGATTTTTTGGCCACGAAATCCGCGAAATCCACGAAAAAATGAACGGCCTTTAACGGCTTTCCTGTTTTTTCTTTCGTGTTCTTTCGTGGGTTTCGTGGCGAAACCGTCTTTTTCTCTTTGCTTTTTCCGTGTTCCGTTCACCCTGAGCTTGTCGAAGGCCGTGGATTCCTTGCGAAACCGTCCTTTCCTCTTTGTTTTTCCCGTGTCACTCCATATTACGTTCGCCCTGAGCCTGTCGAAGGGCGCTTGTCGAAGGGCTGTGGGTTCCGAAACTTATACGTTAAACCGTGAAGCCCACGCGTCCGCGTTGAAACCAACGCTCACCTGATCACCACTCTCTACCACCGGTCGTTTAATAATCGACGGGTTGTCGAGCATGATCTCGTGGGCAGTCTGGGGGCCAATGGTATCACGAAGCTCCTCCGGCAGCTTTCGCCAGGTGGTGCCCCGTTTATTAATTAACGCTTCCCAGCCGATGGCCTGTTCCCAGCGGGAGAGCAGGGTTTCATCAAGGCCGTCTTTCTTGAAGTCGTGGAAGTCATAAGCGATGCCGTTGTCGTCCAACCATTTGCGGGCCTTCTTGACGGTATCGCAGTTCTTGATGCCGTAGAGTTTCATGGTAAAACACCTTTTTGGCCACGGAATCCACGGCCCTTCGACAGGCTCCCTTCGACAGGCTCCCTTCGACAGGCTCCCTTCGACAGGTTCCCTTCGACAGGCTCAGGGTGAGCGGAACACTGGGAAAGGTGAAACGATTTTTTGGCCACGAAAACCACGAAACTGCACGAAAAAGTGAACCGCCTTTAAGGTAATCCCTTTTTTCATTTTCGTGGGTTTCGTGGCAAATAGCTTTTCTTTTTCCGTGTTCCGTTCGCCCTGAGCCCGTCGAAGGGCCGCGGGTTCCGTGGCAAATCAATCAGTAATCATTAACAAAGCGCACGATCCGCTCAGCCGCCTCCACACACTCCTCCAGCGGCGCCACCAGCGCCATGCGCACGCGGTTTTCGCCGGGGTTGTAACCGTCCACGGTGCGGGACAGATAACGACCTGGCAGCACATGCACGTTCTGTTCGGCGGAAAGATCACGGGCGAAGGTCTCGTCGCTCATGGGGGTTTCCGGCCATAGATAGAACCCGGCGTCCGGGAAATCCACCTTCATGACCTGCTGCAGCATAGGCACCACCGCCTCGAACTTGGCCCGGTAGGCGGCGCGGTTTTCCTTTACGTGGTCTTCATCCTGCCAGGCGGCGATGCTGGCCAACTGGTTGTGGATGGGCATGGCGCAGCCGTGATAGGTGCGATAGCGCAGGTAGTCTTTCAGGATGCTGGCATCGCCGGCCACGAAGCCGGAGCGCAGGCCGGGCAGGTTGCTGCGCTTGGACAGGCTGTGGAACACCACGCAGCGGGCATAGTCGTCCCGGCCGATGGCGGCGCAGGTCTGCAACAGGCCTTCCGGCGGGTTGGACTCGTCCGGATAGAGCTCGGAGTAGCACTCATCGGAGGCGATGATGAAGTCGTGCTGGTCGGCCAGTTCGATCACCCGCACGAGGGTCTCCCGTGGAATCACGGCACCGCTGGGGTTGCCCGGCGAGCACAGGAACAGGATCTGGCAGTCTTTCCACACACTCTCGGGTACGGCATCAAAATCCGGTATGAAGCCGTTGTTGCCATCACAGGGCAGGTATACGGGCGTGGCACCGGCCAGCAGGGCGGCCCCCTCATAGATCTGGTAGAAGGGATTCGGGCTGACCACGGTGGCCGGGCGGCTGGCGTCGATGGCCGCCTGCACAAACGAGAAGATGCCTTCCCGTGTGCCATTAACCGGTACCACATTGCCATCGGCCTTCAGCGTGCCCGGGTTCAGGTGAAACCGTCGAGTTGCCCAGTCCGCAATGGCCTGGCGCAGCTCCGGCATGCCACCGGTGGTGGGGTAGTTGGCCAGTCGGTCCAGGTTGTCGGCGATGACCCGTTTCACGAATTCCGGCGAGGGGTGTTTCGGTTCGCCAATGCCCAGGGAAATCGGGGTGATGTCTGCGGGGGGCACCACGTCGGCCTTCAGCCTGGCCAGTTTTTCGAACGGGTAGGGGTGTAATCGGGACAGGTTGGGATTCATTGAATGTTATCCAGCATGGTGCGCAGGTCTTCCTGCAGGGCCTGGCAAACCTCCGGGTCGCGGATCGGCCAGCCGTGCTCGTCGGTGACAAAGAAGGCGTCTTCCACCCGCTCGCCCAGGGTGGCGATCTTGGCGTTGGTCAGCCGTACCCGGTGGTCCAGCAGGACCTGGCCAACCCGGGCCAGCAGGCCGGGGCGGTCCGGGGTGATCACTTCTATAACCGTGCGCTGGTTGTAGGTGTCGTTGGAGAGGGTGATCTCCGTGGGAAATGAAAAGTGCTTGAGCTGCCGGGGCGTGCGTCGCTGAATGATTTCCGGGTAGTCGTCCGGTGCAGCCAGCTCGTCCTCCAGCCGTTTGCGGACGCGCTCCTTGCGGGCCGGGTCCTTGCCCAGGGGTTGGCCCTGGTCATCCAGTACCACATAGGAGCTGATGGACCAGGGGCCTTCGTTGGCCACGCTGATACGGGCATCCACGATGTTCAGGTTAAGCTGCTCAAGGATCGCCGTCGTGGCGGCAAACAGGGCGACCCGGTCCTTCACGTAGATCACGATATGGGAGTAGCCATCCGTGGGGCCGCCGCGGGTATCGCGGATCAGGACCAGTGGCTCCGGGTCGTTCCCATGGCGGATGATGGCGGCGGTTTGCCAGGCGATATCCACCGTGGAGTCCTGCAGGAAGTATTCTTCGTCCAGGGTGTCCCAGATGCGGTCGATCTGTTCATCGGTGACACCCTGGGCGCTCAGGATGCCCCGGGCTTCTGCCTGGGTGGCCCGCACCCATTCCTCCCGGTTGAACGGGGTTTCAGTACCGCGGCGCAGGGCTCGCTTGGTTTCCACATATAACTGGCGCAACAGGGATGCCCGCCAGGTATTCCAGAGCTTGGGGTTGGTCGCACTGATATCGCAGACCGTCAGTATGTACAGGTAGTCCAGGTGGACCTGGCTGGGCACGGCCCGGGCAAATTCGTTGATGATGTCCGGGTCGGAGATGTCCTTGCGCTGGGCGGTCATGGACATGAGCAGGTGGTTTTCCACCAGCCAGGCGATCAGCTGGGTGTCCCGTTCGCTCAGGTGGTGTCGCTGGCAGAAGGCTTCCGCGTCTTCCGCGCCCAGCTCGGAATGATCTCCGCCCCTGCCCTTGGCCACGTCATGGTAGAGGCCGGCCAGGTAAAGCAGTTCCGGTTTGGGCAGCTGATGCACCAGTCGTGACGCCAGCGGGAACTCGGTGCGACTCTCCGGGTGGTTCATCCGCACCATGTTGCGGATCACCCGCAGGGTGTGGGTGTCCACGGTATAGATATGAAACAGGTCGTACTGCATCTGGCCGATGATCTGGCCGAACTCCGGCAGGTAGCGCCCCAGCACATTGTACTTCTTCATGTGGGCCAGGGTTTCGTCCAGGGCGTGGGGTGTCTTCACCAGTTCCATGAACAGGGACGTCACCGCCAGGTCGTTGCGGAACTGGTCATCAATCAGGTGCCGGTGGGCCCGCAGGGCACGGATGGTGGACGCCCGGATGCCCTTGATGGACGGGTGCTGTGCCATCAGCAGGAAGATTTCCATAATGGCGTAGGGGGCATAGGCGAACACCTGGGTGTTGATGGCCTCGATATACTGGTCGCGAATACGGAAGCGACGGTTCAGGGGCTGGATCTTTGCTTCCTGGTCCCGCTGCAGGATGGCCTCGTCGTAGTACTGGAGGATGACGTCGGTCAGCTCCGACAGGGCCAGCACGGTGCGGTAATACACCTGCATCATCTGCTCGACGCCCAGCTTGCGGCCCTTGTCCCTGTAGCCCAGCATGTCCGCCAGGGCCCTCTGGTGATCGAACAGCAGCCTGTTCTCGTTGCGGTCGGCGATAAGCTGCAGGCCGTAGCGCAGGCGCCAGAGAAAGGTCTCACCCTTGAGCAGGATGTCGTGTTCTTCCTGGGTGAGAATGCTGAAGCTGGTCAGGTCGGCAATGCTGTCGAGGCCGAAGTGGCGCTTGGTAATCCAGCCGATGTTCTGTATGTCCCGCAAGCCACCGGGCGCGCCCTTGAGGTTGGGCTCCAGGTTGTAATCGGTGTTGCTGTACTTGCGATGGCGGGCCAGCTGCTCTTCCCGCTTGGCAATGAAATAGCTGCGATCGCTGCAGACTTCGTCCGAGTAAACCGCCTGGGTCAGCTCCGTGCGCAGTTCTTCCGGCCCCGCGATCATGCGGGTTTCCAGCAAGTTGGTCAGTACCGTGACGTCGTCACGGGCGGCCTGGCGGGATTCGTCCAGGCTGCGCACGCTATGGCCGATATCCAGCTTCAGGTCCCAAAGCAGGGTAACAAAGGCGCCAAGATCGTCGTGCCAGCTGTCTGCAATGCCGTCACGGGTCAGGATCAGCAGGTCGATGTCGGAATGGGGGTGCAGCTCCCCGCGGCCATAACCGCCTACGGCCAGCAGGGCAATGTCGGAGGAGCGGGCAAAGTCGTAGCGGTTCCAGATTGTTCTCAGTACCCGGTCAACGGTATCGGCCCGGGACTTCACCAGCTCGCGAACATCGGCGCCATTGCGAAAGGCATGGGCGTCAGCCTCATAGGCCTCCCGCAACAGCTCCCGTGCCGCCCTTACCGGGGACGGGTCGTTAGCGATCTGATAGGTGAGAACCGTGGTGTCCACTCAGAAAGACTCTTCCTTGCGCCTGGTAAGGACTTCATACCCGTCAGCGGTAACCAGGATGGTGTGCTCCCACTGTGCGGAGAGTTTGTGGTCCTTGGTCACGGCGGTCCAGCCGTCCCCGAGCACCTTGGTGTGATACTTGCCCTGGTTGATCATGGGTTCGATGGTGAAGGTCATGCCTTCCTTTAACTCCATGCCGGTGCCGGGCTTGCCATAGTGCATGACCTGGGGCTCTTCGTGGAAGACCTTGCCGATGCCATGACCACAGAAGTCCCGCACCACGGAGTAGCGGTGTTTCTCCGCGTGCTCCTGGATTACATGGCCGATGTCGCCAAGGCGGGTGCCGGGCTTGACCAGTTCCATGCCCTTGTACAGGCACTCCTGGGTAATGCGGATCAGGCGCTCGGTGCCCGGCTTAGGGTTGCCGGCAATCCACATCTTGCTGGTGTCGCCGTGGTAGCCGTCCTTAATCACGGTAACGTCGATATTGATGATGTCACCGTCCTTGAGCACCTTTTTCTCTGTCGGAATACCGTGGCAGACCACGTGGTTGACGGAGGTGCAGATGGACTTGGGGAATCCCTTGTAGTTCAGGGGCGCCGGAATGGCCTGCTGCTCGTTGACGATGTAGTCATGGGCCAGGCGGTCGAGCTCCTCGGTGGTCACGCCGGGCTTTACGTGCTCGTTGAGCATTTCCAGCACCTCGGCCGCCAGGCGACCAGCCACACGCATCTTCTCGATTTCTTCCGGAGTCTTGATGGATACAGTCATTGGAATTCCTGCTGAATGAATGGCGTCGCCTGGTGGAGCCGCGCTTGGCCGGCTTGTGCTGCCGGCGCGGTCTCTGCCGCTGAGTGCAGGCGGGGCGAAGACCCTATTTTAAGGGGCTGCCACGACAGGTACAAGGAAGCACGAAAGACTGGTCCCGGAGGGGCAGTTTATGGTATAAACGCGCCGCCGAAATGCGAACCCGGGGTCAGCCCCGGCGTTGCCGGCAAAAACACACACGCGTCAGCACGTTGTTCCAGGGTGCCTGTTTCATGGCCTGAAGGCCGCTCAGGTTGGAGCAATCGGACGTGTGGAGGACTAACCCGAAGCTAAAAAGGTAACTATCATGGCTCAGGTAAATATGCGTGACCTGCTCAAGGCAGGTGCTCACTTCGGTCACCAGACTCGCTACTGGAACCCGAAAATGTCGAAGTTCATCTTCGGCGCCCGCAACAAGATTCATATCATCAACCTGGAACAGACTGTTCCTGCCATGAACGACGCGCTGCAGTTCGTTCAGCAGCTGGCAGAGAACAAGAACAAGATCATGTTCGTCGGCACCAAGCGCGCCGCCGCCAAGATCATCAAGGAAGAAGCCGAGCGTGCTGGCCAGCCGTTCGTCAACCACCGCTGGCTCGGCGGTATGCTGACCAACTACAAGACCATTCGTCAGTCCATCCGTCGCTACCGTGACCTGGAAGCCCAGAGCCAGGACGGTACCTTCGACAAGCTGACCAAGAAAGAAGCCCTGGACCGTACCCGTGAGATGGACCGCCTTGAGCGTTCTATCGGTGGTATCAAGGACATGGGCGGCCTGCCGGACGCCATGTTCGTGATCGACGTTGACCACGAGCGCATCGCCATCAAGGAAGCCAACAAGCTGGGCATTCCCGTTATCGGCGTTGTCGACACCAACAGCGATCCGGACGGCGTTGACTATGTCATTCCGGGCAACGATGACGCCATCCGCGCCATCCAGATCTACGTGAAGGCCGTTGCCGACACCTGCATCGAAGCCGCCCAGGCTGGTGGTGCTGCTGACGAGTTTGTTGAAGTCAGCGAAGAGCCCGCAGCCGGCGAAGCCCCTGCAGCCGAGTAACGCTGCTGGTCATACGGCTATCACGTTGACCCGATTGAATGGGGGGCGAGGGTGACCCGCCTCCCTTTCGCTGGATTCAACCGCCGGGCCCTATGCAGGCCCGGCCGGTTCTAACTGTTAAGAGGATTGAACATGGCTGCTATTACCGCTGCAATGGTCAAAGAGCTCCGTGAGCGCACCGGCCTTGGCATGATGGAGTGCAAGAAGGCACTGGTTGAAGCTGACGGCAGTGTTGACGCTGCAATCGAAGAGCTGCGCAAGTCGTCCGGCCTGAAGGCCGCCAAGAAAGCTGGCCGTACCGCCGCTGAAGGCGTGTCCCTGGTCAAGATCTCCGACGACAACACCGTGGCCTACATCCTGGAAGTGAACTCCGAAACTGACTTCGTGGCCCGTGACGATAACTTCGTCAACTTCGCCAACGACGTTCTGGACGTTGCTTTCGAGCGTGGCGAGACCGACGTTGCCAAGCTGATGGAAGGTGACCTGGAAGCCAAGCGCGAAGCGCTGGTACAGAAGATCGGTGAGAACATCACTGTTCGTCGTATCGTGAAGGTGGAAGGCCCGGTTGTAGGCGGTTACGTGCACAACACCAACAAGATTGCCGCTGTTGTGGCCATGACCGCTGGTGACCCGGAAACTGCCCGTGACATTGCCATGCACGCTGCTGCCGTCAACCCCCGCGTAGGCAAGCCGGAAGACATGCCCGCCGAGGAAGTGGAAAAAGAGAAAGACATCATCAAGGCCCAGCCGGACATGGAAGGCAAGCCTGCCGAGATCGTTGAAAAGATGATGGGCGGACGCATCAAGAAGTTCCTCAAGGAAAACAGCCTTGTGGAGCAGCCTTTCGTGAAGAATCCGGACCAGACTGTTGGCGAACTGCTCAAGGCCAACGGTGCTGAGCTGGTTGGCTTCACTCGCCTGGAAGTGGGCGAGGGCATCGAAAAGGAAGAAGTGGACTTCGCTGCCGAGGTAGCTGCCGCTGCCGGTACCGGCAAGGCCTGAGTCTGCTGACCCCCGGGGTGGTATCCGCCATCCCGACGGGGTCTCCGGAACCTGCCGGAGCCCCCTCAGTCTGCCACGCCAGTGCGGGTTCGCCCGGGCTGCCGTGGCGGGCTTGTATCTGAGATGCCCCTTTTGCCACGGCATGAGGGGTATGTCAGATACGGGTCCATAGTATCCAGAAACTCCAGCGACGAGGGGAACAGCATGCCAGCATCATCCAAAACCCAGCCCAGATACAAGCGCGTTCTGCTCAAGCTCAGTGGCGAGGCCCTGATGGGTGAGCACGAGTTCGGGATTGATCCCAAGGTCCTTGACCGGATGGCGCTGGAAATCGGTGCCCTGATCGGTATTGGTGTCCAGGTGGGGCTGGTGATTGGTGGTGGTAACCTGTTCCGGGGTGCGGCCCTGAACGCGGCCGGTATGGACCGGGTGACGGGTGACCACATGGGCATGCTGGCCACCGTTATGAATGGCCTGGCCATGCGTGATGCCCTGGAGCGGTCCAATATCCGCACCCGGGTCATGTCGGCGATCCCGATGAGTGGTATCGTGGAACACTATGATCGTCGCCGCGCGGTCAGGGACCTCAAGGACGGCGACGTGGTGATCTTCTGTGCCGGTACCGGTAACCCGTTCTTCACCACCGATTCCGCCGCCTGCCTGCGGGGCATCGAGATTGAGGCAGATGCGGTGCTCAAGGCCACCAAGGTGGACGGCGTCTACTCCGCCGATCCCATGACAGATCCTTCAGCGGTGAAATACGACCGTCTGACCTATGATGAAGTGCTGGACAAGAAACTGGGCGTCATGGACCTGACCGCCATCTGCCTGGCCCGGGACCATGGCATGCCGCTGCGGGTGTTCAATATGAGCGCCCCTGGCGTGCTCACCCGTATCGTAACCGGCGAGCCGGAAGGTACCCTCGTCGAGTAACTGCCCGGTACCGGAGCAGAAAGCGGGCTGAGCCAGTCGCTCCGGCAAACGAATTCATGCTCCGCGTCGGACCGGCGCGGGCAGAGACATACAGACAAGCGAGGACGCGCAAAGTGATTGACGAAATCAAATCCGATGCTGAAAAGCGCATGAAGAAGAGCCTGGAGGCCCTTTCATCCGCCTTCAACAAGATCCGTACAGGCCGCGCCCATCCGGCGATCCTGGACAGCGTATACGTTAACTATTACGGCCAGGAGACACCGCTGAAACAGGTGGCCAGCGTAAACGTCGAAGATAACCGTACCCTGGCGGTATCCCCCTGGGAAAAGAGCCTGATTCCCACCATCGAGAAGGCGATCATGTCTTCCGACCTGGGCCTGAATCCCGCAACCAGCGGTGACCTGATCCGCGTGCCCATGCCCATGCTGACCGAGGAAACCCGCCGGGAAATGGTCAAGCAGGCCAAGCACGACGCTGAGAACGCCCGCGTAGGCATCCGCAATGCCCGCCGCGACGCCAATAACGACCTGAAAGAACTGGTCAAGGAAAAGGAAATCACCGAAGACGACCAGCGTCGTGGTGAAGACATGATCCAGAAGCTGACCGACCAGTATATCGCCGAGGTCGACAAGTCGCTCAAGTCCAAGGAAGATGACCTGATGGCGGTATAACCGCCGGAAGGAATACCCGCTCGGTATCAGGGGACTGCATGACGGATTCAGTAACAGCGGACATACCGGTGGAAGCCGGCAAGGTTCCGCGCCACGTCGCCATCATCATGGACGGCAATAACCGCTGGGCCAAGGCCCGGCGGCTCAATGGAGTGGCTGGCCACAAGGCGGGCGTGAACTCGGTGCGATCGGTCGTAGAGACCTGTGCACGGGAAGGGGTTGACGTGCTGACCCTGTTCGCCTTTTCCAGCGAAAACTGGCGACGTCCCGAGGATGAAGTCTCTGCCCTGATGCGCCTGTTCCTGTTTGCGCTGGAGCGGGAGGTGAAAAAGCTTCACCGTAACAACATCCGTCTGCGCATTATCGGTGACCGAAGTGCGTTCAGCTCGTTGTTGCAGGAGCACATGGCACGGGCGGAAGAGCTGACCCGTGACAATACCCTGATGACCCTGGTGATTGCCGCCAATTACGGTGGTCACTGGGACATCACCCAGGCCACCCGCAAGGTGGCTGCCCGGGTCGCCGCGGGTGAGCTGGCGCCGTCGGACATCACCGACGACACCATCCAGCAGTACCTGTCCATCGGTGATCTGCCGATGCCGGATCTGATGATCCGCACGGCCGGTGAGCAACGCATCAGCAACTTCCTGCTGTGGCACCTGGCCTATACCGAGTTCTATTTCTCCGACGTGTTCTGGCCGGACTTTCGCAGTGAAGAAATGCGCAAGGCCCTGGAAGCCTATGCCCGGCGTAAACGCCGGTTTGGCCAGACTGACGACCAGGTGGACCAGCGTCTGGCTGCCCAGCAATAATTACTCAGTAACAAGGCATTCCAGGTGGTTCCCGAGGGCGGGAAAGCTACCCGTGACCCAGGCAACCACCCGCGCCAACAGAACAATAAACTGAACTGAGTCAAGGACAAGAGCGAATAGCGACGTGCTCAAAACCCGAATTCTGACGGCGCTGATCCTGGCGCCCATTGCCATCATCGGCATCTTCTTCCTGCCGCCGTTGGGCTTTGCCGTGTTTACCGCCGTGGCGATTACCCTGGGTGCCTGGGAGTGGGCCAATATGGCCGGCTACACCAGTGGTCCCGCCCGGGCAGGTTACGGTGCCCTGGTGGCCCTTATCCTGGTACTGGTCTATAACCTGCCCACCTTGCCGGTGTTGTGGCTGGGCCTGGCGTGGTGGCTGGTGGCACTGCAAATGGTGCGTGTGTATCCGCAGGCCAGCGCCCTGTGGAGCAACCCGGTTATCCGGGGCGTGATGGGCCTGCTGGTTCTCGTGCCGGCCTGGGTCGGGCTGAACCATATGCGTACCGGTACCCTGGTGTTCGGTAAACTGGACAGTGGCCTGCTGGCGATTCTCTATGTCTTCCTGGTGGTCTGGGTTGCCGATATCGGTGCCTACTTTTCCGGCAAGGCATTCGGCAAGGCCAAGCTTGCGCCGAGGGTCAGCCCGGGCAAGTCCTGGGCCGGGGTCTGGGGCGGCCTGGCGGCGGTTGCATTGCTGGCCATCGCGGCAGGTATGGTAGCCGCTGCCGGCGTTGTCGATACCCTGATGCTGTTGGTCGCCAGCGTCGTGGTGGCAGCGGTTTCCGTTGTCGGAGACCTGCTTGAGAGCATGCTCAAGCGTTTCCGGGGCATCAAGGACAGCAGCCAGTTACTGCCCGGCCACGGTGGCATCATGGATCGTATTGACAGCCTGACGGCGGCTATTCCGGTCTTTGCCCTTATCATTACCCTGATCAGTTGGCTGTCTCCGGGAGCAATTCTGTGACTGTTAGCAACGGCAAGCGTCATATCACCGTACTGGGTGCGACCGGGTCTATCGGCTTGAGCACCCTGGACGTGGTGCGACGGCATCCGGAGCGATTCTCGGTCTATGCCCTGACCGCGTCCACCAATGTGGACGAAATGGCGTCCCTGTGCCGGGAGTTCCGGCCGGCAGTCGCGGTAATGGCGGATGCGGATGCGGCAGAACAGCTGGACAAGGCGCTGGCGACGCTCCCGGATACCCGTGTGCTGGCCGGTGAAGCCGGGCTGGTCGAGGTGGCTGTGGCAGGCGAGGCCGACACCATCATGGCCGCCATTGTCGGTGCGGCCGGCCTGTCGCCCACGCTGGCAGCGGTCAAGGCCGGCAAGCGGGTGCTGCTGGCCAACAAGGAAGCCCTGGTGATGTCCGGGCAGCTGTTTATGGACGCCGTGGCCAGTTCCGGCGCCCTGTTGCTGCCCATCGATTCCGAGCACAATGCGATCTTCCAGTGCCTGCCGGCGGAGCGTGTAAGGGACCTGCCCGGTGCAGGGGTACGGCGCATCCTGCTGACCGCCTCCGGCGGGCCGTTCCGCAATCACACCCCGGACATGCTCCGTGAGGTGACCCCGGCGCAGGCCTGCAAGCACCCCAACTGGTCCATGGGTCAGAAAATCTCTGTCGATTCCGCCACGTTGATGAACAAAGGGCTGGAACTGATCGAGGCCTGCTGGCTGTTCAACACACATCCGGACCAGATTGAAGTGCATGTGCACCCCGAGAGTATTATTCATTCGATGGTGGAGTATGTGGACGGGTCGGTGCTGGCCCAGCTGGGCAGCCCGGACATGCGCACACCCATCGCCAACGGCCTTGCCTGGCCGGAGCGGGTGGATGCCGGTGTTGCACCGCTGGACCTGTTTGCCCTGGGGCGCTTTCACTTTGAGCGGCCGGATGTCGACCGCTTCCCCTGTCTGCGCCTGGCTGCGGAGGCGTTCGAAGCTGGTGGGACGGCCCCTGCGGTACTGAATGCGGCCAATGAGCAGGCGGTAGCCGCCTTCCTGGCCGGGGAGCTTTGCTTTGCCGATATCCCGGTTATCATAGAGCGTACCCTGGTCAGGGTGCCGTCACAGCCGGCGGATGATTTCGACGCCATCATGGCGGCCGACCAGGACGGACGGGCACAGGCCCGGGCCGAAATCGAGCGCCTGGCCAGGCGCACCCTGGCGCACTGATGCTTTAACGGCCGGAGGCCACTGGATCGTATGTTGGACATTCTGCAAACAGTACTGGCGCTGATTGTCACCCTCGGCATCCTGGTGACCATCCACGAGTTTGGTCACTTCTGGGTGGCCCGCAAGTGTGGTGTGCGGGTACTGCGGTTCTCCGTGGGCTTTGGTAATCCGATCTGGTCCCGCTACGACCGCCATGGCACCGAGTTTGCCGTAGCGGCCATTCCCCTGGGCGGCTACGTCAAGATGCTGGACGAGCGGGAAGGTCCGGTGCCGGAAGAACAGCGCCACGAGGCGTTTACCTCCAAGCCCCCGGGGCAGCGCATCGCCATTGCCGCCGCGGGCCCGGCAGCCAACTTCATCTTTGCCATTGCCGCCTACTGGCTGCTGAGCGTGGTGGGCTTCACCACCGTTGCACCGGTGACCGGGGACATTGCCGAAGGCTCCATTGCCGACCGTATGGGGCTCCAGTCGGGCATGGAAATCCACCAGGTGGACGGCCGCAACGTGACCTCCTGGCGGGACATTAACATGCGCCTGCTGGAGCGTGCCGGTGAGCAGGATGAGGTCCGCTTTACCATCAGCGATGGCCAGGGTGAGCGTACACTGACCACCACGCTGAACGGCTGGAAGCTGCCGGATGAGAACCCGGACCCCCTCGGCCAGTTCGGCCTGAGCCCGTTACGACCTGACGTGCCGGCGCAGATCGGCCAGGTGGTCAGTGGTGGCCGTGCCGAGGCAGCGGGTTTGCAGCAGGGCGACCGGGTGGTTTCGGCCAACGGAGAGCCGGTGGCGGACTGGTTCGCCCTGGTGGAAATCATCCAGCAGTCGGCGGAGCAGACCCTCGCGCTCGAGGTAGAGCGAAATGGTGAAACCGTTAACCTGCAGGTTACTCCCGACACCCGAGAGGTGGACGGCGCCGAGCAGGGCTACGTGGGCGCCGGCGTGGCGCAGGTCAGCTGGCCGGACGACATGCTGCGGGAGGTCCGGTACGGTCCCCTGGCTGCCATTCCCAACGCATTTTCGGAAACCTGGTCCGATACCCGGTTGACCCTGGTAGCGATACAAAAGATGATTACCGGCCTGCTGTCGCCAACCAACCTCAGCGGGCCGATCACCATAGCCCGGGTGGCGGAGGCCAGTGTCAGCTCCGGGTTTGAGGATTTCGTCCGTTTCCTGGCCTACCTGAGTGTCAGTCTGGGCATCCTTAACCTGCTGCCCATACCGGTACTGGATGGCGGCCATATTGTTTATTACACCATCGAGGCCATCCGCCGGCGCCCGCTCTCTGAACAGGTACAGGCGCTGGGATTGCGAATCGGCATGGCCATGATTCTGACTTTAATGGTGTTTGCTCTTTACAACGACCTGATGCGGTTGTGAGAATTGCGAGCTCCTTACGCGCATAAACAGGCGATTTGACTGAATGAGACGTTCATTACTGGGTGCAGCGATTGGTCTAGCCCTTGCGGGCATGGCCAGCCAGCCGGCTACGGCACAGGAATTCACGGTGGCGGATATCGAAGTCGAAGGCCTGCAGCGGGTCTCGGCGGGTAACGTGTTCTCGGCGTTTCCTGTGGATATCGGCGAATCCCTCAGTGAGCAGGAGCTGGCTGAGTCCATTCGCACCCTGTTCAAGACCGGCCTGTTTACCGATATCGAGGCCTATCGCGACAATGGCACCCTGATCCTCGAGGTAAGGGAGCGCCCCGCTATCGCTTCCATCGACATCGAGGGCAACAAGAACATCGAAACCGATGTGCTGATGGATGCCCTGTCGGGCGCCGGCCTGCAGGAAGGCCAGGTGTTCCGCCGGGCTACCCTTGAACGCCTTGAGCTTGAAATACTGCGCTCCTACGTGGGCCAGGGCCGTTACAATGCCCGGGTCAAGGCCATAGCGGAAGACCTGCCACGTAACCGTGTGGCCGTTCGCCTGGACATCAACGAAGGCGACGTGGCGGCGATCCAGCACATCAATATCGTTGGTAATGAAGCCTTCTCCGACGACGAACTCCTGGACCTGTTTGAGCTGCGCACCAGTAGCTGGTGGAACTCCCTTACCAGTAAGGACAAGTACGCCCGCGAACGCCTGAGCGGCGACCTGGAATCCCTGCGTTCCCATTACCTGGACCAGGGCTACCTGGACTTCAATATCGAGTCCAGCCAGGTGTCCATCTCGCCGGACAAGCAGGATGTGTTTGTGGCGGTCTCTGTCGATGAGGGCCGCCAGTACACCATTTCCGACATTCAGTTGCGTGGTGAACTGATTGTCGGCGAGGACGAGCTGCGTGAGCTTGTCGAACTGGAGCCTGGTGACGTGCTGTCGCGCTCCGAACTGACCGCCACGTCCGAGCGCCTGTCCCGCCGCCTGGGCCGTGAGGGCTATACCTTCGCCAACGTCAACGCGATCCCGGAATCGGATTCTGAAAACACCGCTGCCGTTACCTTCTTCGTTGAGCCGGGCAAGCGGACCTATGTCCGGCGCATCAACTTCTCCGGTAACGTCACCACCAAGGACGAAGTACTGCGTCAGGAAATGACCCAGATGGAAGGCGGCGTGGCCTCCACCGACCGCATTGAGTTTTCCAAGGACCAGCTGGAGCGGCTCGGGTTTTTCCGGTCTGTTTCCGTAGACACCGTGCCGGTGCCCGGCTCGGATGACCTGGTGGATGTTAACTACAGCGTGGAAGAGCAGCCCACCGGCAGTCTGTCCGCGTCCATCGGCTTCTCGCAGGTGTCTGGTGTCATTCTCGGGGCCAATATTTCCGAGAACAACTTCTTTGGCACCGGCAAGCGGGTGTCTATTGGCGCCAATGTGAGTGACTCCATCAAGAGCGCCAATTTCTCCTACGAAGATCCCTACTACACCGTGGACGGCGTCAGCCGTGGCTTCAGCCTGTTCGCCCGTGAGACAGACTTCGAGGAGCAGGATATTTCCTCATACCTGCTGGATGAATACGGCGGGCGAGTGACCTTCGGTTACCCCATTGACCGCTTTACCCGGCTGAATTTCGGCGTGGGCTATACCCTGTCGAAGATCAAGCCCGGTGATTACACGGCCGATGAGGTGCTGGAGTTCATCGATGACGAAGGCAACGACTTCAACAACTATTTCCTGACCGGCTCCTGGCGCCGCAGCACCCTGAACCGGGGCATGCTGCCGACCGATGGTTACAGCCATACCCTGTCTGCCGATATCGCCGTACCGGGCAGTGACCTGACCTTCTACAAGTTGCGCTATCGCGGTGACAGCTTCTGGCCGCTGAACGAGCAGGAAACCTGGGCCATCCGTGCCCGGGGTGAGCTGGGCTATGGTGATGGCTATGGCGACCGCTCCCAGATGCCCTTCTACGAGCATTTCTACGCTGGCGGTTACGGCTCCGTAAGGGGCTACGAGGCCAACTCGCTGGGTAACCGGGTCGAGACCAACAAGACCTGGACGGACGATGATGACCCCTTCGGTGGTAACGTCCTCACCGAAGGCAGCCTGGAGCTGATCGTGCCTACGCCCTTTGCCGGCGATACCCGCAGCATGCGTACGGCGTTCTTCCTGGACGCCGGCCAGGTGTTTGATACTGCCCGTGGCTTTGACCCGGAGCTCAGTGAACTGCGGGCCTCGGTGGGTATTGGCTTCCAGTGGGTCACCGTGGTTGGCCCGCTGGCGTTCAGCCTGGCGCAGCCGATTACCGACAAGAGCGGTGACGAAACCCAGGTGTTCCAGTTCTCCCTGGGGCAGAGTTTCTGACGACCGCGCGCCATGGGGCGATGGCGGTCACAGCAAAGAGGTGGCCTTTCAGGCAAAACGAGCCTGGAAGCCGCATGGCAGACAGGAGGCAACACAATGACAGGATTCAGGGAACTCGTGAAGCACGCTGCGGGCGTGCGCGTTGTCATGGCCGCTGCGGCGCTGGCGATGACTATGCCGGCACTGGCTGAGACCCGTATCGGGGTGGTGGATCTGCGCCAGGCGCTGTTTTCATCGGATGATGCCCAGGTGTTCAGTGATCAGCTGGAAGAGGAATTCTCCGGCACAGAGGCCCAGGTCCGCGAGGCTCAGCAGGAGGCCCGCCAGCTCCAGGAACGCCTCCAGAAAGACGGTGCCATGATGAACGAGAGTGAGCGCCAGCAATTGACGGCTGAGTTCCAGCAAAAGGCGCAGGCCTTTGCCCGCCAGAAGCAGCAACTCGACCAGACGCTGAACAGCCGCAAGCAGGCATTCCTGGAAGAGGCCCGGCCGGAAGTAGACGCGGCGGTGAAGGCACTGATGGAAGAGCATGGCCTGGATATCATCCTGCCCTCGGAGGCGGTAGTCTCCGTCAAGCCCGAGCTGAACCTGACCGACGAACTGCTGGAAAAGCTGAATCAGTAATATGCCCACCAGAACTATGACCCTCGGGAAAATCGCCAGCGCACTGGGTGCCGAACTCAGGGGCGACCCGCAGCTGGAGATCACCGGGCTGGCAACCCTGGAGGCAGCGCAGGCGGATCAGCTGAGTTTCCTGGCCAATCCGTCCTACAGCCGTCACCTGGAGGCTACCCGGGCAGGCGCGGTGCTGGTGTCGCCGGCCATGGCAGACAAGGCTCCGACCAATGTCCTCTTACTGGACGACCCCTATCTTGGCTATGCTCGCATCAGCCATGAGTTTGACACCTCCCCGACACCGGTGGCGGGTGTGCATGCCACGGCGATTGTGGATGAGTCGGTGACGGTTCCGGCGAGTGCCAGCGTTGGCGCCTACGTGGTTATCGAAGCCGGGGTTTCCCTGGGCGAGGGCGTGGTGATCGGTGCGCATTCCATTGTCGGTGCCAATTGTGTGATTGGTGACCAGAGCGTCCTGCGGCCGCGGGTTACCCTGGCCCATGGCGTAATCATGGGCAAGCGTTGCCATATTCTCTCAGGGGCCGTCATTGGCTCTGACGGGTTCGGCTTTGCCGTTCACAAGGGCGCCTGGCACCGAATTGCCCAGATTGGCGGCGTGACCCTTGGCGATGACGTTGAAGTAGGCGCCAACACGGCCATTGACCGTGGCGCCCTGGACGACACCCGGCTGGGCAATGGCGTAAAACTCGACAACCTGGTGCAGATTGCCCACAACGTCCAGATCGGCGATCACAGTGCCATGGCGGGCAAGGTGGGCATTGCCGGCAGTACCCGTATCGGCAGCCACTGCATGTTTGGTGGCGCGGCGGGAATCAGCGGCCACCTGACCATTGCCGATGGCGTGCAGGTGACCGGCATGTCACTGGTTACCGGAGATATCCGTGAGCCGGGGGTATATTCCTCCGGTACCGGTCATATGACCAATCGCGAATGGCGCAAGAACGCTGCTCGCTTCAGACAGCTGGACGCCATGGCGCGCCGGTTGAAGGAACTGGAAAAGAAAATTGAGGGCTGAGGCCAATACCCGATGATGCAAATTGATGAAATAATGAACTTTCTGCCGCACCGATACCCCTTCCTGCTGGTGGATCGCGTGGTGGAAGTGGAAGCCGGTAAATCCATAGTCGGCTACAAGAATGTGACCTACAATGAGCCGTTCTTTACCGGCCATTTCCCGGGCAAGCCCATTATGCCCGGCGTGCTGATCATCGAAGCCATGGCCCAGGTCTCGGGTATCCTCGGCTATGTCACCGCTGGTCGCTCTGCTGCCGATGGCTCTATCCACCTGCTGGCGGGCTCCAACAAGGCCCGTTTCAAGCGCCCGGTAGTGCCGGGAGACCAACTGCGGCTGGAGTCCACCCTGTTGTCCAACAAGCATGGCATCTGGAAATTCGACTGTCGCGCGCTGGTGGATGGCGAGGTAGTCTGTGTTGCTGAAGTCATGTCGGCCGAGAGAGACGCTTGATGTCTGAAAAGCACTGGAACGGTGTCCATCCCCAGGCAATCGTTGACCCCTCGGCCAGGCTGGCTGACGGGGTCAGTGTGGGGCCATGGAGCTACATCGGACCGGGGGTCGAGATCGGTGAAGGCACGGAAGTGCACTCCCATGTGGTGATCAAGGGCCCGACCGTGATCGGTCGCAACAACCGCATCTTTCAGTTTGCCAGCGTGGGCGAGGAATGCCAGGACAAGAAGTACGCCGGCGAGCCGACCACCCTGGTTATTGGCGACAACAATGTTATCCGTGAGAGCTGCACCATCCATCGTGGCACCGTGCAGGACCGGGGTGAAACCCGTATCGGCAGCGATAACCTGCTGATGGCCTATGTCCACGTTGCCCACGACTGTGTGATTGGTGATAACACCATCCTGGCGAACTGCGCGACCCTCGCGGGCCACGTAACCATTGGTGACTGGGCCATCCTTGGTGGTGGCACCATGGTGCACCAGTTCTGTCACATTGGCCCTCACAGCATGAGCGGCGGCGGCAGTATCGTCCTCAAGGACATCCCTGCCTATGTGATGGCGAGTGGCCAGTCCGCCAGCCCCCACGGCATCAATGTGGAAGGCCTGCGTCGCCGGGGCTTCAGCAAGGAAGTCCTGGCCGAACTGCGCCGCGCCTACAAGGTGATTTACCGTCAGGGCCTGACCACCGCCCAGGCGTTGGAAGAGCTTGAGACGGCCTGGCCCTCCCTGCAGGAAATGCAGCCCCTGATGGAGTCCCTGCGGATCGCCGACCGGGGCATTGTCCGCTAGGTCATCTGGTGACTTCCTCCGAAGTTTCCCTCACTGAGCCGCCGTCGCCCGCCCCCGGAATCGTTAGCCGGGCACCGGTCACCATTGCCATGGTGGCCGGCGAGGCATCCGGCGACATCCTCGGCTCCGGCCTGATCCGTTCCTTGCGCAAGCGCTACCCCAATGCCCGTTTCGTTGGCATTGGTGGCGAGGAGATGATCGCCGAAGGCTTTCATTCCCTGGTGCCCATGGAGCGCCTTTCCGTAATGGGGCTGGTAGAGGTGCTGGGCCGCCTGCGGGAGCTGTTCGCCATCCGCGCCCGCCTGATGGACTACCTGCTGGCTACGCCACCGAACGTGGTTATTGGTATCGACTCCCCGGACTTTACCCTGGGTGTCGAAGAGCGCTGCCGCAAGGCGGGCATTCCCACTGCGCACTATGTGAGCCCCTCGGTCTGGGCCTGGCGCCAGAAGCGTATCTTCCGTATTGCCCGTTCCGTCGACCTGATGCTGACCTTGCTGCCGTTTGAAGCCCGTTTTTACGAGGAGCACCAGGTACCGGTGGCCTTTGTGGGCCACCCGCTGGCGGAGCGTGTACCCATGGACGTTGACACGGCCGGTGCCCGGGACGCCCTTGGCCTGGACCAGGACACGCCCGTGCTCGCCATACTGCCGGGCAGCCGAGCAGGGGAGGTGGAGCGACTGGGCGGACTGTTCCTGGAAACCGCCCGCAAGCTGCAGGAGGTGCATCCTGACTTGCAGCTGGTGGTGCCCTGTGTGAACCGTGAAAGGGAAGTACAGGTCAGGGAGCTGGCGGAGTCACTGGCGGTAAAGCTGCCGCTGACCGTGGTCAGGGGGCGTTCCCGTGAAGTCATGGCCGCCGCTGATGTGGTCCTGCTCGCCTCCGGTACCGCCACCCTGGAAGCCATGCTGCTGAAAAAGCCCATGGTGGTGGGCTATCGCCTGAGTAATCTCAGCTATGCGTTAGTCTCTCGCCTGGTCAAGGTGCCCTGGGTGTCCCTGCCTAACCTGCTTGCGCAGGAGGAACTGGTTCCGGAATTGTTGCAGGACAACGCCAAGCCGGAAAAGCTGGCCGCAGCGGTATTGGAGCGACTGGACAACCCACAGGAGCGGGAGCGGCTGCACGAAGCCTTCACCCGCCTGCACCACCTTTTGCGGTGCAACGCCGACGAGCGCGCCGCCGAGGCGGTGTCCGCACTGATTGAAAAGGATCGAAACTGATGGCTGGTAAGGTAGTACTGCCACCGTTCGAGTGCCAATACCAGGGCTGGAAGCTGGCCGGGGTCGATGAAGTCGGCCGTGGCCCCCTGGCCGGGCCGGTAGTGACGGCCGCCGTTATCCTGCATCCGGATCGGCCCATTGAAGGCCTGGCAGACTCCAAGAAACTCACCGAAAAGCGCCGGGAGGCTCTGTACGACGAGATCATCGACAAAGCCGCCGCCTGGAGCCTTGGCCGCTGCGAAGCCGATGAAATTGACCGCCTCAACATCTACCAGGCCACCCTGCTGGCCATGGAGCGGGCGGTAGCCGGGCTGGGCATAGCGCCGGAATACGTACTGGTGGACGGCAACCGCTGCCCCCGCTGGCACTGGCCATCCGAACCCGTCATCAAGGGCGATGGCCGAGTCGCCGCCATCAGCGCCGCCTCGATTCTTGCCAAGGTCACCCGTGACCGGGAAATGGTCGCCCTCGAAGACACCTACCCCGGTTATGGACTTGCCGCCCACAAGGGCTACCCTACGCCTGTGCACCTGGAAGCACTGCAAAGGCAGGGCGTTACACCTGTCCACCGGCGTTCCTTCCGGCCGGTTCAGGAGGCGTTACAAGCGTGCGGGGTCTGGCAGGGTGGGCTGGTGGATCAGGCAGGTAAACCGGATGATAAGCTACACTGGCCTGAGGATCTGTTTGACGTCAGCTAGTGAGGGCTGGTCCCCCGGTGAGCGCCAGCAGTTCCGGGGTGTTAACATATTCGCCGTCGAAGCTCACACCAAGCCGGGTGAATCGCTCAGTCACTTCAATCCTGGCGACACGGCCTGTTACGCCCCTTAGCGTATGCTGGGCGTCGCGAATGTTGAGCAGGATGCGATCACCCGTGGACAGGTGGGGTAAATCGCAAATCAGGGCGATGCCATGCCGGCTGAGATTGAGACAATGGCACTCAGCGGGACGGTCAGACCACCCGGTATAAATCTCGACATGCAGGTCAGACGGCGTGTATCTGGGGGACTTCCGCAGGTCGGGTCGGGTATCCACGCCAATCAGGTCTGGCCTCAGATAGTCGGTGTTCTCTTTCAAGCTGGCTCACCCCTTTGCTGATGCTGCGGAGTTCTATGCTGTGATAAACGTCACAGTCTATACGTGAAGCAGCTACCGGGAGTTCTCCAAATGTAAATGTTTGTAAAATGTTTATGCGGGTATGCTGTCTCAAGGCCACGGTAAAAGCATTTGTTGTGTTTTGCAGCTAACGTTTCATTGTTGCGGGGTGGGTCAGCACTGATACCTGGTGCGTAGCGGCAGGTGCAATGCGCCCGATCCTGATGTGGTTACAAGGATTACTCCATTGAATAATGCCCTGTCACTGCTGGAAGGCCAGCAAGCCATTCACGAACTGATCGCAAGGCAACGACCATTGCCGGAAACCCTGAATGCGATCACCGACTGGGTGAGTCAGATGATGCCCGGCGCGCTGGTGTCCATCATGCGCTACGAACCGGATCGCCACACCCTTAGCCTGGTTCCCAGCAGCCAGTTCTCGGCGGCGTATACAGCGCTCATGCAGGAGCAGCCGGTCGCCCCGGGTATTGGCACCTGTGGCACCGCCGCCCATGACAGGGAAATGGTCATTACCGAAGACATTCACCAGGATCCAAAGTGGGAGGCGTTTCGTGACGCCGCCGACCGGGAGCAGCTCAGGGCGTGCTGGTCGGTACCCATCCTTGCCGGAGATGGCGAGCTGTTGGGCACCTTTGCCACCTATTACCGGACGCCCACCTACCCCACACAAACCGCTATCCGCAGCCTGGAGCGCGCCGCCGGACTGACCGCGCTGGCGTTACTTCGCTACCGGGATGTCAATCAGCATACGGCCTTGTCCGAATGGCACCGAACCCTGTTCGAGAACCAGCCCGATGGCGTCTACACCTTCGACCTGCAGGGCCGGTTCCAGAGTTGTAACCCGGCACTGAAGCACATTACCGGCTATACGGAAGAGCAGCTTATCGGTTTTCACTTTAACGACTCGGTGGAGCCTGGCTACCGGCAGCTGACCCAGGCGTACTTCGACCGGGCCTGTGCCGGTGAGTCGGTAACCTACGAGACCATGGGGACCCACGCCGACGGCCACCCCTACCACCTGGAGATCACCAACTTCCCGGTCATCCTGGGTGGCGAGATAGTGGGGGTCTACGGTGTTTGCCGGGAGATTACCGGGCGCAAACAGCAGGACGCCGAGCTACGTCTGCTCCAGCGGGGTATTGAAGCCAGTCCGAACGGCATCCTCATGGCCGATGCGCTCACCCCGGGCTTGCCGGTCGTCTATGCCAACGCTGCGTTTACCGAAATCACCGGTTACCAGCACCATGAGATTATCGGGCACAATTGCCGTTTCCTGCAGGGTCCGGACACCGATCCGGCCAGCATTGAGCGGATTCGCGCCGGCATCAAAAACCAGTCCGACGTGGACGTGGTACTTCGTAACTATCGTAAGGACGGCACGCCATTCTGGAACCAGCTTCGTATCAGCCCGGTTTTTAATGAGGCTGGCACCTGCACCCATTTCATCGGTATCCAGCAGGATATTTCCCACCAGAAGGAACAAGAGGCGCGCATTGCCTACCAGGCCACCCATGACCTGCTCACCGGCTTGCCCAACCAGGCGCTATTCGCGGAGCACCTGGGTGAAGCCCTGAACGGGCCGGAGGCCCATAAGCGCCTGGTGGTGGCCCTCTACCTGGACCTGGACGGCTTCAAGCCTATCAACGAAGGCCTTGGCCATGAGGTTGGCGACCAGGTACTGGCCACCGTCGCCGAACGCCTGAGAACCGTATCGCCGCCAGGAGCCCTGCTGGCCCGCCTGGTGGGGGACGAGTTTGGCGTCCTGTTGGGCGGCGTTGACAATGAGCAGCAAGTAACCGAGCTGGCAGAGCGGATCCTTGAGGCGCTCTCGGCACCCATCGATGTGCAGGGGCACAAGATTCACCTGAGCACCAGCATCGGCATTGCCAGTAACCAGCTTGCCCTGGATATGCCCTACGAGCTCATGCAGTATGCCGACCTGGCGCTTGATAAGGCGAAACGCCAGGGCCGCAATACCTGGCAATGGTTCCGGGGCGCCCAGCCAGCTGATACCCGCCACAGCGTCGCCCTGCGCCACGACTTGCATAACGCCCTGAAAGAAGGTCAGTTCGAGTTGTACTACCAACCCCTGGTGGATGCTGACAGCGGTCGCATTCGTAGCGTCGAGGCCCTGGTGCGCTGGCACCACCCAACGCAGGGCATGGTGTCGCCCGGTGAGTTTATCCCCCTGGCCGAACAGACGGGCCAGATCGTGCCCCTGGGACGGTGGATTCTCACCCAGGCCTGCCAGGATATGGTCCGGTTCAACGCCAGCCGGGAACATGGGCTGCCGGTAGCCGTCAATATATCCTCGCTGCAGTTTCACCGGGACGGCTTCCTTGAGGATATTCGTCATATCCTGACGCAAACCGGCATGCCGCCAGGGCTGCTGGAGCTGGAAGTCACCGAGAGCGTACTGCTCGACGGGACCGGTCCGGTCATGGAACTGATGGAAACCCTCAAGGAAATGGGTATCCGGGTGGCCCTGGATGACTTCGGTACCGGGTTCTCCAGTCTGAGCTACCTGAGAGACCTGCCCACCCACAAGGTCAAGCTTGATCGGAGCTTTATCAAGGATGTCGGCAATGACCGGCGCATTGCGGCCATTGTGCAGGGGGTGATCACAATGGCCCACCATATGGATATGTGCGTGGTAGCCGAGGGTATAGAAACCCGGGAGCAACACGACGACCTGGCCAGGCGGCACTGTGACCTGCTGCAGGGCTACTACTTTGCCCGCCCCATGCCCCTGTCGGCGCTGCAGGCATTGCCTGAGCGGCTGCCTGTCCCCCGGGATACCTGAACGCCCCTGTCAATTCCGGGGCGCGGTTCCTGGCTGCAATCACTATCCCTGTCGTTTCCTCGCCAGGTGCATCTCGTAAGGTATCGGTCAGGACCGGAAATGAAGTAATCTTCCCGGCGAGCGACGGTGGTTGTCGTCTTGCAACGTCACGATACCGCTTCCAGGAAAACAGGGTACAGGAGAGGGCATGCCGAAGTTTTTGCACACCGCAGACTGGCAAATGGGTCGAACATACAGCCGCTTTGATATGGAAGATGGCGCCGCACTTGTCGAGGCCCGGTTTGAAGTCATTGAGACCCTTGCAAGGCTGGCCTCTGACCATCAATGCGATGCCGTCCTGGTTGCCGGCGATGTGTTCGACGCACAAACGGTCTCGGATCGCACGATTCGTCGCGTTTTCAATGCCACGGCCAGTTTCTCCGGCCCCTGGGTCATGCTTCCGGGCAATCACGATGCAGCCCTTGTGGAGAGCGTCTGGAGTCGTGCGCAACGCCTGGACGCGGTACCCGGGAACGTTCACCTGGCGTTGGAGCCCGGTGTTATTACCCTCGACGAACAACGGCTGGCGGTGCTGTGCGCTCCGTTGACCCAGCGCCATACCTACGACGACCTGACCGGGGCTTTCAGTGACTACGAAACCCCCGAGGCGCTCGTCCGGGTCGGGTTAGCCCACGGCAGTGTGCAGGGCCTTCTCTCAGAAGACATCGATGCAACCAATCCCATCGCCCAGGACCGGGCCCAGGCCAGCCGGCTGGATTACCTGGCGCTGGGGGACTGGCATGGCACCAAGCAGGTCAATGAACGGACCTGGTACAGCGGCACCCCGGAGCCGGAGCGTTTTCGCAACAACGACGCCGGGCAGGCGCTTATCGTGACGATCGATGAGCCGGGCTCGACACCCGCGGTCCAGGCTGTCACCACCGCCCGTTACCAGTGGCACCAGTGGCGGGAAACCTTATCGGTGGACTCCGACCTTGATCAGCTGCTTGAGCGCTTGCAGGCCTTGCCGCAGGCGAGCGTATTGGACCTGCGCCTGGAGGGGCAGGTTACCCTGGCGGGGGAGGAGCGGCTCAATCGCGCCCTGTCCGAGGCGGAGGCCCGGTTCCGCAGCCTGCTGAGTGACCGCAGCGCCCTGAAGCTGACACCGACGGATGAGGATATAGCGGCGCTGCGGGCAGACGGTTACCTGGGGGACGTGATCGAGGAATTAAGGGAGCAGCAGTCCGGCGAGGACGGTGAGCTGGCCCGGGACGCACTGGCCATTCTGGCGTCTGTGCTGAAGGGGCAAACGCAGGAGGCGGCGGAATGAAACTCCAGAAGCTGCAAGTCGAACAGCTGCGACAGTTTCAGCAGCCCCTCGTGCTGGACAACCTGCAACCCGGGCTTAACCTGATCCACGGGCCCAACGAATCCGGCAAGAGCACACTGGTGCGGGCGATTCGTGCCGCCTTCTTTGAACGTTACAGATCAAAGTCGGTGGATGACCTGAGCCCTTGGGGCGATTCGGGGGCATCTCCGACCATCCGCCTGGAATTTGAGCACCAGGGAACCCCCTGGCGATTGACCAAGAGCTTCCTCAAGCGTGCCCGGTGTGACCTGAGTATCGGCACAGAAACCTACAGCGGCGACCAGGCCGAAGAACGGGTGGCCGAACTGCTGGGTTATGAATACTCGAAGAAAGGCAGCAGCAAGGCTGAGCACTGGGGCATACCCGGCTTGCTTTGGGTAGAGCAGGGCACCGGCCAGGAAGTCCAGAAAGCCATTGAACACGCCGGAGACCATCTGCAATCGGCGCTGAATGCGCTGGTCGGCGAAGTGGCGAGCAGCGGCGGTGATGCCGTTATTGAAACCCTCAGCGCTGAACGGAACAAGTTACTCACTCGTACCGGCCAGCCCACCGGTGACTTCAAGCAACTGGTTGAACAACGCCAGGAGCTGCAGCAACGGAAAGCAGACCTGCAGGAGCGGGTTTCCCGATACCAGGACTATGTTGACCGGCTGCAGTCCGTCACCCGGGAGTATCAGCATGACCAGCAAACGCGACCGTGGGAGGCTGCACAACAGCAACTGACCGAGGCCCGGGCCCGGCTGGACAAGCTCGAACAACTGGAGCAGCAACAACAGCAGGAAACGCAGACGCTGAGCCATATCGACCAGCAACGGAAACTCACTGAACAACGCCTTGATGACCTGCGGCGAATCGACCAGCAGAAAGCGGATCGCCAGGCCGGGCTGGAAAAGGCGGAACAAAGCCTGCGGGACGCCAAGGCCCGGGGACCGGCGCTGGCGGAGCAGCTGCGGATTGCCCGTGACGATTACGAGACCTCACAAAGCCGCCTGAAAACGGCCCGCTTGCTGGCGGAGCGGCAACGGATCGGCAAGGAGATTGAACGGCTCACCCAGCGCAAGGCCCTGTTGGCAGGCAATCGCGACAAGGCCCGCAAGCATCAGGGGCAGGTGGCCGAGGCCCGGCAGCAGGCACGGGACAACCGTATTGACGCCGGGGCCGTGCAAGACCTGAAAAAAACCGAGCAGGCCCTGGGCCATGAACGGATCCGCTCACAGGCCATTGCGACACGGCTGAGCTGGAAGCTGGCGCCGGAGTCCGGCGCCAGGCTCGGTGACAGCGGGCTGTCGGAGCAGGGCGAGCAACAGTTGCTGGAGGCGTCCAGGCTGACGATTCCGGGTGTGGGTCATTTCGACATCACACCGGGCGGAGAGCAACTGGCCGAGACCCGCCGCAAGCTGGAGAGCCTGGAGCAGGCCTGTGCCGATCAGTTAGCCCAGCTGGCCGTGACCTCGGTAGAGGAAGCCGAGCAACGCAAACTGGCCTATGAAAAGGCGGATCAGCAACGCCGGCACGCGGAAGAGTTGCTGCACTCAGTGGCACCGGCCGGCGTTGAGGCGCTGGATGCGGAGCTGTCTGAAGTCGAACTGGAACTCAAAAACCATCATCAGCGGTTACAGGCGAACCCACTGCCTGCAGACGCGGACGATGGGTTGTCGTTGTCAGAGGCCGAGGCCGTCAATGATCGCGCCGAAAGCCACCTGAAAACCTGTGAGCACCAGCAAAGGGAGCTCGAAGCATTGACCATGAGCCGGCAGCAGGCACGTGACAATGCGTTTGCAGAATGGCAACGGCTCGACCAGGAAACCGGAAGCCAGGCGCACCAGCAACAGCTGGCGGACCTGAAACAACGCCTGGAGGCACTAACCGGCGAGCGTGACCAGGCCCGCACCAACCTGGAGCAGCGGGCCAGGGAAATCCAGCAGGCCCACCCCGACATCCTGCGGCAGGACATCGAACGATACCAGATCACCATCGACAACCTGCGCAACCGACAGCAAGGGCGAGACCGGGAAATCCGCGAAATTCGGGCCCGGCTGGATGCTTGGGGCGCAGAAGGCCTGGAAGAGACGCTGCAGGAAGTGGCCGCGGACTGCGAGCGGTGTGAGCGACGTTACCGGGAGCTATCCCGGCGGGCAGACGCACTGGAGCGACTGGTCAGCCTGCTCAACGAAAAGCGGCAGGCATTGACCCGGCGCCTGCAGGCGCCACTGCAAAGGCACCTTGATCACTATGTCTCGCTGTTGTTTCCGCAGGCCAGGCTGGCGCTGGATGACCAGCTGCAGCCGGACACCTTCACCCGCGGCAGCGAGTTGGGGCCAGTGAAGGACCTGAGTTTCGGCGCCCGTGAACAGATGGGGCTGATCAGCCGGCTGGCCTATGCAGACCTTCTGAAAGAGGCTGACCGGCCAACCCTGGTCATACTGGATGACACACTGGTCCACAGCGATCAAAGCCGCCTGGACGACATGAAGCGAATACTGTTCGACGCCGCCCGGCGGCACCAGGTCCTGTTATTCACCTGTCATCCCGAGAAGTGGCAGGACCTTGGTGTATTGCCAACCGACCTTGAGCAGTTAAAGAGTGCACCGGCGCCGGCGAGTTAAATACTGGGCACCGCCTATTTACTTGTCACCCCCGGAAGCCGGCAAAGGGGGCTTGAGCAAACCCGGCGAGGCGGGTAAATTCTCGCCACGAATCCATACCCAGTTGGAAACAGGGTGGCAGGAACGGGTTGCAATCTTGTTGTGCAGCCCTCATTGAACTACCACGCATCGATCCCTGGCAGGCACTGCCTGAACCCGTGACCCGACACCCACGGGTCCTGTCCATCGGTGTATCCATTGACCTGTAGTTGCTTTGTTACCTCACCACAAAAGGATGATTCAGCCACCTATGGCGATTCAGTTCTATGACAAGGGCGAACTTTCGTCCGGCTTTTACGGTTGGCGTGTCGCTGCGATGATTCGCGGCAAGCGCTATCAGAAGTACTTCAGCCTGCGCCGTCCCAGTGAGGCCGTGCCCGAAGCTCTCTGGCACCGCTACCAGGAAACCCGCGCTGAGTACTACGAAACCCGCTGGGCCATGCGGGCCGCGGCCATTAAGTACCTGGACTTCATTCGTACCGAGCACCCGCGGGTAAAACCCTTTCGGGGTGTTGGCTTCCAGGGCATCACCCTGGGCATCGGAACCATCGGTGGTAATCCGGCGGAACAGTGCTACTTCCAGGTGAACGCGCCGGGCAACCCCATGCGCATTGCCATCACCGAGCAGCAGACTATTTCCAGAGCCTGGGATCGCGCCGTCGCTCTGTGGGGCGAGGCGTTCGGTATCCGTCAGAAGGACATCGACGCAAAACGCCAGGCCCCGCCCACGCCGGAACAGTTCAAGCGGCTGCGCAAGCACATGAACGATGAAGAAAGTGCCAGCCTTGGGGTGGGTGTGCTGCACCACGTCTATGCAGAACAGCGTGCTGAGTTTGAACGTCAGAAATCCCGCACTCGCCTTAAAGAGCGGCCTGTAGACCAGGATGACCTGCTGGATGTGCATGCCCGCCTGGAGCGGGAGATCAGTGAGTTTATGGAAAAGTCCGGGGCACGGGCCTGAACCCGGCGCTACGGCGCCCGGGCATTTGCCGCCATTGTAGAAGACCGCGAGCCTGGCAACCGGTTTCTGGTCAGTGGCACGGTTCACTCGGATGAAGCCCGGTCGGGGCTGTATCCCCAGGGTGTCCAGCGTCAACGAATCAATGCGGCCTTTGATGTCATGCAGGAAGGGCCGTCCCCGGCGATCACATCCGGGGACGGCTGAGAGGTGTTACTCCTGTCGGCGGTAGGGGTCCTGGTTATACGCCTTGACCTCGGCCCGGGCGACCACGTTGTGGTGAACCTCGTCCGGCCCGTCTGCCAGTCTCAGGGTACGCTGCTTGGTATACATGTCGGGCAGCTCTGACCACTGGCTGACGCCGGTGGCACCGTGGATCTGGATCGCTTCGTCGATAATCTTGCAGACCTTCTCTGGTACCATGGCCTTGACCATGGAGACCCAGACGCGGGCTTCCTTGTTGCCAAGCACATCCATCGCCTTGGCGGCCTTTAGGACCATCATGCGCATGGCTTCAATTTCGATCCGCGCGCGGGAAATGGTTTCCATGTTCTTGCCCAGATCCAGGATCGGGCGACCGAAGGCTTCACGACCCTGGCCGCGTTCGATCATCAGGTCCAGTGCTTTCTCGGCGGCGCCGATGGAGCGCATGCAATGGTGGATGCGGCCCGGGCCCAGTCGCAACTGTGAAATCTCGAAGCCGCGGCCTTCACCCCACAGTATGTTCTCTTTCGGGACCCGCACATTCTCGAGTGTGATATGCATGTGGCCATGGGGGGCGTCATCGTGGCCGAACACGTGCATGGGGCCGACCACTGTCAGGCCCGGCGCATCCATGGGTACCAGGATCTGGGACTGTTGGCGCCAGGCCTCGGCATCCGGGCTTGTCTTGACCATGCAGATCATGATCTTGCAGCGGGGATCGCCGGCGCCGGAAATGTAGTACTTTTCGCCGTTGATGACCCACTCGTCGCCTTCCAGCACCGCGCTGGTTTCAATATTGCGAGCATCTGAAGAAGCCACATGGGGCTCGGTCATACCGAAGCAGGAGCGGATCTCGCCTTCCAGCAATGGCTTCAGCCACTGCTCTTTCTGCTCGGGGGTACCAACCCGTTCCAGTACCTCCATGTTGCCGGTGTCCGGCGCGGAGCAGTTGAGGGTCTCCGAGGCCAGGGGGTTCTTGCCCAGTTCCACCGCCAGGTAGGCGTAATCGAGGTTCGACAGACCTTCACCGGTTTCGGCGTTGGGCAGGAAGAAGTTCCACAACCCGGCCTCCTTGGCTTTCTGCTTCGCGCCTTCAAGCAGCTCGAGCTGGCCGGGAGCGTAGCTGAACCGGTCTGCGCGGCCCTGGCCCAGGCGTTCGAATTCCTCCAGGATGGGGTCGACATTGTCACGGATATGTTGCTTGACCGCCTCAAGCAGTGGCCGGGACTTTTCCGACATGGTGAGATCGTTCATTTCTGCTGGCGTGGTAGTCATGTCCACGAGGGCTTCTCCTTGTTGTAGTGAGCTTTCCAGACTCGGGGTTGAGGGGGCTTTCCGACAGTCGACGGATTGCCTTCTGTTATTCTTCGTCCAGGTTCCGGCGGAACCGCTGCAGACGCCTGCGGCCCCTGATACAGGTCAGGCCGGAGGTGGGTCAGCTAACGTTAGAGTGCAGACCAGGTAGAGTCAATCATAAAACGAGCGGGCGCTCTATTGCTATTGTTTAGTGCTTTGCTGGGGAATCACTCCAGCTAGAAACAAGAGAGGGAGGTCCGTAAATAGCTGATATTAATTGATGTTATATGGCTGCTAGCGTCGTGGCTCAACCTTGTGGGCATCAGAGATTCTTGCCCAGTGCGTAATTCGACCTTTCATACCATCCCAAAAATACTTGAGGTGTTCTGATTGCACCGGCGCTTTCAATGCCACGGGCTTGAATGCGGCAATGCACTCGTATCCTGGTCGCCGCACAGATTGATAGAGCAGGCCGCAAGCAGCTGCGCCTGAGCTGGACTGCCATCGACAACATCATGGAGCGGGCTGTGCGCCGGGGCCTTGCCAATGCGCCTGACCGAGATACGACCCAGCTGGCTGTCGATGAGACCGCATTTCGCAAAGGGCACGATTACGTAACGATCGTCTCCAACGGCCATGGGCAAGTTCTGTCCGTGGAAGACGGCAGGTCTGCACACAGCCTTGGCCGCTTTTACGCCAGCCTGGATGAGCCTCATAAGCAAGAGATCATCTCAATCTCCATGGATATGAGTCCGGCTTATCAGAAAGCGACGTTCGACCATATCGAGAAGGCCCATCGGAAGATCGCGTTCGATCATTTCCATGTCGCGCAGATGCTGACCCGAACGCTTGATGCCACTCGCAAGGCTGATATGAAACGAGCGGATAGCTCTATGCGGCAGGAGATTCATCGAAGTCGATACACTTGGCTACGACACCGTAAGGGCCTCGAAGGGCAGCAGATTCAGCAAATCAGGCAGTTGTCGGATGTACTCAAAGACACCGGTCTGGTGTGGTACCTCAAGGAGAAGGCGCGAGATATCTGGCGCGGCTACCGGGTTAAAGGCGCTCGTGCGGCGTGGCAAGAATGGATTCAAAGTAAGCGCCAATAAACCAGCACCTACTTTCGGTTACCAAGATTGCCCACACTGATTTCCTCGTCAACCCAGGAGGAA
>NZ_JAKZAH010000015.1 GCF_023156245.1 Marinobacter bryozoorum
TTCTGCTCCTTCTCCCAATGCATCGTCCTCCTCGGCTCTGGCCGAGGAGAATGCACTGCTGCGTGAGCAGGTCCAGACCCTGCAGCGCCAGCTGGACTGGTTCAAGAAGCAGCTGTTCGGCCCCAAATCCGAGAAGCAGGTATTTGACCTGCCGGGCCAGAACAGCCTGTTCCAGGACGGCGATGCACCGGTTCCGGAGAACCCACCGGAAGAGAAAAAGCGCACGGTTAAAGCCTATCAGCGTGGCACCGGTAAGAAGCAGCGGGACGACGACTGCCTGAACGACACCGGCCTGCGCTTCACCGCCGATGTGCCGGTGGAGCTCATTGAACACCTGCCACCGGAACTGACCGGGCCGGAGGCTGACCAGTACGAAGTGATCGGCAGCAAGACCACCTACCGGCTGGCCCAGCGGGCCTCCAGCTATGTGGTGCTTAAGTGCGAACGCCCGGTGTTCCGGCGCAAGGGCACCGAGAAGCTCATCACGACACCGGCTCCGTTCAACGTGCTGGACAACAGCCTGGCCGATGTCAGCCTGCTGGCCGGGTTGCTGGTGGACAAATTCCAGTTCCATCTGCCGCTGTATCGCCAGCACCAGCGTATCCAACAGGCCGGTATCACCGTCAGTCGCAGCACTCTGACCAATCTGGTCAAGCGTGCCATCGACCTGCTGCGCCCCATTGTGGATGCCCAGACCGACAACGTACTGCGCAGTCGGGTACTGGCCATGGACGAAACGCCCATCAAGGCCGGTCATCAGGGCCGGGCCGGCCCGCAAAAGGGCAAGATGAAATCCGGCTGGTTCTGGCCGCTGTATGGCGATGCCGACGAGGTGGTGTTCACTTACTCTAACAGCCGTGGGCGTGCCCATATCGAAGAAGTACTCAGCGAATCGTTCAGCGGCACCCTGATCAGTGACGGCTATGCGGCCTATGCCCGTTATGCCGCAGCCCAGGAAAACGTCATCCACGCCCAGTGCTGGGTGCACAGTCGCCGTTACTTTATCGAGGCGCAGAAGGATCATCCGGAGATAGTCACCGACGCGCTGCAACAGATCGCCAAGGTGTACCGGAATGAAGAGGCCATCAAAACCCAGGGGCTGACTGGCGAGAAGAAACGCCAGTACCGGTTGGATCACTCGAAACCGGTGGTCAGCGACTTCTTCCAGTGGTGCCGGAATCAGCTTGAGCAAGGCGCTCTGGTGCCCAGCGACCCGCTGACCAAGGCTCTGAACTACGTGCTCAGTCGGGAAGCCAGCTTGAGCGTGTTCCTGGAGAACCCGGACGTGCAGCCAGACACCAACCATCTGGAACGGGCTCTGCGCCCAATCCCCATGGGCAAGAAAAACTGGATGTTCTGCTGGACCGAACTGGGGGCGGAACACCTGGGCATCATCCAGAGCCTGATCAGCACCTGCAAGCTGCACGATATTACCCCGTACACGTATCTGGTGGACGTGCTGCAACGCATCAGCCAACATCCGGCCAGCGACGTAGCCAACCTGACCCCACGACTCTGGAAAACCCGGTTCGCAAACCAACCGTTACGCTCGCTGACCGACCCACGCCACCCAGATCGACAGAGCCCAAAACCGGAGGCTACCGTCCATGCGTATTGACGACATGAGCATCGACCAGTTGCTGGAACTGAATCAAATCATCTGCCGGCGCATTGATGAACTGCGGGACCGGGAAAATCTACAAGCACTGAGCCAATTACGGGTGGGCCTGAAAGTGACTTTCGAGGCCCGGGAAGGCCCCGTGCTGGGGATCGTTACGAAGATCAACCGCAAGAGCGTGATCTTGTTGGCCGAGGACGGTACAAAACAATACAAGGTCTCGCCGGAATTATTAAGGCCCCTGCGTGACGTGCAGTAGGCCAACTACGTCGTGGAATGAACGCTTACGCTGCAGAAGACGATGAAAACGGCAGCAACCTGGAAGAAGCCTTTGTAGGCCTGAAGTACGGCGTGGCCTCCGTTTCTTTCGGCAAGCAGAACTTCGCCTCCGACGAATTCGGTATCGAGGAAGCGATCGAAGTCGAGACCATTGATGAAGACCGGTTTGACGACACCGGAACCGACGGCGATGACACCATCCGTGTCGACGTTGAACTGGACAAGGTCTACTTCGCAGCCTCCCATGAAATGGATGCCAGCGACGATGACGACGGCATTGATGGCGAGTTCTATGACCTGTTCGTCGCTACTGACCTGGCAGGCCTGGAGCTCGCTGCCGCCTATCAGCTGTGGAACCCGGTTGACCTGGACGACTCCGTGGGTACATGGGGCCTGAGCGCTTCCTATAACTTCGGTTTCATGAACCTGGCCGCCGACTACAGTGTGTCTGACTGGAGTGACGTGGGTACCTGGGAAGAAGAAGACATGACCCAGTACAACGTCGCCGCCGTTTTCCCGGTTGCCAGCACCACCGACGTGGCACTCGGCATGGGTAACAAGGATTCTGATGCCTGGGAAGAAGACATCACCGAGTGGTACGCGAACGTAACCTACAAGTTCCCGGCCCACAAGAACGTCAGTGTATTCGCAGAAATCGCGCAGAGTGACGAGGAATACGCTGATGGTGATGACGCCGAGCTGGGCTTCCTGGCCGGTATGCGGGTGAAGTTCTGATCGCGGAACCTCAACCGGTTTGTGCCCTTTACATCTGACTTGAGTTTGAGTTGACGACGCTTCGCCGGCCCCCAGGGCCGGCTTTTTTGTTTCAGGCAGGGCGCCAGTAGGCGGTTTCGCGACCGGCAGGGGCCGGCGTGGGCAGGTCCAGGGGGGGCACCTGCTGGTGCAGGAACCAACGCTCTGCGACCACCTTGCGGGTAAACCAGTGGGACTTCATCAGGCTGGCGGCCAGTGGGACCTTGACCCAGTCCGGTACCAGGGCCCCGCTTTCATGGTTCATGGACCGGGTGCCAAAACGACGGGCAATGGCTTCGCCGTAGGGCTGCAGGCTCCGCGCTGTCAGGTCGGGCTCGGAGCGGATGACATTAGCCGCGATCAGCGCAGACTCTACTGCAGGGCGGATGCCCTCGCCGCTCTGGCCGAAGGCCAGGCCCGCAGCATCCCCGATCAGCATCAGGCCATCGTCGACCAGGGGGCGCTCGGCATGGTCGTACAACAGGTAGGCGTGTCCCTTGAAACGGCCCGGGAGGTCCGCGGGAATCCGTCCCTGTTTCTGCATGAGCGCGATGAATTTTTCCAGGTGACGCGATAGCCGCCGCGGATCTTCCCGGCCCAGGCCGACATTCAGGTGGTTGGATTTACGGAAGATCCAGGCGTAACCGCGCAGGTCGCCACAGAACCAGAGTTCAGGCCGGTCGCCCCGGACCTGGCAGGTCGCGGCCTGCTCCGGGGTCATCTCGAACTCCATTTCCTTGGCCGTTACCACGCTTTCCCGGCTTCCCGGTCCCGCACCGATGTACTGGGCCACCGGGCAGAAGTGCCCGCCTGCACCCACCAGTAACGGGGTTTCCCAACGGTGGTTGATGACCCAGTTGCCGTTGGCCTGGTAGATGGACTCAATGGGGGTGTCCAGGGCCTGGTCTGTGCGGGTGCGGCTGAGCAGGTAATGGTCAAACTCGGAGCGGCGGACGCCATAGCTGACGGTTTCGCCGTGATCATTCTCAACGGCGCGGCGGCCAATCATGCCGATACGGAACCCCCGGACGGGTTCCAGCACATGGTCGCGGCCATAGTCGCCCGGGGTTATCTGGAGTGCGTCGAACACCGCCGGTGTCACCCAGCCGGCACAGCTTTTGTCCCGGGGAAAGCGGGCCTTGTCGATGAGCAGGATCCGTTTGCCAGTATTCTGCAGTGCCCAGGCCAGGGTTGAACCTGCAGGACCACCCCCGACGATAATCAGGTCATAGTAGTCCATATCAACGGGCCCCGTGGCATGACAGACGCAATGTCAGCATGTGGCTGGCTCCTGGTTTATTGTTCTTGGTTAACTTTCCTTAAGACTCCAACAGTATAGAAAATGATCGGAATTTGTCACCTGTTTGTTCACGACATGGCAAAGGCCACCACCAGCCCGGCCGCAAGGGAGAGGGCCATGGGACCGCCCACCAGCAGGCCAAGGCGCCCGCTGCCGATGGAGGCGGCCATAACCGATTTCACCAGGTTGTTCACAGAGGCGGCGATGACGATGCCCAGGACCGCAGTGGCAGCAGCGATGCTCTCCAGCGACATGCGGGTGAGGGAAAGGGTTATGGCATCGACATCGGTAATACCCGAGGTGGCGGCCAGCACATAGATGCCCAGGTCCCCGAGCCATTCCCTGAGCCACTCCCCCAGTACCAGGATCACCGTGAGCAAGACCCCGAAAACCAGGGCAGACTTGAGGTCCAGGGGGTTCTGGTTCAGCTCCGGCTGGTCCACACGGATATGGTGCCGGTGGGTGACCCAGATCACCGCGGCAGCCACGTAAAGGATGGTGGCCATGGTCACCACCGGCCAGGTCAGGGCGGGCAGCAGGCTATGGTTGATAATGGCGCCATAGACCAGGATACGAGGAAACATCGTGCCACAGGCAATCAGAATGCCGGCCCCGTACATGGGCGCCAGGCCAGGACTGTAGCGGGACTGGCGGGCAAAGTGCAGGGTCAGTGCGGTGGAGGAGCTCAGGCCGGCAAACAGACTGGTGAAGAGAATACCCTTCTCGGTACCGCCGACGCGGATGGCGAAGTACCCCACAAAGGACACGGAGGCAATCAGCACGACCATCCACCAGATCTCATAGGGATTGAGCACGTCGCCCGGTCCCATGCCCTGGTCCGGTAGCAAGGGCAGCATGACAACCGTGATCAACAGCAGTTTCAGGCCGGCGTCCAGCTCGTGGGCCTGCAGTTTATTGAGGGCACCGTGGATCTCTTCCTTGTTGTCCAGGATCAGTGCGGTAATGACGGCTGCGGCAGCCGCCAGCGCCATGTCCACCGCCACGACCATGGCGCCGAAGCAGAAGGTAAGCAGCAGGCCGATGATCCCGGTAATACTGTAGTCGCCGGATTCCGGCGCGCGGGCCCGGTAGGACACCAGGGTTACACCGGCAAGGCCCAGCAACATGACCGGAAACACCCAGGCTGTCAGGGTCTGGCTGAGCAGGGCCGAGATGGCGCCCAGAAGGCCGGTCAGGGCGTGGGTGCGGATGCCGGCAATGCGCTTGCCGGGCTCCCTGGCGCGGGCCTCCCACCCCCTTTCCAGGCCGATCAGTGCACCGAGGAGCAAAGCCACCGCCAGTTGAATGGCGATCTGGTTGTTGTCCACGAAAGAGCTTGCAACGTTTTCCACTGGGTTACATCCGGTTTACCGAGGTCAATGTGATTGCATCGAGGCGGGTAACTGCTTGTCAAGCATAGCGGAACGGGCCGGGGAGAGTGAAATGTCAGTCGTAACGCAGCGAGTTGTTGCGATTGGAACTCCCCTGGGGAACTCGGGTCAGACCGGCTTCATGTGACCACTACGACACTTTTCTAGAGGCCCCTATGTCCATTTTGTCCCAGACGGTATCTCTTGGCCCGCTTGGCTTTACCCTGTCCCAACTGCTGATGGTTTTTGCCCTGGTGGTGGCGCTGGTTGTCGGTGCACTGCTGGGCAGGCGTCACCGGGTGGTGGTCAGTGATGCCCTGTTCACCCTGGTCATGGTGGCCTTCGCCGCAGCCCGGGTCGTGTTTATCCTGCGATACCGGGAAAGCTACGACAGCTTGCTGGCCATGATCGATATCCGGGATGGCGGCTTCGACCTGACCGCCGGTGTCATCGCGGCCCTGTTGTGGCTTTGCTGGCGCGGCTGGCGCAGCAAATCGCTTCGCAAGCCCCTGTCGGCCGCGGTGTTGTCCGCCGTGGTGGTGTGGGGTGGCCTCAGTGGTCTGATCCTGTTGATGGACAGCGAGGCCAGGCCGGTGCCGGAGCTGGAGTTGGCGTCCATGGACGATGAGCCCGTCAGCCTGCGGGGGTTCCAGGCGTCTGCGGAGCGACCCATGGTGGTCAATCTCTGGGCCACCTGGTGCCCGCCCTGCCGCCGGGAAATGCCGGTGCTGGCCCAGGCCCAGGCCGAGCAGCAGGAGATCGAGTTTGTCTTTGTGAATGTGGGTGAAGGGCCGGAAACCATCAATGACTTTCTCGGCTCGGAGGAACTGGAGCTGGACAATATCCTGCTGGACCGCAACAACCGCCTCGGTGCCATGACCGGCGCCCATGTCCTGCCGACCACCTTGTTCTACAACGCCGACGGCATGCTGGTGGACAGCCATACCGGTGAGTTGTCCCGGGCAACCCTGCGCCAGGGACTGGAGAAGCTGGACTCCGAGTAATGGCCCAGGTGACGGCCAGGCTCAGGGCAGCGACTCCGGGGCCCTTGCCGTTAACAGCGGTACCGGCGCGGCGGGCTTTGCCTCCCGGTGCTTGCGTATGTTCCGGAACCAGCGCAGCGCCGGTTTCTCGATACCGTAATGGATCACCGCTGCCAGGCTGAAGGCCGTCAGCAGGGCCAGGCCGACACCGGCCCCTCCCGGTAACGCCAGTTCGTAACTCCAGCCGATTACGCCATAGCCGACATTCTGATGCACCAGGTAGAGTGCGTAGGACAGGCTGCCCAGCCACAGCAAGGGGCGAACGGCCAGCCGGTCCAGGTAGCCATTCACCGCGAGGACGAAGACCCCGTGGCAGCCCAGCACGAAGTAGCTGAACGGTACCTTGTAGGCCACCATGCAATGGCCGATGGCTAGCGCCAGCAACAGTCCGTCTGCCAGGGACAGGTGGCGATGCCGATGCCAGCGGTAGAGCAACATGCCGGTCACAAACAGCGGGGCATACCGGACGAACAGCAGGTCCTTGACCAGGAATTCGATGGCAGCTGGAATCTCCTTCCACCACAGGACTCCGACGTAGCTCACCGCGACCCAGATCCATAGCAGTGGCCGGATCCGGGACCACTGTCGCAGGGTGTAAAACATCAGGCCGATCCAGACGTAGAAGGTCGCCTCGATGACCAGGCTCCAGTAGGCGCCATCCACATGGGGAAAGCCCAGGTACTCGTGCAGCAGCGTGGTATTGAGCAAGGCACTTCCCAGCCCTACCGCCCGATCGTCGGGGCCGAGGGCGGCGACGAACAGCCAGGTAATGACAATGCCGGCCCAGAGGCCGGGTAACAGCCGCATGGAGCGGGCCATGGCGAACCAGCCCGCGGAGCGGGTGCGCTCAAGGGTCATGAAAATGACGAAACCGCTGAGGATAAAGAACAGGTGGACACCGTAGCGGCCGAACTCCAGCCATGCCCAGGGAGTAAAGCTGTGGCCGTAGAGCTCATGGTAGTAGGGCAGGTAATGGAAGAGCACGACGGCGAGGGCAGCGATGCCGCGCAGTGCGTCCAGGGCCTGTAACCGTTGCTGAGAGTCACCCATGATCGTTATCCTCCCTTTGATTGAAGCAGTATATCGGAGGCTTGGCGGGCGCCGAACGGCCTGGCTATACGATCCGGTTGCCTGCGGCTTACGCTGGCGTAAGGTCCGTAACGGCTGAACAACCACCTTGAACCGGGGATGCGCGGATGGTTCCAGATCTTGGAATAACGGAAGGGTTCTATGGGCCCATGTGGCAGTGGGCAGACCGGCGGGAACTGATGGCGCTGTTGCAGCCCCATGGCTATAACTTCTACTGGTACGCCCCCAAGGCCGATCGCTATCTGCGCCGGGCCTGGCAGGAGCCCCACCCGCCGGAAGCCGCAGAGGGCATCGCCGGGTTTGCCCGCTGGTGTGACGATCGGGGAATCGCCTTCGGGGTAGGGCTGAGCCCCTGGGAAGTGTTTAACCGGTTCGACGAAGCGGCAAAACGTGCCCTGTCGGACAAGCTGTCGTTCCTGGAGTCTGTGGGCGTCAGTCGCCTCGCCATCCTGTTCGATGACATGAAGGCGGATACGCCGGACCTGGCGTCGCGGCAGGGGGAAATCATTGACTGGATTGCCCAGCGCACCGGCTTCCGGCAACTGGCTGTGTGCCCCTCCTATTATTCCGATGATCCCGTGCTTGACCGGGTGTTTGGCCAGCGTCCCTCCGGTTACCTGGAAGGCCTGGGCCAGGCCCTTGATGCCGGCGTGGATATCTTCTGGACCGGGGAGGAGGTCTGTTCCCGGGAGATCTCGCCGGGCCACCTGCGCCGGGTGGCCGGCCAGTTGGGGCGCAAGCCGTTGCTGTGGGACAACTATCCGGTGAACGACGGCGATCGCATGTCCCGCCACCTTCACCTCAGGGGCTTTACCGGCCGTCCGTCAGCCAATGCCGGGCTGGTCAGCGGCCATGCCATCAACCCGGCCCTGCAGCCGCAGCTGACCGCCATTCCGGCGCTCACCCTTGCACTGAGCTATCAGCGGGGCGAGGACTATTGTTACGGGAAAGCCTTCCAGGAAGCCGCCCGGACCGTGGTGGGAGAGACCATGGCCCGGCAACTACTGGCAGACTTGCTGGTTCTCCAGGACACCGGGTTGCACCGGATTGGCCCCGAACGGCTGACGGGGCTGAGCGAGGCTTACCGGGGCTATGACCAGCCCGCCGCCCGGGAAATTCTGCGGTGGTTGGCTGGTGAGTACCAGGTGACTGACGAGATGGTCCAGACCCAGTAATCTGCGTGCCGGCCACCCTCGGTCAGCTGCAGTCGGGGGTAGGGCGGTTGCGGAATTGTTCCATCATCTGTTCCCGTTCGCGGTTTTCGTCCCGGTACCGGGTCGGTAACTGCCAGAGGGTGTACCAGTAATCACCTTGCACTACTTCGGGGTGGTCCTGCCCTTCATCCATGAATGGGGTCAATACCCGTACCTCCAGCTCCGGCGCCCTTTGCTCAAGGATAGCCACCAGCCCCTGGCGTTGCTCACTGTGGAAGGTGCCCGTGATCATCAGCACCTGGTGGCCGGGGTACTCCTGCCGTGCCTTCAGTATCTGTTCGGCCATGGTGCTGTCCCGCAATAGCTGGGCGAGGTAGGTGTTTTCCAGCCTTTGGCGGTTTTCGGTGGCATGGTCCCCACGGTTGCCACCGAGGGTTTCGAAGAAGCGTTCACGGTAACCCGGAACCGGCGGGAACGGTTCGGAAGGCAGCGCCTGGCGGCGGTCCCCGGGCAGTGATTCCACATAGGCGGCGCCCGCCCGTCCTGTACAGCGGACCGCCTCCGACGGTGCGTTGGCCGCAATCACCGGTAACCCGTGGCGACGGGCATACTCCATTAGCGGCCGGTAAGATCCCCGGTAGTTCTCCCAGGCGTTGGCATCCTCGATCAGTTCGTCTTCCCCCAGCTTATCCGCCAGGTAAAGGTCGATATCGGCCTGGGCGTCGGTATTGAACGCTTCCATGGCCAGCACCTGAGCTGGCCGGCGTTGATGGAGTTCGGCCTGCAACCGGGCCTGCAGCAGGTGAGCGCCCTGATGACCATGAAACTCGCCGATGACGACCACGTCAGCGGAGGTCAGTTCGTCGGCGAGGCGGCCCAGGGGGACAGGTTGTTGCTGGTGATCCCTTACTGTGGTGTCGTAGAACGTGGCTGGCGCGTCAGGGGCCTTTGCGGATGGTATTGACGTGCACCCATTCAGGAGCAGCCCGAGGAGGGCGGTAGTCATCAGGCCGGAAATCTTCATGGTCGCTAAGCACTCCCGTAAACGTGGTCTTCGCCATGGCTCGAGGCAGCCGGCGCTAACTGCGTTATTCTATAGGGCATTGTTCACCAGGCAGAGACTCTATGCTTCCCTTTCGTATTGTCGATCGCGTCAAGTTCCTTGTTGAGCGTCAGCTGGTCAAGGGCGCCGGTTTCCAGTTACTGGTGGTGGCCGCCTTCATTGCCATCATCTCCCTGGTGGGCGGCATCCTGGTGGTGCCCCTGGACGGCGACTTCGACCATATCGGCAATGCCATCTGGTGGGCCTTCCTGCGACTCACCGACCCGGGCTACCTGGGCGATGACGTTGGCGCCTGGCAGCGGTTTGTGTCCACCCTGCTGACCGTCAGCGGCTACGTGGTTTTCATGGGTACCCTGGTGGCGATCCTGACCCGCTGGCTGATTGCCCGCATGGACGAACTGGAGCGGGGGCTGACGCCGGTCACCCTGAAGAACCATATTGTCGTACTGGGCTGGACCAGCCAGACCCTGCCGCTGTTGTCCGAGCTGCTGGGTTCCACTGGCCGCATGCGGCGCTTCCTGGAAAAGCACGATGTATCCCGCCTGAACCTGGTGGTGCTGGCGGAGGAGGCCAGCGCTGAACAGGTCCATGAGTTACGAATGGAGCCGGGTATCGGGTCACGGGCGCGACAGGTCATCCTGCGCTCGGGCCTTGCCATTCAGCCGGACGCCCTGCACCGGGTGGCCTGTCTGGATGCGGCGGCGGTGATTGTGCCGAGCTCAGCCCATGAGGCGGGCAGCCTCGTAACGTCCGATGTGGAGACGGTGAAGGCCCTGTTATCCATTGCCGCCCAGGCCAGGCATTATCAGTCACCGTTGCCCTTCGTGGTGGCTGAGTTGCAGGACGTGCGCAAGTTGCCGGTGATCGAGCGTGCCTACCCGGGTTCGGTGGAGGTGGTAGCCGGGGATGTCACCATCAGCCGGTTGATGGTCCAGAACATCCTTCACCCCGGTCTGTCCGAGGTTTACAACGAGCTGCTGGCTGGCGAGGGTGGCAATGAGCTCTATGTTCGCAGCGGTGAGCCCGTCGCCGGCATGACCCTTGCCGAACTCGCAGCCCAGCGCCCGGATGCCGTAGTGCTGGGTTTGCTGCAGCCGGCCGGTGGAGGCTGGGGAGTGCACCTTGCGGCCCCTTCCGACACCCGGATCGAAGCCGTGGACAGGGTTGTTTTCATGGCACGGGCCTACGACGATACCGAGGCCGACAGCCACAAGTCAGCGCTGCCTGAAATCCGGCGCAGTCCCGCTGGCAGGGGCCGGCGGCCGGCACCGAGTCGTCACCGGGTGCTGGTGCTTGGATGGAACCGCCGTGTGCCCAGCCTGGTATCTGAAATGGCCAGTTATGGTCACAGTGACTTCGAGGTCGACGTGGTTTCGGTTGTGCCGGCCGGCGAGCGGGAGCGGGCGATCAGCCGATACCCCGGGGTTGACGGCGGCGTCAGCTGTCGTCACCTGGAGGCGGACTACATGGTGGAGGAGGAGCTTCGCCAGGTCGCACCGGCGGGCTACGACGCTATCCTTCTGGTCAGCAGCGACCGGCTGGCATCCGGGGAAGAAGCGGATGCCCGTGCCATGGTCGGCTACCTGCAGCTCGAAGACCTGTTATCGGAAGGGCCCCGGCGACCACAACTGATCATGGAGTTGAGCGACCCGGACAACCGCCAGTTGCTGTACGGCCACCAGAGCGAGATGATGATCAGCTCCATGATCCTCAGCCATGTGCTGGCCCAGGTGGCCCTGCGCCGGGAGCTGCGGGTGGTGTTGGACGACCTGTTCACCGTGGGCGGCCCGGAGATCCAGTTTCGCGATCCGGCCAACTATCCGCTGCCGGCCAGTGCGGACTTCCTGCTGCTGGAGAAAACCCTGGCCGCCGAGGGCGAGGTGGCTCTCGGTGTCTACCGTGCAGAGGCTGATGAGCGCGGCCATCGCCTCCAGCTCAACCCACCCCGGCGCGACTACCTGGAGCTGAAGCCTGGAGACCGGCTGGTCGTGCTTGCCCTGACTGGCGAAGGCAGGGAGGCTGGCGTCATTTAAATCAGTATGTTATTGGTCTGTCATGGCTATTCACGGGAAAAATGCCGGAAATAGATAATATAAATTTCAATTATGCGGCGTGAGTGACTAAAGTAACCCCCACTCTTCGGTGATCTGCTCAAATTTTGAGCGGGACGCTGGTTCACTGCAAGATCCTCAACCCTCAACTGCAAGGACTGAGACCATGCCTTACTCAAAAGACGTTGACCAGATTGCTGCTATCCTGAAGCAGAATCCGACCTGGAACGCTATCAACCCGAAGCACGCTGCCCGCATGCGCGCCCAGAACAAGTTCAAGACCGGTCTGGATATCGCCAAGTACACCGCCAAGATCATGCGCGAAGACATGGCGAACTACGACAACGACACTTCTCAGTACACCCAGTCCCTGGGTTGCTGGCACGGTTTCATCGGCCAGCAGAAGATGATCTCCATCAAGAAGCACTTCGGTAGCACCAAGCGTCGTTACCTGTACCTGTCTGGCTGGATGGTTGCTGCCCTGCGCTCCGAGTTCGGTCCGCTGCCTGACCAGTCCATGCACGAGAAGACTGCCGTATCCGGCCTGATCGAAGAGCTGTACACCTTCCTGCGCCAGGCAGATGCCTGGGAACTGAACCACCTGTTCCGTGCCCTGGAAGAAGCCGAGAACGCTGGCGACAACGCCAAGGCTGAAGAGCTGATCAAGCAGATCGACAACCACGAAACCCACGTTGTGCCGATCATTGCCGACATCGACGCTGGTTTCGGTAACGCCGAAGCGACTTACCTGCTGGCCAAGCAGATGATCGAAGCCGGTGCTTGCTGCATCCAGATCGAGAACCAGGTGTCTGACGAGAAGCAGTGTGGCCACCAGGACGGTAAGGTTACCGTTCCTCACGCCGACTTCCTGTCCAAGATCAACGCTGTTCGTCTGGCGTTCCTGGAGCTGGGTGTTGATGACGGTGTTATCGTTGCACGTACCGACTCCCTGGGTGCTGGCCTGACCCAGAAGCTGGCCGTTACTGACGAGCCGGGCGACCTGGGCGACCAGTACAACAGCTTCCTCGATGGCGAATACATCGACGACGCTTCCCAGATCAACAACGGCGACGTTGTCATCAAGTCTGACGGCAAGCTGATGAAGCCGAAGCGTCTGGCTTCCGGCCTGTTCCAGTTCAAGCCTGGCACTGGCGAAGACCGTGTTGTTCTGGACTGTATCACCAGCCTGCAGAACGGCGCTGACATGCTGTGGATCGAGACCGAGAAGCCCCACGTTGGCCAGATCGCTGGCATGGTAAACCGCATCAAGGAAGTGGTGCCCGACGCCAAGCTGGTCTACAACAACAGCCCGTCCTTCAACTGGACCCTGAACTTCCGTCAGCAGGTATTCGACGCGTGGCAGGAAGAAGGCAAGGACGTATCTGCCTACGACCGCGCCAGCCTGATGAACGAAGAGTATGACAGCACCGAGCTGGCCCAGCTGGCCGACCAGTGGTGTCAGAACTTCCAGCGTGACGCATCTCGCGAAGCTGGTGTGTTCCACCACCTGATCACCCTGCCGACTTACCACACTGCGGCCCTGTCCACCGACAACCTGGCCAAGGGCTACTTCGGTGACGAAGGCATGCTGGCCTACGTTGCAGGCGTACAGCGCAAGGAAATCCGTCAGGGTATCGCTACCGTGAAGCACCAGGACATGGCCGGTTCCAACATCGGCGATGACCACAAAGAGTTCTTCGCAGGCGACGCAGCCCTGAAGGCCGGTGGTAAAGACAACACCATGAACCAGTTCTGATCGAACGGTTCGTTGTCTGGTCCGGGCAGCCTTCGGGCGCCCGGCACCACTGACAAAAAAGCCGGCGGGAGATGATCCCGCCGGCTTTTTTGCGTTCAGAGGCAGTGGTTAACTGCCCACTGCCTGTTCGAACTGCTGGATGCGTTCCCGGGTGAGGGGGTGAGAAGACAGCGCACCGCCGATACGTTCACCCCAGCCGCTTTCCCCGGCTTCTTCGCCTGTGTCCTGTTGATGGGATGCTTCCAGTCGGAGCATCAGGTTGCTGAAATGGCTCGGGTCGAGCCCCTGTGAGAGCATCAGGTCCAGCGCATAGGTATCTGCTTCCCGCTCCATGTCCCGTGAATAGGACAGGTTCATCAGCACGGCCGGGGCAACCACGACCATGTCGGATGCGGCAGACAGGTCCCCCGTCATCATCACGATCATCCAGCCCACCAGCGACGACTGCACCACGCTCCGAAGGCCATGGCTGGCCACGACATGGCCCATTTCATGGGCCAGCACGGCTGACAACTCATCGGGGTCTTGCGCCAGTTCCACCATCTCGTCGGTAAAGATAATGGTGCCATCGGGCAAGGCGAGGGCGTTGGCGCCAATACCTTCGCCGCTGCGAAACATTACCTGGAAACTATACTCCGGCTCCTGGGCCAGGAGCGGGGCGAAATGCTCGTTCAGGGATTGTTGGCGTTCCGCTGGCAGTTCAGACGGCGACAGCATGTAATCGTCCATCTGCTGCAGGGTTTCCCTGGACATCCGGGCTGCCAGCTCGTCCGGGAGGGTATGGGCCACCAGCGACGACAGCGCCGGGATGCCGTGGGTAAAGGTCAGTACCGTTACCAGCGCGGTGACCAGCGCCGCCAACAGGATCAGTCCAAGGTGATTTTCCAGTTGATGGACCAGCCGGGCACCCAGACCCTGGTGAACACGGCGCGAGAGGGTGTCCACCTGGTCGTTCTCGATGGTTTCGAATACCCCGTCGTCCAGCAGGTAAAGGTATCGAGGCGTGTTGCCTACCCTGGGGCTCAGGGTGATTTCTGTGGACTTCAGGTCGCGGCAGTCCTCTGGCTGGTCGGTCTCGAGCCGCAGCCCGCCCTCCGCCAGGGACAGGCGGGCGGGGCGGCTGCGGGAGTCGGCGCCAGTGTAGAACCGGCCGTGTATGGTGAGCGCGGGCTCAGATCGGAGCGAAACCAACGTCGAATGCCTCCCCGAGTTCCTCGCCAAGGGCGCTGGTTCGACGACCCTCGGCGGCGACGAAGTGGTCCAGGTCACCCTGGATGGCCATGCTGGTGCAATCGGCGCGATACCGGGCCAGGCGCACCCTGGCCCAGGGCAGGTACAGGCCCAGGGTGAGGGCGGTAAGGAAGCTGTTGCTGACAAAGATCCAGGCCAGGCGGATGGGTTCCTGCTCGGACGCCAGCTGGTGATCGGCCAACTCGGTATGGTTCAGCATCAGGTTTGCCAGCCCGGCCTTGAAATAACCAAACAGGCCCAGGTACCCCAGGGCGCCGACGATCGGACCGATAACCGGGTTGATCATCGACAGCAGGGTAGCGGCCACAATCACGCCGATGGCGATCAGCAGGCCAATACCGAAGAAGCGATAGTAGGTGCCGGTGGTACCGTGCCACTGGAACGGGGTCGTGCCGTAGCGGCTGCCTTCCACCAGGAACCGGTGCCCCTTGCGGGCAATCAGCGGGGTCAGCAGGAACAGGCAGAAGGCGTTGAGGATTGGCCAGACCAGGGTGAGCATCAGTGCATCCAGGTAACGACCCTCGAAATCGAACCGTACGTTACGGTAGGCGGTATTGATGGCGTAGAACCGCAGCGAGCGAACGATAATCCACGGAGTCGCGAGGACCAGTAAGAGCATCAGAAACAAAGCAGCCATCGGGAAGAAAGCAAACGCCACGGAGTACAGGATCAGGGCCGCGAGGGCAATCAGGCGGCCCTTGAGTATCGTGAGGGGCTTGGCCAGGAACTGGAAACTGGCACCGTCCAGCTCGGTGTTGCCATAGAAGTATTGCAGGTTGCGTACCTTGGCCCAGGCAGAGTATATGCCCAGGGTAACAATGGTCAGAAGGATATTGACGATCCAGATCCCAAAGTATTCCTTGCCGTTACCGTGGAACAGGAACCTGGCGATGCGGGGTTGGCGATCGTCGCGACCTGTTTCGGTGGGCTCCGTGGGGTTCGGGGGCGGAGTGGGTGGTGTCGGCGGTACCACGGCAGCGGGAGCCCTCATGGCCACCTTGCTGGCCACGATGCCGGCCTGGAGCAGGCGGTTCGTGTACTTGTCTGCGGCACTGTCATCAAGGCCGGATTTCATCACCACGGGCTGTCCGGAGAACAGTTGATCTACCCTGGCGACCGAAATGCCGAACAGCGACTGGATATTGTCCCGGGCCTGGTTTGCCGGAACGTTGTCCGCAATGCGTCCGTCGAAGACGATTTTATATTTCTGGTCTGCCATGGCACTCCCTTGCTTGGTTGTATTGAGTGTTACTGGATGTGGAGAAGGTAACCCTCGTAGGATGAGCAGCAGTATATTAACTCACCGTCATAAATGAGCTGTGATGTCAGGCACAGTTTTCTGACATGCTTCCGGCTTAAACAGCTGTTTTGTAGACAAATCGGGAAAGGATCAGGAACGTTGACGACCGATCAGGGCATCGTATTTGCTGTACTGCTGGCCACTCTCGGCCTGTTCATCTGGAACCGCATCAGGTTCGACCTGGTTGCCATGTTGGCGCTGCTGGTGGTGGCCGTAGCAGGGCTGGTACCAACGGACGCGCTTTTTAGCGGGTTTGGGCACCCTGCCGTAATTACCGTTGCAGCGGTGCTGGTGATCAGTCAGGGGCTGGTGAATGCCGGCGTGGTGGACAGCATCGCCCGGGTGCTGGGGCGGGTCGGTGACCGGCCGGCCTTGCAGGTGGCTACCCTGACCGGTGTCGTGGCCCTGTGTTCAGGGTTTATCAATAACGTGGGCGCACTCGCGTTGCTGATGCCCGTAGCGGTTTGGATGGCGCGGGAATCCGGGCGTTCACCCTCCTACCTGTTGATGCCCCTGGCCTTTGGCTCGTTACTGGGGGGTACCATGACGCTGATCGGTACGCCGCCGAATATTATCATCGCCTCTTACCGTGAAGGAGGCAGTCCTTTTGGCCTGCTGGACTTTTTGCCGGTGGGTGCCGCCATTACCGTTGCGGGGGTTGCTTTTATCGCCCTGATTGGCTGGCGACTGACTCCCCGGCGGGGCGACGCAGACGACGGTGAAAAGCTGTTCAGTGTCGGCGATTACCTCACTGAGTTGAGGGTTCCGGAGGAGTCGGATTACATCGGTCGCCCGCTCCATGACCTGCTGTCCGACAGCCGTGATGACGCTGACCTGGCGGTGGTGGGCCTGATCCGTAACGGAAGCCGCCAGCTGGCGCCGTCCACCTACCAGGTACTGCGTGCTGGTGACCTGCTACTGGTGCAGGCGGATACTGACAGTCTCCAGGCGGTGGTGGACAAAGCCGGGCTTGAGCTGGGTGAAGACAACGGCGCAAACCGGGACGACCTGGACCAGGAGGACTACCGTATCGCAGAGGCGATCGTTACGCCGGACTCCTCCCTTATCGGCCATACCGCTAACCGGCTGCGGCTGATGGAGCGTCATGGGCTGGTGATTATTGCCGTCGCTCGCCAGGGGCACCGGCTCAAACAGCGGGTAGGTCAGATCAGGCTGCGGGCCGGTGATATCCTGCTGGTCCAGGGTAAGGACGACACCCTCAGCAATGCCTTGAGGGATATTGGCTGCCTGCCGCTGGCGGAACGAGGGCTGCAATTCGGTACCCAGCGCCGCACATGGATTGCCAGTGGCATCTTCCTGGGTGCGATCGCTGTCATACTGGCGGGGTGGCTGGCGGCTCCGGTGGCATTGGTGGGCGCGGCGGTGGCTATGGTGCTGGCTGATATCCTGGACACCACGGAGGCTTACCAGGCTATCGACTGGTCCATCATCGTATTGCTGGGCGCAATGATCCCTGTCGGTGGAGCCCTGGAATCATCAGGGGGCGCTGCCCTTATTGCCGGCCAGTTGATGGCGGTCGGTCAGGGGCTCTCGCCTGCGGTGCTGTTGGTTGTGCTGGTTACCGGGACCATGCTGTTGTCCAACGTTGTCAATAACGCAGCGGCTGCCATCCTGGTTGCTCCCATTGCACTGAGTCTATCGGGACAGCTGGATATTGCCTCGGATGCCACCCTGATGGCGGTAGCGGTCGGTGCCTCCTGTGCCTTCCTGACCCCGATCGGGCACCAGTCCAATGCCCTGGTCATGGAGCCCGGCGGCTTCCGTTTCGGTGATTACTGGCGCCTCGGCCTGCCCCTGTCCGCCCTGGTCGTTGCCATCTCGGTACCGGTGATCCTGCTAGTCTGGGCCTGAGGCACCGGTTTTATGCCCGGTCCCGGAAGTTGACTCCGGGGCGTAGCAGTCCTCTCAGAATGACATCCACCAGCGCTGGTGTCTGCTCCGCCAGGTTCCAGCGTTGGGGTGCTTTCAGCCATTCGAAGTAAATACCGGCGAAATAGGTGTGTATCGACATGGCCGCCAGCTTCGGGGTGACCCCCTCAGCGAGGTCGTGCCGGACCGGCTCGGCGCTGAAGTAGTCTGTCAGTTGCTCGACGGCTTTTCCGGACAGCTGGTCCTGGGCGGCCAGGCCGGTGTCGGACTCCGTGCGCAGGAACAGGATTGAAAACACCCGGAAGTGGTGTTCACTGGTGGCCAGCTGCCGCAGCGAGTCGATACAGATTGCCCGCAGGGCGGTAATGTCCCGTTGTTGCTCCAGTAAGTCCTCGAGGCGTGCGCTCATGGGGTTGCTGACCCGGCCGAGCATGGCCTCGAACAGGTCCTGTTTGTTGCGGAAATGCCAGTAGATGGCGCCGCGGGTAACGCCGGCGGCGCCGGCAATCTGCTCCAGCGATGTGCAGCTAACCCCTTTTTCAAAGAAGAGCTGTTCTGCCGCATCGAGGATGGCCTCCCGGGTGGCTTCAGCTTCCGCCTTGGTTTTTCTGGCCATGGTGGTCCTGGGTGGTAACGAATGTGGGCCACCGGATCAAGGCGGCAGGGCCGGGCCATTGTAGCCAGTTTTTCGTTGCATACATACAACCATGAATGTATTTTTGTCTGCCTTGCCTTTTCTCAAAAAATGACGGGAGTCCCTCCATGCTGTCTCGAAACCGGTCAAGGTCTGCTTTCACTGGCGTGTTGATCGTTATTACAGCGATGCTGCTGGCAGCCTGCAGTAATAACGATGAAGCGCAGTCGTCTCAGGAAGGGCCGGGAGGGCAGCAGCCGCCACCGCAGGTTCGTGTTGAAACTGCAGAGCCCACCCGTGTGGAGGTGAAAGAAGAGTACGCCGGCCGTGCCAGGGGCGCCCGTGAAGTTGAAGTGCGGGCCCGTACCCAGGGTATCCTGGAAGAGCGCCTCTACAATGAAGGTGAGCTGGTCGAGGAAGGTGACGCCCTGTTCCGCATTGACCGGGCCCCGGCGGCGGCGGCCGTTCAGGGTGCCGAAGCCAGGTTGCAGGTGGCTCGTGCTGAGCTGAGCCAGGCCCAGCGGGAATGGAACCGTATCTCCTCCCTCTATGACCGGGGAGCAATCAGTGAGCGGGACCGCGATTCGGCCCGGTCTACGCTGGAGCTGGCACGGGCGAACGTGGCGGTGGCAGACGCAGGCCTGTCCCAGGCCCAGCTCGACCTGGATTACACTGAAGTGACCGCGCCGGTGTCCGGTGCCACCAGCCTGGAAGATCTACCCGAGGGCAGCCTGATCCAGCAGGGAACCTTGCTGACCACCATTGTTCAGCACGATCCGATTCACGTTCGGTTCGCACTCCCGGAGAATGACGCGACCATCCAGCGCCGGGCGCGGGAGGCGATGGCGGCTTCCGGAAATGGTGACGATACCTTGTCTGCAGTGCTGATTACGGTGGATGGCGAGGCCTACCAGCACGAAGGGACCGTGGACTTTACGGCCAGCACCCTGGACCCGCGTACCGGCACGGTCATGGCACGGGCAGTGTTTCCCAACAAGGAATACCACATCGTACCGGGGCAGTTTGTAAGGGTGCGAATCCAGCTGCAAACCCTTGAAGGTGCCTTTACCGTGCCGGAGAGTGCTGTCGGTCAGGGGCCGGAAGGTGCCCGTGTGTTCGTGGTTGGTGAAGATAACAAGGTAGTCAGTCGCTACATCACGCTGGGCCCGGTGGTTGATGGCCTGCAGGTCATCACGGAGGGGCTGCAGGCTGGTGACCAGGTTGTCACCAGTGGCATGGTAGCGCTGCGGGATGGCATTGAAGTCGAGGTGGCCGGGTCCGAACCGGAAGGAGCCGAGTAATGCTGCGCACCTTTATCGACCGGCCCATCTTTGCGTCGGTTATCTCCATTGTCATTCTTCTCGGCGGCACTATCTCCCTGTTTGGCCTGCCTGTTGAGCAGTACCCCAATGTAGTGCCACCCCAGGTGGTGGTGGATGGTCGTTATTCGGGGGCCAGTGCTGAAGTGATCTCTGACGCAGTGGTGGCACCGCTGGAGCAGCAGATCAACGGCGTGGACGACATGATCTACCTGGAGTCCAACGCCACGGACTCCGGGAGCTTCCGCATTACCGTCTCCTTCGAGATTGGTACCGACCCGGACCAGGCCACCATCAACGTCAATAACCGGGTTCAGCAGGCCACTGCCAGCCTGCCCCAGGCGGTAAGGGATCTGGGGGTTACCGTGGAGGCCCGCTCCACATCGATCTTGATGGTGCTGGCGATGTCATCGCCAGACAGCAGCATGGACGTGGTGGAAATCTCCAACTACGCCCTGCTGAACGTACTGGACGAGCTGGTGCGGGTTCCCGGGGTAGGTAACGCTTCCCTGTTCGGTGCCCAGGACTACTCCATGCGTATCTGGCTGCGGCCCGACAAGCTGGCCCAGTATGAACTGACCCCTGCCGACGTGGCCGGGGCCATTCGTTCACAGAACGCACAATTCGCTGCTGGCCGTATCGGTGCGGAGCCGGCGCCGCAGGGCCAGGCCTTTACCTACAGTGTGTCGGTGCCCGGACGCCTGGAAAGCACGGAAGAGTTCGGTAACATCATCCTGCGCAGCGATGAGGATGGCGCCAGCCTGCGGCTCGAGGATGTGGCCCGTATTGAACTGGGGGCACAGAACTACGACTTCGACGCCACCTTCAACGGTGAGCCCACGGTGCCGGTTGGGGTTTACCTGCAGCCCGGCGCCAACGCGCTGGATGCTGCGGAAGCCGTGCGCGAAGCCATGGATGACATCAGCAGTCGCTTCCCCGAGGGGCTGTCCTACAGCGTGCCCTATGACACCACCCGATTTATCGACATCTCCATCCAGGAGGTGATCAGCACGTTTATCGTGGCGGTGCTCCTGGTGGTCGTGGTTACCTTCCTGTTCCTCCAGCACTTCCGGGCCACCCTGATCCCGCTGGTGGCTATTCCGGTCTCGTTGATCGGCACCTTCGCCGGCATGCAGGCCCTGGGCTTTTCGGTGAACCTGCTCACCCTGTTCGGACTGATACTGGCCATCGGGGTGGTGGTGGATAACGCCATCATCATCATGGAGAACGCCGAGCGGCTGATGAAGGAAGAAAACATGTCGTCCTACCATGCCTCGGTGGAAACCGTGAAGCAGGTGTCCGGAGCCGTGGTGGCATCGACCCTGGTACTGGTGGCGGTGTTTGCCCCTGTGGCGTTCCTCGGAGGGCTCAGTGGCGAACTCTACCGACAATTTGCCATTACCATCGCCGTATCCGTGGTCATTTCGGGCGTGGTTGCACTGACGCTTACCCCGGCCATGTGCGCCATGCTGCTCGGCGGTCAGCCGAAAAAGCAGATGATCCTGTTCCGCTGGTTCGACAAGGGATTCGATGTCATTACCAGTGGCTTTGTAAAGGTTGTGGATTTCCTGCTCCGGCACGTGGTGCTGGGGGTGTTCCTGTTTGTGGCCATGCTGGCGGGCACGGTATTCCTGTTGAACAACATGGCGTCCGGCCTGGTGCCCAAGGAAGACCAGGGCTTCGTGCTGGTGGCCCCATCACTGCCGGCGGCTTCCTCGCTGAGTCGCACCGCCGACATGCGGGACGACCTGGTCAGCCAGATGATGGAAGTCCCGGAGATCGCCAACGCCGTGGCATTCGCCGGTTATGACATTATCGCGAGCGCGCTGCGTACCAATGCAGGGGTGTCATTCGTCACCCTCGAAGACTGGTCCGAACGGGAAGGGCCTGGGCAGAGTGCCGATGCCGTGGCCGGCAAGATCATGGGTATCGGTGCCGGTATGCCGGATGCCCGGGTGATGGCCTTTACACCACCCCCCATTCAGGGCCTCTCGACCACGGGTGGCGTGGAAGGCTATGTACAGGTGCGGGGTGGCCGGACCACCGCCGAGCTCAAGGCCATCGCCGACCAGTTTGCCCAGGCAGCCAATCAGCGCCCGGAACTACAGAACGTGCGGGTGACACTGGATACCGGTATTCCCAAGTACGAGGCCTCCGTCGACCGGGAAAAGTCCCAGGCTGCGGGTGTGCCCGTGGACCAGGTCTTCACCACCATGCAGAGCACCTTTGGCTCGCTGTACGTGAACGACTTTACCCTGCTTGGCCGAAACTGGCAGGTAAACCTGCAGTCGGAAGGTGAGTTCCGCAGCCACCCGGAGGATCTGCGTCGGGTTTTCGTGCGATCCCAGTATGGCGAGATGATCCCGGTGAGCTCACTGGTTGACCTGGAGCGCAGTGCCGGGGCGGATATCCTCAATCGCTTTAACCTGTACCCCTCGGCCAAGCTGCTGGCGGAGCCTGGCCCCGGTTTCACGACCGGGGATGCGCTCCAGGCGCTGGTCGCCGTTGGCGACGATGTGTTTGATCGCAATACCCAGCTGGGCTGGACCGGCGAGGCCTATCAGCTGCAGGCCGGCGCGGACACCGGTATGATCGCCTTCGGCCTTGGTTTGCTGCTGGTGTTCCTGATCCTGTCAGCCCAGTACGAGCGTTGGGGACTGCCCCTGGCTGTGGCGACGGCAGTACCTTTCGGTGTCTTCGGCGCGGCGGCCGCCTCCCTGTTGCGGGGCTTTCCCAATGACATCTACTTCCAGGTGGGGCTGCTGGTACTGATCGGCCTGGCGGCCAAGAACGCCATCCTGATCGTGGAATTCGCCGCCCAGAACCGCCGTGCTGGCATGAGCAGCACGGAAGCAGCCAGCGAGGCGGCCCGCCAGCGTTTCCGGGCCATCATGATGACAGCGTTGACGTTTATCGTGGGTTCCATGCCGCTGGCCTTCAGTACGGGTGCTGGCGCTGCCAGTCGACAGGAAATCGGTACCGTGGTCGTCGGCGGCATGATCGTGGCCAGTACACTGGCGCTGTTCTTCGTACCGCTTTTCTTCAAGCTGATTGAAGACTTTGGTGACTGGCGACAGAGTCGCAAACGATCCGCTGCCAGCTGAGTCCAGACAAAGCCCGGTTCGCCGGGCTTTGTTCTGTCCGGGGTATTGATCCACTGTGTTAATCTTCGAGTAGATTCAGGTACGGAACTCGCGGGATAAAGAAACTCATGTATCAAAGAGATCAATTGCTGGCACTGCTTGAGGATGCCCGGCAGCGCACCCTGGCACTGGTGGACACGCTCGGGGACGACCAGTTGCAAGTGCCCTGGCACCCCGGAGTTAACCCGCCGCTATGGGAAATGGGGCATTCGGCCTTTTTCTACGAAGTCTTCGTGCTGAGCCTACTCGACGGCACGCCAAGCTATGATCCCGCCATGGACGACCTCTGGGATTCCTTCCATATTGATCACCGGGATCGCTGGAATCGCGACTACTTCCCGGGTCGGGAGAAGACCCGGGAATACATGCTCACCATCTACGACCGGATTGCCCGCCGTATCCGGGAGCAGCCCCTGGACGACCGGGCCCGGTACCTCTACCGCTATGCCATCTATCACCAGCACATGCACATCGAGTCCATGACCTGGTGTCGGCAGACCGTCGGCTATCCGGCGCCCCCCGGTGTTGTCGTTGATCAGGAGTTTTCCGCAACAAGGAAACAGCCGCTGGGCGATGCTGAGATTCCCGCCGGAACCTGGCTGATCGGCATGCCGGGAGATTCCCCGGATTACGCCGGCGATGACTTTGCCTTCGATGGAGAAAAGCCGCGCCATACCGTCGAGCTGGAGGCCTTCCGCATTGCCCGGGCGCCGGTCAGCAATGGCGAGTTCCTGGCCTTCGTGGAAGACGGCGGATACCGTCGCCCCGAACTCTGGTCCTTCGGCGGGCGCAAGTGGCTGCAAACCGAAACCGACGTTGCCCTGGTTCACGGCGAGCGGGAGCCGGTTATGCGAGCGCCAACACATCCCCTTTACTGGCGCCTGCATGGCGGTGACTGGCAGGAGCGCCTGTTCGACCAGTGGCGTCCCCTGGAACCCGATGCCCCGGTAGTCCATATCTCATACTGGGAAGCAGAGGCCTGGTGTAACTGGGCCGGCCGCCGGTTGCCCACCGAAGCCGAGTGGGAAGTAGCCGCCCTGGGCAACCGCCCCGGTGAGCCCTTCCGCCGCTTTCCATGGGGCAATGAGCCGCCCACCCCGGAACGGGCCGATATGGATGCCACCAGCATGGCACAGCAGCCGGTCAGCGCACTGCCGGCAGGGGAAAGCCCTTTCGGGTGCCGCCAGATGGTCGGCACCTGCTGGGAGTGGACCAGCGACCAGTTCCTTCCCTACGATGGCTTCAAGGTCGACATGTATCCGTTCATGTCGACTCTCCAGTTCGGAGATCACAAGGTCACCAAAGGCGGGGGCTGCGCCACTTCGTCGGTCCTGATCCGGGGAACCTATCGGCAGGCATACCTGCCGCAGCGCAATGACGTCTACACTGGGTTCAGGACCTGCGCCCTGTAATCGGACCACCCCGGAGAGCGACCATGAATGTATATGAAACGGATGAACTGCTGGGCCAGTACCTGGCGTTCCATTACGGCGACAGCTACTTCGGTGTCGGCAACTACCCCGCCCGCTGCGCCAGTATCTGCCTGGAGCATATGGCAGGGAAGGAGAAGAAACGGGCGCTGGACCTTGGCTGTGCCGTGGGGCGAACCAGCTTCGAACTGGCAAGGGCATTTGACGAGGTAGTGGCGTTGGATCTCTCCAACCGCTTTATCGAAGCTGCCAATACCCTGAAGCGGGATGGCGAGATCGATTATTTCCTGCGGGAGCAGGGGGAACTGGGCCATCAGGCAACGGCCTCGCTGGCCAGTCACCAACTGGCAAACCGGGCCGATCACGTCAGGTTCGAGGTGGCGGATGCCTGTAACCTGGGCCCGGAGCATGGGTGCTACGACCTGGTGTTCGCCGGCAACCTGATCGACCGCCTGCAGGATCCCGGGGCCTTCCTTTCGGGTGTCCACAAGCTGCTGAACGATAACGGCGTACTGGTGATCAGCTCACCCTATACGTTGATGCAGGAATTCACCCCGAGAGAAAAGTGGATAGGTGGTTTCAAGCGCCACGGTGCGCCGTTCACCGTACTGGACGGCATGAAGGATATACTGGCGCCGCACTTTGACCTGCTCGGCGAACCGGTGGACGTGCCCTTCGTCATCCGCGAGACGGCCCGCAAGTATCAGCACACCATTGCCGAGCTGACGGCCTGGCAGCGGAACGGTTAGAGTATTATTTCGGGACTTGAGGAAGTATTTATCGCTTGCGGTAGGCGTTGCTTCAGGGTCTGAGGCTTCTGTGCAATGCTTCGGGGCTGGGGTGCTTTCTCCGCTGCAATTCACGACCCATCCCTGGGCCGACCTTGCACCGCGCCATCCATGGCGCTGCTGCGAAAGCACCCCCAGCCCCGAAACATCCGTACAAATGAGTTGCCCTCAAGCTCAAGCATGCAACATTAGCTACGCTTGGTGTCTAACGGGCGGGTATTCTGTTGTCTTTGCTGCGGTAACTGGGAATTCACACGGGGATGTGGTGGGGGACCTTTTGGAGCAGCGCCATGGATGGCGCGGTGCAAGGTCGGTACAGGACGTACCGTGAATTGCAGCGGAAAAAGGTCCCCCACCGCAGCCCCAGGCACCCAAACGTAACCGCCTATAAACTAAGGATCAGCCCGAGGCACCCAATACCAACCGCCCACAATAACCAGTCAGCCCCAGGTACCCAAGCCAAACCACCCGAAGCAATCAGGCTTTCGGCATAGGCAACTCAGGCAACCCGGTTTCCCTAACCAGGCCCTGCATAAGCCGCATACTGGCGTCCTCATCCCCCATATGGGCATTCAGACGGCTCAGCTCAGCCAGGGTCTCCTGGCTGCGACGCAAATGCAGGCTGGTCTCGAAATACTCCCGGGCCTTGCCCCAGAGCTCATTGCGCAGGCTGAGGCGGCCAAGGGCCAACAGCAGCTCCGGATTGTTGGGCCGGTCCTGAAGCCAGCGCTCGGCCGCCAGCAACTGTTCATCCGGCTTCGACCCACAGATGCGCCCGTACAGATGAATCAGCTCGTCACTCCAGTGATTGCGAAGAACCTTCCGCAACAGGGTCTCGGCCTGTGCCTCCTGCCCGGCCCTGGCCAGCAGCTCGGCATAGACCCGGATAGTGTGCTCGTCACGGCGCATGGATGACGGGATTTCATCCCAGAGTTTCGTCAGGTCCGAAACCGTTGGGTCATCCCGGCGCCGGCTGTCATCCGCCGCCCGGTGCAAAAGGTTATGCCAAACGGTTCGCTCCAGCTGGCTCAACTCCTCCGGGTTTCCCAGCTGGCGTTTCCGCAGTTCTGGCAGCAGCCTCGACAGTTCTCGCCAATCTTCCAGCCGCAGGTAGGTATTTTTCAGAAGCTTGAGAACAAAGGGGTGATGAGGCGCCTGCTTGCGCAACCGGACCAGGGTGGCAAGGGCCTGCTCCAGGCGGTTGGCATTAAGCTGGAGCTGGGCCTGGGTAATGCCCACAGCCAGGTCTGAGCCGGGGGTGCTTTCAAAGGCCTTGCGCAGCAGCTCATCCACGGCGTCGTGGTCGCCGGACTCCGACGCTGCCTGGGCGGCGGCCAGGTAGTTGATCAGCGGTGTATCTGCCTGCTCGGCAGAGGCCTCCAGCTTTTTGCGTGCGTGGGGCCAGTTACCCTCAGCCAGCGCCAGTAACCCCTCGGTCGTGCGGCGGCGTGCTCGTAGCTGCTGGTTCCTGGCCAGCCACTGACTGACGGCTCCTGCTCCCATACTCAACCGGCGGATGGTCGAAATCAGCAGCATCAGCGCCAGGGTGAGGGCGACCAGCAGAACCACCCCGACCCAGAAATTGGTTTCCACCAGGTAATTGCCCAGGCTGATGCGGATATATCCAAGGTCATATTGCAGCCCGAGGCTCAGGCCAAGGCCAAGCAGCAGTGCAACGACAAGGATAATGACCAGCCGAATCATGAGTCATCACCCTCGTTGCCGCTAGCCGGTGCGTCGCCATCCATTTCGGCCTCGTTGTTGGCGTGGCGACCCGCGATACGACCTTTGAGGAGCGTGAGGGACTGGCTGATATCCGGCAACTCAGGGTTGATATCCTGGTCCCTGAGTTCCGCCAGGGTATCCCGCAGGGCGGTTACCCGGTTATCGGTACCGTCGTACCAGGTTTCCAGGGAGGTCACCGCCTTCTCCAGTGCCTGTGTATAAAGGTCTTCGTGCCCACGCAGAACCGCAAGTTCCGCCTGCTCCAGCATCAGTTGCAGGTTCAGCCTGGCCCAGGCGCTCTGGTCCGGGGACAGCAGAGGTTTGACAGGCTCGTCCAGTCGGCGAACAGACACCACGTTTGCGAGGCTGTCGGTTACTCTCTGCCAGGCCCTGGCGGCAGGGCCTTGTTCCTCAGCGGACGCTTGGGCCTGCCCGGATTTACCGCGATCAGAGCCAGGGGCCTGGTCCTTGATCAGGGCCTGGTCGGTAAGATCGGTGACGGTTTCCCGCGCTGCTTCCAGCTTCAGGTAAAGGCCGGTCCGGTCCACATCTGTCACGCTGCGAAGGGCCATGATCTCCCTGGCCAACCGCTCCCGTACCGGGTAGGTGCCCACGTCGTCGGTTTCCCTGAGCACGTCGTCAGCCGAGTTGAGCGCTGCGAGGGCACCGCGGATGTCCTGTTCGATCAGCAGGCGCTGATTGGCGATACGCAGCAGGTACTCCGCCTCTGCCAGCAGCCAGTCAGTGCGTGTACGGTTGCCGGTATCCAGTAATTCCCGGGCGTTGTGGTCAATCTGCCGTTGCTGTTCACCCAGTTGCTGTTGCTGTTCCCGGAGGCTGCTTTCCAGCGACTGCAGGCGGTCGCTGCGGTCATTGGTGCCCTGGTCGAGCCGCTGGTCAAGTTGGCGGTTCAGCTCACTGACGTGCCCAACGGACTGCTCCAGTTTTTGTTGAGACAGCCATTGTTGCCAGCTCCAGAGGGACAGGGCCACCAGGCCCACCAGCAGGATCAGGCAGAAAATCCACAGGGGCCAGGTTTTTCCCCCGGATGGCGGATTGGTGTGGGGGGTGGTAGCGGGCAGCTGATTGTTCGATTCGGTCACGGGCATCCTTACTGACGGTCAGGGCGTTCCGGGTGGCAGGTTATGCCGTTCTGTAGATGAGGATAGCAGTGAATCACCCGGTCCACGATTTCCTCGTCGGCCATGCCGGTGGCACTCACCACCCGGGCGAAGCCGGCTTCCCGGGCCTGGCGGGCGACCCGGTCAACGGGTACGAGGAGCAGGCTGTCATGGCAATTATGGCTGCTATTTTCACTCAGTGCGATGAAATTGTTCAATGTTTCCCCCGAGAGCGTGATGACAACATCGGGCTTGAAGTCGTCGAGGCTGGCTTCTACAAGTTCGCTGGGCGGGGAGGGCCGCTGTCGCCTGTACAGGGGAAGCACCGTGACCCGCGCACCCCGCTGTTCCAGGGTTTCCCGCAGCAGCTCCCGGCCCTGCTCGCCCCTGGCCAGCAGGACTTTGTCATTTGCCAGGGCCTGCAGCGAAGGATGCTGCAGCAGGGCCTCGCTGGTGAACCCGGTGGCTGGGTGTTCCGGGGCCAGGCCGGCCCCGGCCATAACTGCCGCAGTACCGGCGCCCACGCCGTACCACTGGATGCCGGCGGGCAACTGGGGCCACCAGGTATCAATGCGCTCCAGCAGTTGCCGGGCCGCGTAGGGGCTGACAGCAATGACATGCTGGTACAAGTCGAGGTCGAGAATGACCTGGCGAGCTTCGGGGGTTTCCGGCAGCGGTACCCGTTCGATCGCCGGCAGCACCCGGGCACTGGCTCCGGCGGCCTCAAAAGCGGTCGCCAGGCGGCTGGCTTCCGGTTCTGGCCGGCAGATCAGTACCCGGGCGCCGGCAAGGGCGCACGGCTTATTTCGGGGTGTGGCCATAGATATCGGCGAGAATCCGGTCCGCGCCCTGGTTGAGGAGGTCTTCTGCCAGCTTGCGGCCCAGCTTTTCACCGTCTTCCCGGGGGCAGCGGCCTTCCACTCGCAGGATCTGCTCGCCATTGACGGCCCCCACAAGTCCCCGCAGCCACAGGGTATCGTCATCTTCCAGCAGGGCGTAGGCGGCGATGGGCACCTGGCAGCCGCCCTCCAGGCGACGGTTAAGGGCGCGCTCGGCGCTGACCCGGTCCCAGGTATCCTTGTGGTTCAGGGGCGCCAGCAGGTCGATGAGCTGCTGGTCATCCAGGCGGCATTCGATACCCAGCGCGCCCTGGCCGACCGCAGGCAGGGAGAGGGTGTCGGGCAGGGTGTAGCGTATGCGGTTATGGAAGCCCAGGCGCTTGAGGCCGGACGAGGCCAGCACGATGGCCTGGTACTCACCGGCATCCAGCTTGGCCAGGCGGGTGTTCACGTTTCCTCGCAGGGTGCGGATGTCCAGGTCTGGCCGGTATGCTCGCAGCTGCGACTCCCGGCGCATGCTGGCAGTGCCTACCACGGCGCCGTGAGGCAGGTCTTCGACCGTGTCATAGTCATTGCTGATAAAGGCATCAGTGGGATCTTCCCGCTCGCAGATGGCGACCAGCCCCAGGCCTTCCGGGAACACCATGGGCACATCCTTCATGGAGTGCACCGCCAGGTCAGCGCGGCCGTCCAGCATGGCCTCTTCCAGTTCTTTCACGAACAGGCCCTTGCCGCCGATCTTCGCCAGGGGCACGTCCAGGATCTTGTCACCCTGGGTCTTGATGCCCAGCAGCTCCACTTCGACGTTATCGTGCAGGCGCTCCAGTTCGGCCTTGATGAATTCCGCCTGCCACAGGGCGAGGGCGCTGTTACGGGTTGCGATACGCAGTGTACGTTTTGCCATGATGTCCGTGTTCTTCAGCGGTGAGAATTCGTGGCGATACGGGGACCCCGCAGCCAATAAAGAGATGACCACAAGCCTAACGCGCCAGCCGCCAAAAGTCCCGTCTTCAGAGTTCCCGCAGGCGTTGCCGCACCCGGGCAACGTGCCGCCGGCTGACGGGCAGGGCATCGGGTACGTCGCTCAGCCTGAGCTGGCAGGCACCATCGTCCTGTCGCTCCAGCGCCTGGACATAGCGGGTGCCGACCAGTGTGTTGCGGTGAATCCGCAGAAGGTGATCCGGGAACCGCTGCTCCAGGGCCTTGAGGCTGAGATCGGTCAGGGTCTCGCCCTTGTCGTGATGGAGGGTGACGTACTTCTGGTCGGCTTCGCAATACCTCACCCGGGTCATGTCCACCAGTTCCGTGCCCCGGGTGCTGGTCACGCTCAGGTGCTGCGGGTTATCCGCCTGGCGGGTCCGCAGTGCCTGCAGCTGGGCACGGTTCAGCCGCTCTGCCCGGCGCAGCGCGTCGGCCAGTGCCTGGCGGCGTACGGGCTTGAGCAGGTAGGCGGCTGCCTGCACGTCGAAGGCGCGTATGGCGTACTCGTCGTAGGCTGTGCAGAAGATAATGGCGGGCGGGGCAGTCTGGGTGCCGAGCTGCTCAGCGATTTCCAGGCCATCGCCCCCGGGCATGCGAATGTCCAGCAGTAGGATATCTGGCGCGTGGCTGGCCACGGCTTCCAGTACCTGCATTCCGGTGGCCGCTTCCGCCACGACCTGGTACCCATCAAGTTCGTCGACCATGCGGCCCAGCCTTTCCCTGGCCAGGGGTTCGTCATCGGCAATGATTACTCGTCGCTGGGTCATCGGGGCATGCCTGTGGTTTGCCAGGGCAGTCGCAGGGTCACCGTGTAGCGATCACCCTGGTGGCTGTGCTTGAGCACGGCGGTTTCTCCGAACAGCGCCTGGATGCGGGCCTGGATGTTGGCCAGTGCCACACGATTGCCCCGGTGCTGACTGGCGCCACTGTCCGGTTTCGGATTCTGTACCAGCAGGTAAACGTACTGCCCGCTGCGCTGGCTTTCAATAACCACGGTGCCGCCTGACGGGCGGGGCTGGATGCCATGATAGATGGCGTTCTCCACCAGTGGCTGAAGTGTGAGGGGCGGGATTGCCTGGTCGCCGAGGGTTTCGTCTGTTCGCCAGTCCACCTGAAGGCGGTCCCCCAGGCGCAGTTGCTCCAGTGCCAGGTAACGGCGACACAGGGCCAGTTCTTCCCGCAGCGGCACCAGCCGCTCACTGGTGTTCAGGGAGGCACGGAACAGCTCCGACAGGTCGATTACAGCGTCTTCCGCCTGTTCGGGGCGGGTGCTGATCAGGCTGGCAATGGTATTCATGCTGTTGAACAGGAAGTGGGGGTGAATGCGGGCCTGGAGTGCTGTCAGCCGATAGGTCATTTCAGCCTGTTTTTGCTGGCGCCACTGGTCCTGGAGATAGAAATAGCGCAACACCATAAGGGTCGCAATGACGGCAATCAGCAGGCTTTTGCCCACGGCCTGCCATTGGCTGGCAGGTTCGTCAGGGAACAGGAAGCGGCTGGCCAGCCCGCTGAACAGAGCCACGTCAGCAATCACCAGGGCTACCATGGCAAGGGTGGCGCGGGTGGTGGTCAGGCGGGTAAGCCAGGGGCGGGCCAGGCAGATCAGGGCGGCGCTGGTCAGAACCGTCCACTGCGCCAGCAGCGAGACCAGGCCAAAATAGTTCCAGTCGACCCACTGACCCCGGGCGTGGGCCATGGCCAGCAACAGTGCTGTCAGTTCACTGCTGACCACCAGCAGGAACACCGACCGTACCCGGCACAGGTCCGGCACGAAAAAACCGGAAACACTACCCGGGGTGTCGTCCTGGCCGGTATTTATATGGCCGCCGGTGGTCATGCAGGTGAGAGTCCTCGTCGGGGTGTTATAATCCGCTCACATTTTTCGCGCCCGGACCATTCTGCCGGGCAGTCAGCAGGAAAGATACACCATGACCGATCCGAACAAGAGTTCCGAAAAGCCCTGGGGCGGCCGTTTCAGCGAGCCCACTGACGCATTTGTGGAGAAGTTCACGGCTTCTGTGGGCTTTGATCAGCGCCTTTATCACCACGACATCCGCGGCTCCATCGCCCACGCCACCATGCTGGCGGAGGTTGGCGTGCTGACCGCTGATGAGAAGCAGCAGATCATTGAAGGGCTGGAAGCTGTCCGCGCCGAGATTGAGCGGGGCGAGTTCCCGTGGTCGGTCAGTCTCGAAGATGTCCACATGAACATCGAGGCCCGGCTCACTGACCGTATCGGCATTACCGGCAAGAAACTCCACACGGGTCGAAGCCGAAATGACCAGGTGGCCACGGATATTCGCCTGTACCTGCGTGACGAGATTGATGCCATTGCGGAAGAGCTGGGCCGTCTGCGAGCCGGTCTGCTGGACCTGGCGGAGCGGGAGGCAGACACCATCATGCCGGGCTTCACCCACTTGCAAACGGCCCAGCCGGTCACTTTTGGCCATCATCTGCTGGCCTGGGCCGAGATGCTGGAGCGGGATACCGAGCGCCTGCAGGACTGCCGCAAGCGCGTCAACGTCATGCCCCTGGGGGCCGCTGCGCTGGCTGGCACCACTTACCCCATCGACCGGGCTCTGACCGCGCAACTGCTAGGCTTTGACCGGCCCACCGAGAACTCCCTGGACTCGGTCAGTGACCGGGACTTTGCCATCGAGTTCTGCAGCTTCGCAGCACTGCTGATGACCCATCTGTCCCGCTTCAGTGAAGAGCTGGTGCTGTGGACCTCTGCCCAGTTCGATTTCATTGACCTGCCGGACCGTTTCTGTACCGGCTCGTCCATCATGCCCCAGAAGAAGAACCCGGACGTGCCGGAACTGGTGCGGGGCAAGACCGGCCGCGTCAACGGCCACCTGGTCAGCCTGCTGACCCTGATGAAGAGCCAGCCGCTGGCCTATAACAAGGACAACCAGGAGGACAAGGAGCCGTTGTTCGACACCGTCGATACTGTGAAGGGCAGCCTGCGGGCCTATGCCGATATGGTGCCGGCGATCACCTCGAAGGCGGATAATATGCGGGAGGCAGCGCGCCGGGGCTTTTCCACAGCCACCGACCTGGCCGATTACCTGGTGAAAAAGGGTGTGGCCTTCCGGGATGCCCATGAAATCGTAGGCAAGGCGGTGGCCCTGGGTGTGGCAGAGAAGAAAGACCTGTCCGAAATGACCCTGGAAGAGCTGCAGCAGTTCTCCGATACCATTGGTGAGGATGTGTTCGACGTGCTGACGCTGGAAGGTTCGGTGCAGGCCCGTGATCACCTGGGCGGCACGGCGCCGGCGCAGGTTCGGGCCGCGGTCGCCCGGGCTCGCAAGCGACTTGCCTGACAAGGAGCTCAGGGATGCTACAGGGCCGGGAGGCCCTGTTTGCTCAGGCGATGGCGCCCGTTGAATGGCTGCCGGGTACGCTGGTGAGTTCGTCCAACGGTCGCGGGGCGCTGACATGGCGCCCCTGGATGAAATCTACGCCCAGGAGCTGCACCCTCTGACGGGCAATGTCGTTTTCAATGCTGGTGGCGATGGTAACCTTGCCGGTGGTATTGGCGATGCGCTGAAGTGCTTCCGCCATGACAAGGTGCGTGGGCTCATCGTGGAGACCTTCCATTAGCTCCGGTGCCAGCTTGATGTAGTCTACCGGCAGGCGGCCGGCCAGGCGGTAGCTTTCCATACTGGTGCCGGCACCATCCAGTGCTGTCTTGCAGCCCAGTTGACGCAACATGCGACAGAGCTGCCGGCATTCTGCCGTAAGGTTGACGGCGTGCCGGGCGGGGATCTCGAAACACAGGCTTGCCGGATCGAGCCCGGTTTTTTCCAGGGCCTGGCCGATAAACGCTGGCAAGGCATCGTCCTGCAGGGAGCCCCGTGACAGGTTGAAGCCACAGTATCCCAGCGATGTGGCAACCTCGGGATGCCGGTACAGGTGACAGAGCGTCTGTTTGATAACCTGCCGGTCGAGTCTGCGGGACAGTTCGAACCGCTCGATCAGCGGCAGGAAGTCTTCCGGGGTCATATCCCGGTCACCCTGGTCAAGGCCCCGCAACCGTGCAAGTACTTCCAGGCAGAGGCCCTGATCGGGGTGTTTCATGGCCTGAATCGCCTGGAACTCCAGCGGCAATCCGCCCCGGGCAAGGCTGTTACGGATGTGGGCAAGCAATGCCTTGGTACGGGCAATATCTTCTCGCTCGGCGGCGCGCGGGCGGGACCGTGCCGCTCTTCCGGGTGCCGGGAAAGGCGCCTCGCCATTGGCCAGGGGCGATGGTCGGTTCCGTGTGGCCTTCCGGACAACGACCCGGGCTGCCATGAACTGTCCGCCGCTGTGGCGAAAGGTGACGGTCAGGGGACGACCGCTGTCATGGTAACTGGCATAGTCCGGGCACAGGGGATTGTCCTCGGCAGAGGCAATCAACAGCTTGAGGGAGTGACCCTTGATATCACTGCCGGCGTAACCGAGCACGAGTGAAAGGTTTGGGTCCGTCTTCGCTATATTACCGTCCTGGTCGATGGTCAGAACGGTCGTCACACCTTCGCCGGCACCGGGGCGGTGGCGACAGATGACGAGCTCATTCACGTCAGAGTACTCCTGTCAGATCTTTTCTTTCTTATTCTCTGGCGCCCATTGCCGGGTACCTTGGCTGGTCAATCCTGACCCAGTCTTTCCGTAGACTGGTAGGCTATCCAAATGCCAAACTCGTCACATTGTACAGATTAAACGTAGAAAGAAAACGTCTCAGTTCTGGAGCCTGGTCAAAGAGTGCAGGAACGACCTGTTGTCATAGATTTTTCCGAAGGCGTTGATCGCAAGCTGTTGAAGGCGATCGTTACGCGCTTCCTCGCCCTGAACCGTGTGCGGCTCGACCGTGCCCGTTCTGCACTGACCCTGCGCCAGCAGATCGTGCTGGACCTGCTGCCACTGGTATTCCATCTCAATCACCCGGCAATGCCCGGGTACTATGCAGGTGAATGCGCCCACGGGCTGGACAGGTACGAGCCGTCTGACCAGGCCCTGCAGGCTGCACAGCGGATTGTCCGGTCGTTCCGGCCAGGCAAGCGTACGGCGACCGCAGAACTTTCCGGGCTGTTCCTCATGGGGAGCCCGGGCTCGCTGGGCCACTCGGTGGCCAGTGACCTGGATGTCTGGGTTTGCCATCGCCCGGAGCTTCCGCCCCACCGGGTAGAGGCGCTGCGGCAGAAAGCCCTTCGTGTGACGGACTGGGCGGCCAGCTTCGGCCTGGAACTGAACCTGTTCGTGTTCAGTGCCGAGGACTTCCGTCGGGGCCGTGATACGGCGCAGGTCAGCAGTGAGGACTGTGGCAGCGCGCAGCATTTCCTGTTGCTCGATGAATTCTACCGAACCGCAATTCACCTGGGTGGGCGGTACCCGCTGTGGTGGCTGATACCGGTACACGAAGAGGGGCGCTATGAAGAGCTGACCCGGTTCCTGCAGGACAACCGGTTTGTCCGTCCGGATGAGTACCTGGATTTCGGGGCCATACCCTCGGTGCCGGAGGCCGAATTCCTGGGGGCAGGGGTCTGGCAGCTTTACAAGGGCATCGAATCGCCCTGGAAATCCCTGCTCAAGCTGTTACTGATCGAATGCTACGCCCGGGACCGGGAACATGGCCTGCTATCGGCCCGGTTCAAGGAGGCGGTCTACGAGGGGCGTTCCAGTGTGGATGAACTGGACCCCTATGTGATGCTCTACCGGCGCCTGGAGCAATGGCTGCTGGCTACGGATGCGCCGGAGCGCCTTGAGCTGGTCCGGCAGGCCCTGTACCTGAAGAGCGGCCTGCCCCTGACCCGTTCCGCCGAGGTCTCTGGCCGGTGGCAGGGGCAAATTCTCCGCTTGCTGGTCGCCGAATGGGGCTGGGACCGGGGCGCCCTTACCGGGCTGGATGAACGACATCAGTGGCGAGTGGAAAAAGTACAGGTTTTGCGCCGACGGGTGGTTTCAGAGCTGACACACAGTTACCGGCTGCTTTCCCGTATGGCCCGCCGTGGCAACGTTCGCGCCGCCATCAGTGCCATGGACCTGAACCTGCTGGGGCGAAAACTCTATGCCGCCTTTCAGCGTAAAGCCGGCAAGGTGGAACTTGTTAACCCGGGTATTGCCCCCTCTCTGGGTGAGGAAAACCTGGCCTTTTGGCACGGTGGAGGCGCCAGGGCCCCGGGTGCTGGTGAATGGCGCCTGTTCCGTGATCTGGAGGGCACAGGGGGGAAGGGCGTGAAAGGCGCCATTCATCGTGCCGGCAGCCTGGTGGAGCTGGTGTTGTGGTGCCACTGCAATGGCTTGCTGACGCCTGCCACCCGGGTCAGCGTGCGCGAGGCTGCCTCCGGCGGGGACAGCGGCGCGCAGCGGGTATCCGTCAGCGACCTGCGGAATATGGCCGGGTTTATTGGCGCCCACCTGGGCGTCCTCGCGCCGGCGCCGCGGGACGCACTGATGGCGCCGGCGGTGCCGCTGGTGCACCTGCTTTTGGTAAATGTGGGAGTGGACCCCCAGGCCAGGCTTACCGGGAGGGGATTGCACAAGCTGAGCGGCCGGCACGACTCGCTGGGCTTCAGTGGTGGGCGTGACAACCTGGTAGCCACCATTGAGCAGGTCTCCATGAACAGCTGGCACGAGGTCAACCTGCAGCGCTATGTGACCGGCGACGCCCTGGTCCAGTGCCTCAAGAATATGCTGGCCCTGCTGGCCCGCAACCCCGCCCGGCCACCTCGTGTGGAAGTCTGGTGCGCCGGTGGTTCCCATGCGACGGCCATCACCCAGCGTATCCGGGAGCTAGTGGGCGATGTGACGCGCCAGTTCTTTGCCGGCGGCACAGGGCCACACCCGCTTCGTTACCTGCTCAAGGTGGATCAGCGCTGGTTTGTGCTGCATTTTGAGGGGCAAGAACCGGGGTTTGTCGGGCTGGCCACGGATCAGGCATTGATGGACTACCTGGCCAGTCCCCTGGATACCTATTCCCCGGTGGTGCCGGATCGCTATGCCCTGCAGGAGGACCCGGCATTCCGCGAAGTGTGTCGTGCGTGCCAGCCGGACGTGGTCCAGATGTTCTGGCAGCGGGCCGGTAATTGGGTGCGTTTCTGGGTCTCGGACGAGACCGGCTCCCTTTACGGTTGGCGCCAGCGCCGCGCCGGTAATCGCCGGCAATCGCTACTGCCGTTGATGCGCTTCCTGGAGAATCTGGGGGAGCGGCGCCGGCTGCGACAGATGGCGGGAGGGAGCCGTGAAACGTCCGAGCTCTTGTGCACCGAGGTCATCCTCGAGCGGGGCGAGTGTCGCCTGGAGCGCACCCCTCTGCCGCCGGAGTCCCTGTCTGTGGGGGGTATGGAGCTGCAGGCCGTCGGTGTTCAGCAAGGCGACGGGCGCCTGGCTTTTGACCTGTTCTGTGACGACGAGGCGTTCACCGTCGAGGATTACGGCGAACGCCAGATGGGCGCTGTCGTGGATTATATCCGGCAGCAGCGTCGCAGTGCCGAGTCCTATCCGGTCTATATCACGGACCTGCACCTGCCCCACGACCTGGATCCGCAGTTGTGGCAGCAGGAGCTGCAGACCTGCCAGTACGTCTGGTATCGCCATCAACTCCAGAAAGCACTTGAGGAGGCGGGGGAGCGCTCCTGACCGTTTTCTTGCGGGTTGCCTGGTACTTCGCGGCAGGCTCGCCCTGGCGGAGGGCGGTCAGGTATACTTACCCGTTGATTTCAATGTGTGGTCGGGTCCCGTTTCAAGGGGCCGCCGCCGGACGATGCAGGAAAGTTCCGATGCCTAGAACCGCAATCTGCCTGATGGTACTGGCCCTGACTGCGGGGCTGGCCGCCGGCTGTGGCCAGAAGGGCCCGCTGGAGCGTCCCCCCGCAGAACCTGCCGCGGTAGAGTCCCTGGCCAGCGACGACACTGAAACCCGTTAACAGGACCCTTTCATGGATCAGTTCAGCTATCGTGACGGCCAGCTCTTTGCCGAGCAGGTGGCCGTGGCCGACATCGCCCGGGATTTTGGTACGCCTGCGTACGTGTACTCCCGTGCTGCTTTCGAAAATCACTATCGCGCCTATGATGAAGCGCTTGCCGGTCATGCACACCTGGTCTGCTATGCGGTCAAGGCCAACAGCAACCTGGCGGTTCTGAATGTGCTGGCCCGCCTGGGTGCCGGCTTTGATATTGTTTCCGTGGGTGAGCTGGAACGGGTTCTCCGGGCGGGCGGCGATCCGGCCCGTGTGGTCTTCTCCGGTGTGGGCAAGCAGCCCCATGAGATGCGCCGGGCACTTGAGGTGGGGGTTCGTTGTTTCAACGTGGAGTCCGACACCGAGCTGGACCGCCTCAACGAGGTGGCTGGTGAGATGGGGGTGAAGGCCCCGATTTCCCTGCGGGTCAATCCGGACGTGGATGCCGGTACCCATCCCTACATCTCCACCGGTCTGAAAGAAAACAAGTTCGGTATTGATATTGCCGAAGCTCCCCGTGTCTACGCCCGGGCAGCCGCCATGCCCCACCTGGACATCCAGGGTGTCGATTGCCATATCGGCTCCCAGCTCACCACCGTGGACCCGTTCCTGGACGCCCTGGACCGGGTGCTCGCGCTGGTTGACCGGTTGGCGGAAGATGGCATTGCCATTCGTCACCTCGACATGGGGGGAGGCCTGGGTGTGACCTACGACCAGGAACAGCCGCCGTGTCCCGGAGACTATATCCGGGCCATGCTGGAGCGAATCGGCGACCGGCCCCTGGAGCTGGTTCTTGAGCCTGGCCGCTCCATTGCTGCCAATGCGGGCATCATGCTGACCCGGGTGGAGTTCCTCAAGTGCACCGGGCACCGTAACTTTGCCATTATCGACGCCGCCATGAACGATATGATCCGGCCTGCCCTCTACAGTGCCTGGCAGGCCATCATTCCGGTACAGCCGCGCACTGACGTGGCCGAGCAGGACTGGGACCTGGTAGGGCCGGTCTGCGAGACCGGCGACTTCCTCGGCAAGGACCGTCGCCTTGCGCTGACCGCCGGTGACCTGCTGGCAGTTCGTTCTGCGGGTGCCTATGGGTTCGTGATGAGCTCCAATTACAATACCCGCAACCGGCCGCCAGAGCTTATGGTGGACGGCGACAGGGTCCATGTAATCCGCGAGCGGGAAACCCTGGACGACCAGCTTCGCCAGGAACATTGCCTGCCCGATGAGTGAGGATGCGATGACGGGAGCCAGACGCAGCCAGGGTCCGCTATTGTCGTTCACCAAGATGCATGGTCTGGGTAACGACTTTATGGTGGTGGATGCTATCAGCCAGCCGTTCCGACTGCTTCCCGAGATGATCCGGCAACTGGCGGACCGGCATTTCGGTATCGGCTTCGATCAGTTGCTGGTGGTTGAGCCGCCAGGGCTGCCTGACGTGGATTTTCGCTACCGTATCTTCAATGCCGATGGCTCCGAGGTCGAGCAGTGTGGCAACGGGGCCCGTTGCTTTGCCCGCTTTGTGCGGGACCAGCGACTGACCAATCGCCGGGTTATCCGGGTACAGACGGCCAGTGGCGTCATTGAACTGAAGGTGGGCCGTGAAGGCTGGGTAACCGTGAATATGGGCGTGCCGGAACTTAACCCCGCGGCCATACCCTTCGCTGCGGATGACCGTCAGGTGGTCTATCCCGTCGAGGTGGATGGCGAGCTTATCGAGCTGTCTGCGGTCTCCATGGGCAACCCCCACGGCGTGCTGCTGGTGGACGACGTGGATACCGCCCCGGTGGAAACCCTGGGGCCCGTGCTGGAGCGGCACCCGCGTTTTCCTGCCCGGGCCAACATCGGCTTCCTGCAGGTTATTAACCGGGGGCGGGCCCGTCTGCGGGTGTTCGAGCGGGGCGCCGGTGAAACCCTTGCCTGCGGGACAGGTGCCTGTGCGGCCGTAGTCGCCGGGCAGTTGCGGGGGGTGCTGGATAATCAGGTACGCATCACACTGCCGGGGGGAGACCTGGTCATCGAATGGCAGGGCGAAGGGGCCCCTGTTATGATGGAGGGACCGACCGCACGGGTATTTGATGGCCAGGTTCGCCTGCCTGCCGAGCCGCACCAGCGGCGCCGCAATCGTCGACCGCCGGGGCGCCAGCACGAGCGCCGGCCGCCCGGTAAGCGATAACGCGCGGTCGGCGGATACACAGTCACCGGCCCGCAAGAAGGCCGTCGCAACAACAGGGGAACCTTCAGTGGATGCAACCATGACCGCCGAGCAGGTCGCCGAGTACCTGCGGAACAATCCGGATTTCTTCGTCGGTCGGGACGAGCTGCTGCGCTCACTGACCCTGCCCCATGACAGCGGGCGTGCGATTTCGCTGGTGGAGCGACAGGTACACCTGTACCGCGAACAACGGGATACCCTCCGTCACGAACTGGTAGAGCTGGTGTCTATTGCCCGCCAGAACGACCGCCTGTTCGAGAAAAGCAAGCGCTTGCTGATGCAGGTAATCGAAGCCCGCAACCTTACCGAAATGGCGGCCGCCATCGACGACAGTATCCGCGGTGATTTCGGTCTCGATGCGGCCTCCGTCATGCTGGTAGGAGGCGAGCTGCCAGCCGGCAGTACAACCGGGGCACTGCATGTGGTGTCCGAGGCGGATGCTGAGAAAAACCTGGGGGCGCTGCTGGATGGTGACCGGGCCGTATGCGGCCAGTTCCGGGAGGCGGATCGCAACTTCCTGTTCCCGGGTCGTGATGAGCCAGTGGCATCAGTGGCACTGGTGCCGTTGCGCACCGACCGTCTGGTCGGGGTCTTTGCCATTGGCAGCTGCCAGCCCGGGTACTTTGACCAGAGTATGGGCTCGCTGTTCCTGACCTATATCAGCGATACCCTCAGTCGCCTCCTGCCCCCCATGCTCCAGCGCCACCGCCAGGTGGAGCCGCTGCTGGACGCGGTGGCCGAATCCCGCTAAAGGGGTGCGGTCGGAAGCGGCTAACCCCGGGAATCGAGCAATGACAGGCAGGGAACCACAGACTCCCCTTCCGGACACCCTGACAGAGCCGGTGGACGCCTTTCTCCATTACCTGGCGGCCGAGCGCAGGCAGTCGCCCCATACCTGCAGCGCCTATCAGCGCGACCTGAAACGACTGGCCTGCTGGCTGGCAGGCCAGGAACCGCCGTTGACCCGGTGGGAAGACCTGGTGGTGGCGGATGTGCGCCGTTATACCGCCACCCTCAACCGGGAAGGGCTGTCCGGTCGCAGTATTGCCCGGGCCCTGTCCGCTATCCGGCGTTTTTTCGATTACCTGATTCGCGAGCATCGCCTGCGCAGCAACCCGGCCCTGGATGTGCGGGCACCCCGCAGTGGCCGTCGTCTTCCGGTAGCTGCGGATGCCGACCAGCTGGGCCAGCTCCTGGACACCACGCCCGAGGACCCACTGGAGGTTCGGGACCTGGCCATGTTCGAACTGTTCTATTCCTCCGGGTTGCGGTTGTCGGAACTGACCGGGCTGAACCTGCCGGACCTTGACCTGAAGACCGGTGAAGTCCGTGTGCTGGGCAAGGGCAGCCGGGAACGGTTACTGCCCGTGGGCCGCAAGGCACAGCAAGCCGTTCGCAACTGGTTGGGGCTGCGTCCGGCCCTGGCGCCCACTGGCGAGCCTGCGCTGTTTGTCAGCCAGCGCGGCGCCCGGCTCAGTGCCCGTAGTGTCCAGCAACGCCTCGACCGGTGGGGGCAGCGTTGTGGTGCGGACCAGCACCTGCATCCCCACCTGCTGCGTCATTCCTTTGCCAGCCACCTGCTGGAGTCCAGTGGTGACCTGCGTGCGGTACAGGAACTGCTGGGCCATGCGGATATTGCCACCACCCAGGTCTATACTCACCTTGACTTTCAGCACCTGGCCCAGGTCTATGACCGGGCCCATCCCCGCGCCCGCCGCCGGCGACCAGGGGGCCAGTCGGCAACGACGGAGCCGGACACCGGGTAAGCGCCCGGGCTCTGACCCGCAAAGCGCGGGGTGACCCCATTGATCCCTTCGACAGACTGTAACCACCAGTATTCGCAAGACAGGACCACACATGACATCGCGTAACCAGCTGCCTCCCTCTGACACCGGTAACGAAGCTGAGCTTCGCTACCTGGTGGAGCGCTTGCTGGCGCGGACCAGCCTGGCTGCCCAGGGGCAGGACCGCCAGCTCGACGAACTGCTTATCGAATTGCGCCAGTACCTCCGCGGGCAGGAGCGTTTTCCGGATCATCTGCGGACGATTCAGGAGCGGCTCGACAGTGAGCTGGAGCGGCTGGATGACCTGAATGGGCAGGACCGGCGCCAAACGGCCCGTATACTGGGCCAGCTTGTGGACATTGCCGGTCGCAGCGAGTACTTCCGGGCTAGTACCGACGAGTTGAAGCGCCTGTCCCGGAAACTCGGCTCCCGGGGGGTGTCCCGTGACGAGTTGCTGCCCTGGCTGGAGTCGTTTGCCGCGGTTGCCGAGCAGGCGCTGAGCGAAACTGCCAGCACCGGGGAGCAGCGTCAGGGTTTGCTGGGGCGTCTGTTTCAGCGCGGCGGAGTGGGTTCAGGGCAGGAACCCAGTGGAGTCGATTCATCGGTCGGGGAAGGACTGGACCTGCACGGAGAGGACCAGGCACCGCTGGTGGAAGATGAGTCCTCCCAGCGCCTGAGGATCGCCCGTCGGGTCGGCGAACTGATGGGCCGGGTGATGCAGCAGGTAGAGCTACCACCGGACACGCATCGCCGGGCATCCCTGCTCCGGGCGAGGCTGTCGGATCAGCATGACTGGGCGCTGTTGCGTCAGAGCCTGGATGAAACTGCGGATCTTATCATTGCCGTGGTCAGCCACAGCCAGCGGGAATTCCAGGGCTTCCTTCAGCGCCTGGACGAGCGGCTGTCATCCCTCCATGTACACGTCGCAGACCAGACCGACGCAATCGCGGGACGCCAGTCAGCCGCACAGGCGATGGAGCAAGCCGTCCAGGATGAGCTCCGTGACCTGGGGCAGTCACTGAGCCACCACTCTGACCTGGATGAATTGCGACGCTCGGTATCAGGTCACATCGAACACATTGCCGGTACCGTTCGTGCCTACCGGGCGAGGGAGCAAGAACGGGATGGGCAGCTGGCGGACCAGGTGGAAGCCATGCGGGAGAAGCTGGTGGCCATGGAAACCCACTGTGAGCAGGTCCGTGAACAGCTTGAGCAGGAGCGGTTGAGGGCGCTGACGGATACCCTGACCCAGTTGCCGAACCGGGAGTCGTGGGATGAGCGCGTCCGGTTCGAGTATGGTCGATGGCAGCGATATGGCCATCCGGTGGCGCTGGCAATGCTGGATATCGATCATTTCAAACAGGTTAACGACTCGTTTGGCCACAAGGCCGGCGACCGCGTTATCCAGCTGGTAGCAAAAGCACTGCAGGAACGACTGAGGTCTACAGACTTTGTGGCGCGCTACGGCGGCGAAGAGTTTGTGGTGCTGTTGCCGGAAACCTCACTGGATCAGGCGGTACGGTTGATTGATAACCTGCGGGAGCATGTCGCGTCGATGCCCTTTCACTTTCAGCAGGAACCGGTAGCCGTCACATTTTCGGCCGGCGTATCTTCGTTCCGGGAGGGTAGCCCCCCTGACCACGTCTTTGACGAGGCCGACAAGGCACTCTACCGGGCCAAGTCCGGCGGACGTAACCGGGTAGCCAGCGCCAGGGAGCTGACACCCTGATGAGACTGTGGTTCTTGTTTCAGATCCTGTTAGCCCTGATGGTTTCTCAGTCAGTGTCGGCAGAGCCTGAGCAGCCGGTCAACTGGCCGGTGCTGGGTGCCGAGCAACTGGCCCTGCTCGAAGAGATCGAAGCCCTGGAAGTCGGTGTCCGAAGCGGACAGCCACCCCTGGCGTTCACCACGGCTGAAGACCGGCTTGCGGGCACCTATGTGGACTATCTGACGTTGATCGCTGCCAGGCTGCGGGTTGGCCTGGACGTGGTGCCCCTGTCCGCAGATGGGGATATCCCGGCGTGGTCTGAGTCAGATCCCGCCATTCGTGTCAGCGCCCGGCGCCCGAACGCACCAGTACCGGAAGGGTGGTTGCGAAGTCAGCCGCTCATGGAGCTGACCTATGGCATTTTTTCCGATCCGGGCGATGCCGGAATCCGCAAACTGGGTGACCTGGAGCGGCGTCGGGTGGCACTGGTGGGAAAGGATACCAACCAGTTTGCGCTCCTGGACTCGGTCAACAGCTTTACCCCGGTGCCGGTCACCTCTGTCAGTGAGGCGGTTTCCATGGTGCTCTCAGGCCGGGCCGATGCCTTTATCGGTCCGGTACCGGTGGTGGTGGATTACTTGCAGTCAGCACTTATCAATGGCGTTGCCCTGGTCGCGTTGCTGGACCAGGATCCGGTGGACCTGGTGCTGGAGGTCCGGCAGGAAAGAGAGGTATTGCTGCCAATACTCAACGAGGCCATAGCATCGATTACCCACACCGACCACCGGCGCATTCGTTCCTCCTGGTTGCCGGAAGCTGTCGTGGAGACGGAGACTTCCGATGGCCTGACCCTGAGTGTCATCGAACAGGAGTGGTTGCGCCAGAATGGTCCCTTACGGGTCGCCTACCGGGAGAACTGGCCCCCCTTTGAGTTCACGGAAAACGGTAGTGACCGCGGCCTGGTTCCTGACCTGGTGCAGCGGATGGGAGAAAACCTCGGAACACGGCTGGAAAGGCGCACGGTATCTGACTGGACCGAGGCAGAGCGTATGCTACGCAACGGCGAGATCGATCTCTTGCCGGCCCTGCCCCGGACCCCGCGCCGGGAAGAGGACTTTCTCTTTACCCGTACCTACCTGACCCTGCCCATCGTGGTGGTTATCCGGGAAGATGGCCGCTTTATCGGGGACCTGCGGGAGCTCCGTGAGGAGCGTGTCGGTGTTGTCAGTCAGCATGCGGCCCACGATTACCTGCTGATCAACCACCCGGAGCTGAACATATACCCGGTGAACACCGTGCAGGACGGCCTGCTGGCCCTATCCAACGGTGACCTTGAAGTCATGGTGACCCATATTCCGGGCGTCAGTTACACGGTGGCCGAGCTGGGGCTTTCCAATCTGCGTATTACCAGTATCACGCCCTATGAATACGAATTCCGAATGGCGGTGAACCGTAATCGCGGGGAGCTGGTGCGCATTCTCAACAAGGGACTGGGCAATATCAATACCGCGGAGAAGGACGAAATCTACAACCGCTGGGTCTACCTCGACCTGGCGCAGGACGAGGATTACACCGCCATCAAGCGGGTGGTGCTGATCGCCGTGGTGGTGGTTCTGATCTTCCTGTACTGGAACCGCAAACTGTCCCGCGAAGTGGACGAACGCATTCGATCCGAACACGCACTGCGTCGCAGCGAGGATGAATTGCGGGCGGCCAAGCTGGAAGCAGAGCGCCTTGCCCGTGAGGCGGAGGGCGCGAACCGGGCCAAGAGCGAATTCCTGGCGAACATGTCCCACGAAATACGCACCCCGATGAATGCGGTCATCGGATACAGCGACCTGCTCAGCAAGACCGTGAGCGACCCCCAGCAGAAACACTACCTGGATGCCATTCGCGCCAGCAGTCGAAGCCTGCTGATGCTGATCAACGATATCCTGGACCTGTCCCGTATCGAAGCGGGCAAAATGCGACTGGAGTTCGGCCCGGTCAGTCTGCGACGGATGTTACAGGATGTGCGCCATATCTTTGACCTGCGGGCCCGTGAGCATAGTGTCAGCCTGGAAGTCAGCGTCGAGTCGGACATGCCTGCGGGCATGGTGCTGGATGAAACCCGGCTGCGACAGGTGTTGTTCAACCTGGTGGGCAATGCCATCAAGTTCACCCACGAGGGAGGGGTAACGGTCCGTGCCTCGGTGGCCGAACTCCGGCAGGAGGGTGAGCAGGAGTTGTGCAACCTGAGTATCGCGGTGTCTGACACCGGCATTGGTATCGCCGAGGACCAGCAGGAACGGATCTTTGATGCCTTCGAACAACAGGAAGGACAGAGTAGCCGCAAGTACGGCGGTACCGGCCTGGGCCTGGCCATCAGCCGCAAGCTGGCCAGGATGATGGGCGGTGAGCTGATGGTGAAAAGCCGAGAGGGCCATGGCTCCACCTTTACCGTGTTGCTGCCGGGTGTCGCGGTGGTGCCCATGGAGGACGAGCCGGAGGAACAGCCCGAACTGAGTCAGACGCCCATGACCGAAACACTGGACATGCAGGAGCGAAGCTGGCTGAAGGAGCAGCTCAGGGAAGATTTCGGTGATGACTGGCACACCGTCAGGGAGAGTGGTGACCCGGAGCAGATGCGATACTTCGCAGCGCAGGTGTTGAGCTGGGGCCAGCGTTACCGGTCCCGGGCCGTGACCCGTTACGCCGAGAAGCTGATGGCTGATGTCGATGCCTTCAACCTGGATGCCATCAACCATGCGCTGGAAGCCTTCCCGGACCTGCTTGGCAGTGAGCCCACTTCGAATCGGTAGCCAAGGAGCGGGTCAGGGCAGGCAGTCATACTGGTAGTGGCGGTCGAAGGCCACAGACACCATGTCATAACCCTGTCGGGACAGGTCACGGACCAGGTCTGTATTGGTCAGCAGGGTCCTGCAGATCCGGTGCACCTGGGCGATCTGCTGCTCGCGACTGTCATCACCCTTGCTGCGGAAGTCCACGATCAGGTATTTCCGGTCGATACCGGAGGTCACCGGAATATCCTCCCGCTCCACGCTGTCGAAGCCAATGTAGGTGAGCTCATTGTGAGGAAACAACCGGGTCATCAGCAGGTCGATATTCTCGGCACTGGCAGGTCCTGCAATAATGCCGCATAACATCGCGACCAGGATGACGGGAAATGAATGGCGGACCATCCGGGGGATCTCCTCTCGGGATACGTTTCGTTACACTCTGTTACGCAATTATTGCAGAAGCGGCCCGGCGGTGCTGATGACTTTGCGTGCATTTTTCAAGTTTTTACAAATTTCTCCCGGATTTTCGAAGGTATCGCGGCTTGGGGTGAGCATGCCGTGACTGGATCCTGGCAGCTGGTGTCGTTTCCGGGACATGCGCTTTTAGGCGACGGGCGCTAGACTACAGGTCGTTACGGAAATTGAAAGGAACAACCATGTTTCAACTGATTTTCCGGGGTGAATGCCAGCCCGGCACCGACGTACAAACAGCTCGGAATAACGCGCGCACCCTGTTCAAGGCGTCCGTGGAGCAGGTCGACCGGATGTTCAGCGGTCGCCCGGTGGTTATCAGGAACCGGCTGGAGCAGGACCAGGCGGAGAAGTACCGCTCAGTACTTGCCCGCCATGGCATGGTGGCCTATGTGGAGCCGATGGAAACACCGGAACCCCGGGCCCGGTCAAACGTGCCCGCAGCCTCCGCGACCCCGGAACAGGCTGCTGTAAAGGCATCGCCCCGCGGGGGTTCTGGACCTCAGATCGAACCCGGTGACCGCTTACGGGTCGCCGGAGAGAAAGCCGATGAAGTACTGGCCGGGTCCAGCCTTGGCCTGGATCCGGTCGGTACCCGCCTGGCGGTGGAAAGGGACGTGCCGCACCCGGTGTTCGAACACCTGGATGAATGGACCATCGCACCGGCTGGCACCGATCTGGGGGTAGAGCGAGAGGTGCCGCCGCCGGTGGTACCTGACGTGAGTCATCTGTCACTGGCGGACGAGCCGGAATCCGGGAAGCAATAAGCCGTGGGCCCCGGGCGGTTCATCGGACCATGCTGCCAGGCGTCTGCTCCAGGCTGCCGCGCCGATTTCCGGGGTTACAGCAGCGGCGCCATTAGCCGGACAGAGCGACAGGCCAGGCGGAACAGCAGTGAGCGGTCCTCATAGTCTGCCCGCTCCAGGGTCCGGCTGGTGGCCAGGTCCGCTTCCAGCATGGTTTGCACGTCCTGTACAAAGTCCGGCGCCGTAGACAGTGCCGTGATTTCGAAATTCAGCCGCATGGAACGGTTGTCCAGGTTGGCAGTACCCACCGCCGCATAGCGGTCATCCACCAGCACGGCCTTCTGGTGCATGAAGCCGGCATGGTACTGGCAGATCCGGATGCCGCACTCATTGGCATTCACCAGGTAGGAATAGGCCGCCAGGCCGATCAGCACATGGTCGGGCTTTTCCGGGATCAGGATTCGTACGTCCACCCCCCGCATGGCCGCCAGCTGCAGCGCATTCATCACCTGCACATCCGGTACGAAGTAGGGTGAGGCGATCCACAGCCGTTCACGGGCATTGTTGATACAGTTGAGGAAAAACAGGGTGCAGGTTTCCCAGCGATCTGCCGGGCTGCTTGGCAGGATCAGCACCTGCTGGTCGCCCCTGTCGGGCGTGGAGGGTTGCCAGTTCAGTTCCGGACTGTCCCCGGCCGCCCAGTGCCAGTCCTCCAGCCACGCCAGTTGCAGCCCCAGGGCAGCGGGACCTTCTATGCGACAGTGAGTGTCCCGCCAGGGTTCGGCGTCCATGTCGGTCCCCAGGTACTCGTCACCGAGGTTGATTCCACCGACAAAGCCAACGCTGCCATCGCAGACCAGGATCTTGCGGTGATTGCGAAAATTGATCTGCAGGCGCCGCCGGCGCACATTGCCATCGCCGAAGGATGCCACCCGGCCGCCTGCCCGCTTCAGTGCTTTCAGGTAGCGGCCCGGGAGCCAGATGCTGCCGATATCGTCGTAGAGGAAGTAGACCCTTACGCCCTGTGCCAGCTTGCGCTTGAGGATATGCAGGATACGGTTGCCGACCCGGTCTGAACGGACAATGTAGAACTCCAGCAGGATATAGTCCGTGGCATTTTCCATGGCCTCGAACAGGGCCTCGAACGTGGCGTCGCCGTTGCGCAGTAATGTGCAGGCATTTCCTCCCGTAAACGGCTGCCGTCCCAGGGTGGCCAGGACATTCAGTTCGTCCACGGTGCTGTCGTCGTTGGTGCAGGGCAGGCGCTCGGCCTGTCGCTCGTACTGGGCCAGAAGTGGCTCGAGGGTGCGGTCATTGAGCCGCCTGGCCCGCACGTAGCCGGAGAAACGGTTACGGCCAAGCAACAGGAACAGCGGCACCGCAATCCACGGCAGGCCGATCAGACTGATGATCCAGGCGATAGCTCCCTGTGCAGTGCGGTAGCTGAGCAACACGCGATACACGCAGAACAGGGCAGTCAGGTAGAGCCCGGTGATGGCGATGGCCAGCAGCGAAAAATCCGGCATGTGCTGTACTCTTGCAAACAGACCCTGCAACAATAGCAAACCCGGGCACTTCAAAGTATGGCGGCAGTATCATGGTTTCCCGCCGGGGGTCCGGTTAAACAAAAAACAGGAACAGCGAGGTATTCATGAGCGTCAGGTTACATCGTCGGATTACGGGTGAAGGCAAGCCCCTGCTATTGCTGCACGGGCTGTTCGGTTCCCTTGAGAACCTCGGGGGCGTGAACCAGCGGCTGCAGGATAACTGGGAAATCCACGGCCTGGACCTACGCAACCATGGTCGCTCCACCCATACCGATAGCATGGACTATCCTGCAATGGCTGAGGATGTGATTGCCTATATGGATGAACAGGGCCTGGAACGGGCCAGTTTCCTGGGGCACTCCATGGGCGGTAAGACCGCCATGCAGGTGGCCCTGAGCTATCTGGACCGGGTGGAGAAGGTGATTGTTGCGGATATCGCCCCGGTAACCTACCACCCTCGCCACGATGCCATCCTCGAAGGTATGAAAAGCCTTGACCTGTCAGCGGTTTCAACCCGCGGCGAGGCAGATGAAGCACTGCAGCAATACGTGGAAGTGCAGGAAGTCCGCATGTTCCTGCTGAAAAACCTGGTGCGTGTACCGGAAGAAGAGAAAGCCGATAACCCGAACGTGTTCCGCTGGCGCCTGAACCTGCCGGTGATCGAGGCCTGTTACCAGAACCTGGCCGACGCACCGGACGGAGACGGTCCGTTTGACGGACCGGTACTCTTTATCAAGGGTGCCGATTCCGCCTACATCCAGCGCAAGCACCGGGACCGCATTGATACCCTGTTTCCGCAGGCAAGCATCGAGGAAATCCAGGGTACCGACCATTGGCTTCACGCGGAGAAGCCCGATGAGTTTGCCCGCCTCTGCCGCGAATTCCTGGAAGGCTGAGCCGGGCTGCCGTTCGCGCACCAGGCACACAGTACGGGACCCTTTTTATGAAATGGCTGCTGATACTGCTGTTGATTGTCTTCGTAGTGCTTGGCGGGTTTCTGCTGAGTCCCTCGCCAATCGACAGCCGGGTCTGGCAGGCGCCTTCTGCCCCCTCCATGCAGGGGCCCCTGGCCCCCAACGAGCGGTTGCGCCTGTCGGATCTCCTGGCCAGGGGACAGCTGGAACAACCGGAAGATACCGCTATGGATGCCGGCGGCAGGATCTACACCGGTACGGCGGATGGCTGGATTGTTCGCCTGGAAGAGGGGGGAGAGCCCCGGCGCTGGAAAGAAACCGGTGGCCGGCCCCTCGGGCTGGACTTTGACCGGCAGGGCAACCTGATTGTGGCCGATGCTGAGCGGGGGCTGCTGTCCATCAGTCCCCAGGGCGATCTCCGTGTACTCAGCCGTGAGGCTGAAGGGCTGCCGTTCCGGCTGGCGGACGGGGTTGATGTGGGGCCGGACGGCAACATCTATTTCACCGACGCCAGCACCCGGCACCGGCTGGCAGACCACCAGCTTGACCTGCTGGCAATGCGCCCCAATGGTCGCCTGCTACGCTATAGCCCGCGTACCGGCGAGACCACGGTGTTGTTGAGGAATCTCTACTTCGCCAACGGCGTAGTGGCTTCACCCGACGGCGATTTCCTGCTGGTGGCGGAAACACCCCGTTATCGCATACTGCGATACTGGCTCACCGGCCCGGAGCGTGGTCGGGCGGAAGTATTCGCTGACAACCTGCCGGGCTTTCCGGATAACCTCGACGTGGATGATGCCGGGCGTTACTGGGTTGCCATGCCAGCCCTGCGCCGGCCTTCACTGGACTTTTTGCACCGCCACGCCTGGCTGAAGAACCTGGTGGCCCGACTACCCCCCTGGCTGCGCCCGGGCCCGGGTGAATACGGCCTTGTCGTGGCCCTGAACAGTGACGGGGGCATAGTCACCAGCGTACAGGATACCCGGGGAGACTATCTGTGGGGGCTCACCTCCGCCCGGGTTCATGGTGATGACCTGTACTTTGGCAGCCTGTATACCGATCGTCTCGGGCGACTGCCCCTGAAAGCGATTCCCGGGATGGGCGAGGGCAATGAGCCGCGTCCCGCAGACCGGTAAGCCCGTAACCGACCGAACAGTGTAAGGAGCAATGGCTTGAAAGAAGACCACCAGGGCGGGTTCCAGGACTGGGACCTGCCGGACCCCTTCACCCTGGACATCCAGGTGCGTCCGCAAGACACCGACCGTCTGGGCCACGCCAATAACGTGGTGTACGTGCGTTGGCTTGAAGACATCAGCTGGGCCCATATCGAAAGCGAAGGCATGACCTGGGCCCTGCATGAACAAACCGGCAAGGCCATGGCCATTACCCGGACAGAGATCGACTACCTGGCCGCGGCGAATGCCGGTGACCAACTTGTGCTGGCCACCTGGTTTACCGACTTTGACAATCGCATCCGCTCGGCCCGGCAGTTCCAGCTGGTGCGTACGGCGGACAGCAAGACCCTGATGCGGGCTATTTCGACCCATGCCTGTGTCAATATGCAATCCCAGCGCCCGGCACGGGTACCAGCAGAGTTTGCTGAAATCTTCCGCCGTATCCGCGTTGAGGGCGGTTTCAAGTTGTAGCGGTTAGCGCTCCATCGATAGATGCAGGGCCTTTGCTCAGTCGCTCAGCCCCAGGCACGAAGGACTGCTAAACTGATCAGTCACCATATCCAGTATCCGGTATGGTGGTGTTCATCGGGGAGAAAGTCATGGAACAAAACGAGGTATCCACCATGAAACGCCTGGTCTACAGGGAATTCGGTGAGCCGGAGGTGCTTGAGGTGGCAGAGGCCGAGGTGCCCGAGCCGGGCCCCGAAGACGTCCTGGTCCGGGTCCGGGCCGCGGGGCTCAATCCCATTGACTGGAAAACCCGTCGCGGGCTGGGCTTTGCGGCCCGCCAGATCAGCGACCGGCTGCCGTGGACCCCTGGCTACGACATGGCCGGTGAAGTGGTGGCCGTGGGGGACAAGGTAGACACACTGGTCCCCGGAGACCGGGTGCTGGGTATGGTCGGCTTTCCCTTGCAGGGTGGTGCCTGTGCCCAGTTCCTGACGGCACCCGCCGCAGAGCTTGCCATCGTGCCGGAAGAGCTGGATATACTGGCGGCTGGTGGCCTGCCGCTGGCGGGCCTGACCGCCTGGCAGGCCCTGTTCGATATCGGCGAGCTGGAACCCGGCCAGAAAGTGCTGATCCATGCAGGTGCCGGTGGTGTCGGGCACCTGGCGGTTCAGTTTGCCCTGGTGCGGGGTGCCCATGTGATCGCCACCGCCTCTGCCGACAACCGGGACTTCCTCGCCGGGCTCGGCGTGCATGAGGTTATCGACTATCACCAGGTGGACTTTGTCGACGAGTGCTATGGCCTCGACCTGGTGCTGGATCTGGTCGGGGGCGATACGGGCAAGCGGTCCCTGCATACCCTGAGCGAGCACGGGGTGCTGGTGACTATCCCTACCATTACCGCCGATGAGATCGTCAGTGAGGCGGAGCGCATGGGCCTGAAGGCCCATGGCATGACGGTGCGTCCGGACGTATTCCAGCTGGAGGAAATCCTCGAGCTGATCGAGGACGGTGATGTAAGGATACATGTGGACGGGGTATTTGCCCTGGCCGATGCCCCTGCGGGCCACCAGCTTTTAGAAGGAGGGCATGTAAGGGGCAAGCTGGTGCTGGACCTTCAGGGCGATTAGCGGTCTTTCGTCGCCTTGCGGGCGATGCGGTTAACCAGCCGGGAGGCGGCGATAAATCCGAAGCTGGCGGTGACCGGTGAAGCCGCGCCGAACCCGGTGGCACAGTCCAGCCTGACCGGGCCAGCGGTGTCCGGTTTCTGGTGGCACACTTCGCCGTCCGCTGCCGGGTAGATCAGCTGCTCGGTAGAGTAAACGGCTTCAATTCCGAAGCGGCGTTTCGGGTTCCGGGAGAAGCCGTACTCCCTTCGTAGCAGGTTGCGGATCTTGGCCAGCAACGGGTCCTGGGTGGTCCGGCTCAGGTCCGCGACTTCGATTTTCGTGGGGTCAAGCTGGCCGCCGGCACCGCCCGCTACGACCAGGGGAATCTTCCTGCGCTGGCAGTGGGCAATCAGGGCCGCCTTGGATTTGACGCTGTCGATGGCGTCCACCACGCCGTCCATCTCTTCCGTGATCAGCTCTGCGACATTCTTCGCGGTCACAAAGCCGAAATGCACCCGAATGTCCGCCTGGGGGTTAATGGCCCGCAGACGTTCTGCCATTACGTCGGTCTTGGTGCGGCCATACTGTCCTTCCAGCGCATGGAGCTGGCGGTTGGTGTTGGACACGCACACATCGTCCATATCGATCAGGGTAATGGTGCCGATACCGGTGCGGGCCAGCGCCTCGGCGGCCCAGGAGCCCACGCCGCCAAGACCCGCGACGGCAACATGGGACTGGCGGAAGGCCAGGCTGGCGCGGCGGCCGTAGAGCCGCTCGATACCGCCAAAGCGGAAAGCGTAGTCGTCACTGCTCATGGAACTGCCATATCAGAAGAGGTCGTAAGGCTGGCTATTCTACAGCAAGGGGCAGGCGGGGTGAGAGGGGGATTGCACGGACCCGGTCGGCAGGTGTCCGACCGGGAGCCGCAGGGGCAATCAGCGCATAAAGGGATTCAACAGACGACCGAAGGTACCCGTGAGCTTCAGTGGGGCGCTCAGCACGGACAGGGTAATGCAGTCCTCGCCTTCGAGGGCGACGGGCTTGTGCTCATCCTCCTGTCCCAGCATCACGAAATCCCACTGGTTGAACACGCCCTTGTTGTCGGAAAAGGCGCCCTGGAGCACGACAGTGGTTTCCTCTCCCCGGTGCGTATGGGCGGGAGCCTTGCCACCAGCACACAGCTTCTGAAGAACCACCCGGTCCTGCTGGCCCGGGAAGCGGTCAGTGATATCCAGCACGCTGACGTCCTTCAGTTGCCGTTTCCACGGTAAACCGTCCAGGTCGTCACCCAGTAGCTTACTCAGAGGGCTGCGGTGAACCCTGGGAGTTACCGTCTCGGGTGCCGGTTCGCTGTCGATGCGCGCCAGGATGCTGTCGAAGGTAGAGGCTTCGACGGCCACCTGCGACTGCTGCTCCATCATCACAGCGCCCAGGCTTTCCAGGGAATCTACCCGGCTGCGGCAGTGGCCGCACTTATCCAGGTGAAGCCGGATGCACAGGGCATGGGGCTCACTCAGGTTGCCGGCGCTGTATTCCATCAGCATCAGGCTGTCGGGGTGGTGACGGGTCATACGTTCTGATCCTGCAAAATTACCTTGAGCTTGTTGAGCGCCAGACGAACCCGGCTCTTGACGGTGCCGAGGGGGATCTGCAGCTCGTCAGCTACCATCTGGTGGGACTTGTGTTCCATGTAGACCTTGGCAATCACAGTGGTCTGTTCTTCCGGCAGGTGCCGGAGGGATTCCCGCACCCGGCGTTCGGACATCAGCCGGTGCAGAGAGGTTACCGGCTCATCTTCGTTTTCGCCGGGAATCTGCCACAAATCCTCGGTTTCCACCTGCATCTCGGCGCTGGTGCGCTGCATCTTGCGCAACATATCGATGCGCTGGTTTCGGGCAATGGTGAAAATCCAGGTGGAGGCGGCCGCCTTGCGCCAGTCATACAGGCAGGAACGACGCCAGATAGAGACGAATACCTCCTGGACCAGCTCCTCGGCATGGCTCGACATGCCATTGGCCATGGCGTAGTACTTGATCTGGGGGGCGAAGTGCTCGAACAGCGCGTGGTACGCCTGCCGGTCCTGGTTCTTGCCGACCTTCTCGAGCAGCTGGCTCCAGGGGTCTTTTCGCCCTTCGGCCCGTGAGGGCTTCTGGTCCAGTGTGGTCACTGGGCGCTCCTTGACAGCGACATGAGCTGAGATGTTATTCGTCATGATTGTAGCACTCGTCCTGCGATTGTCAGTCACGGGATTTACGCTACGGCGGAACAATCAGATCTGTTGTAGTGGTATTGATTCAGATCAATTTCAGAGAAATTTCGGCGCGCTTATGCCTTCAGGTTATTCTTCCAGGTAGGTGTAGCCCTCGAGCCCGGCCTCGAGTTCCTGCAACAACTGGTGCTGTTCATCGACTGGCATGTTACTGCTGGCGAACCTGGCCCGGTAGGCTTTGATCAGGGCCTGGGGGTCAAAGTTCACGTAGCGCAGGATATCTGCCACGGTATCACCTTCCGTGGGCTCGCTGACACGGAACTGGCCGTCGCTGTCCAGGCTCACGTCCACGGAGTGGGTGTCGCCGAACAGGTTGTGCATGTCCCCCAGGATCTCCTGGTAGGCCCCGGTCATGAAGAAACCGATGAGAAGCGGCTGGCTGTCGTCATGGTCGGGCAGGGGAAGGGTGGTTTCTATGCCCTGACCGTCCACGTAGCGGTCGATGCGCCCGTCCGAGTCGCAGGTGATGTCCTGGATCACGGCACGCCGGCTGATGGCACGGTCCAGGCCCTGGATGGGCAAAACCGGGAAAATCTGGTCAATGCCCCAGATATCCGGCAGAGACTGGAACAGGGAAAAGTTCACAAACAGCTTTTCCGCCAGTTTTTCGTTCAGCTCATCGAGGACTTCCCGGTGGGCCCGGTTGGTACCATTGAGTTGCTGCTGCAACTGGCGGCAACTGGCCGTGTAAATGCGTTCGGCATCGGCCCGCTGGCTCAGGGACAGCAAGCCGTGGGCAAACTGGGCATGCACATCGCCCATGGCATGGAGCAGGTCGTGGTAGATCTCGATTCGGGAGCGCGGGCTGGCGTCATCCGTCAGGTGGCAATAGTCGCGCCACAGGTCATGGAGCGGGTCTGGCGCATCGACGGCAGGGGCTGTGGGTACACGTGATTCGGGCTGCTCACGATCGATCACATTGGTCACCAGCACCGCGTGGTGGGCAGTCAGGGCGCGCCCGGATTCGCTGATCAGGTCCGGATGGGGCACGCCGGCCCGGTCGCATTCTGCCTGCAGGGTGTGTACCACGTTCCAGGCATATTCCCGCATGCTGTAATTCATGGAGCAGGTGCTGCGGGAACGGGTGCCCTCATAGTCCACGCCGAGGCCGCCGCCGATGTCCACGGTGTCCACTGGCGCGCCCAGCTGGCGCAGCTCGCTGTAGAAACGGGCGCACTCCCGCAGCCCTGTCTGTATATCCCGGATATTGGCGATCTGGGAACCCAGGTGAAAGTGCAGCAGTTGCAGGGAATCCAGCGCATCGGCCGCCCGCAGGCGCTCCACCACATCCAGTACCTGTCCTGCCGAAAGGCCGAACTTGGATTTCTCACCACCGGTGTTTTGCCAGTTGCCCTTGCCAATGGTCGCCAGCCGGGCCCGTACGCCGATGAGTGGACGCACTTCCAGCCGCCTTGCCTCGTCCAGGATCAGCTTCAGCTCGGAGGGTTTCTCCACCACGATAAAGACCCGGAAGCCCAGCTTCTGACCAATCAGTGCGGTGCGGATGTATTCCCGATCCTTGTAGCCATTGCAGACGATAACCGAGCCGCGCCCTGACGACAGGGCCAGTACGGCCATCAGTTCGGGCTTGCTGCCCGCTTCCAGGCCGATCTGTCCGTTACCGGCTGCCGGCTGGGCTCGCAACAATTCTTCGACCACGCCCCGCTGCTGGTTGACCTTGATGGGGTAAACGGCGGTGTAGTGGCCCTGGTAGCCGTGTTCGCTGGCGACATCGTTGAAGGCCTGGCACAGGGTATTGACCCGGTCGTGGAGGATATCGGTAAAGCGGAGCAGCACCGGCAGGGCAACACCGCTGGTGTTGAGCTGGCCAATCAGCTCAGGCAGGTTGATGCTGTGGCCGTTGTGGGCCCGGTGCGGCCGGATCAGCACATCACCGCCGGTGTTCACATCGATATAGCCATCACTCCAGTGGGCGATGTTGTAGACCTGGCTGGCAGTGGTTCTGGTGGTCATACTGGTATCCTGAATCGCAGACGGGGCAGTCTTGCCGGGCGCGCCCATTGTAGGCTGCCGGGGCAGCCCATGGAAACCGCAAAGCGCCCCTGCCCGGACAACAAATCCTTTGGTTGGCCGCCACCTGGGCCTACAATGGCGCCAACGATGACGGGAGGTTTTTAACGATGAGTTCACTGGATAACAACTGGTTCACCGAAGTCTTCCAGGACCAGGGGACGGCCTTTTCCCTGCAGGTTAGGCGCAAGCTGCACGAGGAACAGACCGAGTACCAGAAGCTGGAAGTGTGGGAGACAGAGACCTTTGGCAACCTGATGGTACTGGACGGCTGTGTCATGCTCACCAGCCGGGACAATTTCCTCTACCACGAGATGATGACGCACCCGGCGCTGTTCACCCATCGCGATCCGAAAAAGGTGGTGATCATCGGCGGTGGGGATTGCGGCACCCTCAAGGAGGTTCTGAAACACCCCGGGGTGGGGGAAGCCTGGCAGGTGGAAATCGATGAACGGGTGACCCGGGTGTCGGAGAAGTACTTCCCGGAACTGTGTGAGTCCAACCAGGACCCCAGGGCCAACTTCTTCTTTGGCGATGGCATCCAGTGGATGCGGGACCAGCCCCCGGGCTCGGTGGATGTCATCATCGTCGACAGTACCGATCCGGTGGGGCCGGCGGAAGGCCTGTTTGCGCTGGATTTCTACCGGGACTGCATGATTGCCCTGCGGGAGGGCGGCATCGTGGTGCAGCAGAGCGAATCCCCGTTGCTGCACACAGACAGCATTATCCGCGGCATTCATGATGACATGAAAAAAGCGGGCTTCGACCACGTCCAGACCCTGCCATTCCCGCAACCGGTCTATCCCACCGGCTGGTGGAGCTGCACCATGGGCGGCAAGGCGGTGCACACCAGCTATTTCCGGGAGGAGGACGCAGCGGACCGGCCGTTTGTCACCCGTTATTACAATGAAGGTGTTCATCGGGGCGCCCTGGCCATGCCCCAGTTCATGCTGGAAACCCTGGATGATCCGGTGCGACCGGCGGAAGGCTGACACGGTCTGTTCCGGCTAAGCAAAAAAGAGGGCAGCCCGCGGGCTGCCCTCTCTGCTTTTGTTCCCCGGCAAACCGGGGAACCTGGCCAGTTACCTGGTTACTTGCTGGAGACGAACTCCGGGTAGGCCTCCATACCACATTCGGACAGGTCGACGCCTTCGTACTCGTCTTCCTCGCTGACCCGGATGCCGATCACCGCCTTGAGGATGCCCCACACGATCAGGCTGGCTACGAATACCCAGACGAAGATGGTCAGGGCACCGATCAGCTGGCCGCTGAAGGCAGCACCGTCATTGGTGACCGGTACCAGCATCAGGCCCAGGAAGCCGCAGACACCGTGGGCGGAAATCGCACCCACCGGATCATCGATGCGCAGCTTGTCCAGAGTGACGATGCTCAGAACCACCAGCACGCCACCCAGAGCGCCCCAGATAGTGGCAACCAGTGCGCTCGGTGTGGACGGCTCGGCCGTGATAACCACCAGTCCGGCGATGGCGCCGTTCAGCAGCATGGTCAGGTCGGCCTTGCCGAACATGATGCGGGCGGTGATCAGGGCGGCAAGCGCACCACCGGCGGCGGCGGCGTTGGTGTTGAGGAACACCATGGCCACGGAGTTCGCGCTGGCAATGTCGCCCAGTTTAAGCACCGAACCGCCGTTGAAGCCGAACCAGCCCAGCCACAGGATGAAGGTACCCAGGGCGGCCAGCGGCATGTTGGCGCCCGGGAAGGCGCGGATTTCGCCGTTGGGGCCGTACTTGCCCTTACGGGCGCCCAGCAGTATCACACCGGCGAGCGCTGCAGCCGCACCGGCCATGTGTACGATGCCTGAGCCGGCAAAGTCACTGAAGCCCAGGTCGCCCAGGTTGTACATGCCAAATACATCGGCACCGCCCCAGGTCCAGGCGCCTTCCATCGGGTAGATGAAGCCGGTCATGACCACTGCAAAGGCCAGGAAGGCCCACAGTTTCATGCGCTCGGCCACGGCACCGGAGACGATGGACATGGCCGTGGCCACAAAGACCACCTGGAAGAAGAAGTCAGAAGCACCGGAGTAGATGGAACCACCCTCGAAGTCGCCCCGCTCGGCGTATTCACCCAGCACGCCGGCAACATCCACCTCACCCATGCCGCTGAGGAAGATATTACCGCCATACATGATGGCGTAGCCGCAGACCAGGTACATGGTGCAGGCCACTGCGAACAGGGCCACGTTCTTGGTGAGAATTTCAGTGGTGTTCTTGGCGCGTACCAGCCCGGATTCCAGCATGGCAAAGCCCGCCGCCATCCACATGACTAATGCACCACAAACAAGGAAATAAAAGGTATCTATAGCGTACTGTAAATGAAAGACACTGTTTTCCATTAGAAGCCCTCCGCACGAGGCTTAACAGGATATTGAAATTTTTGCGTTGGCCTGACTGCTTAAGCGCCCGGGATCAGACGGCTTCTTCGCCGGTTTCCCCGGTCCGGATCCGGATGGCCTGTTCCAGTTCGGTTACAAAGATCTTGCCGTCACCGATCTTGCCGGTGTTGGCGGCCTTGGTAATGGATTCAATGACCTGGTCCAGCAGGCCATCACCAATGGCGACTTCCACCTTCACCTTGGGCAGGAAGTCCACCACATATTCGGCACCGCGATAGAGTTCGGTGTGCCCCTTCTGACGCCCGAAACCTTTCACCTCGGTCACGGTTACGCCCTGAACGCCAATCTCGGATAGTGCCTCACGGACATCATCCAGCTTGAAAGGCTTGATGATCGCTGTCACAAGTTTCATTGCTGTCTCCTTGGAGTTTGCCGTCCCGGTTTTCTGCCCACGAGGTCGTGGATGGACCGGGTTCGGGATGCTGCCACCTCGCACACCAATTGTGCGGATTGCGTACGGGGCTCAAAGCATCGTGTGTGCCAACGCAAAAATAATATTAAAAATCAGTGTCTTGAAAGTACGGTGAGCCAAAATGGGTCTCAGCCGTGCGCTATTATAACGCAGCGTGGTCAGGCACGAACTAAATTGGTGCACCTGTCCGGGGCCAGCGGCAGGTCAGACACTTGGACTGATACCGCCGGCCACCTTCCTAGTATGGCAGGGACAACGCTGTGTTACACTCTCTCGCCATCAGGCGTGGCACCGGTTGGCACGCGCAAGCCTTTGCAATTGTGGAGACTGACGTGGCGAAGATCCCCAGTGACCTGCTCGGACAGGTGCAGCAACAGTTTGGCCAGTTCGTTCCCGATATGGCGCGAGCGGCCCGTGAAGACGTGGAAAACCATGCAAGGGCGGCCGTGATGTCAGTGATTTCAAGGCTGGAACTGGTCACTCGTGAGGAATTTGACGCCCAGCAGGCAGTTCTGTTGCGCACCCGCGAGAAGCTGGAGCAGCTTGAAAAGCGCGTTGCGGAACTGGAAGCGCAGGCTGACCAGTCCGATAACTGAACCGGACCCGGAATGCTCGGAGCCTGGTCGCCATAGCGCACAGGCTCCAGGGTGGCACAGGCAGTACCGCCCGCCGGAATTTACTGAATGTCATGGAAGACCCTATGCTAGCAACCATTCACACCCGCGCGCGTCTGGGCGTCAGCGCGCCCGCTGTCACCGTCGAAGTTCACCTCTCCAGCGGCTTGCCGTCGCTTTCGATCGTGGGCCTGGCAGAAACCGCCGTCCGCGAAAGCAAGGACCGGGTACGCAGTGCCCTGATGAACGCCGGCTTTGAGTTTCCCGCCCGCCGAATCACCATCAACCTGGCCCCCGCCGACCTGCCCAAGGAGGGTGGCCGCTTTGACCTGGCCATCGCACTGGGCATCCTGGTTGCGTCCGGGCAGCTGTCGCCGGAGGCCCTGGGTCAGCTGGAGTGCATGGGGGAGCTGGCCCTGGATGGCACCCTGCGCCCGGTCAGGGGGGTGCTGCCGGCGGTGATGGCAGCCCGGGAATCGGGCCGGCGCATACTGGTGCCCCGGGACAATGCAGATGAGGCTTCCCTGGCTGGAAGTGACGATGTGCTCGCAGCTGGGCATCTGCTGGCGGTCTGTGAACACCTCTCAGGGACCAACCGGCTGGCTCCTGTTGCCCCCATGACGCTGCAAGGCCGCCCCGCCGACACACCGGACCTGGCGGACGTGCGGGGACAGCATGTGCCCAGGCGAGCCCTGGAGATTGCCGCCGCCGGCGGTCATAACCTGCTGCTCTTCGGCCCGCCCGGTACCGGCAAGAGTATGCTGGCCAGCCGCATCCCCGGATTGCTGCCTGAACTGGATGACCGTCAGGCCCTGGAAGTAGCCAGCGTTCAGTCGGTAGCGGGCCTGCCAATCCGCACCGATGGCTGGCGTCAGCCACCTTACCGGGCGCCCCATCATACGGCTTCAGCCATTGCGCTGGTCGGAGGAGGCAGCAGTCCACGCCCTGGCGAAATCTCGCTGGCCCACAATGGTGTCCTGTTCCTGGATGAGTTGCCCGAGTTTGATCGCAAGGTACTGGAAGTGTTGCGGGAACCCATGGAGTCCGGTGAAATTGTTATTTCACGGGCTGCCAGCCAGGTCACCTATCCGGCCCGGTTCCAGGTGATCGCCGCCATGAATCCCTGCCCTTGCGGTTACCAGGGCCATCCCACCATCGACTGCCAGTGTTCGCCGGTGCAGGCGGCCCGTTATCAGTCCCGGCTTTCCGGTCCCTTGCTGGACCGGTTTGACCTGCACGTGGAAGTGCCGGTCCAGGGAGGCGAGGTACTGATGCAACGTGATGCCGCCGGGGAAACCAGCGAGCAGGTCCGCCAGCGGGTAACCGGAGTAAGGGCGATGGCAAAAGAGCGAGGCGGCACCAACGCGTCACTGTCCGGCCGCGCCCTGGAAATCCATTGTGCCGTGGACGATGACAGCAAGGGCATGCTCGTCGGTGCCATGGAGAAGCTGGGGTTATCGGCGAGGGCGTTGCACCGTATCCTGCGGGTAGCCCGCACCATTGCCGACCTTTCCGGTGCGGAGGCTATTCGTCGGGAGCACCTGGTGGAGGCGCTGGGTTATCGCAAGCTGGACCGGAAACCCGCGAGGCAGGTCACGAATCCGGTGGGCTCTGTTAGACTGTAATCGTTTATTGCATCGACCAGACCGGGGAAACCATGACTGACTCAGACAAGACACCGGAGAACGGTGAAAGCATTACCACCCGCCGTGGCGTGCGCAGTTTCGTGATTCGCCAGGGGCGAATGACGGAAGGGCAGAAGAAAGCCCATGACCGGCTCTGGCCCGTCTACGGACTGACCCGGGAGCAGGGCGTGGTCGACCCCCGTGAGGTATTCGGTCGCGAGGCCTGGCTCAACCTGGAGATTGGTTTCGGTATGGGGCACTCCCTGGCGGAGATGGCCGCCGCCGCCCCTGAGCAGGATTTTATAGGGGTTGAAGTTCACTCCCCTGGCGTTGGCGCGTTACTCAAGGAAATCGAGGAGCGTAAGCTGGAAAACGTGCGCATCTACGCCATTGATGCCAACGACGTGATCGACCTGTGCCTGCCGGATGCCTCCCTTGACAGGGTTATGGTGTTCTTTCCGGACCCCTGGCCCAAGAAAAAGCACCATAAACGCCGGTTAATCCAGCACGAGTTTGTCCAGCGTCTTCGCCACAAGCTGCGTGTGGGTGGCATCCTGCACCTGGCCACGGACTGGGAAAACTACGCTGAACACATGCTGGAAGTGATGGCCGGGTCAGAGGGATTCGTCAACGCCCGGGACGACGGTGGCTTCTCGCCTCGCCCTGAGGACCGTCCCATTACCAAGTTCGAAAAGCGCGGAGAAAACCTGGGCCACGGTGTGTGGGACCTGGTCTATCGTCGCACCAACTGATGGTTTCGGGGTGGCTCACGGTTCAGTGGCCGTGGGCGGAACCCCGGGGTGGGTGCAGGGGACGCCGGCGCGCAGCGCGGATCACTACCAGCCCGGCCAGCCCCATCAGCAGGGCGGTGTAGTTTGCCAGTGCGAGCAGGGTCGCAGACAGGCTGAGCCGGTCGCTCGGCGCATCCAGGTTGGCCAGCAGTACCGCGTACTCCACCACATGGGCCAGTCCGGCCACCAGAAACAGTCCCCGTACCCAGTGGCCGGTCTTGCGTTCACGGACGCCGGGCCGGTCAATCAGCAGATGGCTGGTCAGCAGCAGTAGCAGAGTGGTGTAAAGGGCGGCGAACAGAAAACCGCTCCAGAGGGAGGTCTCGGCCCACAAGGTATCGCCCCAGCTGGCGACAATGGCACCAGCCCCTTCACTGGTGGTTGCCAGCTGGAAGTTCAGCATGCCCTGGGGGGCAGCGCTGGTTTGCAGGGGCTGGTTTAGCCCCAGCTGGGCAACGAGCACGGCGGCGGTCAGGCCGCCAATCCAGCGAATACTGGTGGGGATGGGTTTCCTGGCGATGTCGTTCATGACAGAAATTGCTCCAGCACACTGTTCAGGTACTGCCGCCCCAGCGCCGTCGCCTGCAGCCGGTCGCGCTCCAGCAGTTCCCGGGCCCTTAGGTCAGCAAGTATTGCAGCAATGACCGTCAGGGGTAAACCCGTGCGTGCCGGGAACAGCGACTCCTCCACCCCTTGCTGTAGCCGCAAGGCGTTCATCATGAATTCCAGTGGGCGTTCTTCCCGGTCCACTGACTGGGTTCCGGCGGTACGACTGCCAATGCGGGCCAGGTAAGCGTCAGGTTGGCGGGTTTTCCAGTAGCGCCGAAGGTCGCCGTCAGCCAGTGAAACCTTACCGTGTGCACCCGCGCCGATGGCGAGGTAGTCGCCAAAGGTCCAGTAGTTCAGGTTATGGCGTGACGCCATACCGGGCTGGGCCCACGCGGAGACCTCGTAGTCCTGGAAGCCGGCATCCATCAGCCTTTCCCTCCCGGCCTGCCAGATCGCCCACAGGTCGTCGTCCTCGGGTAGCGCTGGCGGACGACTGTAGAACTCGGTATTGGGCTCCAGTGTTAACTGGTACCAGGACAGGTGAGGGGGCTGCCAGGCAATGGCGGCGTCGAGGTCTGCCAGGGCCTGCTCCGGCGTCTGGCCCGGCAGGCCGTGCATCAGGTCCAGGTTAAAGTTGCTGAAACCCGCATTGAGCGCCGCTTCGATGGCCCGGTGCGCTTCGTTGTCGTCATGGATGCGCCCCAGTTTTTTCAGGTGCTCCGGCTGGAAGCTCTGAATGCCGATGGAAAGCCGGTTTATGCCGGCGTCGCGAAAGCCCTGAAAGCGGTTCTGTTCGACAGTGCCGGGATTGGCCTCCAGGGTGATTTCCGCATCCGGACTGAAGGTGAGTTGCTCACGGAGCTTGAGGAACAGGGCCCGGTAGAAGTCAGGCGACATGAGTGACGGGGTCCCGCCCCCGATGAAGACGGTCTCGATGGGTCGCCCGCGTACGAATCCAAGGTCGTGCTGGAGATCTTCCAGCATGGCGTCGAGGTAGGCCTGCTCAGGCAGCTCGCCACTGAAGGCGTGAGAGTTGAAGTCGCAGTAGGGGCACTTGCGAACACACCAGGGTACGTGGATGTACAGCCCCAGGGGCGGGCTGGGGGCCGATATGACGGTGTCGTCAGCAGCAGCCATCAGAGGGCGCCCAGTTGCTCCACCAACAGGCGCAGGGCACGCCCGCGGTGGCTCACACGGCCTTTCTGTTCCCGGGTCAGTTCGGCGGCACTGCAGCCGAACTCGGGGGCGAAGAATACCGGGTCGTAACCGAAGCCACCCTGGCCCCTGGAGGCTTCCAGTATTCGGCCGGGCCAGCGGCCATGACAAACGATGGGGGTGGGATCGTCGGCATGGCGCAGGTAGACAAGGACACAGTGAAACTGGGCTGTTCGCTCAGCCTCCGGCACCGTCTTCAGGGCTGCCAGCAGTGCCTGGACGTTGTCGTCATCACTCGCGCCGTCGCCTGCGTAGCGGGCGGAGCGGACGCCAGGCTGCCCGCCGAGGGCATCCACGGCCAGGCCAGAGTCGTCGGCGAGGGCAGGCAGCCCGGTCTGCCGGGCGGCGTGGCGGGCCTTTATCAGCGCGTTCTCGACGAAGGTGACCGCGGGCTCTTCCGCCTCGCTGACGCCCAGTTCACCCTGGGCCCTGGGCTGAAGGCCCAGTGGCATCAGCAGTTCACCCAACTCCCGCAACTTGCCCTGATTATTGCTGGCCAGTACAAGCTGGCCTGTCACGGTGCCTCCGTTACCGGAGTTAGTCTTCGAGCTGTCAGTCATTAAAGAGCGCCTGGGAGAAACGTATTGGCAGGTCCTGGTCATGGCCACTGGGACGGGCGGTAATCTGGAAGGTCATCAATTCACCCTCGGAATACTGGTACTCCGCGATGAAGTAGACGGCGTCGCCTTCCTGGATCCGTCGAAAGGCCAGGAACGTCGGCTGTTGTATTTCGTTCAGCGCCCGGCCCTCTACCTGGCCCGGGACTGTGGTCAGCGAGCCGTCATCGCCCCGGTCCATGATGGCAATGTTAACGATACCGATGCCCCGGCTGCGGTTGAGGTCGTTGGCAGCGGCGACCTCCGGGGTCAGAAAGGTGCTGGGGAATACGTTGTAGTGCACCTCATAGTTACCGAAGCGAACATGCTTCTCTTCGGCGAGGGCAGGGCTGGCCAGGCCGGCAAGGGTGAGGCACAGCAGTATCAGCAGGTTAACGGGTTTCATGGTCAGTCTCCCCGGGTGATCCGGTAAATGGCAATCTGTCCCAACATGTTTGGCCACAGGCGGCTGAGCCAGTGGTCCTGGTGCTCGCCGTCAACCACCGTGCGGTTGCGGATGCGGAAGTTCTTCTCCCGGCACAGGGCTTCGAAGTCCCTGAATGTGCACAGGTGGATGTTGGGTGTGTTGTACCACTTGTGGGGCAGGGTTTCCGATTCCGGCATCCTGCCCCGGGACATCAGGTACCAGCGCAGGCGCCAGTACGCGAAGTTCGGGAAGGTGACGATGCCTTCCCTTCCTAGTCGCATCATTTCGTCGAGCACAATATCCGGGCGCCTGACCGCCTGCAGGGCCTGGGTCATGAGTACAGTGTCGAAGCTGTCATCATCAAAGTTGGACAGGCCCTGGGTGTCAAGGTTCTGCTCGATGACGGCCACGCCCTTGTTCATGCATTCGGTGATATGGTCCGGGTTGATTTCCAGGCCAAACCCGGTGGTTTGCCGTTCCTGCTTCAGGTAATAGAGCAGGGTGCCGTCGCCGCAGCCCAGGTCGAGGATATGGCTGCCGGGGCTGATCCACTGCTGGATGATTTCCAGGTCGGCTCTCATGCGCCTACCTCCCGGGCCACCCGGGCCATGTAAGTGCTGAATATGGCATTGTACCGGGGCGTGGGAATCAGGAACGCGTCATGGCCCCAGGGGGCGTCGATTTCCGCGTAACTGACCTTGCGGCGGGCGGCGATCATGGCATTCACCAGTTCTTCCGAGCGGGCTGGCGTAAAGCGCCAGTCGGTACTGAAGGACAGCACCAGGAACTCGCAGTTCGCCTGGGCCATGGCCCGGGCCAGGTCGTTGTCTGTCTCGTAGGCCGGGTCAAAATAATCCAGTGCCCGGGTCATCAACAGGTAGGTGTTGGCGTCGAAGGATTCCGAGAAGCGTTCACCCTGGTAACGCAGGTAACTCTCTACCTGGAACTCGGCATCATAGCCGAACTGATAGGCCTGCTCCCGGAGTTCGCGGCCAAACTTCTCGCCCATGGAGGCATCGGACAGGTAGGTGATGTGGCCCACCATGCGGGCCAGCATCAGCCCTCGCCTGGGCAGGGTGTTGTGTTCGTAGTAACGGCCACCGTGAAAATCGCTGTCGGAGGTGATCGCCCGACGCGCCACCTCGTTGAAGGCAATGTTCTGGGCCGTCAGTCTTGGCGTGGAGGCAATAACCACGGCGTGCTTCAGGCGATCGGGATGGCTGATGCTCCACTGCAGGGCCTGCATGCCTCCCAGGGAACCGCCCACCACTGCGGCCCAGCAATCGATACCCAGCCGGTCGGCCAGCACCGCCTGGCTGTTGACCCAGTCCTGCACAGTGACAACCGGGAAGTCCGGGCCATAGAGTTCGCCGGTTTCCGGATTGACCGTGTTCGGGCCGGTGCTGCCGTGGCAGCCTCCGAGATTGTTGATGCTGACCACAAAGAAACGGTTGGTATCGATGGGCTTGCCCGGGCCGATACAGGTGTCCCACCAGCCCGGTTTACGATCGTCCGGGGAATGATAGCCGGCGGCATGGTGATGGCCGCTCAGGGCATGGCATATCAGCACCGCATTGGAGTGATCCTGGTTCAGCGAGCCATAGGTTTCCACTACCAGGTCCCAGCTATGCAGGACCTGGCCACAGGCGAGCTTAAGCGGCTCGTCGAAATGGAGGGTTTGCGGGGTAACCAGGCCCACTGAATCCGAAGGCAGGGAATCGGGCATCGAAGCGGCGGAATCCTTGGTTGGTCATCGTTGGTCGTAATCCAGCCCCAAGCGGGCTGGTACAGGCCATGCAGTTTAAATGGGGGCCGTCGGTGCTGCAACCGGGCGGGGAGATTTGCGTGTGACCTCGGTGCCGGACCTTCCGGGTTAACGGCAGGCTCCAGCGCCTGGCGGCCCCGGGGTTTTGATCAGGCGATGCCTGAAATGTTGACGACTTTCTGCTGGCTGAGGGTCGGTGCCGGGCGGCGAATCTGGCGCTGCATGGCGTCGGCCAGTTCCAGCTGGCGGCGGAGGTCCGCGATGGTGTTACCGAGCCGCTCTCGCTCAGCCTTGCTGTCCTGGTCGCTCCGGGCCATGTCACGAATGCGGCGCACCTGGTGCTCAAGCAGCTGCTTCTGCTCCATGGAGAATTGCATGATGGGCAGCAGTGCTTCACCAGGCCAGCGCTCTACATCACGGCGTACCCGTTCGTGAAGCGTGCGGGCCTCAGTGACCATCACCTGGAAAAACCGGCGGATCAGCCATTTTTGCTCCCGCAGGAGGTTGCCCGGAGCACGCCGGAAGCGGGTGGCCCGTTTGCGCAGTTCCCGGATGGCAATGACATGGCGTCCAGCCCGCAGGGGAATAGGTTCCAGGTGCCGGGCGCGGGTGTCCTCGTTGTAGCGGCGGTAGATGGCCTCCACCATGCGCTCTGCCAGGCGCCCTTCGGCGAGCAGGTTTTGCAGGTCGCTTTCCAGCAGTTCGAAGAAATGATCCATCGCCTGGCTCATGCCGGCGGAGGTCCAGCTCTTGCCCATCATCTGTCGGACCGCGGCAGCATGGGCGTTGAAGCGGGACTCACTGACCATATTCATCAGGATGTCGCCCTGGGACTGCATCAGTCTCCGACTGGAGCGCAACGTAATCAGCTTGCGGTAGTAGAAGTCGTAGTCGGTCTGGGCCCGGTCGGCCAGCCGGCGAAGGGCCTCCCGGTCCACGGCCTGGCCAGAGCAGGCCTGGCGCTCCTCCTCCAGGCTGAGCAATCGCGCCTGCATTGCGGCCTGGCTGTTTTGCAGCATGCCCAGCAGGTCATTGATCAGGCTCTGTGTAATCAGCTCTTCTTTCTGGCGCAGAATGCGGTCGATCAGCAGCTGTTCCAGCCCTGGCAGTTCGCTGCGATCCAGCAGGGTGTTGTCGTTGTGGGCTTTCGCTGTCAGACCCTGCTTGGCGGAGATGGGAATAACCTCGTCATCCCGGAGACCCAGTTGCGTGGCGGTTGTGTGGCGCACCCGATCAATGCTTTGCTGGACTTCCCGTTCGGGACGGAGTTCGTCCCAGAGTGAGTCAATCTTGTTCAGCACGGCAAACCGGCCTGCCCGGTGGTCCGCATCGTCGGTATCGATATGTTCCTTCCAGACGGCCATGTCACTGGCAGTAACGCCGGTGTCGGCACTAAGCAGGAACAGGATGGCATGGGCTGATGGCAGCAGGCTCACCGTCAGTTCAGGTTCTGAGCCCAGGGCGTTAAGCCCCGGCGTGTCGAGGATTCGAAGTCCTCGTTCGAACAGTGGGTGGCGTATGCTGATCCGTGCGCTGCGCCAGGCCGGGATGAGCACCTGTCCGGGGTTGTCCCGGTCGGCTTCGAGCATCCCTTCGCTGAAGCCATAGCGACGAGCCTCCTGGGGGCTGACGCTGCGCACCCGGGCGACCTCGCCGAGCACCGTACGCATGGCGTCGGGGTCGTCTTCATTGAGCTCGTGGCGGGTCCAGTGTTCGGGGTGCCGGCGCAGTTCCTGAAGGGAAAGATCACCCTCGCGGGTCTCGATAGGCAGTAGTTGCAGGTAGTTGCTGCCGGTGGCCCGGTCGAAGAAGAGCTCGGTGGGGCACATGGTGGTGCGGCCGGCTTCCGATGGCAGCATGCGCTGGCCATACTCCGCAAAGAACAGCGCGTTGATCAGTTCGGTCTTGCCCCGGGAGAACTCCCCCACGAAGGCGATGGTCAGTTCATCCTCGACCAGCAATTCCACGCCCCGGCGGATGCGTTCGCTGACATCGTCGGAGTACAGGTCGTTATCCTGCAGCCAGAGCCGGTAACGGCTGATCTGCCGGATAAGCTCTTTCTTCCACTGATGGTAGGCTTCAACCTGGTTTACCAGGATGGCTGGTCCGTTCATGGTACTGACCCTGTCTACTACTCGCCCGGGGTTCCATGCCAGAAGTGTTCAGGCGGGTGCTGGGTGGAGTTGGCGGAATTTACAGATAGATCGGGCTAGGGTATGTCGGTTTTGTTGGCAGGTCTGTTAAACGGATCACAGGAACCGTGGTGGTCGGCTCCTGTGATCCTGGGGGGAGGTCGATGTCAGACCGGCAGGCCCACGGCGTTACCGAGGTGGTCCACCATTACTCGCAACACGTTCAGGATCAGGAACACAAAGATGGGTGACAGGTCCAGGCCGCCCAGCGGTGGCACAATGTTGCGAACCGGGCGCATGACCGGCTCGGTGATCTGGGCCACCAGCATGATGGCCGGGTGGTTGCTCTGGGGGGCAACCCAGCTGATGATAACCACCGCCAATATGGCCCAGAAATAGATCTCGATGATCAGTCCCAGTACATGGACCCCGGCCCAGGCCAGCAGGGCAATGGGGTTGAGGGCTGTCAGCGGATAGCCGCTGGCTACCCAGAGCAGGGTAAAGAACAGGGCACTCACCAGTACCGCCAGCACCAGTGAGGCGCCGTCAACGCCGCCAATGCCCGGGATGACCTTGCGCAGCGGGCGCAGGGGGGCGTTGGTTGCCTTTACCACGAACTGGGAGATGGGGTTGTAGAAGTCTGCCCGTGCCAGTTGCAGCAAGAAACGTAGCAGGACCACGGTGAGATAGAACATGGCCACAAACTGCAGCACGGTGATGAAAATATCGGCCAGCATCGGGCGGTGTCTCCGTTAGTAACAGTGTATGGGTTGAACAGATCAGCGGTTGGCGTCGGCCATTTCCCGGGCCATTTCCTTAGAGCGGGTCATGGCTGCCTTGTAGGCCTTGTCCACCAGCGTTCTCATGCCGCCGTCCTCGAAGGTCGTAATGGCCTGCTCGGTGGTGCCGCCCGGCGACATAACGTTACGCTTGAGCTGCGCCGGGTCGTGTTCGCTGCGGGCGGCCATCTCAGCAGCGCCTGCCATGGTCTGTATGGCCAGCTCCCGGGCGGTCCCGGCTTCGATACCGGCCTCGGTCGCGGCGGCTTCCAGTGCTTCCAGCATCAGGAAGAAGTAGGCAGGGCCGCTGCCGGAGAGGGCGGTGACCGCATGTAACTGCTCCTCATCGTCCAGCCATAGCGCCTTACCGATACTGTTGAAGATGGATTCAACGGTTTCTTTCTGCTGCTCTGACACTGCATCATTGGCGTACAGGCCCGCCGCTCCCTTGCCCACCAGCGACGGGGTATTGGGCATCACCCGCACCAGTGGCAGCCCGCCACCAAGCCATTCGTCCAGGGTTTCGGATGTGAGTCCGGCGGCGATGGAAACCATCAGGGGGCGGGTGTTCTGGACCACGGGGGCGATGTCACGGCATACATCCGCCATGATCTGCGGTTTTACGGCGAGGACCAGTACATCCGCCTGTTGCGCGCAGTAGCGGTTGTCAGTGGTAACGCTCACCCCGAACTTGCGGCGAATGGTCTGCAGGTGTTCATCGTCCGGGGCGCTCGCCCAGATGCTGCCGGCCCGGAAGCCGCTATCCAGCATGCCGCCAATAATGGCGCTGGCCATGTTACCCGCGCCGATAAAGCCAATGGTCGGTGAAGTACTCACAGTTCACTCCGCTTCAGAAAGTTGTGATGGCAAATCATACCAGCTAAATCCTGCGCTTACCCAGCTGTCGGAGCGGGCCGGCAGGTTGCGTTGCCAGCCTGTACCCCTGAAGGGCAGCGGTCAGTGAGTATAATCCCTCTGGCCGAACAGGGCGGTACCGACCCTGACCAGGGTTGCTCCTTCTGCAATTGCAACTTCCAGGTCGCCGGACATGCCCATGGATAGTGTGTCCAGCGGGCCTTCCACCTGCGGGTTCTGTCGCAGGTCCTCAAGGGCCCGGGCCAGTCGCTGGAAGCTCGCTCGCAGGTCCTCTTCGGACTGTTCGGGATCGGGTATGGCCATCAGGCCCCTCAGGCTCAGGTTGGGCAGGCCGCTTATAGCGACCGCCAGCTCTGTCAGTTCCCGTGGGTTGCACCCGGACTTGCTGGCTTCCTCGTCAATATTGACCTGCAGGCAGATGTTCAGCGGTGGCAGGGACCCGGGTCGCTGTTCACTCAGCCGTCGCGCAACCTTGAGGCGGTCCACACTGTGCACCCACTGGAAGTGTTCGGCGATGGCACGGGTCTTGTTGGACTGGATGGGGCCAATGAAGTGCCATTCGAGTCCGGGCAGGTCAGCCAGGACCTCGATCTTGTCCAGGGCTTCCTGCAGGTAGTTTTCTCCGAAGGCCTGTTGCCCGGCTGCCGCGGCCAGGCGCAGATCGTCTGCCGGACGAGTCTTGCTCACTGCGAGCAAGTGCACACTGCCGTCAGCGCGGCCGCTCGCCTCTGTTGCTTTTTGTATGCGTCGGGTTACGCTCCGGATGTTGTCTGCTATGCTGCTCATAGTATTTTTCTGACTGCCGCTGGCTGTGCTGATAAGGGGCTCACGTTAACCCCGGGGTTGGAAAAAACCAAGCGGGCCAGGGCATAAAAGAACCGCCTTCCGAGGAACCCTATGGATATTACCGAACTTCTGGCCTTCTCGGCCAAGCAAGGTGCGTCTGACCTGCACCTGTCCGCCGGGCTGCCACCCATGATTCGTGTCGATGGCGACGTACGCCGGATCAACCTTCCGCCCATGGAGCATAAGGAAGTCCACGGACTGATCTATGACATCATGAACGACAAGCAGCGGAAGGATTACGAGGAGTTCCTGGAAACTGACTTTTCCTTCGAAGTGCCCGGTGTCGCCCGTTTCCGGGTAAACGCCTTCAACCAGAACCGCGGTGCCGGTGCGGTTTTCCGGACCATCCCCTCGAAAGTGCTTACCATGGAAGACCTGGGCATGGGCCAGGTCTTCAAGGACATCTCGTCCGTGCCTCGTGGGCTGGTACTGGTGACCGGTCCTACCGGTTCCGGTAAGTCCACCACGCTGGCGGCCATGCTCGACTACATCAACGACAGCCGCTATGAGCACGTGCTGACCATCGAAGACCCCATCGAATTCGTTCACGAGTCCAAGAAATGCCTGGTGAACCAGCGGGAAGTGCACCGGGATACGCTCGGTTTTAACGAGGCCCTGCGCTCGGCCCTGCGGGAAGACCCCGACATTATCCTGGTGGGTGAGCTGCGGGACCTTGAGACTATTCGCCTGGCCCTGACCGCCGCTGAAACCGGTCACCTGGTATTCGGCACCCTGCATACCACCTCGGCGGCCAAGACTATTGACCGGGTGGTGGATGTGTTCCCGGCGGAAGAGAAATCCATGGTCCGCTCCATGCTCTCCGAGTCCCTGCAGGCGGTGGTTTCCCAGACCCTGATGAAAAAAATGGGCGGTGGCCGGATAGCGGCGCACGAAATCATGATCGGTACCGCAGCAATCCGTAACCTGATCCGCGAAGATAAGGTGGCCCAGATGTACTCCGCCATCCAGACCGGCGGCTCCCTGGGCATGCAGACCCTGGATCAGTGCCTGCAACGGCTCTTGCAAAAAGGCCTGATAAGCCGTGAGGCAGCCCGGGCCAAGGCCAAGATTCCCGACAATTTCTGATCCGGACTATCGGGTGTCGCTCAGCGGTTGGGCGGCACCGGCAAACCTGACTGAAAAGCTGGAAGCACTCCCATGGAATTTGAAAAACTGCTGCGACTGATGGTGGAAAAGGGCGGCTCTGACCTGTTTATCACCGCTGGCGTTCCCCCGAGCATGAAAGTTAACGGTAAGGTCCTGCCGGTCACCAAGAATGCCCTGACGCCCGAGCAGACCCGGGAGCTTGTGTACGGCGCCATGAATTCCAAGCAGCAGGCGGAGTTCGACGAAAGCCACGAGTGCAACTTTGCCATCAGTGCCCGCGGCATAGGTCGTTTCCGGGTCAGCGCGTTCTTTCAACGCAACCTGTGCGGCATGGTGTTGCGTCGCATTGAGACCAAGATTCCCCAGGTCGATGACCTGGGGCTGCCGGAGATCATCAAGGACCTGGCCATGACCAAGCGGGGCCTGATCATCTTCGTGGGCGCCACCGGTACCGGCAAGTCTACCTCGCTGGCAGCCATGCTGGGGCATCGTAACCGCAACAGTCGCGGTCATATTATCTCCATCGAGGATCCCATTGAATTCGTCCACCAGCACCAGGGTTGCATCGTTACCCAGCGGGAAGTGGGCATCGACACCGAGAGTTTTGAAACGGCCCTGAAGAACACCCTGCGTCAGGCCCCGGATGTAATCCTGATCGGCGAGATCCGGACCCGGGAAACCATGCAGTACGCCGTGCAGTTTGCGGAAACCGGTCACCTGTGCCTGGCGACCCTGCATGCCAACAACGCCAACCAGGCCCTGGACCGGATTATCCAGTTTTTCAACCCGGACCAGCACAACCAGACCTGGATGGACCTGTCCCTGAACCTGAAAGCCATTGTTGCCCAGCAGCTGATCCCTACACCGGACGGCAAGGGTCGGCGGGCGGTGATCGAGGTGCTGATCAACACCCCGCTGGTGGCGGATATGATCCGCAAGGGTGAGGTGCACAAGCTCAAGGAGCTGATGACCAAGTCTACCGAATCCGGTATGCAGACCTTCGACCAGGCCCTGTACAACCTCTATTCAGAAGGGGGGATCACCTACGAGGATGCCCTCGCCTACGCTGACTCCGCCAACGATCTTCGCCTGATGATCAAGCTGGGCGCGGATGCCAAGGGCTCTGATCAGCTGGCCTCCACGGTGGACAAGCTGTCTATCCAGAACGACTGACCCTCCTGGTGCCGCCCCCTGTCGCCCGGATAGGGGGCGCTTCGCCGTGCCTGCTTCAATGCCTGAAGCGTTCTCCAGCCTTAATGCATTGATATTTCGTATATTAATCATAAGCAGTCGATATTTTTCGGCGGTCGTCCGTGCTTCGTATACTCCGCGCGCGCTAATAGAGGAGATACCATGCACAAATCACACAACACTCTCGCCTGCTCCATCCGCCTCGTTTCATTGACCGCCGCCCTGGCACCCGTCGGTGCCCTGGCCGGAGGCTTTTCCCTCAACGAGCAGAGTGCCAGCGCCATGGGCACGGCCAATGCCGGGGCAACTGCCAATCCCGAAAACGCATCCATTGTCCTGTTCAATCCGGCTGGCATGAGTCAGTTGTCTGGCACCAACGTTTCCATTGGTGCTGCGGTGCTTGATATCGACGCCGAGGCCAAGGGCGACTCCATCGCCGTGACCCGTCAGGACCCATCGGTTCCGGTTCAGCCTGCGTCCGATGGCGGAGACATTGCGGACCCCGCTGTTCTGCCCCACCTGTACTTGACCCACGAGGTCAATGATTCCGTCGACGTGGGGCTCGCCGTCCACGCTCCCTATGGCCTGGCGGCCGACTACGACAACGACTTTGCCGGTCGGTTCTTTGCCGACAAGACCGAACTGACGGCTGTGGCCTTCTCGCCGTCCATTGCAGTCAGCAATGGTGAGGGCATCTCCATGGGTGCCGGTATCAATGTCATCTATGCCGAGGGCCGTCTTACCCGTTTTCAGGACACCAGTGCCGACGCCGGCCCGGCCGCACTGGCGCTGCCGGAACCCTACGCTGATATCGAGGGTGATGATATTGGTGTCACGTTCCGTGTCGGGTTTCTCTACGAACTGTCGGACCGGACCCAGTTCGGCCTGACCGCCCAGACCGGTACCGAGCTGGAACTGGAAGGCGATGCAGAAATCAGTAATGTCACGGTTACCCCCGGGGTGACCACGACACTGAACGAAAAGGTCACGGTGCCGCTGTCGATTCCCGAAACCGTGACGGTTGGCGCCCGCCATCGGCTGACGGACGACATTACCCTGCTGGCCGGGGCGACCTACGCCAAGTGGAGTCGTTTCGAGGAGCTGGACATCATCAGCCGTGATCCGAATGGTGAGGTTGCCGGGGCGCCTGGCGCTACCATTACGCATATCACCGAAAAGTGGAAGAACACCTGGCAGTTCAATCTGGGCGGCATCTGGCAGGCAACCCCGGAGTGGGCCTTCAAGGCAGGCTACGCCTGGGACGAGTCGCCGGTGGATGACTATGTAACGGCGAGGATTCCATCCGAGGATCGCCACTGGCTGACCCTGGGAACCCAGTGGAAGGACATCCGCAGCGGCTGGTCGGTTGATGCCGCGGTTGGTACGCTGATCTTCGCTGACGATGCCGAAGTCAGTGACCGGGAGTACAGCCACGCCAATCCGACCGTGCCATCAACGCAGGCCAGCTATGAAGGCACCTACGAGCTGAGTGCCTGGAGCGCCTCACTGCAGGTCAGCAAGGCCTTCTGAGGCATCTCTCCTTTGTCTCCGGCCGGCGCCTAGCCGACCACCCGACCCCGGTAGATCACTTTGGCCTTCCGGGGTTGGCTCTCGTCCCCCTCGCTGTTTACTGCCTTGACCGGTGGTTCGTCATCCGGAATCGGCTGACCGCGATAGGTTCGCTTCGTGCTCGATTCGCTGTCGGCCACGGCATCCGCGAGTTCGGGGACGGATTCCTTGAGTTCGGTCCAGGTCCGGCTCAGGGCATCGGAACGCGATTTCCCGGCATAGCTGTTCAGGTGTTCCACCAGCGCGTCTTCCGTCAGGTGCAGCTTGACCCCGAATTCCATCTGGATCAGCCGTCGGCACTGCTGGATCTTCTTCATGGTGGAAGGGTTGAACAGCCAGTTACGTTCACTCGCCAGAGATGCCATGGAAGCCTGCCTCATGTCTGGAAACGGATAAGTGGCTAATATCTAAGCGAGAATCGTGCCATGGAATCCGAGCCACTCACGGCAGCGTCTGGCAGTCTGTGGGGTTACTGTTGGCGCCCCGATCGGTGATGTGGGCGGGAGTGAGGCGGTGCATGCCCGGCCAGGCATGCACCTTATTGGGGCGAGTGTCGATGACGATGTTAGGGTCAGACAGGCTTCCCCGGTTGTCAGTGGGCCTCATCCCAGTTGTCACCGATTCCGGTTTCCACCAGTAATGGCACCTTCAGATCCGCAGCGGCGGACATGCGCTGCTCCAGGCCCTTGCAGATCGAATCGAGGGCGCCTTCCTTCACTTCCAGGATCAGTTCGTCGTGCACCTGCATGACCATGCGGGCCTCCTCCGCATGGTTGGCGGTCAACCAGTCCTCGACGGTGATCATGGCCCGCTTGATGATGTCGGCGGCGGTACCCTGCATGGGGGCGTTGATGGCCGTACGCTCGGCGGCCTGTTGCATCTGCTTGTTGCGGGCGTTGATCTCGGGCAGGTAGAGCCGGCGCCCGGCCAGGGTTTCCACGAAACCGTCGTCATGGGCCTGCTTGCGGATGCGGTCCATGTACTCCAGCACACCCGGATAGCGGTGGAAGTAACGGTCGATATAGTCCTGGGCGGTCTTGCGGTCCACTTCGAGCTGGCGGGCGAGGCCGAAGGCCGACATGCCATAGATGAGGCCGAAGTTGATGGCCTTGGCACTGCGGCGCTGATCGGAGGTGACCTCATCTACTGCTGCCCCGAATACCTCGGCGGCAGTGGCCCGGTGGATATCTTCGCCGCGCTCGAAAGCGCCCAGCAGGCCCTTGTCACCGGAGAGGTGGGCCATGATTCGCAGTTCAATCTGGGAGTAGTCGGCGGCGACCAGTTTGTAGCCATCCGGCGCTGTAAAGGCCTGGCGGATGCGTCGACCCTGCTCGGTGCGCACGGGAATGTTCTGCAGGTTGGGCTCGGAAGACGATAGCCGGCCGGTTGCCGTTACCGCCTGGTGGTAGGAGGTGTGAATCCGCCCGGTGCGGGGACTGACCAGCTCCGGCAAGGTGTCCGTGTAGGTGGATTTGAGCTTGCTCAGGCTGCGGTGTTCCAGGATCAGCCGCGGGAGCCGGTGCTCGTGGGCGAGCTCCTGCAGTACCGGCTCAGCGGTCGACGGTGCTCCTTTGGGTGTTTTCTTGATCACCGGCAGGCCCATCTTGTCGTAGAAAATGGCCTGTAACTGCTTGGTGGAGCCCAGGTTGAAGCTTTCGCCGGCTTCTTCGTGGGCTTCCTGCTCCAGTTCCGCCATGCGTTCGGCCAGTTCCTGGCTGTGCTGGCGCAGGGTTGAAGCGTTGATCATGGCCCCGCGCTGCTCCATACGGGACAGCACTGGTACCAGGGGCAGGTCAATTTCCCGGTAGACGGCATCCAGTTGACCTGTCTCCCTCAGTCGGGGGCTCAGTGCCTGGTGCAGTCTCAGGGTAATATCCGCGTCCTCGGCGGCGTATTCAGCCGCTTTTTCCAGGTCGACCTGGTTGAATGTGAGTTGCTTTGCGCCCTTGCCAGCGATGTCTTCGAAGCTGACGGTTTTCTCGCCCAGGTATTTTAGCGCCAGGCTGTTCATGTCATGGCGGGTGGCCGTGGAATTGAGCACGTAGGACTCCAGCATGGTGTCCTCGGCGATGCCTTCCAGGCTGATGCCGTGGTTGGCGAGCACATTCTTGTCGTACTTCAGGTTCTGCCCCACCTTTTTTTGCTTCGGGTCTTCCAGCAGGGGCTTGAACTTTGCCAGGGCCTTGTCCCGGTCCAGCTGGTCAGGCGCGCCCATATAATCATGGGCCAGCGGCAGGTACGCGGCCTTGCCGGGCTCGACAGCGAAGGAGAGGCCGACGACTTCAGCCTCGCTGTAGCGCAGGCTGGTGGTTTCTGTGTCGAAGGCGAACAGCTCTGCCTTGCGGAGCTGATCCAGCCAGCGGTCCAGGTGGTCGTCCGTAAGTATGGTTTCATACTGACGCTCCGTCGCAGTGACCGGCTCGTCTCCAGGTGTATCCTCTTTCTGTGCTCCGTCGCCTGAATATTCCGCGATCCAGGACTTGAACTCATATTCCTGGAACAAGGTCAGCAGTTGCTCCCGGTGTTCCGGCTCCGGTGACACTTCCTCAATACCGAAGTGCAGGTCCACGTCAGTGCGAATGGTGGCAAGGTCACGGCTCAGGGGCAGGTGCTCAATGGCATCCCGCAGGTTGTCACCGATCTTGCCCTTGACCTCGTCCGCATGGGCCATGAGGTTGTCCAGGTCGCCGTAGTGCGTAAGCCATTTGACGGCGGTTTTGGGGCCGCACTTGGTCACACCCGGGATGTTGTCAACGGTATCGCCCACCAGCGCCAGGTAGTCGACGATCTGCTCCGGCGCGATGCCGAACTTGTCAATGACCCCCTCCCGGTCCATGCGGGTTTCTGTCATGGTGTTGATCAGGGTGACATGGTCGCTGACGAGCTGGGCCATGTCCTTGTCCCCGGTGGAAATTACTACGTCCACGCCCTTGGCGGTGGCTTCAGTGGCAAGGGTGCCAATGACATCATCTGCCTCTACGTCCGGCACGATCAGCAGGGGCAGCCCCATGGCTTCCACGATCTCGTGGATGGGCTTGATCTGTACCGCCAGGTCTTCCGGCATCGGTGGACGGTTGGCCTTGTACTCCTCGTACAGGTCATGGCGAAAGGTCTTGCCCTTGGCGTCAAAGACCACCACCACCTTCGATCCCGGGAAATCCTGCTCCAGCCGTCGCAACATACTGATAACCCCCTTGATCGCCCCGGTGGGGTGGCCCTTGCTGGTGGTTAGCGGGGGCAGGGCGTGGAAGGCCCGGAACAGGTAGGAGGAACCATCGACGAGGACAACAGGGGGTGTCTTGGGTTGACTCATAGCAAGGGGAATCCGGATTCTGTTGAAGGTTCGGGTGGCTTGTGCAACGCTTTCCACTGGTGTCCCGCCTGTTCAGCGAACTCACCAGGCGGGGCACTCGTTGCCGTATCAACGGCTTGTCTGAATGTAGAGGTTACCATGAAACTACCCGTTATCTCGCTGTTGGTGCTTGGCCTCTCTGGTGCCTCGCTGGCCTTCGCACAGGAGCAATCCGGCTCGCCCCTGGATGAGAAGCCGCAAATGCCGGACGAGCCGGTAGTGATTCCGGAGTATGAGCCGCAGACGGATGGCTCCGAGATCGTGATCCGGCCGGGCGAGGATGCGGTGTACTACGAATATCGCGTCAATGGCCAGTTGCGAGAGATCAAGGTAGTGCCGGAAGTGGGGCCGGCTTACTACCTGGTGCCGGCCGACGGCGGCGGCTGGATCAGGGAAGACGAAACCTCTCTGCTGATTCCCAGCTGGGTACTGTTCCGCTGGTAGTTGCCGGGCTCCGGCCACAGGCCGGATTAGTATGAATATTCTAACTTCTCGCCCTATGCTGGCTCTGAAACGGTCGGGAAATGGCTTCCCGCCACACTTTATTTAGTCAGACCGGATTTCACCGGACCCAAGGGGGCGACGATATGAGTAAGCTCAAAACCTGGCAGGAACAGCTTCAGGAAATGGTAGACAAGGGCATTGACGCTGCCGAGAAGGCGCAGAAACACCTGGCGGCCAAGCCCTTTGACGTCGCAGAGAAGCTGGAAACCGAAGTGCGCCAGTATCGTGTCAAGAACCTGCGCAAGCGATACAACGGTGCCAGTGGCGCTGTGTTTGACCAGTTGCGTTCGTTCAATAGCCGTGTTGGCAGTTTCGCAGGTGACCTGGTAGCGCGCATGGAAAAGGAAACTGCGGACACTGCCCGCGCCGTGAGCAAGACCGCTGACGAGGTCGCTGAAGACGTGTCATCGACTGCGAAGTCGACGGCGACCAGCGTTTCCGACAAGGCTCAGAAGGGAGCCAACCGGGTTTCCCGTGGCGCCCGGTCTACAGCCTCGGAAACCTCCAAGACCGCGAAGAGTACCGGCAAGCAAGTATCGAAGGCCGCTGACGAGGCCAGCAAGGCGGCTACTTCAGGAAGCCGGGCATCAGCGAAGTCCACTGGCGCGTCGGCCAGGTCCACTTCGGGCAGTGCCTCGTCAGGCACAACCCGGGCGTCCTCGACAAGTACCAGCAAAGGCTCAGGCAGCAATAAGAGCTCAGCCACCGAGAACAGCACCACCAGCGCCTGATTTCCGGTCCTGGTCAACTCCTGGCGCAAAGAGCCACCTTCAAGGGTGGCTCTTTCGCATACGGGAGGGTCAGTGTTCCGCCGGTTGGGTGTCGGCTCCGCCGCTTGCTTTCGGCGGGTCCAGGGGCAGGGTGCGCGGGTGCTCGGTAATGACTTCCAGGCGCTCAATATCCCTGAGGTATTGTTCGCGCACCTGCTGGATCTCTTCCTGCTGGCTTTCGATTTCCTTTTCGATGCTGAGGATCTGGCTCTCCAGGCGGTCAATCTTCTGCAGCGTGGTCTCGGGAATCTCCCGGCCAGAGCGCTCCAGGTCGGCGGCCCTGGACTGCTCGTTATCCAGCTGGGACTCAATGACTGAAATATTGCCCCGCTTGAGCTGGTTCAGTCCTTCCAGTTCGCTGACCTTTCGGTGAAGGGCGCGCACGGCGTCATCCGGGTGGCTGTAACGACGCAGCAGGGCCTGGTCCTTTTGGCGCTGGAGTTCGGCCTGTTGCTGGCGGCGTTTTTCTTCTTCGCGGCGACGAAGCTCTTCCTCGGTGGGAGCCGGTGCCACACGATCCACTACCCGGCCCTGGCTGTTGAGGATCTCATAGCCCCGGGTTGAGGCCTCTTGTGGAACCGTGTTGCTGATAACCTGTTGGCCGTTGTCATCCTTGTAGCGGTACATCCGTGCATCTGCCAGGGAAGCGAACACCAGGCAACTTGCAGCGATGAGGCAGGTTGTCAGTCTGGTCTTGGGCACCGGTCACACCTTTTTCATGTGTCTTTCGTCGGTATCTGTACAGGTTAACAGCATACCGGATGGGCCACGGGTTACGTCGCCCTGGTTCACAGCATAGTCCGCTTGCCAGCAATCAGACACCATAGCGGTCCCGGTAAGCGGCAATTGCATCGGCATGGGCTGCAGATTCCGGCCTTGCCTGCAGGTATTCCAGTACCTGTTCCAGCCGGATAATGCTTATGACCGGTATGCCGTAGCTCTGCTCCACTTCCTGGATGGCAGACAGCTCGCCCTGCCCGCGTTCCTGGCGGTCCAGGGCAATCAGCACGCCGGCCGGTGTTGCCCCGGCGGCTTCGATAATGGCCATGGACTCACGGATAGCCGTGCCGGCGGTGATGACGTCATCAATGATGAGTACCCGGCCATTTAAGGGGGCGCCAACAATATTGCCGCCTTCACCGTGGTCCTTGGCTTCCTTCCGGTTGAAGGCCCAGGGGCGGCTGTCGCCCTGGCTGGCCAGGGTCATGGCGGTGGTGGTGGCCAAGGGAATGCCCTTATAGGCAGGTCCGAAAATCATGTCATAATCCAGCCCGCTACGGGTGAGGGCGGCGGCATAGGCCTCGCCCAGGCGCAGCAAGTCGTTGCCGCTGTTAAACAGGCCGGCATTGAAAAAGTAGGGGCTGGTACGTCCTGACTTGAGGGTGAACTCACCGAAACGCAGTACGTCGCGGTGGATGGCAAACTCGATAAAATCGCGCTGGTAGTCGTGCATGGCAAGGCTTCTGGCGGGGTCTGGTTCTTTCAAAAACGTGTAAAACCGGTATCATACACCCAAACTGAATCAGGGAATACGTATGCGTGTAGTATCAATCAGCGTCAATGGTCTGGAGCAGGCGATTGAAAAAGGCTTATTTGACTGGATCGCCGACCAGGACGCCGACGTAATCTGTGTTCAGGACCATCGCATGCGGGTCTATGAAATCGAAGACCGCAACCTGATTCCCGAAGGTTACGAAGCCTATTTCATTGATGGCGAGCTCAACGAGCATGGCGGGGTGGGTATCTATACCCGTCACTTCCCGAAAGCCATCATGTATGGCTTCGCCAGTGAGCAGGCCGATCGTGAAGGCCGCTTTATCCAGGCGGATTTCGACCGGGTGAGTGTGGCCTGTGTACTGGCCCCGTGTGCCCTGGGTCGCGAAGAAGAGTTGCTGGAAGACGGCAACGACCTGACCGTGCTGGACCACAAGGACGAGTTCATGGACGCGTTCGGGCTGCATATGCAGAAAACCCTGCGCAAGCGCCGCCAGTTCATTTTCTGCGCCAACCTGCAGACCGCCCACCATGTAACTGACGCCAGCCCCATCTACCATCAGCTGGATGTGTCCGGCTTCCTGCCCCACGAGCGGGCGTACCTGGACCGCCTGTTTGACGAAATGGGCGCCATTGACGCTTTCCGCGAGATCAACAAGCAGAGCAACCAGTTTACCTGGTGGCCTGAGTGGGAGGGCGGTGAGCGCAAGAACGTGGGTATCCGTGCTGACTACCAGTTGCTGACGCCAGGCATCCGCAGGACCATCCGTGACGGCTGGATCGATGAAACCACCCGTTTCTCTGACCACGCGCCGCTGATCATGGACTATGATATTGACATCGGTTTCTGACGGAATCCCACCCTCAGGAACGAAAAAAGCGCGCCGGGTCAGTCCCGCCGCGCTTTTTTTGAGCCGATGACAGGCCTGCGGATTATTCCGCCAGTGCAGCCTTCTGGATCTCGAAGAGCTGCTCGATACCCTGCTTGGCCAGCACCAGCATATTGTCCAGTTCTTCCTGCACGAAGGGTGCGCCTTCTGCTGTTCCCTGGATTTCAATAAATCCGCCCTGGTCGGTCATGATCACGTTCATGTCGGTTTCCGCCGTGGAATCTTCCGGGTAGTCCAGGTCCACCACCGGGGTACCCTGGTAAACGCCCACGGAAAGGGCCGCCACCATCTGCTTGAGCGGTGACTGCTTCAGGCGGCCTTCCTTGACCAGGAAGTTCAGTGCGTCCACCAGCGCCACGCAGCCGCCGGTAATGGCCGCGGTGCGGGTGCCGCCGTCTGCCTGGATAACATCACAGTCGATGGTGATGGTATGTTCGCCCAATGCTTCCAGGTCCACGGCGGCCCGCAGGGAACGGCCGATCAGTCGCTGGATCTCGACGGTGCGCCCGCCCTGTTTGCCGCGGGCCGCTTCCCGGCCCATGCGGCTGCCGGTGGAGCGAGGCAGCATGCCGTATTCCGCGGTTATCCAGCCCTGGCCTTCACCACGGAGGAATGGCGGTACCTTGTTTTCCACGGATGCGGTGCAGATCACACGGGTGTCGCCAAACTCCACCAGTACGGAACCCTCGGCATGGCGGGTGAAATGGCGGGTGAGCCGCACGTCTCTGGGTTGTTCAGGCTGTCTGCCACTGGGGCGCATAATGGATCCTTATGAGTCTGGAAAATAAACAGGGCCGGATGCTAACGGGGCCGGCCGCTGGGGAAAAGGGGAGGCAGTATAGCACGGGAGGAGACGGCACCGGCTGCCGAAAGGACAGGGGATTTCCCGTTCGCCAAGCTGATAGACTGGCATCGTACTTTACGGAAGAAATCTGGAGCTACCATGATCAGAAGCATGACAGCATTCGCCCGCCAGCAGGTCCAGGATGAGTGGGGTGTGCTGACCTGCGAGATGCGCACGGTCAACCACCGCTACCTGGAGCCGTCCTTCCGCCTGCCAGAGGGGCTGAGGGAGCTGGAAAACGGTTTTCGTGACTACCTGCGCAAGGCGCTCGGCCGGGGCAAGGTGGATGTGGCGATGCGCCTGCAGTCTTCCGAAGATGCCGATACCGCCCTGATGGTGAATGATCGGCTGGCGGCTTCCCTGAACGACGCGATCAACCACGTCAACCGGCTGCTGGATAACCCGGCCCACATCAGCGCCCTGGATATCCTCCGCTGGCCCGGAATCCTTGACCGGGATGAGCCGGACCTGAGTCCGGTCAAGGCGGCCGCGGACGAGCTGTTCCGGCGCACGGTGGAAGAGTTGATACGGGTGCGGGAGCGTGAAGGCGAGCGCCTGCGGCCCCTGTTCGATGATCGCCTTGCCGCCATGGCAGCACTGGTTAGCCAGGTGCGTGAACGTATGCCGGCGCTGATCGGCGCCCAGGAACAAGCCCTGCGGGAGCGTTTCCGGCAGGCGTCAGTAGAGCTGGACCCGGACCGTCTCAGCCAGGAGATGGTGATGCTGGCGCAGAAGTCAGACGTGGCGGAAGAAATGGATCGCCTGGAAGCACATATTGGCGAGGTTCGGCAAACCCTTCAGCGCGACGACGCCATTGGTCGTCGGCTGGACTTTCTGATGCAGGAGCTGAACCGGGAGGCAAACACCCTCAGCAGCAAGTCGATCGATGCTGACGTTACCCGCATGGCAGTGGATATGAAGGTGTTGATCGAGCAGATGAGAGAGCAGGTGCAGAACCTGGAGTAAGGTGCCCGCAGGGCAGGCGTACCTGCCCTGCGTGATCCCCGGGTTATTGCGCTTCCCGCGGCTTGATCGCCAGCAGGTCGGTTCGCAGGTGAGTCAGGACCTTTTCGGCGGTATTGCCGATCACCATGGCGGCCAGGCCTGTCTTGCCGCTGGTGCCAATAACGACCATGTCAGCCTTGATACGGTTGGCGGTACTGGGGATTACCTTCTGCGCCGGGCCGGAGGCAATGTGCACGTGCTCCGGTTTCAGGTGCCAGGTATGACAAAGGTGCTCAACTTGCGGTTTCAGTGCCGCCTGCCGCTTTCGGTCGCGGGCGTCTGTGTCCACCAGGTCAAGGTCTGCCAGGATCACGGATGTGTGCAGGGCGTGCACCAGGTGAAGGTCCGTACCCAGGGCATCTGCAAGCTGCCGGGCCTGGGCAATAATGCGGTGGTTAAGCGCCTTCTTTACGGGCTTGTCGGAGCTCAGGTCGACAGCGGCGAGTATCGGGCGCGCCTTGTTCCATTTGTTTTCAGCCACCAGCATGACCGGCGCAGGGCACTCGCGGATCAGGTGCCAGTCAGTCGGCGTGTACAGGAACGTCTCGGACCGGTTTCCGGTCTTGATAACGGCATCAACCGACGTCTTCTCGCAGCGGTCGATAATCCATTCGTGGATCCGCTTGGTCCACACCGTGTTAGCGCTGATGTCCAGGTCACTACAGTCGCAAAGTGCCAGTACCTGCTCCAGCCAGCGCTGGCGCTGTCCGGTGATTGCGGTCCTGGCGGTTTCCTGTGTGGCGGTTTCATCCGAAATGGCGTCCAGGTATTCGTGCACAAAGGCGACGACTTCAAGGCTGGCGCCGGTCGCCCTGGCCAACTCAATACCCCGGGTCAGTGCTACCTGGTGCCTGTGCTCCGGGTCCATAACGATCAGCAGTTTTTTCATTCGGTGTTTCCGTGACTTGTCCGATGGTTTCCGGGAATCTTACCAGTTGCGGGCCACCCGGGATGCGGAGATAAGTCAAACCCCGTATAATTTGCCGCTTTCTGGCCGGTACCCCCGGCCATAAAAGCTTTCGGGAGTCAGTGAATCATGAGCCAGACCGGTGAGCAGGGTACCCTGTACGTAATCTCCGCGCCCTCCGGTGCCGGCAAGACCAGCCTGGTGGGGGAGATGATCCGGGCGGATGCACGCCTGGGGGTTTCCATATCCCACACCACTCGCCCCATGCGGCCCGGTGAGCAGGATGGTGTGAACTACCACTTTGTCTCCCGGGAAGCCTTCGAGGCCATGATCCGGCGCGACGAGTTCCTGGAGCATGCCGATGTTTTCGGCAATTACTACGGTACCTCCCAGGTCTGGGTCGAGCAGACCCTGGCCGGGGGGCGCGATGTCATCCTGGAGATCGACTGGCAGGGGGCCACCCAGGTGCGTCGGCTGATGCCCCATTGCGTCAGTATCTTTATCGTTCCGCCGTCTGCGGAAGTCCTGCGGGAGCGCCTGGTGGGTCGCGGCACGGATGCGCCCGAAGTGGTAGAGCGCCGCTTGCACGAGGCTGCGGAAGAGTGCCGCCACGCCCTGGAGTTTGATTACCTGGTGGTCAATGATGACTTCGCCGAGGCGCTCAACCAGCTGCTGTCCATTGTTACCTGCCAGCGCCTGCGCATGGATCGCCAGGAGGTTCGCCATGCCGGGTTGCTGTCGTCGCTGATGGCCGGGGACGAGGTCTGACAGACTGTGTACATTATGACCGCCTGGCGGTAAACTACGCGGTCTGCTGAAAGGCCCGGTGTTCCGGGCGTTGGAATTTACCTCCTAATCGTTATCTCAGTCGGGGAAGATATGGCACGAGTTACCGTTGAAGATTGCCTGGAAAACGTCGACAACCGTTTCCAGCTGGTTATGCTGGCGACCAAGCGCGCCCGCCAGATTGCCACCAAGGGCTATGAGCCGCTGTTGCCTGAAGAGAACGACAAGCCGACCGTGATCGCGCTGCGGGAAATTGCCGAAGGCAAGGTGACCCGTGACTTGCTGCGCGAAGAAGAGGAAGACTGAGCCTGGAACGCTGCCGGTAAGCCCCGGTGCTGCAAAAAGACCATTGAATTTCGCCCCGATGGATTTATAGTGGAAAGAGAGCGCGAATTATTTGCGCAGGCTTTCCCGGCGGGGTACAGGAAGAACCCGAATGTTCGCATTCGGGTTTTTTTATCCCCGCCACCTGAATAACCTGACGGAGGCGCGGTGTCGCAAGAGGCTGCTGTTGCAGAGCGTGAACGCACGGTCGAAGACCTGATAGGCACGCTCGGAGATTATCTGGATTCTGGCCGCATCAACCAGGTGCGCCGGGCCTACTATTATGCCGAGCAGGCCCACGAGGGCCAGATGCGGCGCAGCGGTGAGCGATACATTACCCACCCCCTGGCAGTTGCCACCATCCTTGCGGAAATGAAGCTGGACCATCAGAGCCTGATGGCCGCCATGCTCCACGATGTCATCGAAGATACCGGCATTCCCAAGGATGCCCTGAGTGAGCAGTTCGGTGAGTCCGTGGCGGAACTGGTCGACGGTGTCTCCAAGCTGACCCAGATCGAATTCCGGTCCCGCGCAGAAGCCCAGGCCGAGAATTTCCAGAAAATGACCCTGGCCATGGCCCGGGATATCCGTGTGATTATCGTCAAGCTGGCGGACCGGCTGCACAATATGCGCACCCTGGGCCCCATGCCCTACGAGAAGCGCCAGCGCATTGCCAATGAAACCCTCGATATCTACGCCCCCATTGCCAACCGCCTGGGTATGCACCGGGTGTGTACCGAGCTGGAGGATCTGGGCTTTGCCTCGCTGTACCCGATGCGGGCGAAATACATCTCCAAGGCGGTAACCAAGCTGCGGGGCAGTCACCGGGAAATTATCGATGACATTCGCGGCAAGCTGGAAGACAAGCTCCAGGAGCGCGGTCTGCCGGGGCAGATCATGGGGCGGGAAAAGCACCTGAACTCCATCTACAACAAGATGAAGTTCCGCCATAAGTCGTTCCACGAAATCATGGACGTGTATGCGTTCCGGATTATCACCGATACCGAGGACGACTGTTACCGCATCCTCGGGGCGGTGCACAGCCTCTACAAGCCGCTGCCCGGGCGTTTCAAGGACTACATCGCCATGCCCAAGGCCAATGGCTACCAGTCCCTGCACACCACCTTGTTCGGCATGCACGTGAACATCGAGATCCAGATCCGTACCGAGGAGATGGAGCAGATTGCCAACGACGGTATCGCCGCCCACTGGATGTACAAGCACGACCAGTCACCGGTCAGTTCCGCCAACCAGAAGCGGGTTGACCGCTGGGTTCAGGGTCTGATGGAGATGCGTGAGCGGGCGGACGATTCGCTGGAATTCATCGAGCACGTCAAGACCGACCTGTTTCCCGACGAGATCTATGTCTTTACCCCGAAGGGCAAGATCCTGGAGCTGCCCTCCGGCGCCACACCGGTGGATTTTGCCTACGCTATTCATACAGATATCGGCAATGCCTGCGTGGCCTGCCGTATCAACCGCAACCTGGGTTCCCTGAGCCAGACCCTGCAAAGTGGCCAGACGGTGGAGGTCATCACTGCCCCCAACGGGCGGCCCAATCCGGCCTGGCTCAGTTTCGTGGTCACCGGCAAGGCCCGCAGCAGTATCCGGCATGCGCTCAAGGTGCAGCGCCGCACCGAGTCCCTTCAGCTGGGCAAGACCTTGCTGAAAAAGTCGCTCCACGGCTTTGGCCAGAAGTTGTCCGAGCTGGGCCAGGGGCAGATCAACGCGGTGGTCAGCCATAACCAGGTGCCCAGTTTTGATGACCTGTTGAGTGAGATCGGCCTGGGTAATCGCATGGCCTATCTGATCGCCCGCCAGTTGGTGGCCGGAGAAGGGGAAGCCGGCACTGAAACCAGCTCCCTGGATGTGGTTGCGGTGGCGGATGAGGGCGACCGCAAAGGTAACGCGGTGACCATCCGTGGCACGGAAGGCCTGCTGGTGCGTTTCGCCAGTTGTTGCAAGCCGATTCCCGGCGATCCGGTGGTCGGTGTCATGGATTCCGGCCATGGCCTGGTCATCCACAGCGACACCTGCAGCCGCTTGCCGGAAAGCACCGAAGACCGCGCACACCTGACGCACCTGAAATGGGCCAAGGACATCACCGATGAATTCTCGGTTGAATTACGGGTCGAGCTGGAGCGTCAGCGTGGTGTCATTGCCGAAGTGGCCAACGCGGTCGCCATGGCCGATGGCAACATCGAACGCATCAATGTGGAAGAGCAGAACGCCCGCCTAAGCATTGTCAGCCTGGTGGTCCATGTCAACGGCCGCCGTCACCTGGCCCGGGTTATGCGCCGGGTGCGTAACATCCGGGCGGTTACCCAGATCAGCCGCGTCCGACACTGATTCCCTGAAACACTCGATTGTCACCGGGGCGTATTGACAGCGTCATCGCCCCGGCGGCAGCATATTCGTTTAACCGCAACGCAGGATTAACCTGACATGAGCAACAAGTCCATTATCCAGACTGATGCCGCCCCGGAAGCCATCGGTACCTATTCACAGGCTGTGAAAGCCGGCGATACCGTGTACCTGTCGGGTCAGATTCCGCTGGATCCGGAAACCATGGAAGTGGTCGCCGGCGACTTCGCCGACAAGACCCGCCGGGTGTTCGAAAACCTCAAAGCTGTCTGCGAGGCCGCCGGTGGCAGCCTGCAGGACATCGTTAAGCTGAATATCTATATGACAGACCTGGCCAACTTCGCGACGGTCAACGAGGTCATGGCGACTTACTTCCAGGAGCCTTACCCGGCCCGCGCCGCAATCGGTGTGGCGGCCCTGCCCAAGGGCGTGCCGGTGGAAATGGACGCAGTGATGGTGATCAGCTGAGGCGTTTCCTTTTGACCGCCTCGATCATCGGGCGGTAGCCACTGCGAAAATCCGGCCAGGTAAATTCAAAGCCGGTGGCCAGCAGGCGGCGGTTACTGCACCGCTTGCTGCCCCCACGGCCGCCTCGCCGGCCATCCGGTTGCGGTGGCTGGCAGGGTAGTTGCCGGCGAATCCAGCTGACCACCTCGTCCAGCCGAACCGGCTCGCAATCCGTCGCCAGGTAGCAGTCGTCCAGCGGCTTCCCTGCCAGTGCCTGGTGCACCAGGTGCACGCAGGCCGCCATGGCATCCTGCTCATGGATTCGGTTGGTGTAAGGGCCTGGTGAGTCGGGATTCAGCTCTCCTCCCATGACCGACTCCAGGAACCGCCCCCGTCCCGGGCCGTAGATACCGCTGAAACGGATAACGGTGGCCGGGATGCTGCTGCTCAGGGCGAGCTGTTCCCCTTCCAGAACCCTTTGGCCACTGAATCGCCTTGGCGCCACCGGACTGGTTTCGTCCACTTCTGAATCATCGTCCTGGCCATAGACGCTGGTGCTGCTGATGAAGAACAGCCGCTTGAGGCTGGAGGTATCGGTGACTGCCAGCAGGTTGGCCAGCCCGTCGACGTATGCGCTCCGGTAGCCTGCGTCATCGTAGCTGGACGGGGTCAGGCAGTAGATCACAATATCCGGCGCTTCCGGCACGACCTTCGCCAGGGCATCGCGGTCCATGAGGTCAGCCGGGGCAGGGTGAACTCCCTTTGGAATGGCGCTGGCGGTGCGCCGGATACCCCAGACCTCGGCAGAATCGGTCAGTGCGGCAGCAACGGCGCCGCCGAGGGCGCCACAACCGGCCACCAGGATGTGGGGGCGGGGCTGGTCTGAAGAGATTGCCATAGTCTATTTCAATCCTTATGCTTGAGATCATAAAGAGCAACTGGAGCCTGTCATGACCCTGACCGAACTACGTTACATTGTCACGCTTGCCAGGGAAAAGCATTTCGGGCGGGCCGCCGAACGCTGCCATGTCAGTCAGCCGACGCTAAGTGTGGCCGTCAAGAAGCTCGAGGAAGAGCTTGGCGTTCCGTTGTTCGAACGCAGCAAGAGCAGCATCCGGGTCACCGAGACCGGCCAGCGTATTATCGAGCAGGCCCAGCGTGTGCTGGACCAGGTTGGCGTGATCCGTGACATGGCCCTGGATGGAAAGAACCAGCTGAATTCGCCGTTGCGGGTCGGGGCCATCTATACCATTGGTCCCTATCTGTTTCCGCACCTTCTGCCGGAATTGCGCCGCGCCGCGCCGGAGATGCCACTCTATATCGAAGAGAACTATACCGGTAACCTGCGCCAGAAGCTGCGCCAGTCTGACCTGGACGCTATCATCATCGCGCTCCCCTTTGAGGAGCCCGAGGTGGTAACCCTGCCATTGTACGACGAACCCTTCGTGATTCTTTTGCCCGGTGGTCACCCGCTGGCCAGGGAGACAGCGCTGACCGCCGAGCAGCTGGCTGGTGAGCAGCTGTTGCTGTTGGGGCCGGGGCACTGTTTCAGGGACCAGGTGCTGGAATCTTGCCCGCCACTGGTGGAAACCATGACAGAGCGACAGTCGACCGGTGCAGGCCCGACCCTGGTCACCGAGGGCAGCTCGCTGGAGACCATTCGCCACATGGTGGCCTCTGGCCTGGGTATCACTGTACTACCGTTGTCAGCGGCCACGTCCATGCCCTACGACGAGGATATACTGGCGGTACGTCCGTTTGCCCCGCCGGTGCCTTTCCGTACCGTGGCCCTGGCCTGGCGAGTGACCTTCCCCCGACCCAAGGCCATTGATGTGTTATCCCTTGCAGCCAGTCAGTGTCGGGTGATCGAGAAGGCGGAGAAAGAAAAACCATCCCTGGCTGCCGGCGGCTGACGGGTAGATCATGGCGTCACTGGAAGACCTGCCTGTTACTACCCTGAAAGGTGTTGGAAACGCCCTTGCCGGCACCCTGGCCAGGCTGGGGATTCATTCGCTCCAGGACCTGCTGTTTCACCTGCCCCACCGCTATGAAGACCGCACCCGGGTGATCCCCATGGGCAGTCTGCGACTGGGGGACACGGGGGTGGTGGAAGGCGAGGTGATGCGGGCGGAAATGGTCATGGGGCGCCGGCGCAGCTTGCAGGTAACGCTCCGAGACGATACCGGTTTCCTGGTGATGCGGTTTTTCCACTTCTCTGCCGCCCAGAAAAACCAGCTCGCCGAGGGTACGAGAGTACGTTGTTATGGGGAGGTTCGCCCGGGGCGGGCCGGCTTCGAGTTCTATCATCCTGAATACCAGGTGAATCCCCCTCCGATGCCCCCGCCAGGGCAAGCAACGCTGACCCCGGTCTATCCCCTGACCGAAGGTATTCAGCAGCCACGGGTACGCAGCCTGTGCAACCAGGCGCTCACCTACCTGAAGCGCTACCCGATACCGGACTGGCTGCCCCCTTCGTTGCTAGCGGACTACCAGTTACCGGATATTACCTCGGCGGTGGCGCTGGTCCACGCGCCACCAGCGGATGCGCCGGTACCCCAGTTGATGGAAGGCCGTCACCCGGCCCAGCAGCGACTGGTGATGGAAGAGCTGCTGGCGCACCAGTTGAGCCTGTTGCTGGTGCGCCAGCAGATCCAGCAGCGGCAGGCATTGCCTCTGCTCCCCGGCGGGGACCTGGCGGAGCGTTTCCTCGACCAGTTACCGTTCAGCCTGACGCCGGCCCAGGCCCGGGTGGTGTCCGATATCCGCCAGGACCTCAGTCAGCCTCTACCCATGCTTCGCCTGGTGCAGGGGGATGTCGGCTCCGGCAAGACGGTAGTGGCGGCCCTGGCGGCGTTGCAGGCCATTGGCGCTGGTGCCCAGGTGGCATTGATGGCGCCCACCGAGATCCTGGCGGAACAGCACTATCAGAATTTCCGCCAGTGGCTGGAACCCCTGGGACTGGAAATGGCCTGGCTGTCCGGTAAGGTCAAGGGTAAGGTCCGCGCCGAAACCCTGGCCAGCCTGGCGGAGGGGCAGGTACGCCTGGTCATTGGCACCCATGCCCTGTTCCAGAATGATGTGGTGTTTGAACGCCTGGGGCTGGTGATTGTGGATGAGCAACACCGCTTCGGGGTGCACCAGCGCCTGGCGCTGCGGGACAAGGGCGCGCAGGGGCAGGTCGCTCCCCACCAGCTTATCATGACCGCAACGCCGATTCCCCGCACCCTGGCTATGAGCGCCTACGCGGACCTGGACACCTCCGTAATTGATGAACTGCCACCCGGGCGCAAACCCATTGAAACCATAGTGATCCAGGACAGTCGCCGTGACGAAGTGATAGAGCGGGTTCGCAAGGCGTGCCAGGCCGGGCGCCAGGCCTACTGGGTGTGCACCCTGATCGAAGAGTCGGAGGCCCTGCAGTGCCAGGCCGCAGAAGTGACCGCCGAAAGCCTGCAGGAGCGGCTGCCGGAACTTCAGGTCGGCCTGGTTCACGGGCGCCTTAAGGCGGCCGACAAGGCCGCCGTCATGGACCGGTTCAAGGAGGGGGAGCTGGACCTGCTGGTGGCCACCACGGTTATTGAAGTGGGCGTGGATGTGCCCAACGCCTCACTGATCATTATCGAGAACCCGGAGCGTCTCGGCCTGGCCCAGTTGCACCAGCTCAGGGGGCGGGTAGGGCGGGGTGAGCTCGCCAGCTTCTGTGTACTGATGTACCAGGCGCCGCTCTCACAGAACGGAAGGGCTCGTTTACAGGCCCTTCGCGACAGCCAGGATGGCTTCGTCATTGCCGAAAAGGACCTGGAGATCCGCGGTCCGGGGGAAGTGCTGGGTACAAGGCAGACCGGCATGATGCAGTTCCGGCTGGCGAATTTCGAGCGTGACCGCGGCTGGATCGAAAGCGTGAAAAACATGGCGCCCGCGGTTATGGAAGACGCGCGTGCCACCGAAGCGCTGGTGCGCCGCTGGCTGGGCGAGCGGGTTCGTTATGGTGACGTCTGAATTCACGGCGGTCCCGTATCGTCACCAAAATTGACCAAACCGGTCTGCGTCCGGGCTCACTTTGAGCCACACTGGCAGGCAGATACACAGCGATTCAATGCAGGAGAACCCAATGGAGATGTCCGGTGCGGTCCGGCAACTTCTGAACAAGGCCGCCATCACCACCGAGCCAGAGGCCCTGGCCGCCCCGGCGTCCGGTACACGGCTACGCATGGTCTTGCTGGCGGATAACAAGGGCCAGTTGCAGGTTATCTGTCGCCGGGAAGACCTGTTCGACCTGGTAGGGCTGAACAAGCACCTGGGGCGCAAGTTACGACTGGTAGCCCGGTCTGACTATGCACGTTTTCTGCGGCAGGCGGGCTTGCATGGCCTTCCTGCCATACCGGCGCTCACCGGCTGGCCTACCCTGGTGGACCACCATGTCAGCCAGGCCGAAACCCTGGTGATCGAGCCCGTAGGGGACGATGCCCGCATAACCCTCTCCCAGGCGGAGTTCCGGACACTGGCCGGAGCAGCAGAGGAGAAGACGTTCTGCGCGCCCCTGGCGGGCATTGATGCCACGCCCAGGTCGCCAGAGCGCGACCAGCAACAGGTTTTCTCAGCCATTCAGCGTTTTACCGACCTGCGGATCCGCCAGCGCCTTGAGGATACCCTTGAGTTACCGCCCTTGCCGGAAACCGCCCAGCGCATCATCCATTTGCGGGTGAATCCCAACGCCAATATGGGAGAGCTGGTGGATATCGTAGAGAGCGATCCCAGCCTTGCGGCGCAGGTGGTCAGCTGGGCCTCTTCATCCTTCTATGCTGCGGCCGGCCAGGTCAGCTCGGTTCACGATGCGGTGGCCAGGATTCTCGGGTTCGACCTGGTGATGAACCTGGCTATGGGGTTGTCGCTGGGGCGGGCGCTGAAACAGCCGGACGAGCACCCGCAGGGCTTTCTGGGGTACTGGCAACAGGCGATCTGGCAGGCCCAGGCTGCGGGCGTGCTGGCCTCCATGATGCCGAGGGGGCGTCGCCCGATCTTTGGGCTGGCCTACTTGTCGGGGCTGCTGCACAACTTCGGGTACCTGGTCCTGGCCCACGTTTTCCCGCCCCATTTCCGGCTTGCCTGCCGCAACTGGGAGGTTAACAGCCATATTGATACCTCGGTTGTCGAGCAGCACCTGCTGGGGGTTACGAGGGAGCAGCTGGCAGCCGAGCTGATGACCAACTGGGGCATGCCCGAAGAGGTGGTCGTGGCCCTGCGTTATCAGAAAACCCCGGATTACCAGGGACCACAAGATACCTATCCGCGACTGCTCTGGCTGGGCCGCCAGCTGCTGAACGAGCGGGGGCTGAAGCTTGGTGCCCGCGCACCGATCCCGGAGGCTCTCTACAGCGACCTTGGCCTCGATCCGGATGAAACCGCCCGTGCCTTTGATGAGCTGGTTGCTTCGAAGGACGCGGTGGTAGCAATGGCTGGAATGATGGGTAGCGGCTGAGCTGGGGGAGTGTCTAAAAAAGCCGGCCCGTGGGCCGGCAAGCTCACCCGCTTGTTGCAGATCAGGATGCACTCGAGTCTGGCGCATCAACTACTTTTCACGACGGACCGCGATACTCGCCTTGTAAAAGGGTTCGCTTAAACTTTAGTCGAGTGTCCGGGAATTTCCTGCAAGCTGGCGGCTGGGCTGGTGCCCCTGCCCTTCGGTTGGTTTACAAATCACACCAAATGTTTGATTTCCAATAGGCCGGCCTGCCCCCTTCTGTTACAAAACGTTACAAAATGGTTGCAGTTCTCAGTCAAAGTTCCGGTGGCGGATAGCCGTAGCGGCGCGACGTATCGCATCTGCGTGCTGTTTTTCCAGCGCGAATCGCTCCTCATCCATTTTCCGGACAAAATGTGAGTCCGTCTGCTGACGTGCCTGGTGCGTCGGCATATGCTGGATACTGTCGTGAACCTCGAGGAAAATCCGGTAGGGCGCCTGGTCCAGCAATCCGGGCTCAACATGGTCCAGCAGACCTTTTATCCTGAGGCAGGCCTCGGAATATTCCACCTGGTCTTCTTCAATAGCCATCGCCAGGATGCGGATGCTCTCGACCATGCTTTGCCGCCGCTCCGCCTGGAAGGTCCGCTGGCGCTCCTGCTGACGCCGGTGCTCCCGTAGCTGGCGGGTATGTCTGGTGATAAAAACCAGTAATACGACGATGGCCGCCACACCAAGGGTGATCAGGCTCCACTGCAACCACTGGGGCATACACAGGCTCCGGTAATAAATGGTCAGAAAGTACAGTGTACCGGATTTGCCGTGCTGTGAGGTGTGCCCGCACGGGTCCATGCTGTGACGCCCATCATCCCGCCAAGCCATCCGGACTGGTTATCATGGAAGACTGCCCGGGTCCCGGGCTGATTGATGACACCGGTCCACTGGCGAAAGGACTATGCCGTGCCCACAGTACTTCATCCCCGGTCACCTGTTTCCCGCTGGCTTGTGGTTGCCGCCCTGGTGACGCTGGTGCTGCTGTCTACAGCCTGGCTGCTCCATGGTATCGGCGCCGCAGGCGTGACGGCCGCCCCGGATCCGGGCGCGGGCGGCTATATCAGGCCGGAAGTCCTCACTGCGTCGGAGCAGGTCGCCTTCGCCCGGGCTGACCGTGCGATCAGCCGCCTTCGTCTTGGGGAAGACGGCAATGCCGTTGAATACGAAGCCTATGGCGACGTGCTCCAGGTGCTCAGTGAGATACTTCCGGCTTCCCGCGACGCGGCAGCCATTCGTCGCGCGAAGCACCTCCTGCGGAGCAGCCTGCCGGAGGGCGCAGGACAGGAGCTCGCGAACCTGTTGTCGCCCTATCTGAGGTACCGACACCTCGAACAGTCAATGCTGGAGCTGATCCCCGACGGTGCTGGCAACGCAGAAAGCGCCTGGGTGCAACTGCGCCTGCAGTATTCCTTGCGCCGGTCAACACTCGGAGAAGAGGTTGCTGACCGGCTCTACGAAACGGCCCACCGTATGACGGAGCTGCACCTGGTGCGTCAGCTGATTATGCAGCGGGAAGACCTGGACGACGACCAGAAACAGCGCCTGATTCGACGGGAGGCCCTTATGGTCGGCCAGGGTAGTCCTGAGGAGCAGCGATGACCGGGGCATCCGCGTTTCCCCGCTGGATACTGCCAGTGATGTCGGCTATCGCCGCCGGCGTAATGCTGGCGTTGCCCTACAATTACGCTGGCCTTTATCCACTGACCTGGCTGGCGTTTGTTCCCTTGCTGGTTGCGGCCCACGGTCGTTCGGCCGCCGCCCATTACTGGCTCGGATTACTGACCGGCCTGGCCATGTACCTGGTGGCAACGCCCTGGATGGTGGAGTTTCTCCAGCGCCTGAAAGACTACTCGCTGGCGCCAGCTCTGGCAGGGGCCATGGTGTTCTGGTTTCTGACCGCCCAGCTGCCGGCCTTTCTGATGCTCTGCTGGCATCTATGCCAGCGATTCTGCGGCCATTATTGCCTGTGGTTTTTCCCGGTACTGCTCATGGTGTTCTATGGCTGGTTCCCGGTGTTATTTCCCCTCCAGCTGGGGGAGAGCCAGAGTGCCTTCCTGCCGGCTATACAGGCTGCGAGCCTGACCGGCGTCTACGGGGTGGACCTGATGATCGGTATCAGCAATGCGCTGGTTACAGCCGGGGCGCTCCAGGCCATGGGGTGGCTCCCCGGGGCCAGGCATACCAGTGGCGTTATGGGGGGCGCAGGCGTGTTGGTTCTGGCCGCCTGGCTGGGCTATGGCTGGTGGGCCCTGGATCACTGGGATCGACAGGTTTCGCAATGGCCCACCCTCTCTGCTGGACTGGTCCAGTCCAACGAAACACCCAGTGCTGCTGTGCCGGCCCCGGAACCAGGGTACAGCCGGTCCTGGCCTCCGGAGATGGCCCTGAGCAGTCAGTTGGCCAGGGCTGGCGCAGAGGTGATCATCTGGCCGGAAACCCGGTACAAGGGCTATTTCGAGGTTGACCAGGTTCCCGGTGCCTTCCAGCGAGCGGTGGCCGGCCTGGGGGTGCCGCTGATTTTCCATGACGCCGAGCAGCAAGGCAACGGAGGGGAGTTCCGGGAGTACAATTCGTCCCTGTTTCTGGGACCGGACGGTGCGCTGGCCGGGCGTTATCGCAAACACCGCCTGGTGGCCTTCGGCGAGACGCTGCCCCTGTCCCGGGAATTTCCCTGGCTGGTGAACTGGGCCAGTGATTATCTCGGCGATTTCTTCGCTAACCTGACCCCGGGCAATGATCGTGTGACCTTCCCGGTGGGGGGTGTCCACCTGGTGCCGGCCATCTGCTATGAAAGCGCCTTCCCCGGCCATGTCGCGCGCTCGGTTGGCGCAGCCCCCGGCAGTCCGCTGCTGGTGGTGCTATCGAACAATGGCTGGTTCGGTGACTCCAGGCAGCCCTGGCAACATGCCAGCGCCACCGTGCTGCGGGCGGTAGAGAACCGGGTCTCCCTGGTGCATGTCATGAACAACGGGCCATCGACCGTTGTCTCACCCTCTGGCCGGGTCCTTGCGTCAACGCCTTTCCAGGAGCGAATCGGCCTGGTTACCGATGTGCCGTACACCCCCGCCGGGCAGGTTTTCCGGTCCTGGTTCACCCAGTGGCCTGAATGGTTTGCTGTCGTCCTTGGACTCGCCGGGCTGATGGCCCTGCTGCTGATCCGGCTGACCCGTCGCCAGGCCTGAATGCTAGTGTCCCGTTTGGTTAATTCGCTGACCTACTGCGTGACGCTGGGGCCTCTGGCCAAGGCGCCAGTCCGAAGGT
>NZ_JAKZAH010000016.1 GCF_023156245.1 Marinobacter bryozoorum
CACCTTCGGACTGGCGCCTTGGCCAGAGGCCCCAGCGTCACGCAGTAGGTCAGCGAATTAACCAAACGGGACACTAGGCGCCCGGCACTCAAGCCCGGGGTTGGTAAGGCGTGTTCGGGTATCAGCCGGGCTGCCAGACGCGCAGGCTGCCCAGCCACTCAGGGGTGTCGACTCTGACCTCCACGGTGCCACTGGCCAATGGCAGGGGTTCGTCCAGGAACAGCTCTACGTGCACCTGGTTGCCGAGATAATGCAGGCGCAGGTGGTGCCGGGCATCGTCAAGCTCCGGCAGCTGGCTGTGCAGCCAGTCACGGATGGTCTTGCGAGATGGCAGCTCGGGGGTGGTAACGGTGCCCTGTTGATCGTTTTCTGCATCGATATGAAAGTTGATATCGCGGATGTCGGGCAGGGCATCCCGCATCCGGCGAATGACCTGCATGCCGACCTGGTGTCCTTCCGATACGCTGATTTCAGGCTTCACTACCAGGTGAACATCCACCAGGATATCACTGCCCATACGCCGGCTTCGCAGGTCATGGACATTGCGGACCCCTTCGGTAGCCATAGCCGCCGAGCGCAGGCGCTGCGTATCCTCGTCGGATAGCCCGGTGTCTACGAGTTCCCGCACGCTGCTCCAGGTAAACTGCCAACCCACATGGGCGATGATGATGGCGATAATGATGGCCGCGATGGCGTCCAGCCAGGGGAAGCCTGCCATCGCGCCAACAGCGCCGACCAGCACCACCACGGATGAGAAGGCGTCAGTGCGGCTGTGCCAGGCGTTGGCTATGATCAGGTCAGAGCGAATTTGCTCCCCCACCCGGCGGGTGTAGCGGAAAATCCACTCTTTTCCCAGAATCGAGAGTATGGCGATCACCAGCACTGGCCAGCCCGGTATAGCCAGTTCTGCGGTGGTCATCACGCGCCACAGATTATCCCAGGCGAGGGCACCGCCAATGGCAATCAGGAAGCTGCCCAGAATCATCGTGCCGAGGGTTTCAAAGCGCTGGTGCCCGTACGGGTGGTCCGCATCCGGTCCACGCCTGGAGAGCTTCATAACGACCAGGACTACCAGGTCTGACGCCACATCCGTAAACGAGTGTACGCCATCCACGAACAGGGCCTGGGAGTTGAACAGCAAGCCAACGATACACTTCAAAAGGCCCAGTACGGCATCCAGTAGCATACCGATAAGGGTTACCCGGGAGGCGGCGCGGAACTCACCATCCAGGCGGTGCTGGTGGCTGGCGGACATGTCAACTCCTGTAAAATGGGCTGGTTTTTGGGGTCTGGGTCACAAATCCGCGTTCGTTTTATGCACAAGAACGGTGTGCGGATATTCGATTGGTAAAGCGTAGCGTAAAGCCTGAATCAATGCTTTGACTAATATAAAATAATGAAAATAAAGGAAAAAATAACTGATCAAAATTTGATCAATTTGCAGGGGGCGGCTTGAGGCAAGGGATCAGCCCGGTTGAAAGGCGATTTTCAACAGAGTTATCCACAGAATTCGTGGAAAAGGTCACAAGACCTTAACGAGACAGTCATTTAGAGGTCATTGCCGTGCAACAGAAGCCACTGTGGAAAACTTCCGTTATACTCGCAGCCCATAATTAGCGCGCAGAATAATACCAGAAGATTTCACAAGGTCACGTTGTTTTGCTGTGTTTTTGGCCGGTTCTGAAATCGGAATTTTGACCAGGGTTATTTATGTATACGTTGCTTCGCAGGATTTTGTTCACCTTGCCCCCGGAAATGGCCCACCGGGTCGCATTGACTGGCCTGGACGTCGCTGCCGGCAGTGGCCTGCTGAAGGCGCTGGTACCGCCGCCGGCTAACTTGCCGGTCCGGGTTATGGGGCTGGACTTCCCCAACCCTGTTGGCCTTGCTGCCGGCCTGGACAAGAACGCTGATCACCTCCAGGGCCTGGGTGCCCTGGGATTTGGCTTTATCGAGGTGGGCACCGTAACGCCGCAGCCCCAGCCAGGCAATCCGGCTCCGCGAATGTTCCGTTTGCCAGAACACAACGCGATCATCAATCGCATGGGCTTCAATAACGAAGGCCTGGATCACCTGGTGGCCCAGGTGGCAAAGCGTCGATACAGCGGTGTGCTCGGTATCAACGTGGGCAAGAACAAGGTGACTCCGGCGGAAGAAGCTGAACAGGATTATCGTAAGGGCATTGCTGCCGTCTATGATTACGCTGACTACATCACCGTTAACGTCTCATCCCCTAACACGCCAGGGTTGCGGGACCTTCAGTTTGGTGACTCGCTGAAACAGTTGCTCGAAGCTATTAAAAAGGAGCAGCAAGCCCAGCAGCAGGCCACCGGCCGGTACGTACCGCTAGCGGTAAAGATCGCGCCGGACATGGACGACGATGAAATCCGCTTCGTGGCCAGTGCGCTCCGTGAAGCCGGTATCGACGGGGTTGTAGCCACTAATACCACCGTATCCCGGGAGGCTGTAAAGGGCCACCGGCATGAGGCGGAGCCTGGTGGTCTGAGTGGTGATCCGGTGCGTGAACCTTCGTTGCGGGTAATCCGTGGCCTGTCTGATGCCCTGGGCGGCGAGGTGCCGATCATCGGAGTGGGGGGTATCCGGGATGGAGTGAGTGCGGCAGAGAAAATCCGGGCCGGTGCGAGCCTGGTTCAGGTTTATACCGGGTTTATCTACCGGGGGCCGGCCCTGGTTAAAGAGTCGGTAGAAGCGATTCGGGCGTTGAAGGCGGGGCAGTAACAGGCGCAGGGTGGTGTTTTCATCCTGCAAAAATAAAGGGCCCGCTGAGCGGGCCCGTGCGGGGAATAAACCCCGTGGCGACATGGTTATGTCTGGTTCGGGTCGGGTGGACCCGATTTCAGGTTCCGGCGGTTGTTGAGGGGAGCCGGTACGCCCCTGTAAAAACCAGATTGTCAGTTTGTGAATCTCGTCAGTTTGACGACGTCAAAATATCGTTCTGTGTTATGTGTCCGCCTGAAAGCGGCAAGTCTCTGGTTGTACTATCAAGTACAGAAAAAACATCAGTCAGAGACACTCTCAGCCCGGAGCACGCGGAGTTAACCAGGGTGACCGTCAAGTCGTCCCGTTGACGGCAAGCCTGTGGATGCCGGAAACGCCGGTCATACCCTCCCAGTTGTCGGTGCGTCCTTCCCGCCACCCGTTCAGCCATTCCTGTCTGACTTCTGGCTGGTCCAGCGGGCAGCTGTCCTTGGATTTTCCGGACACGCCGGCCTGGTATCCCCGCTTGAATGCGCGAGCGTACATGTCTCTTTTCTGTCTTTTCATGCCGTTCCTCACCTACATGGATTTACAGAACAAGCGTGTACACGTCTGCCAGTGTACGATAGAAGAAACCCTTTCATAACAAGACCCTCAAGGTCCGGGTTACTTCCCGACAAGGCAGTCAGGATCCTGAAATCAGGGGGCCCTCTGGGACTCCCCTTTATTTGACGCGTCAATGACACCCTATGATGAATCTGGTGGCGGAGTACAGTACTTATTTCATCTATGTGACTGCTCCGTTATGTTTATGTGAAATAACCAGGGTCGGGTACCATGCGCTACCCTGACTCCTGACACCCAATTCCAGCACTGGCGCCCGCATTACCCACGCAGGCGCTGACCCGGAGGTTCCAGTGACCGAGCAATACGAATTCTTTGTGACCTGTCCCAGAGGCATGGATAACCTGCTGCAGGCGGAGCTGGTCTCTTTCGGACTGGAACCGTTGAAAACGGCCCCTGCCGGCGTATGGGTTCGGGGTGGGCTGGCCGAAGGCTATCGAGCCTGTCTCTGGTCCCGGCTGGCTAACCGCGTGCTGTTGCACCTGGCGACGGTGGATGCCCGCACCAACGAATCCATCTATCAGGGGGTCCACGAAATACCCTGGGAGTCCCACCTGGCGGTAACCGGCAAGTTCCGCGTGGTCTTTACCGGTACCAATGAACTGATCCGCAATACCCAGTATGGCGCTCAGAAAGTGAAGGATGCCGTGGTGGACCACCTGCGGGGCAAGGGTACTGTGAGGCCCAGTGTGGATGCGAAGGACCCGGACATTACCGTCTCCGCCCGACTTCATCGTGGAGAGCTGGATATTGCCATTGACCTGAGTGGCGACAGCCTGCACATGCGGGGCTATCGCACCGAGAAGGGCATTGCGCCGGTGAGGGAGAACCTCGCGGCGGCGCTTTTGATGCGTGCCGGCTGGCCGGAGATCGCCGCCGAGGGAGGAGACTTCATCGATCCCATGTGCGGTTCTGGCACGCTGGTGATCGAGGCAGCCCTGATGGCCCTGGACCAGGCGCCGGGAAGGTTGCGCAAGGCCTTTGGTTTTGAGCGCTGGCTGGGTCACCAGCCGGAAATCTGGATGGAACTGCGCCAGGAGGCGGAGCGAAGGGCCTGGGAAGGCAAGCAGGGTCGGATGCCACGATTTATTGGCTACGACCAGGACAGCCGGGTTATCGCCACCGCCTGGCGCAATATCGGCCGTGCCGGCCTGGAAGGGCTCATCCATGTGGAATCCCGGGGCGTGGAAGATTTCCATCGTGACGGGCAATGGGCCTCCGAGGGTCTTGTACTGGTCAACCCGCCCTATGGTGAGCGCCTCAGCGAGCGGCAACAGTTAGGTACGCTATACCAGTCCCTTGGGGAGGCTGTCCGTGAGCACCTGCCTGGCTGGCGGCTGGGCGTTTTTACCGGTGTACCGGAACTGGGCCACGCCATTGGCCTGCGCAGCCACAAGCAATACCGTTTCTTCAATGGCAAGATTCCGGCGCAGCTGCTGTTATTCGATATTAATGAGGACAATGCCGTCCGTCCCCGGGAGATGACCGCCCCCGGCGAGGTTCGTGCCCGAATCACTCACCCCGAACGGGCGCAGATGCTGGCGAACCGGCTGAAGAAAAACCTGAAAGCCCTTGGTCAGTGGGCCCGCAAGCAGAATATCCAGTGTTATCGCTTGTACGACGCGGATATGCCGGAATTTTCCATGGCGATCGATATCTACGGCGACCGGGTTCATGTTCAGGAGTACGCTGCCCCGAAATCGGTAGACGAGAAAAGTGCCAGGGAGCGGCTGTCGGAAGCACTGGCGGTGATACCCGAGGCATTGGGTGTATCGCCGGACCAGGTAGTATGCAAGCAACGCCAGCGCCAGGCAGGAACCCGCCAGTACGAGAAACAGGATGCCACCGGCGAATTCATGGAGGTGGATGAGCTGGGCAGTCGCCTGAAGGTAAATCTCAGGGACTACCTGGATACCGGCCTGTTCCTGGATCATCGCCCGGTACGACGCTGGATTCGCGACCATGCCCGAAACAAACGCTTCCTGAATCTGTTCTGCTATACCGGTGCTGCCACTGTGCAGGCGGTCGCTGGCGGTGCCAGCCGGTCATTGAGCCTGGATATGTCCAACACCTATGTGGACTGGGCCCGTGACAATCTGGCGCTCAATGGCGCCGACCCGAAGAAGCACCTGGTGGAGCAGGCGGACTGTCTGAAGTGGCTGGCGGAGAAGCCGTCACCGGATCAGCGTTTTGATCTGATTTTCATGGACCCGCCCACCTTCTCGAACTCCGCCCGTATGCAGGGGGTGCTGGATATCCAGAGGGACCACGGCACACTGATCCGTCAGGCCATGTCACGTCTGACCGCCGACGGCGTGCTGATCTTCTCCAATAATTTCCGCCGTTTCCGGCTGGATGAGGGGCTGGCGGAGTTGTTCGAGGTGGAGGATGTTACCCCGGCCACCCTGGACCGGGACTTCCAGCGCAACCCCCGGATCCATCAGTGCTGGCACATCCGTCACAAGGTGTGACGGTCACCACTCATCGTTGTGCTGGTCTGCGTCCGGGGCCTCGATCAGGCCTTCCTGGCGGGCCAGCAGGAGCAGGGCATAGACGCCGTTTTCCGGCAGCTGGGGTTCCAGGCCCTGTTCGAACATAAGGTCCCGCCGGTGGTCTTCGAGGGCATCCCGGTCCAGGCCCGGTATCAGGTCGTCCAGCGGTGCCAGTTCGAAGGGTACGGGCATGGCGACGGCATCGAAGATAAGGTCAATCAGGGTTTCGTCCGGGTCAAGGCCGTCGGTGTAGACCTGCTGGTCGGGCAGGTCTTCATGGAGTGCCCGGGCCAGTTCGATCAGTGGGACGCCCTGTTCCCGCAGGTACCGGAGTTCATCCTCGGCCAGCTCAGCGCCCTGGGGCAGCCAGCTGTCGTCTGGCTCGATGACGATGGTTTTCATGCGGCCATCGGCCAGGCTCCAGGCGATGGCGGTGGGGAAGAAGAGGTCGTCGTTCTGGAAGTATTCGATGTCCAGAAAGTGTGGGATGCCCTGCGGCATATTTGCTCCTAAGTATTCGATGATCAGCGACTGCAAGATACCAGTCTACCCGAGAAGTAAGGCGCGGTGTTGGGTACGCTTAACCCCTCAGTAGAGTACACCCCGGTCCCCATGAGATACTCACTTCAACTGAATTTTCGTGCGAGTCTTTGAGAACCTATGGAACACACCAGCTTTAACCAGAACCTGCTCGAATTCCTTTCCACTTCACCAACTCCCTGGCACGCAACCCGCAACATGGCCCAGACCCTGGACGATGCCGGGTTCCAGGCCCTGGATGAACGGGAAGAGTGGAACCTGCAGCAAGGACAGGGCTACTACGTCATCCGAAACGGCTCATCCATTGTCGCCTTCCGGACCGGTAACCGGTCGCCGCTGGAGGCGGGTGTCCGTATGGTTGGGGCGCATACCGACAGCCCCTGCCTGAAGGTGAAGCCCAACCCGGAACTGCGTCGGAAAGGGTTCTACCAGTTGGGGGTGGAAGTCTACGGTGGTGTACTGCTCAATCCCTGGTTTGACCGGGATCTGTCACTGGCAGGGCGGGTAACCTTGCTGGACGGGCAGGGCCGGGTTCAGGACCGGTTGGTGGATTTCCGGCGGCCGGTGGCGTTTATTCCCAGCCTGGCGATTCACCTGGACCGGGACGCCAACAGCAACCGTTCCATCAATGCCCAGACGGATCTGCCCCCGGTGTTAATGCAGGCTCCAGATGATGACAAGACGGCGTTCAACGACCTGCTCGAGGCGCAGGTACTCAAGGAGTACCCGGAGCAGTCCATCGGCAAGGTTCTGGGTTACGAGTTGAGTTTCTACGATGCCCAGCCGGCCAGTTTGTCGGGTCTTCGGGACGAGTTTATTGCCTCGGCGCGCCTGGATAATCTGCTCAGTTGCTACATCGGCCTGCAGTCGCTGCTGGACTCCAATGGAGATGAGCCGGCACTGCTGGTGTGTAATGACCATGAGGAAGTAGGCAGTATGTCAGCAGAAGGGGCCCAGGGGCCTTTCCTGTCGTCGGTTCTGGATCGCTGGTGCGGGGCGGAGAACCGTAGCCGGGTGATCGCCCGTTCCATGATGATCTCTGCGGACAACGCCCACGGCGTCCACCCCAACTACATTGACCGGCATGACGAAAACCATGGTCCGCTGCTGAACCAGGGACCGGTGATCAAGGTCAACCACAACCAGCGCTACGCCACCAGCAGCCGCTCAGCGGCCCTGTACCGGCATATCAGTGACGAGCTGGGGCTGCCGCACCAGACCTTTGTGGTGCGCAGTGACATGGGCTGTGGCAGCACCATCGGGCCTATTACAGCGGGTAACCTTGGGGTGACCACCCTGGATATCGGTGTGCCCCAGTTGGGGATGCATTCCATTCGAGAGCTTTGCGGTACCCGGGATGGTTATACGCTGTACCAGGTGCTCAGCGCGTTTATGGGGTGGCCAGAGGTTAATTGAGCTTCGGCGGGTTGCTGTGCAGCGCCCCGATTTCTGTGGGGTGGTGCCAGCACGCCCGCCCCGGTCTGTACAGCTGAAAGTGCAGAACCGTTTGCTGCCGAAGTGGGCCGCTTCGGAACAGAAATATAGATGTAAACAGAAAAAAGCCGCCTACCTGGCTACAGGTGGCGGCTTTTCAGAATATGGCTCCCCGAGCTGGGCTCGAACCAGCGACAAACGGATTAACAGTCCGTTGCTCTACCAACTGAGCTATCGGGGATTGGCGTCGAGATGGCGCGCATATTAAGGTCTTTGCGGGTTGGGGTCAAGCCCCTGAAAACACAGGATTCAAATATTTTTATATGTCTGATACAGCGTTATCTGCAAGGCCCCGGCAGGCGCCAGGGGCGTTATCGTCCACGCCTCCTTACCGGGCCCCGATTTGGCTCCGTAATGGCCATGCCCAATCCATCTGGCCGAGTATTTTCCGGCGGGTTGACCTGAGGGCGCCGGCAACAGAGACCATTGCCACGCCCGATAACGATGAGCTCTGGCTGGACTGGTACCGGCAGGGCTCGGACCGGGTGGTGGTTATCTGCCACGGGCTCGAGGGACACAGTCGCCGGCCCTATGTACTGGGGCTTGCCCGTGCCCTCCTGGCGGAGGGGTGGGATGTGCTGGCCTGGAACTACCGCTCCTGCGGTGGCGTGATGAACCATCAGCCCCGGTTCTACCATAGTGGCGCCACAGATGACCTGGATGTGATCGTTCGCCATGGTCTCGGCCAGGGTTACCGGGCGATGGCGTTGACTGGCTTCAGTATGGGCGGAAACCTCGCCCTGCAATACCTTGGTGAGCAGGGTGAGGGAGTGGACAGCCGGATCGCCGGTGCAGTGACCTTTTCAGTACCCTGTGACCTGGCTGGCGGCGCCGATGTGCTGGCCCTGCCCAGCCGGCGACTCTATATGTCCCGCTTTATCCGGGATCTGAAGCCCAAGATGGCCGAAAAGGCCCGGCGGTTCCCCAACCTGATCACCATGGAGGGCTACGACGGAATTCGCAGCTTCCATCAGTTTGATGAACGCTACACGGCACCGCTGCACGGTTTCGCCAGTGCGGAGGATTACTGGTACAGGGCGTCGTCCCTGTTCCGGCTCAGGGATATCCGTGTGCCGGCCCTGGTTGTAAATGCGGCTGACGATCCGTTCCTGTCCGCCGACTGCTTCCCCGAGGACCCGGCAGTGCGGGGGGCGTGGACGCAGCTGGAGGTTACCCGGTATGGCGGCCATGTGGGTTTCGTGCAACGCGGCCTCCGGGGTCGGTACTGGTCAGAGCAGCGGGCCGCCGACTTCCTTGCGGCGATCACCGGTCAGCGCTGATCGCCACAGGTGTGCTACCGGCTTGCGGCCGTGGTTTCCTGAAGCAGCGGCACCAGGTGGGGCCAGACGTTGTCGAGCAGCAGCGGCTGGGCCTCGCCGGTAGGGTGGATGCCATCGTCCTGCATCATCCCGTCACCGTTATAGATGCCCTCAAGGAAAAAGGGAACCAGGCCGGTGTTGTACTGGTCGGAAAGGTCCGGGAACATATCCGCAAACATTCGCGTATAACGAGGGCCGTAGTTGGGAGGGATCTGCATACCTACCAGCAGCACGCTGGCGCCCCCTTCGCGGGAGGCTTCGATCATGGCTGACAGGTTGTCGCGGATCACCGGAGGCTGAAAGCCCCGCAGGCCGTCGTTACCACCGAGCTCGATTATGACGATATCCGGCTGGTGCCTGTCCAGCAGTGCTGGCAGGCGGCGGGCACCGCCGTCGGTCGTTTCGCCACTGATACTGGCATTGACCACCTGCCATTGATCGTGGTCCTCTTCTGACAGGCGTTCACGCAGCAGGTTGACCCAGGCGGTTTCTGTCTCAACGCCATAGGCGGCGCTCAGGCTGTCGCCCATGACCAGGATAGTGCTGGCGGCAGCGGCGCCGGGCATGGCCAGGCAGGCCAGCAACCAGAAAATCAGAACCGTTGATCTCTGACGTGAAAATACCGTAGTTATAGAAGTAACCACAGAGTTAACGACCATGAAGCGTCCTCTTTTCTTTCCTTCAGGCAGGATAGAGTGGCGAATACTGAATCAGTTCCCGGAGCATACGTGACAGACCTTTCCAGTGGACCCCGACAGACTTCCGAAGCCATTCTCACAGTAACCGACCTGACACAGCGGGTAGACCTGGGCAGAGATACGCTCACCATCCTGCAAGGGGTCAGTCTTGAAATCAAGCGGGGGGAGTCCGTCGCTATCGTGGGCCGTTCCGGTTCCGGCAAAACGACCCTGCTGGGCCTTCTGGCCGGGCTGGATACACCGACGGAAGGTGAGGTGGTGCTGGAAGGCAAGGCCATCAGCCGCCTTGGTGAAGATGAAAGGGCTGCCTTGCGGGCCAGGCGTGTTGGCTTCGTATTCCAGTCTTTCCAGCTGCTGCCGGCCCTCAGTGCCCTGGAAAACGTGATGCTCCCGCTGGAGCTGGCGGACTTCCCGGATCCGCAGGGCCGCGCCCGGGAACTGCTGGAGCGGGTAGGGCTTTGTGATCGCCTTACCCACACCCCGCGCCAGCTCTCGGGCGGCGAGCAGCAGCGGGTGGCCATTGCCCGGGCATTCGCCTGTGAGCCTGTCATCCTGTTTGCTGACGAGCCTACCGGTAACCTGGATAACCAGACCGGACAGGACATCCAGGATCTGCTGATGGCCCTGAACCGGGAGCAGGGCACCACGCTGGTGATGGTGACCCATGATGAAAACCTGGCGTCCCGATGTCAGCGCCGACTGACCATTGAGGCCGGGCACCTGGAAGCCGCCGGTGAGGAGACTGCCTGATGTCCGCCAGTCAGAAACTGGGATCGGTCAGGCGAGACTGGCGTCAGCGGGACGTCAAGGTAGTACTCAGTGCCTTGATCATCGCGGTGGCAACGGTCGCCATTATTGCCCTGTTTGCCAACCAGTTGCAGCGCACCCTGATTACCTCTGCCAGCTCTTTCCTGGCGGCAGACCGCCAGCTGGAGGCTGAGCATGGCAAGCCTATTCCCGCCGAGTGGCGGGAGGAAGCCCGCAACCGGGGGCTGGAAACCGCGCGAATGGTCGAATTTTCCACCATGCTCAGTGGCGGCGATCGCTTCCAGCTGGTGTCCATCAAGGCGGTGAGTGATGAATACCCGCTGAGGGGGCAGGTCGAAGTCCAGCAGGATACCGACAGTGACCGGCAACTGCTCGAGCGCGGCCCGCGGCCGGGGCAAGCCTGGCTGAATCCCCGTTTGATGCGGTTGCTCGAGGTGCAAGTGGGAGACACCGTTGACGTGGGTAACCTGCAGCTGACCGTGTCCGGCCTGCTGGTTCGCGAGCCGGATGGCGGCTTCAATCTTGGCGGCCTGGCACCCAGGGTAATGATGCACGCGGATGACGTGGCTGCCACGGGTGTCATTCAGGAGGGTAGCCGGGTCGAGTATGTGAACCTGTTCGCCGGCGATGAGGCCGCCCTTGAAGGTTTCTATCAATGGCTGGAACCTCGACTTGAACCCTCCCATGAGTGGGAAAGCATCCGGGACGGGGAAGCCCTGTCTGAATCTCTGCAGCGTGCAGAGCGCTTTTTACTGCTCGGTGGCAGCATCGCCGTCTTGCTTGCATCGGTGGCGGTAGCCGTGGCAAGTCGCCAGTTTGCCGTTGGCCAGCGGGATACGGTTGCCCTGCTCAAGACCCTTGGCCTTTCCAGCCGGCGCATCGGACAGATGTACCTGGTACGCCTGTCAGTGTGGGGCATCGTTGGGATGGCCGGGGGATTGCTGGTGGCACTGCCGGTCTATGCTTTTCTCAACGGCCTGATGGCCAGGGTGCTGGAGCAGGAGGTTCCCTTCACGGTGGACCTGCCTTCCCTGGCGCCAGCCCTGGCTACGGCGGTGGTGTCGCTGTTCGCCTTTGCCTATCCACCCATTCGCAGGCTGCGCCATGTGCCTGCCATGCGGGTGCTGCGCAGTCAGCCTGGCGAAGCGGACAGTCGGGCGTGGGGTGATATCGCCATTGCCGTGGTGGCCGTTTTCGGCCTGGTGTGGCTTTACGCCCGTGAAGTGATGCTGGTCGTGGCGCTGATTGGCGGGCTGGTTGCGCTATTGGGTATTCTGGCCCTGCTGGGCTGGCTGTTGCTGCTCGCACTGCGCCGCGTCACCGGCGGCGGAAACGCCTGGCGCCTGGCCCTGGTAGGCCTTTACCGGCACCGTCGCGCCAGCCTCTCCCAGATTGCCGTGTTCGCCATGACGCTGATGCTGGCCAGCACGCTGATCCTGGTGCGCTCGTCGCTGCTGGCGGACTGGCAGGCACAATTGCCTGAACAGACCCCGAACCATTTCCTGATCAACATTGCTCCAGAGACAGTGGATGAAGTCGAGGCCTTCTGGGATCAGCAAGGGCAGGGCCTGGACACGCTTTATCCCATGGTGCGCGGCCGGCTAACCGAGATAAATGGCCAGCCGGTAAGGCAGGTGGTCAGCAAGGATGACAGCGTTAACGCCCTTAACCGCGAACTGAACCTGACGTGGATGGAAAGCCTGCCGGAGGACAATCGCATCGTTGACGGTGACTGGTTTGCAAACGACCAGGCCGAAGGCGTGTCGGTGGAAGCGGAACTCGCGGCGGAGCTGGGCGTGGAACTCGGTGATGTGCTCGGCTTTACCATCGGCTCGCAGACCATCGCCGAACCGGTGACCAGTATCCGTACGGTGCAGTGGGAAAGCATGAAGCCCAACTTCTATATGGCCTTTCCTCCGGGGGGCGCGCTGGAGGGGTTGCCTGCGACCTGGATTACCAGTTTCTATCTGCCAGAGCACCGCAAGGACGCCCTCAACGACTTTACCCGTATGTTCCCGACGGTATCCCTGCTGGAAGTTGACCATATCATCGAGCGAATCCAGGCGATTGTGCGGCAGGTGACCCAGGCCATTGAGGCGATCCTGGCCCTGATCCTGGCGGCTTCCCTGGTGGTCATGGCGGCCGTCGTCAGTGCTACGCTGCAGGACAGGCAGAGGGAGGGTGCCTTGCTGCGGACCCTGGGTGGGCGTCAGTCATTGCTGGTGAACAGCACCATGCTGGAGTTCGGCCTGGCTGGGTTGCTGGCCGGTATACTGGGGGTGCTGGCGGCAGAAACGGCCGTATGGGCGCTGCAATACCGGATGTTTGGGGGCGAGTTCCGTTGGCACTGGCAGGTAGCCCTGCCAATTCCCCTGATCAGCGGGTTCGTACTGGCATTGCTGGGGCGTTGGCAGCTGCGGCCTGTGTTGCAGGTCAGCCCGATGTTGCTGTTACGACGGCTGGAATAACGATCGGGGCTTGGCTAAGGATGCCTCGGCAGCCGAAACAACCGGGGCGGGTGCATTTGCTCAGCGGTACTGATTGAGGATCTGCTCCAACTCGCCACTGGCTTTCATGTCGGCCAGCTCTTCGTTGAAGGCTTCGGCAAACGCGGCCCAGTCCGGGCGCAACATCAGGCGATAGCCGTAGTCGCTGAGTGCCTTCTCGCTATGGCGGAATTGGCCCTGCCAGTCGTTCTGGCGAATGATCCACTGGCCCACACCCAGATCGGCAACCGCCGCGTCCAGCCCCCGGCCGTGGAGCAGGTAGGTGAAGATATCCCGGTCCTCTGAGACCTCGTAACGTTCAATGGTGCCGTTTTCGAACAGTGGTTTCAGTTCAGGGTAGTGGTAACCGAGCGGTGTCACCAGGGTCACATCCTGCAGTGTGTCCAGGCCCTCGAACCGGAACCCGGACTCCACCGGTGTAAAGAAGACTTCCCGGATGGAGACAATGGCATCGGTGAACAGGAAGTTCCCGGGTCTCTCTGTCCACTCCCTGGCCCTTGGCGTGGCGTCAATATAGCCATCCTGCAGCATCGCATCCACTCGCTTGCGGGGGATTTTATGGGGCTCCACGCGGTAACCGAGGCGTTCGGAAATCCGGCTGACCACCTCGTAGGCGATACCATGATAACGGTCGTCATCATGGTGAATGATATAGGGGGGGTAGCCGCTGGTCGAAACGTTGAAATGCAGGATCGGGTTTTCACCGTTCAACGGTTCTGCAGGTGTGACCGGCTCACTGGCGCTGGTGAACGCAGAAACCAGTGACATGACAGCCGGGGCAAGCCAGCGCAGGCGCGGGAGTAACATGGTGAAGATACCCTTTGGAGGCGGCTTTACACGGTTTGTGGTGTCACCGTGGGGCGCAGCGGGGATTGTCACTCGTTTCGCTCTGCGATTCAATCAGCGGAAAGTCGGAGTAGTATTCAGCCCCAGGCCTTCTCAAGCAAGGATCGGACGTCTTTGAGGCTTGCCTCTCTCGGGTTATAGATAATGGAGCCGTCGTCCAGCGCCTGGCGCGCAATATTATCCAACTGGCTTTGCTTTACCTTGCCGGTTTCCCGAAGGGTCCGCGGCAGTTCACAGCGATGGTGAAGTTCGTCCCGCAGGTGACGGACAGCGGATATGGTCGTCTCTGCGCGACGGGAGGCGGGCGTTGCCGCCCAGACTTCCGGGCCTTCGAGGTACAGCAGCAATTCCGACAGGGGTTCGCGGATATCCTCCAGGTTGTACTCCAGTACATAGGGCAGGTACAGGCTCATACAAAGCCCATGTGGCAGGTGACAGATTGCGCCCGTGGCGTGGCCCAGGGAGTGGACCAGGCCTACCATGGAATTGGAGAAGGCAATACCGGCCATGGTCGAGGCTTCCGCAAGGTCGAGCCGGCCCTGGACATCGTCGGGGTTGTCCATGACGGCCAGTAATGAGCGCCCGATTTTCTTGATCGCAGCCGTTGCATAGGCGTCGCTGAGCGGGTTCCTGGCCAGGCAGGTGTAGGCTTCCGTCGCATGGGTCAGCGCGTCCATGGCGGTTGCAGCGGTAATGTGGGGCGGCAGCGTGAGCGTCATTCTTGGATCGATAATGGCCGCGTTGGGTAACAGGAACGACGATGTGAAAGGCAGCTTCACAGACCGTTCCGTATCTGCAATGACCGCAACGGACGTGACCTCTGATCCGGTACCCGCCGTCGTCGGAACCACGAAAAAAGGTCGCAATGGCCGCGTCAGCACACCCGCACCGCTGTACGCCGCAATGTCATCACCACCCTCTGACACCAGGATGTTCACCGCCTTTGCCGTATCGATGGAAGAGCCCCCGCCGATCGCGATAATGGCATCGCACTGTTGCTGTCTATAGAGATTCGCGATTTCACGGACCGTCGTTGTGGAAGAGTCCGGCGGCACTTCATCGTAGATGGCCGCGAAGGTGACATCGCTTTCCGTACAGGCAGCGATGACCGGCTCGAGCAGGCCCGCTGCCCGTACCCCGGCATCGGTGACGATCATGGGGCGTACCGAGGCGATACTGGTGAGTTCATAGGGCAGGTGCTCGAGGGCGGCTTCACCGGCGATTACCTTCACCGGGCAGAAAAACTCGTAATAACGACTCATTGGGACAGGGCCTCTTTGCGCAAATCACGGATCATCGAGAATGCCACCCGGCGATACACACCAATGGCTCCGGGTAGCTTTTCCAGCAGGCCCAGCTCAGCTGGGTATTCCTTGATGGCCCGGCGTGCAATCAGCCGGGGAAGGATAATGGCTTCCAGGCGGTTCAGTATCCTTGTCATCCGTACCGCCAGGGCAATGTCGCCATCCACCACCATGCGGTCATTGGCGAAGGCTTCCACGGTTTTCTCCTGGAACGAAAGGACAAGGAACGCATGGGCAAGGTGCTTGAAGCGTATCGAAAGGTCCACTGGTCCGTCATAGCGACTGCCAAGGTAGCGGAGCACACCGTCACCGGTGTGTTCAATCGCCAGCGCCGGGCCCGATGGCAGCACGGTCATCTGGAATACCAGGCCGTCGGGCATACCCCGGGCCTCGTCAATAACGGTTTTGTCGAAGCGGGAGATGGCCTCAAGGGCATGGCCCATGAAGCGGAACATCAGGCCGACGTACTGTCGGCGCGCCCGTCGGGCGGCTGAGCGGGAAAAGCTGTCCAGCATGGGGGTACCTATGCACCTTGATGGGGGGCTCCCATGAGTTTCTGCGGGATTGCCCTGCCAAGTCAATGCCCTGGACCAGGAAAGGGAGGTATGACCGGAAGGCGGCGAACCACCCTCCGGTCGATCTGTCATCGCTGCAGGTTCGACAACTTGCGCCTGGCTTCTTCAGCCAACTTGCCTTCCGTCTTGGCCACTTCGTTGTAGTAGGCGGCTGCCTTGTTACGATCACCCTGGTGAGCGGCAATATCACCCAGTCGCAGATAGGCGATGGTTGTGGGAACCACTTGCGCAGAGGCTTCCAGGTCCGCCTGGGCGCCCTGCAGGTTGCCCTTGTCCAGGCGATAGAGGCCACGGTACAGGCGATAGCTGAACATTTCCGGATACAGTTCAACCGCTCGGTTAAAGTCCGCCTCGGCTTTTTCCGGGTTGTTCATTGCCTCGTGCAGACGGGCCCGGGTGGCGTGGAAGGCCGCCTCACGGGGTGCCATCTTCACCGCCTGGTTAACCTTGGCCAGGGCGGCCTGGTAGTTCTTCTCTCCGGCCAGCTTGAGACCTTCATCGTGCAGGTCATAGGCTGGTTGCAGTCGCTTCGCTTCCGCAATCATTCGCTGGTATCTATCCCGGTTGCGAATGCCACCGGTACCCAGCTCCCGCGCCAGGCGATGATTTTCCTCTACCCGCTTCTGTGAGGGTGGGTGGGTGGCGAACAGGCCGTCGAGGAAGCCGGACGAGCGTCCCTCAGACAGTTCCAGGAACAGTTCCTGCAGCTCTACCGCTGCCTGGGGATCGTAACCGGCCTCCACCATGTACTCGATACCGAAGCGGTCGGATTCCAGCTCGTGGGACTGGCTGTACTGGGCCAGGGCCAACTGGCTGCCGATGGCGGCTCCGCCCATGATCAGGCCGCCCCATTCGTTATCTCCCAGGGCCAGGCCCAGCCCGGCCATACCGGCGCTCAGCAGCATGCCCTGTTGCATGCGCTGCACACTGTGGCGGGCCGCTGCGTGGACAATCTCGTGGCCCAAAACAGAGGCCAGTTGAGCTTCATCGTCGAGCTTTACCAGCAACCCCCGGTTAATGGCAATCTTGCCGCCGGGGAGCGCCCATGCGTTGGGGACGCTACTGTTCAGTACTGCAAACTCGTAGGGCAGGTCAGGGCGGTCACTGACCTGTGCCATCTTGTTGCCCACTTCCTGAACGTAAACGGTGAGTTCCGGGTCCAGGTAGAACCGGCCTCCCTGAGACTGGATGGTGGGCGTGTAATTCTCCTGACCGAGCTGACGTTCCTCGTTCTCTCCGATCAGCGAAAGCTGCGATTCCCCGGTTACCGGGTTTACGGCGCAGCCACCGGCCAGAACTGCCAGTGCCGCTATCGCGGGAGCGAGAGCCGTCCGGGCCCGGGTAAAAGACAGTTTCCTCACGTAGGTCTCCTTGCCTGTGGTTGAAGTTGGTGTGCGGAAAATACGGTTCGCACCGGGGTTATAATAGCGGAAACTGGCGCGACAGACAGCAGCCCCCTGAACCGGGCAGCGACCGCTGAATCCAGTGCCAAAATGGGGTATGATCCGCGCGTTTTCTGCCTGACGACAGGATCGCTATGACCGATAAAGTACTCGTGGACCGGGTTGACCGGTTCATCAATATTCTTAACCAGGCCCGTGACCTGGGATTGACCGTGGCGGATGCAGATCCGCAGCAGCTGACCCTGTGCCTGCCCTACAGTGAGAAAATCATTGGCAACCCGGAAACAGGTGTGATCCACGGTGGCGCGATCACCACGCTGATGGACACCACCTCAGGCTCGGTCATGATCTGCGCGCTCGACGAGTTCGAGTTATGCCCCACGCTGGACCTGCGGGTGGACTACATGCGCCCGGCGGAACCGAGCAAGCCGGTGTATGCCCGCGCGGAGATCCGCAAGATGTCCCGTAATATCGTGTTCACCCGTTGCGAGGCGTTCCAGGACGATGGCGAAATCGTGGCCACCTGTGTGGGCACCTTCATGCGCATCGGCAAGGATGCGACACCCAAGGCATACCGCGACATGATCATGGGGGTGGACCAGTGACCACTGCAGATATTCTCCGGGAAACCCAGCAAACCGGTGACTTCACCCGGCTTCTGGAAAGCATTCCCTACGCCGGCTACATTGGCCTGCAATGCGATCGGTTCGGGGACGACCTGATCTTCCGGCTGCCCCGCAAGGACTCCAACCTGGGCAACCCCATGCTGCCGGCAATACATGGCGGGGTGATCGGGGGCTTTATGGAAGTTTCCGCCGCCATCTACCTGATGATGTCCCAGGACACCTTCCGCATGCCCAAGATCGTGGACTTTTCACTGGATTACCTGCGTGCGGGCCTGGACCGGGAAACCTACGCCGAATGTCATCTGACCCGTCAGGGTAACCGGGTAGCCAACGTGATGATCAGCGCCTGGCAGAAATCCCGTAACGAACCCATCGCGACCGCCCGGGCCCACTTCCTGCTTGAAAAATGAGCCCGTTCCCGGGACTTGAAATGACCGTAACGGCCCCCAAATTGTCCTCACGCTTTGAACAAGTGCGCCTGGCCGGTGGTGGTTGCCGGGCAGGCGCCGACCTTTTGTCAGACATACAGCAGGAGACACCGCGCCATGACGGTTGATACCGGTAAAGAAACGCTAGGTTTTCAGACCGAAGTGAAGCAGCTGCTTCACCTGATGATTCACTCCCTTTATTCCAACAAGGAAATCTTCCTGCGGGAGCTGATCTCCAACGCCTCTGACGCAGAAGACAAGCTGCGCTTTGCTGCCCTCAAGGACGACAGCCTGTACGAGGACGACCCGGAGCTGAGAATCCGACTGGACTACGACGCCGACGCAGGCACCGTCACCCTGGCCGATAACGGTATCGGTATGTCCCGGGACGATGTGATCGAGAACCTCGGCACCATCGCCAGGTCAGGTACCGCCGAGTTCCTGCAACAGCTGTCCGGTGATGAGAAGAAAGACAGCAAGCTGATCGGCCAGTTCGGTGTTGGCTTCTATTCCGCGTTTATCGTGGCCGACAAGGTCGAGGTGTACACCCGTCGTGCCGGTGCGCCCAAATCCGAGGGCGTGCACTGGGAGTCCCGGGGTGATGGTGAATTCACCATCGAGAACCTCGAACTGGACAACCGTGGTACCCGCATCGTCCTGCACCTGAAAAAAGACGAGAAGGAGTTCGCCGACGGCTGGCGCCTGCGCAGCCTGGTCAAGAAATACTCCGACCACATCTCCTTCCCGGTGGTCATGAAGTCCGAATCCGAGGAAGAGGACAAGAAAGGCGAGGACGAGACCGTCAACGACGCCACCGCCTTGTGGACCCTGCCCCGTACCGAGATCAAGGACGAGGAGTACAAGGAGTTCTACAAGCATATCGCCCACGACTTCGAGGACCCGCTCACCTGGTCCCATAACAAGGTGGAAGGCAAGCTGGACTACACCAGCCTGCTGTACATCCCCAAGCGTGCACCGTTTGACCTCTATAACCGGGAAGCGCCCCGTGGGCTGAAGCTGTACGTACAGCGAGTGTTCATCATGGACGACGCCGAGCAGTTCCTGCCCCTGTACCTGCGCTTTGCCAAGGGCGTCATCGACTCCAACGACCTGTCCCTGAACGTCTCCCGGGAGATCCTGCAGAACGACAGCACCGTGGAGTCCATCCGCAACGCCATGACCAAGCGGGTTCTGGATATGCTGTCCAAGCTCGCCAAGAAGCAGCCCGAGGACTACCAGGGCTTCTGGAACGAGTTCGGCACGGTCCTCAAGGAAGGTCCGGCGGAAGACTTCAGCAACCGGGAGAAGATCGCCGGCCTGCTGCGGTTTGCCTCGACCCAGACTGGCGAGAGCACCCAGAACGTCTCCCTCGACGACTACATCGGCCGCATGAAAGACGGCCAGAACAAGATCTACTACATCACCGGCGACAGCTTCCAGGCGGCCAGCAGCAGCCCGCACCTGGAAGTCTTCCGCAAGAAAGGAGTTGAGGTACTGATCCTCTCTGACCGTATCGATGAGTGGATGATGGGTTACCTCAGCGAGTACGACGGCAAGCAGTTCCAGGACGTGGCCCGTGGCGACCTGGACCTTGGCGAAGTCGAGACCGAGGAAGACAAGAAGCACCAGGAAGAGGCCGCCCAGGAGCACAAGGACCTGCTTGAGCGGATCAAGACCGCCCTGAGCGACCAGGTGCAGGAAGTGCGCGTGACCAACCGCCTGACTGACTCACCAGCCTGTCTGGTGGTCGGGCAATTCGATATGGGCGCCCAGATGAAGAAGATCATGGAAGCTGCCGGGCAGAAAGTGCCGGACAGCAAACCCATCTTCGAAATCAACGTGGACCACCCGCTGGTACAGCGACTGGAAACCGAGCAGGGCGAAGAGCGCTTCAAGGAACTGTCCGCAGTCCTGTTGGACCAGGCCACCCTGGCCAGTGGCGAACAGCTGAAGGATCCGGGTGCCTACGTCAGCCGCCTTAACCGGTTGCTGCTGGAGCTGTCGAACTGATCCGCTTCGCGTTTGCGTAAGCGTTTTCCCGTCGGTATGAGAGCGTGGTCCGTGGCCTTGTTTGCGGGACCTTCAAAAACAGGGAAGTTTTTGAAGAGCCTACAGGGACGTATTCACGGCGTGTCCCGCAAACAAGGTCTCGGGCGACGCTAGCCACCCAAAGTCAGAAATCCGAATGCAGCAAATTATTGTGGACATCCAGATCAGTCCGGACGAGTGGATCAAGCTCTACCAGGGCGTTGCCACGGATGTCCACACCACGGCCCGGGACGGACGTTCCGTCCGCTTCCCGGCCCGTATCCTCTCCCGTTTTTTCCTCCGCGATGGCATTCGCGGCAGCTTCCGCATCCTGTTTGACGACGCCGGCAAGTTCCTGTCCATCGAGCGGTTATAGCCTGCTGATATAACCGTTGTCCCTCGAACCTGACTACCTGTTCTTTTTTCGATAGTAAAAATCTTTCAAAAAAGTTCTTTTAATTAATTGTCGCCCAGTCTGATCCCCGGGGTACAGTGATCCTGTCGCTGATAACGCAGGAGTTGTCCCATGTCAGTGTTGTTCGAAATCACACCGATAGCATGGCAAGAGACGCTCGGAATCCTCGCCGAATACTACGGTGACTATGCCAGCGCCCAAAGCCTCACTGGTCATAGCGATTCGCTATCCCGACGTTAGGAAAGTTTCAAGCAGGGGTGGCCCACTTGACCTATGTTAAGTGATGCCCCTTCAACAACGTGTTCCTTGCCCAAGTGGTAACAACAGGAGTGAACGATGAGTCAGAATAACAGTACAGGTGGAAAGTGCCCGGTCATGCATGGCGCCAATACCGCCAGCAGCCAGAGCGTGACCGGCTGGTGGCCTGAATCCCTCAACCTCGACATCCTCCATCAACACGACGTCAAAACCAACCCGATGGACGAGGGCTTCGACTATCGGGAAGAAGTTCGCAAGCTGGACTTCGATGCCATCAAACAGGATCTTCACGCCCTGATGACAGACAGCCAGGACTGGTGGCCGGCCGACTGGGGCCATTATGGCGGCTTCATGATCCGTATGGCCTGGCACTCTGCAGGCACCTACCGTATGGCGGACGGCCGCGGGGGCGGTGGTTCAGGCAACCAGCGTTTTGCCCCGATCGCGTCCTGGCCGGACAACGCCAGCCTCGACAAGGCCCGCCGACTGCTGTGGCCAATCAAGAAAAAGTACGGCAACAAGATCAGCTGGGCAGACCTGATGATCCTGGCCGGCAACATCGCCTATGAGTCCATGGGCCTGAAGACCTTCGGTTTCTCCTTTGGCCGTGAAGATATCTGGCACCCGGAGAAAGACATCTATTGGGGGGCCGAAAAAGAGTGGCTGGCACCCTCCGATGAACGTTACGGGGACGTCGAGAAGCCCGACACCATGGAAAACCCGCTGGCCGCGGTGCAGATGGGGCTTATCTATGTGAACCCGGAAGGTGTTAACGGTCAGCCGGACCCCATGAAGACCGCCGCCCAGGTACGTGAAACCTTCGCCCGGATGGCCATGGATGACGAAGAGACCGCAGCCCTCACCGTGGGCGGCCATACGGTGGGCAAGTGTCACGGTAATGGCGACGCAAGCACCATCGGTGCGGAGCCGGAAGGTTCCGATGTCGTCGGCCAGGGCCTTGGCTGGGATAACCCCAACATGCAGGGCCGTGCTTCCAACGCATTTACCTCCGGTATTGAAGGTGCCTGGACGACTGAGCCCACCAAGTTCGATATGGGCTACTTCGACATGTTGCTGGACCACGAGTGGGAGCTGACGAAGAGCCCTGCCGGCGCCAATCAGTGGGAGCCGGTGGATATCAGGGAAGAGGACAAGCCGGTAGACGCCACCGACCCGTCCATTCGCCACAACCCGATCATGACCGACGCCGACATGGGCATGAAGGTGGACCCGACCTACCGCAAGATCCTCGAAGACTTCCGCAAGGATCCGCAGCGGTTCCAGGATGCCTTCGCACGGGCCTGGTTCAAGCTCACCCACCGTGACCTGGGCCCCAAGTCCCGTTACATCGGCCCGGAAGTGCCGGCTGAAGACCTGATCTGGCAGGATCCGATCCCGGCTGGCGCCACTGACTACATTGAAGAAGTGGTCAAGGAAAAGATCGCCGATGCCGGCCTGTCCATAAGTGACATGGTCAGCACCGCCTGGGACAGCGCCCGGACTTACCGTGGCTCCGATATGCGTGGTGGTGCCAACGGCGCCCGTATCCGCCTTGCGCCCCAGAAGGACTGGGAAGGCAACGAGCCAGACCGCCTGGCCAGGGTGCTGAAAGTTTACGAGCAGATCTCTGCCGACACCGGCGCCAGCATTGCCGACGTGATTGTACTCGGCGGCAGCGTGGGTATCGAGAAAGCCGCGAAGGCGGCCGGCTACGATGTGCACGTGCCGTTCCTGAAAGGTCGCGGTGATGCTACCGACGACATGACGGATGCGGCTTCCTTCGATGTGCTGGAGCCGGTGGCCGATGGCTTCCGCAACTGGCAGAAGAAGGACTACGTGGTCAAACCCGAAGAGCTGCTGCTGGATCGTGCCCAGCTGATGGGCCTGACCGCCGCACAGATGACCGCCTTGATCGGTGGTATGCGGGTGCTGGGTACCAACCACGGTGGCAGCAAGCACGGTGTGTTCACCGACCGGGAAGGCCAGCTGACGAACGACTTCTTCGTCAACCTGACCGACATGGCCTACAGCTGGAAGTCTGCGGGAGACAGCCTCTACGAGGTATGCGATCGCAAGACTGGCGCGAAGAAGTGGACCGCTACCCGGGTAGACCTGGTATTCGGTTCCCACTCCATCCTCCGGTCCTACGCCGAGGTGTATGCCCAGGACGACAACGACGAGAAGTTCGTTCGTGACTTCGTCTCAGCCTGGGCCAAGGTCATGAATAACGACCGCTTCGACGTACAGGCCTGATCCGCCAGTAGTGTCGTAAAAAATCGGCCGGGCATCCTGATTTCAGGGTGCCCGGCTACCATCTTCCCGCCTGATTCCTTACAATCCTCCCCGCCTGATTTTTGATCAGCAGCAACCTGACCCACTTCGTTCAGCCCCTGGAGCTCCCATGCGAATTATCCTTGCCCCTATGGAGGGGCTGGTGGACGCACCTATCCGCGAAACCCTGACCCGGGTTGGCGGTATTGACCGGTGTGTCACCGAGTTCATTCGCGTGACCCACGGCATGTTGCCGCCAAGGATTTTCTACAAGTACGCACCGGAACTTCACAACCAGGCTGTCACCGGGGCCGGGACACCGGTTGCCGTCCAGCTGTTGGGGTCTGACCCCGAAATGATGGGCCGCCATGGTGCCAAAGCCGCCGAGCTGGGTGCAGGGCAGGTGGATATCAACTTCGGTTGTCCCGCCAAGACCGTCAACAAACACAAGGGCGGTTGTGTGTTGATGCGCGAACCCGAGCTGATGTACGAGATTGCCGCTGCTGTGCGCAGGGCGGTGCCGGCTGAGATCCCGGTGACCGCCAAGATGCGCCTGGGCTACGATGACCGGTCCATGGGCGTCGCCTGCGGCCAGGCCCTTGAGGCCGCAGGCGCGGCGGAAATCGTTATCCACGCCCGCAGCAAGGTCGATGGTTACAAACCGCCGGCCTACTGGGAGGAAATTGCCCGGGTAAGGGAGGCGGTCAACACCCGTGTGATTGCCAATGGAGAGATCTGGACCGTCGATGACTACTGGCGTTGCCGCAGGGTATCTGGCTGTGACGATGTGATGATCGGTCGTGGCCTGATCGCACGTCCGGACCTGGCCCGGCGCATCAAGGCCAGCCAGGATGGAGAGGTCGCGCCGGAAATGACCTGGCTCGAGGTGATTCCGCTCATTGACGAGTATGCCACCGCGTTGCAGACCCGGCTGGAAGACCGCTATGTAACCGGGCGCATCAAGCAGTGGCTGAACTACCTGCGCCAGGGTTTTTCCGAGGCGGAACAGGTATGGTCCCGTGCACGCAAACTGAAAGAGGTGGATGCTATGCTTGCCTGCCTGGCCAGCGCTGCCGGAGAAGTACAGGCGGCGTGAAACCTTCGATAATCTGACTGTAAAGGACTATCCGATGAAATTCCTGGTTGCTCTGGTACTTGGTATCAGCATGATTTTCTCCGCGTCCCTGCTGAAGGATGGCCTCACGGAAATGCGCACCGGTGACCGCTATGTCACCGTCAAGGGCGTGGCCGAACAGGAGGTTACTGCGGACCTGGCCCTGTGGCCGATCCGCTTTGCGGCCACCGGCGACACACTGGATGAAGCCCGGGAGCAGGCCCGCAAAAGCAGGGAGGGGGTGATGGCCTTCCTGAAGCTGCAGGCTATCTCTGACGATTCGGTGGAGCTGCAACGACTCGATGTGGTGGATACCGGGGCGAACCCTTACCAGCCCGAGAGCGGGACCCGCAAGTTCATTATCAACCAGGTGCTGATGGTGCGCACAGATGAAGTGGCAAAGGTGCGCCAGGCAGCCCAGAGCGTCAGCGACCTGGTGGACTCCGGCGTTATATTGTCCTCTGACTACGGCCCCACCGGGCCGACCTATCTGTTTACTCGCCTGAACGATATCAAACCCGACATGATCGCCGAGGCCACGGCTGCGGCTCGCGAGTCGGCGCGCCAGTTTGCCCGTGATGCTGACGCCGAGCTGGGTGGCCTGCGCCGAGCCAACCAGGGCGTGTTCCAGATCCTGGCCCGGGACCAGGCGCCGGGCGTCATGGCTGAGCAGCAGCCTGTGAAGACGGTGAGGGTGGTCTCCACCTTCGACTATTACCTGAGGTAGCGTGTCCGGGACGGGCCCGGCACTATCCGTCTGATTCGTTTTTCGACGGTCCCGGGTTTCCGTTACTGGCCTTGATCCGGAATATGGCGTAATTGCCGTTAGCCTGGGCCACCAGCACATCATCCACATACAGCCGGGACTCCAGGTTGGCAATGGTCTTGCCCCGGTTGACCATTTCGGTGCGGCAGACCACCCGCCCGGCGAACACCGGCTTGAAATACGTCATCTTGATCTCGATGGTCGCACACACCTGACCTTCGTCCAGGGTGGGGAACAGGGCGGAGCCCATGCCGGTATCGGCCAGGGCGTATAGCACGGCGCCGTGAGCCACGTTATTGGTGTTCTTGTGCTTCTCGCCAATCTGGATGCTGTTGACACTCCAGCCCGGCTCGCTTTCATCCATAACCATGTCGATCAGGTCGGGGAAAGGGTGTTTCATGATGGGTTTTCAGCCTGTTATTGGGGTTATTGTTCTTGTGGTCAGGTGCGCGGCGTGTCGGCACCAGTAAAGAGGGTAGTTTGCAAAGGATTTGCAAGAATTGGAAGCCCGTTGTTGCGCGGCATCAAAGGGAGACCCCCGCAGGGGCCTCCACAGACTTAGCCAGCGGCTTCTTCGTCGTAGTGTGGATAGGAGTGCTTCAGGGTGGCGTGGTTGAGCAGCATTTCCGCCTTGAGGGTCTCGCCACTGGCATCATAGATGCGGGACCGCACCCAGTAGGACTCGGTGCGCTTGCTCTCTGACAGGGCAACGATTTCCCGGCGAATCAGGTAGTCTTCATCGACAAAGAGCGGACCGTCCACCATGCGGATTTCCTGGTCGGCAAACAGGCCAACGGCGGGCTGCTTTACCGGGAAGCCTGCCTCCTTGCTGGAGTATTCAGCCAGCACGCTGACCATCTCAAGGGGAATAATCGCTCGCCCCCAGGGAGTTGAGCTGCCATCGCTGTACCAGGGGGTGTTCTCGGTAATGCGCTCGAGTTTCTGGTTCAGAGAGAAAGGGTACAGCTTGCCCATGTTCTGGTCCGGGCCCATACGGACCTGTTCATCTTTTTTACCGGCCATGCCGACATGCAGGTCTGACAGTATGACCAGCTTTTCCGGCTCACGAAGTTTCGCCATGCGCTGGTCCAGCAGGGTATCGCCATCATCCGGCCCGAGGCTGGCGCTCGCTTCAAGAACCGGGGTGCCATCGGCCTTCTCGGCCCAGGCCCTGATGCGGGTAGCGCCGGGTGCCGGACGCTCAATGAAGGCACGGACCTGCTCACCTTCCACTACCATATTCTGGAAGTGCGCAGAAAAGCAGCCGCGCTCGAACCAGTCCTGTCCCCAGACCTCGGCCAGCAGCGGGACAAACTGGCTGAAGTGAGTCGGCCCTTCGATGGGGCCTGCCTGGAAACCCAGCTTCTCGGCCATGCTGTCGTCATGGATGGAGGTATGCCCGCTGTATTCCTGGTCAGCCAGCATCTGCCTGGGTTCGCGCAGGGGACCGCACAGGTAGAGGGGAGTTTCGAATGTCATGGCTTGTCCTTGTTGTGGATGATCGGGAACTGGTGCCAGCGCCTGACACCGGAAGTTATTGGAAAGCTAACTTTAGTCGATTCCCGGGGCCGGAAGAAAGCACCTTCCGGTGGTCGCTGCGATACATACAGCGGAGGCCATGGCCTTACTGATGTTGCCAATCCGGACAACGGATACTTAATGATTGATTCGGATCACTTGCTGCTGCTGGTACAAGGCGTACCCTTGGTCATGCAGGCTATCGGATCTGTGATGGTCCCCTGGGTTACCAACCAGGTCGCACCTGGCCAACTGCCGTCCGACAGCCTGCCAGACTGATTGACAGATCACGCCATTCATCCGGCCAGCAAAAGGAGGCCGATCATGTACAGCAAGATTCTGGTACCCGTGGATCTGGGGCATCTGGACAAATTGTCCAAGGCCCTTAACACTGCCATCGACATTGCCCGGCACTACAACGCCAGGCTTCACTATGTGACGGTCACCAACACCACGCCTTCATCCGTTGCCCACAATACCCGTGAACTGGAACAGGAACTCGAGCGCTTCGCCGAGGAACAGGGCAAGGATCATGGCATCGAGACCTCCTGCTCGATGATCACCACACCGGATACCGCGGTTGAACTGGAGAAAAGGCTGGTGTCCGCCGTCAGGGAAACCGGCGCCGACCTGATCGTCATGGCTTCCCATGTGCCCGGTATTGGAGACAAGCTGCACTTTATTCATTCCAATGCCGCTAACCTGGTCAAGGATACCGATGTCTCGGTTTTCGTGGTGCGCTGACAGCCCCGCCGGTATTCGGGCATGGAAGGCTCCGTGGGAGCCGGCAGAACGGCTCCCCGTCGTTTTCGCGCAAGCCGGATTCAGGACTCCGCGGGCTCCTGTTCCTTCTCCGTTGCGGGCAGCACCAGAACGGCACAGCTAGCGTTTACTGCCACATACTCCACGGTTGCCTTGCGCAGCGGCCAGTGCCCGCTACTCCCCCTCGAGACGAGGATGAGCAGGTCCACGCAAAGTTGTCCCGCCAGGGCTACCAGTTTTTCGCCGGCATTGCCGGCAACCACGTGAAGGCTGGCATCGCGGTTCAGTGGCAGGTACTTGCGGACCAGCAGGTCCAGCCTTTCCGTGACTTCATTTTCCCGTTCTTCCGGGGCTTCTTCGGTGACATGGGGAAAGAAGCCGCCACTGTCAGGGCGGAATACGCTGGCCAGGTGCAGCTCACCGCTGTCGTCCAGTAACTCCAGGGCAGCTTCCAGCGCCCGCTTGCCTTCGCCATCATCGTCCGGGTCAATCGCGATCAACAGCTTCCGGTACATACTCTGTCTCCTTGGGTTGAGTCGGGGTGGCTTCCACTTCAGGGAAGGCCTGGCCTTGCACCAGTTCGTCCATACTGTAGCCCCGGTAGTCCGCATGCAGGGCGCGATAGAGGGCAACGGCCATGAAAATCAAAAGGATACAGAACGGCAGACCCAGCGAGGTAATCACGTTCTGCAGGGCATCCAGGCCACCGGCCAGGAGCAGTGTGGCCGCAATCACGCCCTGGGCGGCCGCCCAGAAAATACGCTGACGCACCAGGGAGGGCTGGTCCTCTCTCCGGGTAAGCAGGTCGATGACCAGCGAGGCGGAGTCAGATGATGTGGTAAAGAAGATGACAATAATCACCACGCTGAGGGCGGACGCGAATCCGGCCAGGGGGAAGGCTTCCAGGAAGGCGAAGATGGCGACGGAAGGGTCCTGTTGCACCTGCTGCGCAAGGGCAATCTGGCCGCTGGCTTCCACCTGTATGGCCGACAGTCCGAACACACCAAACCAGACCAGGGTGAAAATGGTCGGGGCAAAGAGTACCCCTGCCACAAACTCACGGATGGTGCGTCCCCGGGAAATCCTCGCGATAAAGATACCGACATAGGGCGCCCAGGAAATGGTCCACGCCCAGTAGAACAGGGTCCATTGCCGTTGCCAGTCGGTCTCACGGAAGGTTTCGGTCCAGAAGGCCAGCCAGGGCAGGGCATGCAGGTAGTCCCCGATGCTCTGCACCATACCTTCGGCAATGAATACGGACGGCCCGATCGCTACCACAAACCCGACCAGCAGGATCGCAAGAAGGATATTGAGCTGGGACAGGCGGCGAACGCCCTTGTCCAGGCCCAGTGCCACGGATGTGGCAGCGATACTGGCGATTACCGTGATCAACAAAACCTGGACGAAGCCACTGACCGGTACGCCAAACAGGTAATTGAGGCCACTGTTCAGCTGCAAGGTCCCCAGTCCCAGGGATGTGGCGACGCCAAACAGGGTGCCAAGAACGGCAATGACATCAACAGTCCAGCCCCAGGGGCCGAAGGTTTTCTCACCCAGGATCGGGTAGAACAGGCTGCTGATTCGCATCGGAAGGTTATGGCGGTAGGCGAAATAGCCGATGGCCAGCCCCGGCATGGCGAAGATGGTCCAGGTGTGCAGACCAAAATGGTAAAGCGCCAGGGTCATGGCGTCGCTGGCGGCTTGTTCGGAGCGGGCCTCGACACCGTCAAACGGCGGACTGGCAAAGTGCGACACCGGCTCTGCTACGCCCCAGAACATCAGGATCGTGCCAATGCCGGCGGCGAACAACATGGTGAACCAGGTGAGGTTGGAGTAGTCCGGCCGGCTGTCGTCCGCCCCCAGGCGAATGCGACCGTAGCGACTGAGGGCCAGGGTCAGCAGGAACACCAGTAGTGAGCTGACCGACAGGATATAGAACCAGCCCAGGTTCCGCGCGACCCAGCCGGTCAGTGCACCGAACCAGGTGGCCACCTGATGGTCGAAGGGAATGGCCAGCGCCGCAAATAATATGGCGATGCCTGCCGATGTAAAGAACACCCCGGGGATGGTTTGCAGGCCAAGCCGGCGTTGCAGCCGCTCTAACACAATCGCCTCCGTGAACATAAGAAATGAGTGGGCAGGTGATTGCCTGCTGAACCTACGCTATCACATCAGGTCATCGCTATAGCGGTGTCAGATCAATTGACGGTGGATCCATCGCCCGAAGATCAGGGTGTTACCGTCAGCGGAAGATTGAGCTCCATCAGCAGGCTGTCTGCCCCCGGTTCCGTGAACAGGCTGCAGCTGCGGCTGATGACCAGTTGCGATGCGCCTTCCTCCTTCAGTGCCCGTGCTGCGGCGCTGGCGGATGCCATGGGGAGCAGTCGCACACGGGCTGCAATGCCTTCCTGTTGCAGGTAGCCCAGCAGGTCCTCGGTGATGCGCTGAGGGTCGCTGTCGGTGGTGCGCACCAGAACCGACAGGGGCTGGTGGTACTGCAGGGCGAGGTCAGCACCGACACGAACAGCCCGATGGTTGGCGCCCTGGTCATGGTTGAGCAGAACCACCACACGGCCCTGTGGTCGTGGCCGGGAGCGGGTCCATAACAGAACGTCGCCCGGGGCCTGGAGAACCAGCGCACGGGCCGTGGAGCCGATACGTGCACCCGGTATGCCAGACCACCCCACGCGACCAAGCACAAGCAGGTCGCCGGGGCTGGCCAGGTTCAGCACTTCGGACACCACCTGGCCACGGCAGAGCTTAAGGTCCTGGGGTATACCCCGGCGCGCCATGGCCAGGCTCAGGGACCGCCTGGCCTGCTCGGCAAGCGCCTGCATGCGGGCATGCACCCGGGCAGCATCCAGCGGCCGGGCCTGGCCGGAACTGGCCCCGACTTCCCGGGACCAGCCATAGCCCGCGGAACGCAGCAGGTTCACTTCCTCCACAAATATGCCGAGAACCTCGGCGCCACGGGCATGGGCAATGTCCGCTGCGGCTTCGAGGGCATCGAGGCTCAGGCGGGAGCCATCCAGCAGCACCAGCACCCGTCCCGCGGGCTGGTTGGCGGTGTCCGGTTTACTGGTCATCGTCCTTTGCTCCATTGCCGTTTTCACCATTGTCCCCGTTGTCGTCTTTCTTGCGTCCGACTTCGGCAAACTCCGCCAGGCGGTCAGCAACCCGGCGGTTGAAGCTACCCTCGGGGAAGGCGCCATCTTCGTCCGGCTCACCCGGATCCATGCCGGTCATCAGGGCAATGGCTTCGTTGATATGGCGGACCGGATAGATGGAAAAACGGCCCTCACGCACGGCAGTACGAACGTCGGTGTTGAGCATGAGATGCTCAACATTACTCGCGGGTAGCAGGATACCCTGGCCGTCAACATCCCCGGCCTGTTTACAGACATTGAAGAAACCTTCGATCTTTTCGTTGACGCCGCCTACGGCCTGTACCTCGCCGTGCTGATTCATGGAGCCGGTAACCGCCAGGGACTGGCGCAGGGGCACGCCGCTGATGGCCGACAGCAGTACGCAGGTTTCGGCCACCGAAGCAGAGTCGCCTTCAACGCCCCCGTAGGACTGCTCGAACGCCAGGCTGGCAGACAGGGACAGTTCGCTCATGGGGGCGTACCGGTTAGCGAGGAAGCGGGACAGGATCATCACCGCCTTGCTGTGAATCGGGCCTCCCAGTTTGACTTCCCGTTCGATATCCACGACCTGGCCCTTGCCCGGCCGCGCGGTGGCAGTAATACGGGTGGGTTGGCCAAACATCACAGCCCCCAGACGCAATACGGACAGCCCGTTGACCTGGCCGGTAACGTCGCCGCTGGTATCGATCATTACCACGCCACGGCGGATCTGCTCCAGGCTACGCTCGCGGACCCGGCTGGCCCGGTAGTCCCGCTCATCAATGGCCTGCTGGATGTGGCTGTCGGTGATGAGGTCGCTGTCGGACCGGGCAGCCCAGTGGTCAGCCTCACTGAGCAGGTCCTTGAGCACCCGGTCATGGGCGGTGAGCTTTTTCTGGTCACTGGCCAGGCGGCTGGCGTGTTCGATCAGGCGTGCAACGGCCCCCCGGTCCAGGTGTCGGGTCTTCGCCGACCGGGCCATGGTGGCAATCATGCGCGCGTAGAGTTCGTAGCTGCCGTCGTCCCGGTCCACGTCATCCTCGAAGTCCGCCTCCACCTTGAACAGGTCGAGGAAGTCAGGGTCGTAGTGGGAGAGCAGGTAATAAAGCATCCGGTCGCCCAGCAGCACGACCTTGACGTTCACCGGTATTGGCTCGGGTTGCAGGCTGACGGTACTGACCAGGCCATAAAGGCGTTCCAGGGACTCGATACGGATCTCGCCGGAGAACAGCACCCGTTTGAGGCTTTCCCAGGCCATGGGGTGGGTGAGAATCCGGCGGGCATCAACGATCAGGTAGCCGCCGTTGGCCCGGTGCAGGGAACCGCCCTTGATCAGGGTGAAGTCCGTGTACAGGTTGCCCTGATGGGACCGGTGCTCGATCTGTCCCGCCAGGTGCTGGTGATTGGGCAGGTCTTCATAGATCACTGGCGCGCCTTCGGTGCACGCATTGTCGACCATCAGGTTTACCCGGTAGCGGTTGAGCAGGCCCGCAGGCGGTCCGTTGCCATCATCCTGGAAGGCCTCGGCGTGCTCCACGATGTCGTTACGCACGGTATTCAGGTGCTCAAGCACCGGGGGTACACCGGCCCATTTTTCCCGTAACTCTCCGAAAGGACTGCCGAGGGTGAGCTGGACCATTTCCTCGTTAAGGGCATGGATGCGTTCGCGAACTTCCTTGCGCAGCCGGGGAATCTGCTGGATGGCCTGCTGCAGTTTTTTTTGCAGATCCTCTACCTTGGATTCGACGAGTTCCTTCTCCTCATCGGAGAATTTCTTGTACTCGTCCGGTTCAATGACCTCGCCATCCCGCATGGGCGCGAAGGTAAAACCCGCCTGCGTGGTAATCATGGCAATATTGCTGCGGTTGGCCTCTTCCTGGATTTCAAAGAGACCCTGGTGCTGACGTCGGGCGACTTCCTCCTGCAGTTCCTGCAGCCTTGCCTGGTATTCCTCACTTTCGAAAGTAGCGGGGACAGCGGTTTTCAGTTCGTTGGTCAGTTCCTGCATGTCCTTACGGAATTCCCGGCCTTTACCGGCGGGCAATTCCAGCACACGGGGCTTGTCAGACGATTCGAAGTTATAGACGTGGCACCAGTCCGGTGGCACGGGTTGGCTGGAGGAATGCTTCGCCAGGAAGCGCTCAACCAGCTCATTCTTGCCCGCACCGGAGGGGCCGAGAACGAACAGGTTAAAGCCTCGCGCCGCCATGCCGGCGCCGAACTCCAGGGCACGGAGCACACGCTCCTGGCCAAGGGGCTGGTCCAGGTCTTCCAGCGTTTCCGTGGTTTCGAAAGACAGCTTGTCAGGGGGGCAGCGATGGTAGATCTGGTCCTCTGTCAGCGCGGTGGGCGACGTCATCCGGTCCTCCTGTGTTGTGTGTACTGCTGCGGCAGCAACAGGTAATCACATCAAGGATAGACCAGTTAACGTCCCCCACGACTGACAGGGATCAAGCCAGGTGTTCAGTCGTTGTAAGGCAGCTTGGCGTAGGCGTGGCCGCCGTCTACGGCAATGGTGTCGCCTACGACATAGTCACCGGCACGGGAGGCCAGGAATATCGCGGCGCCAGCCATGTCCTCGTCGTTGCCGACCCGCCCCAGAGGGGTCTTGTTGGCGACTTCGTCACCGTTATCACGGGCATCCCGGTTCATTTCTGACGGGAAGGGGCCCGGGGCAATGCCGCTGACCACGATGCGGTCCTGTACCAGGCGCGCAGCGATGCGGCGGGTCAGGAAGATCAGGCCGGACTTGGACGCGTGGTACGAGTAGGTTTCCCACGGGTTCAGACGGATGCCGTCAATGGAGGCGATGTTGATCACCTTGGCGGGCTTCTGGTCGGATGCGCCGGCCTTCAGCATATCGTGCAGGGACTGGGTCAGGAAGAACGGCGATTTCAGGTTCAGGTCCATCACCTTGTCCCAGCCGTGCTCAGGAAACTCGTCAAAGTCAGCGCCCCAGGCGGCGCCGGCGTTGTTGACCAGGATGTCCAGGTGATCTTCCCGCTCCTGCAGCTTGCGGGTCAGTTCCCGGCAGCCTTCTACCGTGGACAGGTCCTGTGGCAGCGAGAAGCAGCGGCCATTGCCCTGGGAAAGCTCCTCGGCGGCGGCATCACACTGATCGGCCTTGCGGGAGGAGATATAGACCTTGGCGCCCTGAGCGATAAAACCGGCGGCAATCATCTTGCCGATACCGCGGGAACCGCCAGTGACCAGTGCCGTACGGCCTTCAAGTGAAAACAGGTTCTCAAACATCAAAGTTGCTCCGGATTGTCGTTATGGATAAGTGACCGTGCCGGGGTCAGCCCTGCCGGTCAAGGCATGGCTGACTGCACGGTTTGGCAACATAGCGCACCCATTCTGACGTTTTCCGGACTGGATGAGAAGTTGTTGATTTATGAGGGCGGGTGCACCACCGGAAGATGACCGGTCTTTACCCAGATCACCGTCTCCTGCTCTACAAATGGGTGATGCTGGCTCAGGTGCGGGCTGCGCAGCCAGGTGCCGGCCGGATACTGACCGTTTTCGTCCCGGAATTCACCAGTCAGCACGAAGATTTCCTCGCCGCCAAAGTGCCGGTGGGGCTGGAAACGCTCCCCGGCAGGCCATTTCACCAGGGCCACGTGCTCGTGCTCGAAGTGGTGCAGCGGCATGACCTGCAGGCCGCCCTGACCGGGCAGCCATGGTGCCTTGTGCGTATCCACCCGGACGGTTTCCAGGTCCCTGGGGTCAAACTGATGCAGCTTGACCAGCAGGGTGCAGCCCTCACGGGAGAAGGGCGCGTGGCCACTGCCGGGTGGGTTGCGCAGATAGGTGCCTGCGGGGTAATCACCAGTTTCGTCAGAGAACACCCCGTCAAGGACCAGTATTTCCTCACCCAGCGGATGCTCGTGGCGGCTGAAACGGGCGCCGGGCTCATAGCGCACCACCGAGGTGGCATGGCCGCGCTCAGCCTCCTCACGGGCCAGGGGCTTGCGCAGGACACCGCCGGAGGGGCTTGGTACCCACTGCTGGTCGTTGGTGTTGATGACCACCCGTTCTTCAAAATTCATATTGAGCATGTCGGCCTCCAGTTATGTTCCGGCCAATGTTACGTCCGCTCGGGGACGGCGGATGACGTTCAATGAGCGCCTCATGAGTCCTTGACCCGAGAGATGGGTAAAAACCACTAGTCTGGTCGTCCGTCGAACCAACAGTTGATGGGCGTCAATTACCGCGTCGGGTAGGCCCATAAACTGTATTCAGACCTAATCAATCGCCTGCAAACCTTATTGATAAACGTTCCCATCAGGAGGAGCCATGGATTTCGCCCGACGCACGCTGCTGGGCCAGATGGCACGCCTCACCGCTGGCGCAGCACTGGTTCCGCTAAGCAGCCTGGCCAACGCCGGCATCAATGACCAGCCACCCAGACGTGAAGGTGACAGCTCGAAGCGCTATGCCATGCTGATCGACCTGCGCCAGTGTATTGGCTGCCAGGCCTGTACCGTCTCCTGCCACATCGAGAACGAAGCGCCCCTGGGCAGCTTCCGCACCATTGTCTCCCAATATGAGGTGGAGAACGAGGATACCGGTGACATCGCCACCATGATGCTGCCCCGGCTGTGTAACCACTGCGAAGCGCCCCCCTGCGTGCCGGTGTGCCCGGTGCAGGCCACCTACCAGCGGGAGGATGGCATCGTGGTCGTGAACAACGAGGCCTGCGTGGGCTGCGCCTACTGTGTGCAGGCCTGTCCCTATGATGCGCGGTTCATCAACGAGAAAACCCAGACCGCTGACAAGTGCACCTTCTGTGCTCACCGGCTGGACGTGGGGCTGCTGCCCGCGTGCGTGGAATCCTGTGTCGGTGGGGCGCGGATCATCGGGGATATCCGCGATCCGGACAGCCAGATCAGCCGGATGATGGCCGAGCACCATGACGACCTGATGGTGCTGAAGCCGGAGCAGGGCACATCACCCCACGTGTTCTACCTGGGTATGGACGAGCGCTTTGTCACCCGTCCGCTGGCGGACCCCGCAATCTGGGATGTCCGGGATAATGAGGGTAAGGAGATAGGGTATGAGTTTGCTGGCCACTGAAATACTCACACCGCGTTATGAGCTGGCCTGGTATCCCTGGGCGGTGCAGTACTTCTTCATGATCGCCATTTCCTACTCGGCGCTGATGCTGTCGCTGCCCGGGCTGGTGTTCCGTCGGGAGCGGTTCCTGCCCCTGGCCCGGCTGGCCCTCCTGGTGGCGGTCACCTGCACGCTGGTGGGGCCAGTGGCCTTGCTCGCCGACCTGCACCAGCCGGCCCGCTTCTGGCACTTCTACGCCAGCCCGGCGCCCTGGTCCTGGATGTCTATTGGTGCCGTGCTGCTGCCGCCTTATGTGGTGCTGACCATCCTCTATGGTTACTTTGCCTGGCGCCCGGCGCTGGTGACCCGGGGCGCCGAGGGGCAGGGCTGGGACGCGAAGCTCGCCCGGCTGCTGTGCCTGGGAAACTGGCAGACACCACAGCTGGCGGTGATTGTATTCGGTGCCCTGGCGGCGCTCTTTGCCTGCGGCATCATGCTCTACACCGGCGCCGAGATTGCCATCCTTGCCTCCAGGCCGCTGTGGAATACCAACTGGCTGCCGGTCATGTTCGTGCTCACCGGACTGATCGCCGCCTCTGGCCTGGTGATGCTGCTCAATCGTCTGATGGCCGGTGCCAATGCTGACGTCTACCGTCAGGGCCTCAAAGTGATCCTGGTCGCCATTCTCGGCGCAGCCGTCGTGGCCGCTACCTGGTTTATCCAGGGCATGACCGGCTACAGCCCCTCTGTGCAGGCGGCGCTGGAATCGGTGCGCCATAACCCGGACTGGACCGCCATAGCAGCCTGGGCACTCAGTGCCGGCGTGGTGTTGTTCCTGGTCACCGTTGCCATGCTACGGGCGCCGAAGTGGCAACGCTGGGCCTGGCTGCTGGGCCTGCTGGCCATCCATATGGGCTGGGCGTTCCGCTGGCTGGTGCTGATGGAAGTGCAGACCGTGGCCAAGAACACCGCCGGTTACTACCACCTGGCGGTGGAAGCGGGGTCCTATGGCCTGCTGGGCATTATCGGCACCTTCGGGCTGTGGCTGGCGGTGCTGCTGATTATCGACATCCTGGTGCCCTGGCGTGATGTAAACAACGCCAGAAGTGCCACCTACTGATTGAAGCCGGAGTTTTACCATGGACAAGAATCGCCGTAATTTCCTGAAGGGTGCCGCCGCAGCGGGTGGTGTCGCCACCTTCGCCGCCGGTTATTCCGGCCCCCTGGAAAAAATTGGCAAGGGCCTGGTCAACGGAACTGCCGGTGCAGACACCAATCACCGGATTCACGGCAACTCCCTGGCACCGGAATACACCGTCGATCCGGTGACCGGTGATGTCAGCCTGAACCCGGACCAGCGCATTGCCTTCACCGTCTGCTATGGCTGTACCACCAAGTGTGGGGTACGGGTTCGTATCGACAACAACACCGAGCAGGTGCTTCGGGTAGCGGGTAATCCATACCACCCCCTGTCGGCGGACGACCACCTGGACGAGCAGACCCCTGTCCTGGACGCGCTGAAGCAACTGAGTAACTTCAGGGACCAGGGCCAGCTCAACCGCTCCACGGCCTGTGCCCGGGGTAACGCGGCCATGGCCCAGCTCACCAGCGAGAAACGGGTAACGAATGTTCTCAAGCGGGTAGGTCCCCGGGGCGCCAACCAGTGGCAGAGCATCTCCTTCGAGCAGATGCTGGACGAGGTGGTTGAAGGTGGTGACCTGTTTGGAGAGGGTGCCGTAGAAGGCCTGAAAGACCTCTATGACCACGAAACCCCGCTTGACCCGGAAAACCCGGAATTCGGCCCCAAGGCCAACCAGCTGCTGGTCATGGAGGCCACCGACTACGGCCGTTCCTCGGTGCTGAAACGGTTCGCCATGAATGCCTTCGGTACCCGCAACTACGGGCACCACGGTTCCTATTGTGGCCTGGCCTTCCGTATGGGCTCCGGGGCCATGTACGACAACCTGGCCACCAATACCCACACCAAGCCGGACTACAACAACGCCCGGTTTGCGCTGTTTATCGGCACCGCACCGAGCCAGGCCGGCAACCCGTTCAAGCGGCAAGGTCGCCTGCTGGCAGAGGCCCGCGCCACCGGCAAGCTGGAGTACGTCGTTGTTGATCCTGCGTTGAACGCGACCGCGTCCCACTCCGCCGGTGACCGCAGCCGCTGGATTCCCATCACACCGGGCACGGATACGGCGATGGCCATGGGCCTGATCCGCTGGATGCTGGAGAACGAGGGCTTTGCGGCGGATTACCTGTCAATCCCGGGGCAGAAGGGTGCCCAGGCCGCGGGCGAAACCGTCCACACCAACGCCACTCACCTGGTGATCGAAAACGACGACCACCCCAATGTGGGTCGTTTTCTGCGGCTGTCCGACCTGGGCCGTGCCGAGGCAGGCGCCGACGATGATGTGCCCGTGGTGATGTCCATCGAAGGTAACCTGAAAAGCTCCGAGGCCCTCGACCGTGCCGAGCTTTTCGTGGAAACCAAGGTCGAGACCGCAACGGGCACCACACGGGTGAAAAGTGCCCTGTTCAAACTCCGTGAACAGGCCCAGCGCCACACCATTGAGGAATACGCCAGGAACTGTGGCATTCCTGCGGACACGATCCGCAAGCTGGCAGCAAAGTTTGCCTCCCATGGCCGGGAATCCGTGGCGGATACCCACGGCGGCATGATGTCCGGCACCGGATTCTATGCTTCGTTTGGCATCAACATGCTCAACCTGCTGGCGGGCAGTGTGAACCAGAAGGGAGGCATGGCCCTGGGTGGCGGCTCCTTCAACGGGACTGGTGCGGGCCCACGGTACGACCTGGCGAACTTTCCGGGCAAGCGTGGGCCCAAGGGTGTATTCCTGTCCCGGTCACGGTTCCCCTACGAAAAGACCGCCGAGTACAAGCGGCGTGTGGCCAACGGTGAGTCTCCGTACCCGGCGCCGGCGCCCTGGCGGACCCTGGCACCCCCGCTGTTGACCGAGCACCTGATGTCCGGCCTTGAGGGCTACCCCTACCAGGCCAAGGCGCTGATCAGTTGTATGGCCAACCCCCTGTATGGCCAGGCGGGTCTCAGTGCGCTGATCGAGGACAAGCTGAAAGATCCGAAGCGGATCGGCCTGTTCGTCGCAGTTGACGGGTTTATTAACGAAACCAACCGCTTCGCCGACTACATCGTGCCGGATTCGGTCATGTATGAAGTCTGGGGCTTTACCGGCGCCTGGAGCGGCACACTGACCAAAATGACCACCGCCTGCTGGCCAGTGGTTGAGCCCCGTCAGGTAAAAACCGCTGATGGTGACCCGGTGAGCCTGGAAACCTTCTTTATCGGGGTGGCCAGGCGGTTGGGACTACCCGGATTCGGTGAAGGGGCAATTTCCGACAAGGAAGGCAACACCTACCCCCTGAACCGGGCCGAGGATTATTACCTGCGTGCCGCTGCCAATATCGCACTCAGTGGTGAACCCCTGCCCGCCGCCAGTGATGAAGATATCCTCGCAGGCGGCGTTGAGCCCTTGATGGAGCGACTCCACACGTACCTGAAACCGGAAGAGGTGGGTCCGGTGGCGCACCTGTACTCCCGGGGCGGTCGCTTCGAGAAGCACAGTGCCGCCTACCAGGGCGACAAGCTGACCCACGGCTGGAAGAAGCCCCTGTGCGTGTATAACGAGCAGGTGGGGACCACCCGCGACAGTTACACCGGTGAGCGGCTGTCCGGCACACCCTGCTTTCAGGAGGCAAAGTTCTGGAACGGCACGGCCATGCGGGAGCACTTCCCGGAGAACGACTGGCCGTTGCTGGCCTTCTCCTTCAAGTCAAACCTGATGAACCCGTATGCCATTGGCCTCGAGCGCCTGCGGATGATCAAGCCCTACAACCCGGTATTGCTCCACAGTGCAGACGCTGAACGGTTCGGGGTAGGGCACGGTGATACCATCGCCATTGAAAGCCCCGGGGGCTCAGTGACCGGCGTCGCGCTGGTGTGCGAAGGGGTGCAGCGGGGTGCCATTGGCATCGAGCATGGCTACGGTCACCGGGAACTGGGTGCCTCAGACCATGTTATCGACGGCGAGCTCCACCCGGGGCAGAAATTCCTGGGGGCGGGCGTTAACCTGAACGACCTGGGCTTTGCGGATCCGACCCGCGATGGCGCAGCGACCTGGCTGGAAAACGTCTCAGGAGCATCTATCCGGCAGGGACTGCCGGTGCGGGTGAGAACGGTCAGCTGATCGGATAGTGTCCCGGACGGGGCACCAGGAGTCTGCGCGGCAGAAAGTCGCGCAGACTCCTGGGTCGAATCCCTGACGATAAGTTTGTCGGGGATTCGACCATTAGGTTGCTTTGTGTACCGGAAAGGTGGCTGGCTTACATGGATTTCAGTTGATCCATATGGGGCCTGACGGCGTCGATATCGGATTGTGGAGCGTTTTCGGCCGCTTTGAGCATGCTCTGCATGGCACTGAACATCTGTTGGATCTCGGCTTTCTGGGCTTCGCTGAGATTTCTCGGCATGTTCTCGGGAGAGCTTTGCTGTTCCATCCTCGCCCGCTGGTTGGCCGGCATCTCCTGCAGGTTGATGGCCATCATTGCAGAAAATATCCGGTCTCCGGTGTCCGCCCAATCCCGGGCGTTGGAAAATCCATACTGCTGGGTAAGCTCATTCAGCCTTTCCAGGGCTTCCGGATGTTTGTCGAGTTTTTGTACGGAGCTGGTAAATATCTGGCTCATATCCTCGACTTCGTTATCATCCATTTCGGCAAGCTCGGGGAATTCATCCTCCAGTGACTCGGTATCCTCCATGGTTTCGATAAATGACTGAACCCGCTGTTCGGTTAGCGGAGCAGCCTGCACGAGTGCGGGGACGATAAGGCTGAGTATGAAAAAACAGGCCAGAGGCAACGTGGCCAGGCGGCTCGTATGGTCTTGCAGGTTATTTTTCATAGATAGCTACCTCTATAAATGTCAGGCTTTTCTCGTGGCTGGCAAGCCATGGGGTTGTGAGATACAACCCCTCCGATAAGTCCATCACTACTTCCCCTGTTTCTCAAGTTTCCCTCGGGCCGAATCGATAGGGCGATATTTGCCCTGTCATGCCTGGCGGCCTTTACTGATGTGCCAAGCGGCGTACAGAAACCTGACAGTGGCATGGACAACTGACATTATGGTCAAGGCGGCTGGCCTTGTCTTGTTCAGCCTGGCTTGGTACTCACACCGTAGCTTCGGCGTCCTCTCTGCCATGGGCCTGCTCGGTGAGTTGTCCCGTGTCGACCCGCACGAACACCGAATCAGCCACCACCGTCATCACATCTCCGGCCCAGACCTCACAGATCACCCGGCTCTTGCGACCTGCCTCGCCTTCGACCCGGGCCTTAAGGATAAGCTCAACCCCCATGGGTGTTGGCTTCAGATAGGTAAGGTTGAGCTTACCGGTTACGCAGCCAATACGTGGCAGGGTATCAGCTTCGCGGCCCTCAGCCCGGTAATGCCATGCCATGGCGGTCCAGTTGGAATGGCAGTCAACCAGCATGGCAAGCAAGCCGCCGTAGACCAGCTCAGGCCAGCCGGTATATTCAGGGGCTGGCGTGTGCCTGGCAATGACATGGGTGCCGTCTTCCGACCAGTAACTTTTCAGTTGCAGGCCAGTGGGATGGACGCTGCCACAGCCGAAACAGATACCATCGGGGCTGGCCAGGTCCTGCAGAGCGGTGGGGGTTTCAGTCATGAATGCTATCCTTTTATCGGTTCTTTAGATCGCGATAGCATAACCTGAGATCAAAAAAGAATCGAGCGGTTGCTCGGTTATGACCGCCAGCCCCAACCAGGGACTGGTGCCGAAGAGCCCTCCGACGGGACACTAGGCGGACTGACTATTCGACGCCTGTTCACGGGCCGCCCGTGCTGCATGCAGCTTGTTGTAGCTCTCCAGTAGCCGCAGGTGCCGGTCAAGGCCCTCCAGCTGCATGTTGGTGGGTGTCAGACCCTGGAAGCGGACAGTGCCTTCTACGGAGCCCACCACAGCATCCATGGTATCGTCGCCGAACATACGGCGCAGGTTGACGATGAAGTCGTCCAGTTCCAGCTCATCGTCCAGCACGATTTCCAGTACCGCATTCATGGCCTGGTAGTAGAGGTTGCGCTCAACGGTGTTGTCGTTGAACTGCAGGAACGCCTCGACCGTGTCCATGGCTTCTTCATGCTGCTGCAGGGCCAGGTAGATCATCAGTTTCAGCTCGAGGATGGTGAGCTGGCCCCAGATGGTGTTCTCGTCAAACTCCACGCCGATCAGATTGATGATCTTCATGTAGTTGTCCAGCTGGCTTTCTTCCAGGCGCTCCACCAGGTCGGCCAGCTGGTCGTCATCCAGCCGGTGGATATTGAGGATATCTTCCCGGTAGTCCAGGGCCATGTTGGTGTTGTCCCACACCAGGTCTTCTACCGGATAGACTTCTGAAAAGCCGGGCACGAGGATGCGGCAGACCGGGGCCCCCAGGTCCTCGTGAATGGTCATGTAAACCTCTTTGCCCAGGTCTTCCAGGATGCCGAACAACCGGTCCGCCTCTTCCTGGTTGGTGCCGGAGAAGTCCCAGTGACTGAACTCGTAGTCAGAACGGGCACTGAAGAAGCGCCAGGAGACCACGCCGGTGGAGTCGATAAAGTGCTCCACATAATTGTTGGGCTCGGTGACGGCCAGGCTGTTGAAGGTGGGGGCAGGCATGTCGTTCAACCCTTCAAAGCTGCGGCCCTGCATCAATTCAGTCAGGCTGCGTTCCAGCGCCACCTGGAAATTCGGGTGGGCACCGAACGAGGCATAGACGCCGCCGGTTTTCGGATTCATCAGCGTGACACACATGACCGGGTACTGACCGCCGAGGGAGGCGTCTTTCACCAGGATGGGGAAGCCCTGCTTCTCAAGTGCCTGCACACCTTCGAGGATATGGGGGTATTGCTCCAGTACGGACAGGGGTACGTCTGGCAGGGCAACTTCCTGTTCAATGATCTGTTTCTTGATCGCCCGCTCGAAGATCTCTGACAGACACTGAACCTGGGCCTCCTGCAGGGTGTTGCCGGCACTCATGCCGTTGCTGAGGAAGAGGTTCTCGATCAGGTTGGAAGGGAAGTACACCACTTCGCCGTCAGAGCGCCGCACAAAGGGCAGGGAGCAGATGCCCCGGTCCACGCGACCGGAATTGGTGTCAATCAGGTTGGACCCCTGCAGCTCGCCTTCCGGGTTGTAGATGGCCAGGCAATGGTCGTCCAGGATGCCTGCAGGCAGTTCATCATCCGGTCCGGGTTTGAACCACTGTTCATTGGGGTAGTGGACGAATTCCCGGTTGGCGATCTCCTCGCCGAAATACTGGTCGTTGTAGAAGAAGTTGCAGCTCAGCCGCTCAATGAACTCACCCAGTGCGGAACACAGCGCGCTTTCCTTGGTGGAACCCTTGCCGTTGGTAAAACACATGGGAGAGGACGCATCCCGAACGTGCAGCGACCATACATGGGGCACGATATTGCGCCAGGAGGCAATCTCGATCTTCATGCCCAGGTCCCGCAGGAGGCCGGACATGTTGGCGATGGTCTCTTCCAGTGGCAGGTCCTTGCCTTCGATATAGGTGCGGCCGTCTCCGGGCGTTGCCATCAGCAGGGCCTGGGCGTCTTCGTCCAGGTTGTCCACCGTTTCTATCTCGAAGGTAGGGCCGGTCTGGACCACTTTCTTGACGGTACAGCGATCGATAGAGCGCAGGATACCCTGGCGGTGCTTCTCCGGAAGGTCTTCTGGCAGTTCTACCTGGATCTTGAAGACCTGGTTATAGCGGTCCTCCGGGTCGACAATATTGTTCTGGGACAATCGGATATTGTCGGTGGGGATGTCCCGCGCCAGGCAGTAAACCCGCACAAAGTAGGCCGCGCACAGCGCAGAGGAGGCCAGGAAATAGTCGAACGGGCTGGGGGCGGACCCGTCACCCTTGTAACGAATGGGCTGGTCGGTGAGAACGGTGAAGTCGTCGAACTTCGCTTCCAGTCTCAGGTTATCGAGAAAGTTAACGTTGATTTCCATGGCGAGGCTACCGGATTCGGGAAAATGGCGGGCTTACAGAATGAATGGTCGCCATTATCCAGATTTTGCCGGGCCCCGTCTTGGTGGATTACCCCGATGCGCTGAAGGCCCTGCCCGCAGTCGTCAGTGGTCAGGGCATGGGGCCTACAAGGACTTGCGCATGTTGTATCGGAGAAAGTGGGCGCCGCGGACGGTGGTCTGGTATTCCTCCTCGACCTCGAAACCGTGACGCAGGAAGAACGGGCGGGCAACCACGCTGGCTTCGGTGAACAGCTCCTTCACCCCGAGCTTCTTGAGATGCTCCTCGGCCCTGCGCAGCAGGGCGGACGCGACCCCCTTGCGAGCGTAGTTGGGTGCTGTGTAGATCAGGTCAATCTGGCCGGTGAGCTCATAGGAAATGAAGCCGGCGAGCTGGTTCTCTTCTTCCGCTACCAGGGTTTCCAGGGAGTCCAGGCGCTGCTGCCAGGAGTCCAGGTGAGGTGTCCGGGATGCCCAGGCGTAGCGCTGGGTTTCGTCATAGGCGGTTGCAGTCAGCTCATGCACCGACTCGGTAAACACCCGAACCAGCGGACTCAGGTCCTGGATCTGGTATTTACGGATACTGATATTACTGTCGAGCGGCATTGGCGAATCCATCAGGTCTGTTACTGATGAACACAGTACGACAAAACCGCTCTGCGGCAAACCGGGAATCGGGTTAAAAGACAGAAAGGGGGGGCTGGCAGCCTGGGTCAGACCCTCTTGCAGGGCCTGACGGTTACCACAGGTTACTTGTTCAGGAAACCGGGTCGCTGGCGTCGCTGGTCAGTACAGCAAGTGTTTTCTGTACAAGTTCGGCCACTTCCGCACCGAGTGGCGTCAGGTAGCCACCATCCTTCTGGGAGATCAGGCCTTTCTGGTACAGGCGTTCGGCTGCCGCTACCACCGCCGGGTCAGCGGAGTGTTGGTGTACCTTGATGCCTTCCTGTGAAGAAGATGAATCGAACAGGGCCAGCAGGTTAATCTCGCTGAGGTGATCGTTGGAAAAGGGCATGGGGTTTTCCTTTTAAATGATGACCGGGGCACGCGTTATCCCGGCGCAAAGCCGGGGAAAGGCCCCAGTCTGTGATTTTTTGCAGTGTCGGTCAGATCGGTGCCCTTGTCCAGACAACCGTATGAACTCCCTACACTGCGACGCCCAGATTCCGGAGGTAGTCGTCGTAGGTGCCGCTGAAGTCGGTGACTCCGTCTGCTGACAGTTCAATGATGCGGGTGGCCAGGCTGGAAACGAATGCCCGATCATGGCTGACGAAGATCAGCGTGCCCGGGTAGTGCTCAAGGGCCAGGTTCAGGGCTTCGATAGATTCCATGTCCAGGTGGTTAGTCGGCTCGTCCATCACCAGTACGTTGGGTTTTTGCAGGATGAGTTTGCCGAACAGCATGCGCCCCTGCTCACCACCAGAAATTACCTGGACCGACTTACCGATGTCATCGTTGGAGAACAGCATGCGACCAAGCGTGCCGCGGACTAGCTGTTCACCTCCGTCGGTCCACTGTGACATCCAGTCATAGAGGTTGTCTTCGCTGGCAAAGTCATCGCCGTGTTCCTGGGCAAAGTAACCCACCTGGGCCGCATCCGCCCATTTGACAGTGCCTTCACGGGGGGGCAGGTCACCGACCAGGGTGCGCAGCAGGGTGGTCTTGCCAATGCCATTGGGGCCGATAATGGCGACACGTTCACCGGCTTCGATCTGCAGGTCCAGGTTGCGGAACAACATCTCGTCGTCAAAGCCCTGGCTGACCTTCTCTGCCACCACGGCCTGGCGGTGCAGTTTGCGGTGCTGTTCAAAGCGGATAAAGGGACTCATCCGGCTGGACGGCCGGATTTCTTCCAGCTGGATCTTGTCGATCTGTCGGGCCCGGCTGGTGGCCTGCTTGGCCTTGGACGCATTGGCGGAAAACCGGCTGACGAAGGTCTGCAGCTCCGCAATCTGGGCCTTCTTCTTGGCGTTGTCTGCCTGGATGCGCTCCCGGGCCTGGGTAGCGGCGGTCATGTACTCGTCGTAGTTGCCCGGGAACTGGCGCAGCTCACCATAGTCCAGGTCAGCCATATGCGTACAAACGCTATTCAGGAAATGACGGTCGTGGGAGATGATGATAATCGTGCTGTCACGGGCGATGAGAATCTGCTCCAGCCAGCCGATGGTGTTGATGTCCAGGTGGTTGGTTGGCTCATCCAGCAGCAATACATCGGGGTCGGAGAACAGCGCCTGGGCCAGCAGTACACGCAGTTTCCAGCCGGGAGCGATCTCACTCATGGGGCCGTTGTGCTGCTCGAGCGGAATGCCCAGGCCAAGCAGGAGTTCCCCTGCACGGGACTCGGCGGTATAGCCATCGAGTTCCGCGTATTCATTCTCCAGCTCACCCACGGCCATGCCGTCTGCTTCGGTCATTTCTGCCTGGCCGTAGATACGCTCCCGCTCGGCGTGCACCTGCCAGAGGCGCTCATGGCCCATGATGACCGTGTCCAGTACCGAATAGTCTTCATAGGCGAACTGGTCCTGGCGCAGTTTGCCCAGACGCACATCCGGTGCAAGCATGACCTGGCCGCTGGAGGGCTCCAGTTCACCGCCAAGAATCTTCATGAAGGTGGACTTGCCGCTACCATTGGCGCCGATCAGGCCGTAGCGGTTGCCGCCGCCGAACTTGACGGAAACGTTTTCGAACAGGGGCTTGGCCCCGAACTGCATGGTGAGGTTTGCGGTAGAAATCAAAAGAAACATTCCTGGGAGGAAGAGGGCGACCCGGCAGGAGGGGGACTGCCCGAAAAATTGGGTGCGTAGTGTACAGGTAGTCGCCGAGTGTTGATAGCCTGGTAACGGCAATCCGGGTTCAGGGGTTTGTACTTATAAAATAAATTAGGTAATGGGGACTTTATGCGGTACTGTGGGTGGGTAGAAAAGATTTGTTTCGAACTTCAAGAATAAGACGTTTCTCTGGTTATTACTGGTAGTCCACCGTCCTGTTTTCGAGTCTTCATATTTTTTCCGCATACCGCTGACCAGTCATTATTCAAATGTGCTGGCGGCAACCAAAATTAATGATTACAGGATAATCTTATATGTCTCTTACTACCGGCACAGTCAAGTTCTTCAACGAAGCAAAGGGTTTTGGTTTTATCACTCGTGAAAGCGGCCCGGACGTTTTTGTTCACTTCAGCGCCATCCAGGGCAGCGGTTTCAAAACCCTGGCCGAAGGCCAGCAGGTTGAGTTCAACGTCAGCGACGGCCAGAAAGGCCCGCAGGCGGACAATGTAGTCGCTATCTGATATAGCCAACTACATGATCTGAAAAAGGCAGCTTCGGCTGCCTTTTTGCTTTGTGTCTGAAATAAAAGCCGCTGTTCTGGCTCCCGTGCCGTTAGACTGTAGCAGCTTGCCGGTGTGCTTGATATCCGGGTATCAGGTTTCTTCACCGAAGGCCGAGCGATGGAACGCCAGGGCCTCCTCAGCCTCCGCAATACCGGGTTCCTTCAGAACGGGCGCCTCGCCGCCGGCGAGAACTTCCAGAACGGCATGGACACCACGGCCCAGGGAGGTCAGGTTATAACCGCCCTCCAGAACGCAGGCGACCCGCCCCTGGCAGTGCCGGTCCGCGATGTCCCGGACAATGCTGGCCATCATTCTGAAACCGTCATAGGACACGTTGAAAGCCATATCGTTGCGGTGGGGGTCGAACCCGGCTGAGACCAATACCAGGTCTGGCTTGAAGTAATCAGCGGCAGGTACCAGGATCTCCCGGAAAACCTTTTCAAAAGCGATGTCACCCGCCGCCTCCGGCAGGGGAACGTTGATGGTGTAGCCTTCCCCCATACCCTCACCCACGTCCTGTAACAGTCCGGAGCCGGGATAGAAGGGTGCCGCGCAGTGGGTGTCAAAGAACAGCACATCGGGGTCTGCCCAGAAGATTTCCTGGGTGCCGTTGCCATGGTGGGCATCCCAGTCGACGATCAGAATGCGCTCGCAGCCGAGTTTCGCATGGGCATGGGCCGCTGCTATGGCGACGTTATTGAGCAAGCAGAAGCCTCGGGCACGTACCGGCTCGGCATGGTGGCCTGGTGGTCGCACCAGGGCAAACGCACTGTCAGACTTCCCGGCCATGACGCTCTCTACGGCGGCAATGGCATTGCCTGCAGCCGTGGTAGCGGCATGGATGCTGTCCGGTGATACGGCGGTTGTGTCCCTGTCCAGCCAGGCGCGTTGGCCCTCCAGAGAGAAAAGGTGGTCCAGGTAGGAGGTGGTATGAACCCGGGAGAGCTGTTCATAGGTTGCCGGAGCAGCACCCTGCTCAATTCGCACGCCGGGCACCGGGTAGTTGTCCAGCCAGGCCTTGATTGCAGACAACCGGCCCGGATGCTCCGGGTAACTCCACTTGAACTCCAGGTTCTGAAGAATCGACCGAACACGTTTCTCAACCCGGCTCGGAATGAACGGCAGGTCAACCTGGGGGTTGTGTCCCAGCATGACCTCATCATAAAAGACACTGACAGTTCGATCGCCTATCACGGGGCTTTCCCTTCCCAAATGTTGGATTATCTCCCTTCAGCCTAGTCTGCCCGGGGCCGAATTGGGAGGAAATCAACGATGAGTGGGGGTAGGGCCAGGGCCTTGCTGGCCTGTAGCGTTTACTGGCTGGTATCAACAGCGGTGGGGAGGTTGCCGCCCAGCATGTTTTCCACAACAGCGGCGTTATAGAACGCTTCCACTGTGTGAATCCGGTCACCCCGAACACGGAACCAGAGGGCAAGCCTTACATCCCCGATCGGCTCGAAGTGAGTCTGGTAATCGAGGATGGCGAAGACATGCTCGCCGTCGGCGCTAAGCTGGCGGACAATCAGGTCCTTCTGTATGGCCGCCATGCCAAACTGGTAAGCCAGCATGTCGTCGCGACTGAGGAAGCGCATATTGGGGCCAACATATTCGAAGCCGTCGGTGGCCAACAACTCTTTTGCCTCATCAAAATGCTGGGCATGAATGCGGGCAATAAAATCAGCCACGAGATCTTTGGGTTTCATGAAGGGGTTCCCTTTAGAGTCAAGTACCATCGATCCACCGGCAAGGGGCTCCGATTCAACAAGGCTCCGGTGTTCCGGACCTATGTTCCATGCGACGCCGGGTGATGGGCGATCAATTGATGCGAGATTTTCAGCCGCGAGGCAACATGCCGTCAACCCCGGTTCTTGTCGAAGTCATCAAGCGCAGCTTCGTTGACTGTCGGGGCTGGCGTCATGGGCCTGAAGGGCTCGCCGTTTTCGTCCGGTAACTGATAGTCATAAGCCGCCTGAAGGCCCCCCAATACGAAACTGATAGGCGGCAGTGCGCCAATCAGGCCGATCACATCTGATGAAAGGTCCACTGCCCCCGTATCGAGGGTGGCCTCAGGGCCCGGGCAAAGTGCTCCGGGCGCCGGTGTGTTTCAGCGGTGAAGAAGTGTTGGGGCAGGGCGGATCAGGAGCCGTAGAGTGCCTTCAGGTGAGCCATGAACTGTGGCCTGTTCTCGGCAGCATCGGCCTGGACTTTCTGCACAGCCGGTCTTTCTGCCATGCGCTTGAGATAGGCGAGCAGTCCTGGCACTTCGGCCAGCGGGTCACGGTCCAGGAAGACCTTGCCAACATTACGTACAATCGGAAGGTTCAGAATCGCGCCGATATCCGCCACGGTGAATTTGTCGCCATAGGCAAACTGGTCAAAGGACGAAAGTTTGGGCAATGCCGCTACGGCCTTGTTGAGTCCGCTCTCAACCTCTTTCAGCACGGCAGGATCAGGTTGGGTGCCGCCGATAAGGTTCGGGATCAGGCGTCGGGCCACCAGTTCGAAATAGAGCTCGATGAATTGCGACAGCTCCTGGACCTTGGCCACGTCAAACGGCGACTCGGGCAGCAGGGAAGGCTCAGGGTAGGCCCGTTCGATGTATTCCAGGATAGCTCGGGACTCGCTGATAAAGCCTTCAGGTGTCTCCAGGGCAGGTACTTTGCCGAGGGGGCTTTTGTCCAGGTATTCGGGCTTGTATTTCGGACCGACGCCAGTGTAGGAAAGCACTTCCTCAAACTCGATACCTTTTTCCAGAAGCGCGAGCTTGGGCACGTTGTAGTAGTTACTGGCAGAAAAGCCGTGGAGTTTGATCATTGTTGTATCCGCAGTTGGTGGTCTGGTCTGGAGGCTTTGTAGTATAGGGTTTTCGGATCACAGAACGCCACCGGCAAGGCGCGGTAACCAAGGAGGGATCAGGCAGGATAGGGTGATCGGCAAGGGCGAGGCACAACCGGCGCCCGAGGCTGGCGCTGTCCAGGTTTCCGGAGCCGGACTACCAGAAGCCCGGGGCCATACTGTCTAACTTCGCCAGGCTTCACAACGGGTAGCTGGCTGCAGGAAGCCAGAGAGTTTGCCGTTATTATTTATTAGCTTTCAGGTTAATGTGTTTTGAACCTGTAGGGTAAAGCTGTCCACTTTTGCCCTTGTTTACATACTCAACAGCACCGCCTGATTTCAAAAAAGCAGCGGTCTGCTCCTCGATCATTTCCCTAGTTAATGTGGCTTTTACCGGTTTCTTGCTCATTTTATTCTCCAGGTTAACGGCTGCCTTTTGCCACCGTCAAACGACCATCTTATCTGAAACGGGAAAATATTGCTGGACTATATGTTCTAAGGCGGCGAACGCCTTGCGTAGGGGTGGGGTTTTCGTAGCCTCGGTTATAGCAATGTCAGTCAAAATACAGGGGGCCATAACCGAGACCAGGTGTGGCTACATTATTTCGGACCGGAAGGGCCCAGACATCACTGCGGGTGCCTGGGCCCTGGGTGTACCTCTCTCCGGTCTCGAGCGGATCAGCGTTTGCAGCTGACCGGGCAGCGTCATTGAGATGTAAAGGCGCTGGCTGTTTGCTGGTTTCGTGCGGTGGAGCAAACCCCTGGATCTTGTATCGATAACTCCAAAGCGTTAACTTTGCCAGAAACAAAAAGAGCCCATCACATGAATGCGCATTGCCTGGCTGTACACTATGGCTGACTCGCTAACGAGCCCGGAAGGAACGCGGGAGCAAGATCTGATCGCCCTGTTGGGGCAACTTCCCGTGGCCTGCATGCTCGTGAGCGCGACCGACGATATCGTGGTGGCCGTCAACCCGGCACTCGAGCATTTACTGGGTTGGAGTGCATCCGGACTAATCGGTCACCATTCCGCCGAGTTGCCACTCTGGGCCAGCCCGAAACAGCGGGACGGCGTTCTCCAGCTACTGTTCACCAGCGGCAGCATTCAGCAACATGAGGCCCGCTTCCAGTGCCATGACGGTCAGTCCAAACCCTGCCTGATCTATGTGGAGCAGGTCCGGATCGGTGACCAGTCCTACCGGCTGGCCATGGTCCATGACATTTCCGAACGCAGCAACGCCGACCGGGAACTGAGGCAGAGCGAAGCCAAGTTTGCGGCCCTGTTCATCGACTCTCCCGAACCCTATGTGCTGTTTGACAAACGCAGTGCGCAAATAACCGAGGTCAACCACCGGTTTACCGAGGTGTTCGGCTACCAGCCCCAGGAGGTGATTGGAAAGACTGCGGCCGAATTCGGTTTCTGGCGCTATCCAAGTAAACGTCCGGCAGTCATAAACAAGCTGTTACGGGATGGCTGTCTGCGCAATGAGTCGGTTGACCTTATTGCCAGGGACGGACGCGTGCTGAATTGCGAGGTGTCCAGCAACTTTATACTGATCGGCAACGAGCCCTGCACGCTGTCCTGCTTCAAGGATGTCACTGAGCAGAGAAGCATCGAGGCGCGGGTTAAGTACCAGGCCTATCACGATGCGCTGACCGATCTCCCCAACCGCCTGTTGCTGCACGACCGGCTGCAACAGCATCTGGCATTGGGTGAACGCCATGGCCTGAGTTGCGCCTTGCTCTTCTTCGACCTGGACCATTTCAAGCGCGTCAACGACTCCCTGGGCCACACCTGCGGTGATGCAGTACTGCAGGAGGTAAGTCGCCGCCTGCAGGCACGGGTACGTAAGGCCGACACGGTCGCCCGCCTGGGTGGCGACGAGTTTGTCATTCTGCTGACCGGCCTGTCCGGCAATCCGGAGCAGAGTGCCGAGCGGGCGCGAGTCAACGCTGCCGAACTCCTCGAGGCCGTGTCTGCACCTATGAATATCGAGGGTCACGGGCTACAGCTGAGCTGCAGCATTGGTATTGCCCTGTCATCCGAGCACGGCAATACGCCGGAGGACCTGCTCAAACATGCCGATACCGCTCTGTATGGGGTCAAGGCCAGTGGACGCAACAACATCGCGTTTTTTGAACCGCAGATGCAGGTGGTTGTCAGCCAGCGCCTGCAACTGGAAGCCGAACTGCGCCAGGCACTGCAGGCGGGGGAATTCCGGTTGCACTACCAGCCACAGGTGGATGCCCGCACGCAACGCATCACCGGTGCGGAGGCCCTGTTGCGCTGGCAGCATCCCGAGACAGGGCTGATCGGCCCGGCTGCCTTTATGCATGCGCTCGAAGAGAGTGGCATGATCCTCGAAGCCGGCCACTGGATCCTGGAGCAGGCCTGCGACTTCCTGGCCCGCCTTCTGGACCGGGAGCTGGTTAGCGCAGACCAGTTCAGCCTCAGTATCAACATAAGCCCCCGACAGTTTCGCCAGGCCGACTTTGTCGCGCAGGTAGCCGCCATCATTGCCCGACAGCAGATCCCCGTGCAGTGCCTGAAACTGGAAATCACCGAAAGCATCATGATCCACAACATATCCGACACGGTGAAAAAGATGAATGAGCTGCGGGACATGGGCGTGCGTTTCGCGATCGATGATTTTGGCACCGGCTACTCGTCGCTGAGCTATCTCAAACGGCTACCGGTCGACCTGCTCAAGATCGACCAGTCGTTCATCAACGACTGCACCCGGGACAGCAACGATGCCGAGATCGTCCGTGCCATCATCGTCATGGCCCGCAGCCTGAACATGGAGTTGATCGCCGAGGGCGTGGAGACCGCTGAGCAGCTTGCCTTCCTGCAGCAGCAGGAGTGCCATACCTATCAGGGCTTCTACTTCAGCCAGGCGGTTAGCGAAGACGCCTTCTGTGCGCTGCTTGGCCCTCCTCCCGCGACCCGTTGATCGCCCCCTATACGCTCCCGTTCGGTACACAGCCTCTGACCTTGTCATTCGTCGCGGATGTCGAATGACATATTTGATCTGTTCTTTCGCCGCCCACGTACTTTCTGCCAGGTTGTTTTCCAACAATTTATAACCGAGCAGAACTAAAATGAAAAAATTCACGGGCGTAGTTTTGGCAATGTGCACTCCGGCATTGTTTGCTCAAACAGCGTTAGCACAGGACGAGAAAACGGCGCTGGTGCCGTTACCCTCGCTGGAAGACTTCACTCGGGGTGAAGACGGCTGGGGCTTCGGGCTGGGCCTGGGTGTTGAATATGAATCTGCCTACGAAGGGTCGGATGAGTTCGGCTTCGAAGCCAGTCCCGCCGGCGCTGTGCAATGGCGCAGGGGTGATAACATCTTCTATTGGGCTGGTGAAGCGCTGGGGTGGCGTGGCCTGCGTTCTGACACCTGGCTTTTACAGGCTTCAGTGGGCTTTGAAGAAGGGCGTGAAGAGAGCGACTCTGATGACGGCCGGCTGGATGGACTTGGCGACACAGATGAGGGTGCTGAATTCGTACTGCAGGCACGTCGTGCGTTCGATGCTGACTGGCGTTACTGGCTGGATGGTCGAATTGTAGCCAGTGAAAATGGAAACCTGGGTATTGTGGGCGTGGGTCGCCGCTTCGGCGAGCAAAAGGACGGAACCGGCTCCGAGTTATCAATCGTGGCGGTTTTTCACGACAGCGACCTTGCCAATGAGCAGTTTGGCGTAGACCCGTCCCAGGCTGCTGCGTCAGGCCTGAGCGAAACCGATCTGAGCGGCGGATTCCGCTCCATTGGGGCCAACTATAATTATCGTGCCTACATCAACGACAACTGGCAGGTTTTCGGCGAAGTGCTCTATGAGCACTATAGCAGCGATATTGCCGATAGCCCGATCGCACGCAACGATTATGAAGCCGAAGTAGGTGTCGGGTTCATTTACGTTTTCTAGGCTCCCGCGTTGATCCGGGGGAGGTAAGCCATGGCGTACGTGAGCCGATAAAGCAATGATACACCCGGTCGCTACGGTATCGACCAGGTGGTGGCGGCTGTAGTACTTGGGTTTGGTATCGGATAGTGTGGCTACTGCCAGGCCGGCATGTGCTGGATACCTGCCCCACTTTATGGGGTAACATCGGTCAGCGACGAGCCATACCCCGCAAACTTTGCAGGAGAAAAAAGTGTCAGATAACAACATCGAACTTACTTCCACCATCAGCGACGACAACAAACTGGAACTTGCCCTGCGTGAGATCGAGATCCCGCAGCCGGGCGAAAACCAGGTGGTTATCCGCGTCGAAGCCGCCCCTATCAACCCGTCTGACCTGGGCGTGATGTTCAGCACGGCTGATATGACAACTGCCAGCCAGTCCGGTAGCGCTGATCGTCCAGTTATCAATGCCGATGTTCCGGCCAAGTTCATGGGCGCGGTTAAAAAGCGTGTTGGCAAGGCGATACCCGTGGGCAATGAAGGCGCCGGTACCGTCGTCGCGGCAGGCTCCTCCGCCGCAGCGCAAAACCTGATGGGCAAAACCGTTGCGTTCATTGGCGGCGGTAGCTACCGCAAATACCTCTGTGCCAATGTGCAAAGCTGTCTGGAACTGGAACCGGGTACGACCGCTGTCGAAGGCGCTTCAAGCTTCGTGAATCCGCTGACGGCATTGGCGATGGTAGAAACCATGCGCGCTGAGGGCCACAAGGCTATCGTCCACGCGGCCGCCGCCTCTAACCTCGGGCAAATGCTCAATCGCATCTGCATCGCTGACGGCATCGACCTGGTCAATATCGTCCGCAAACCGGAACAGGAAGCACTCCTGCGCGACCAGGGCGCCAAGTACGTGGTCAACTCCAGTAGCGACAGCTTCATGGCAGACCTGACCCAGGCACTGATCGACACCGGCGCCACGGTAGCTTTCGACCCGATCGGTGGCGGACGCCTGGCGAGCGATATCCTCACCTGCATGGAAGCCGCCGTCTCTCGCGACATGACGGAGTACAGCGTGTATGGATCTGACATCTACAAACAGGTTTATATCTATGGCGGCCTTGATCGCGGCCCCATCACGCTGAGCCGCAACTTTGGCTTTGCCTGGGGTGTGAACGGCTTTCTGTTGTTCAATGCGCTGGGAAAACTGGGTAAGGAAACCAACATCGCCATGCGCAAACGCGTAGCGGCCGAAATCAAGACTACGTTCGCCAGTCACTACACCCACGAAGTCTCCCTGGCCGGTGCGTTACAACTGGATGCCATCTCGGAGTACGGCAAAATGGCGACCGGTCAGAAGTTTATGATCAAGCCACAGAGCTGACCTTTAGCTACTCGCCGCAAGGGCGAGCCCAGGTAAAAGGCAACCTGCGGATCATTGCCCGTGACCCCTTTGAACCGGGGTCGGGGGCAGTTTTTCACCCCCGGGAGTGCCCGTCCAGATTCCACCCCTTGCTTTAGCAGAAACTAAACTATGTTTACAGGCAGGTGCTGGTTCAAATTCAGCACCACCATGTTTCAGGGGAGGAGGTCTTTGCATGAATCGATATCTCGCGGGTGCGCTTGGCGGGTTGCTCGCCACCGTGCCAATGACCATCAAAATGGAAAAGGGACACCGCAAATTGCCCAGGGAAGAGCAATACCCGTTGCCCCCGCGGGAAGTGACCGAAGACATAACTGACCGGTTACCCGTCCATAAGCCCCGTAGTGACACATCCATGACGCTACTTACCCTGGGGGCGCACTTTCTCTACGGTGCCGCTGCGGGAAGTCTCTGGGGAGCGGTCGCAGACAAGAGTTCCCGTCCGGCGGTCGGTGGTGCGGCATTTGGGGCCGCTGTCTGGGCGGCAGGTTATCTTGGCTGGATTCCCGCTGCAAAAGTGCTGCGCCCGGCAACGCAACACCCGGTCCGACGAAACCTTTTGATGCTGGCGGTACACTGCATGTGGGGCGCTTCCACGGCGGGATGGACCCGGGTGCTGACCGAACCTCGAACTCACGGGTTTGGGCGAAAGGCCCGACGGAGGTAGTGAAGGTTGGCTGATACTCCGGTGGTAAGCGTGACCGTTAAGCGTGGACAGGCATCGAAAGAAGGTCTGTCCCGGTTTCCGGGCCCGACGCTCCGAGTCTTACCCGGTACCGTTCCTACCGTACCGTCGAACGTCCTCCAGGCTGGAAGGCCCGCCGCATGAGCTGCGGCGAACCACGCTCAGGGATCCATCGGTCTCCAGCACGACAGCTTCCACATCGTCCAGGGCCAGAATGCCCGATGACCTGCCCGCCGAGCGCACTTCATCCCGGGTCACCCGGGCCTGGCGAAGCGCCTGGTCCACAAACTGTCCCCGGTAGAGCAGGAGGGTCGGCTCGCCGGTCAGCACCTTGCGTACCCAGCGCAAGCGAAACTGGACCAGGTAACGACAAGCTGAAGCCCGATAAGGAGCGCAAAAGCCACTAGCCCGTTGGTCAGGGATATATTCCGGCTCAATAGCACGGTAGCCAGGGTGGAGCCCAGTGCCACAGTGAGAATCAGGCCAAAGGCGTTCAGTTCTGACTGAGTGCGCCTCCCTGAGGGTCGTAGGAAAACACCAGGAACACGTACGCCAGCACGCCTGCGATGAGCGTGCGCGCCAGCCCGGATCAACCGCTGAAAACCATCTCTGGCATAGGTTATTCCCCAGTATGCTGGTCCGGGCAAGTTCGGGAGACGTTGAACGTATTGAATACCTCTAAACCTAGGTGGGCTTACGTCTTCTGACAAGCTGCGTCCAAGTGTACCTGCCGTGGTGTGCGTCATTTTCCCATGTTACTGAGAGTGGTAATCTTACACCGCCTTGTAGGTGGTTTTTCTGATCTGAAAGTTGGTCTACGGCGCGGGAGATTGACTCCACCGGTTTTGTTTCCTCGCCGCCACATCATTAATGGATTGATTTGCCCATATTCATTTTGGGCCCAAGGAGGATTCTTATGTCTGCCCGTCCCGATACATACACTCTGAAAGTGACCGTTGCCCGGTTGCTGGAACTCTCATACGCTCGCAATGAAGGTCTTACAGCTCGAATTTGCGTGAGGTCGGTCCAGCATCAGTCTCCGTCGCAAGTGACGGCACAGCAACATTGAGGGGCAAGGCGGGTAACGTCACGTTTTCCGCTAGTGAAGTGGTGCAGTCAATTGGTTTTCAGATTCGGCGGATAGGCGTCAACATGGAGGTGACAGAAGACGGCGAACTCGAATATACAGCGAGGTTTATGTTCGCTGGCGCCCTCGCATTATCTGCCCGCGGTACGATCGACGTAGAAGAGCTCATCCTCTCATGCTCGGGCCTTCTGTGCAGGGCTGCCAGGGCTCTGAGGTCCCGGACAGCCAGTACCGACCGGGAAATTGAGAGGGCGCTCAAATGAATCTGGCTCAATTCGTCCGTGGCTCAACGCTTGGGCTGGCGTTTGTGATCGCAGGCTGTGCAGGAAATCCAGGGCAGAAGCTGACAAGTGCCTCCCCGTTACAGGTTGCGTATCAGGAAATGGCAGCCGATTTGAATGCAGATCCCAGCTTGGCAACCTACGAAAAGCATTTGTCTCGCGAACTGCGCAAAGACATGGAAGCGGACCTAGGCCCCGATCGTGATGATCAAATTGAGTTCCTTGCACCTCCGTTCTGGTATGAAGAGGTACAAAACTTCTATGAAGGAATCCGCGATGGAAGACAGTGCCTGACCGTGAACGGTATTTCTGTTGATGGCGACCCGATAAGCGCTGGTATTGAGTATGTGGATGAGCAGGGAGCAAAAAAGATCAGGGCCGTAGAGATAGCTCTCTTTGAGCAGGCGGGGGAATTGCCGTTAGAGGTTTGGTGCCCAGTGCGTCCCGATGAAATTTGAGCGACCCGTAAGAGAGTAACACCGACAACAGAGTGGAAAGGATTTCCATGACACGTCCAAGGGAACAACTCGTTTCGATCGCCGACACACCGTACTACCATGTTGTATCTCGGTGCGTACGTCGCACCTTCCTGTGTGGCTACGACCGGGACACCGGCAGGAACTACGAACACCGTCGGCAATGGATTGAAGACCGGATTCGAATTCTGTCATCCCTGTTTTCGATCGATATCTGCTCGTATGCGGTGATGAGCAACCACTATCATCTGGTTGCAAAGCTGTCTCCGGAGTCGGCGGCGGAGTGGGATGACGACGAGGTCCTGGCTCGTTGGAGCAGCCTGTACAAAGGACCGCTGATTATTCAGCGTTACCTCAAAGGTGAGTCGCTGGCCAGTGCCGAGCGCCGGTTCCTGGAGCGCACTGTCGCCGTCTACCGAAAGCGGCTTACGGAACTCAGCTGGTTCATGAAATGCCTGAACGAGCCCATTGCCCGTGAAGCGAACCGGGAAGATGACTGCACTGGCCACTTCTGGGAATCCCGTTTTAAATCGCAGGCGCTGCTAACCGAGCAGGCCGTCCTGAGCTGCATGGCCTATGTGGACCTCAACCCGGTTAGAGCCGCCATGGCCGAAACACCGGAATCCTCGGACCACACCAGCATCAAGGAAAGGCTGGCGCCACAGTTTGATCTTGTGCAGGCGATCCAGAACCAGCTGGACTCCGGCTACCTGCGCCAGTTTCCGGTTTCCCTGAAGCCGCTACTGAACTTTGAGGGAAACGAGCGGAATGACCTCCGACGCGGCATTATGTTCAGCCTGCGGGACTACCCTATGTGTCAAGGTAGTTGTGTGTGCCACAGCAGTGCGCACAGTAAGACAGGAGTCATATGTGTAGCATGAGAAGCTGTTGAAATGATGGAGGAATCGACCCTCCGGAGTCTGCCTGCAGGGGCTGGCTTCAAACCATCCTGAGCGGCATTGGCTGAAGACCGTTGTCGTAAGCGTCAGGAGAAAAGGCTCACCCATGTGGTGTGTCAGGTAGGGACCGAGAAGGCGAGCACAAGCGAATCATCGTTCAGGTGTCGAAATTGAAAACGGACATCAAAACCGGGGGCCACAACTATCCCCGGGATAAATCCATCGGAAACCTGCTTACTGGGTGGGTGGTGTCCGGCATAGAGATGGCGCGAGCTCGGTTCAGGCGTTTCAGCGGAACTGTGGGAACTCGAATCCATGATGCCAAGGGAGAGCATCAAGTGAAGAAAAGCAAGATGCAGAGTACCGATGCATGGTTCGAGGACGGATTGGTTCGTAGTAGCGATGATGGGCCTGTAATGGGCTCGGAGCGAAGGAGCCGAGTTGCTTCGGCTGATTCCATGGCCAACTTTATTTTAGGATGAGCCTGTGAACTCAGCGAAACCGTTTGATATTTCCAAGCGCCAGGTATGGGAGGCGTATCAGCGCGTTAAATCAAATCGAGGTGCGGCCGGTGTAGATGGCCAGACGATTCAGGACTTTGATCGAGACTTGAGCAAGAACCTCTATCTGATTTGGAATCGGATATCGTCCGGCAGCTATTTCCCGCCGGCCGTCAAAGCAGTTCCAATTCCGAAGAAAAGTGGAGGGGAAAGATTGCTCGGGGTACCCACGGTTAGCGATCGTATAGCGCAAACTGTGGTTACTATGACGCTGGAACCTATCCTGGAACCTGTCTTTCATGTGGACTCGTACGGGTATCGGCGCGGGAAATCCGCGCATGATGCGCTTGCGATCACGCGAAAACGGTGCTGGGAAAGGGACTGGGTGCTGGAGTATGACATCCGTGGCTTGTTTGATCATATTGATCATGAGCTATTGCTCAAGGCTCTTGACCACCATTGCTCTGAATCCTGGGTGCTGCTGTATGTGAGGCGCTGGCTAACGGCACCGATGCAGACGAAAGATGGTAAGCAGGAAGGACGGAACGTTGGCACACCACAAGGTGGCCCGTTATCGCCAGTTCTGGCAAACCTGTTTCTGCATTATGCATTGGATCGTTGGCTGACGGTTCATCATCCGGATATCCCATTCTGCCGATATGCAGATGACGGAATACTGCATTGTCGAAGTGAGCGTGAGGCTCAGTATCTGCATTCGCAGTTAGATATGCGGCTAAGACAATGCGGTCTCGAAATGCATCCCGATAAAACGAAAGTTGTGTACTGCAAGGATAGTCGGCGACAAGGAAATCATGAAAACATTAAGTTCGATTTTCTTGGATATACGTTCAGGCCGAGGCGCATCGTCAACCGGAGCGGGAGAAGCTCGCTTGGTTTCACGCCAGCAGTAAGCCGTCAGTCGATGACGTCTATGAGGCAGGCGGTAAGACGATGGCACCTGAACCTTCGAAGCGAGTTATCCATAGACCAGATTGCCAAAGCTTTGGCTCCACGAGTCCGGGGCTGGATCCGGTATTATTGTCGCTTCAGAGGGTCTGAATTTCAGCCGGTAGCAGATCACATCGATCGAGCCATCATTCGATGGGCGATGCGGAAATACAAGCGCTTGCGCGGCAAGAAGATGAGAGCAGTCTCATGGCTTGATCGTATAAAGCGCAAACACCCGAATTTGTTTGTCCACTGGAGTGGACGTGGTGCGTTTGCGGTTGAAGCAATGGGAGCCCGGTGAGCCGAGAGGTTCACGCCGGGTTCTGAGAGCAGCTGAGGGGGCAGTTCCCTTGGCTGACTCACCCGCCTGATGATTTCAGAGGACAACCATGCCCCATTACTCACCGGAACGAAAGGAAGCCATCCTTCAGAAGATGGCCCCACCGCATAGCCTGACTGTGTCTGAGTTGGCCAGGCAGGAAGGCATCAGCACCGCAACCTTGTACAATTGGCGTAAAGCCGCCAGAGAACGAGGTGCCGTTTTGCCGTCGAACTCAGCCACGCCTGAAAGGTGGAGTAGCGAAGAGAAGTTCCGCATTGTTCTGGAGACCGCCCCGATGACCGAGGCGGAACTCGGTGAATATTGTCGCAAGCACGGTCTGTATCCGGAACAAATCGAAGCCTGGAAGACCGCCTGCATGGGTGCCAACGCCCAGTCTGACGAACAAGCCAGGCGTAACCGGAAAGCGGCGACAGACGAGAAAAAGCGCGTCAAAAAGCTTGAATCCGAATTACGTCGTAAGGAAAAAGCCCTGGCTGAAACAGCAGCGCTACTGACGCTGTCAAAAAAAGCCGAGGCGATCTGGGGCCCCAAAGACGAGGACGAATGACCAGCCTCCCGGATCGCCAGCAGGCCGTCGCTCTGATCGAAGAAGCGCAGAGCAACGGAGCCCGGCTGGTCAAGGCCTGTGCCTTGCTACATCTGAGTGTGCGCACCTTCCAGCGCTGGACGGCGGACAAGGCCGTCAAAGCGGACCAGAGACCGGTGGTGCCCAGACCGACGCCGACGAACAAGCTGACGGACGAGGAGCGTCAGGCTGTGGTGTCACTCAGCAATCAAAAGAAATACCAGAGCTGTCCGCCGGCATTCATCGTTGCGGACCAAATGGATCAGGGGCATTACCTAGCGTCGGAGTCGACCTTCTACCGTGTGCTGCGGGAACACGGTCAGGTTAACCCCAGAGGCCGCCAGAGAGCCCCACAGCCCAAGCGGCAGGCGACCACGCATAAAGCTACGGAACCCAACCAACTGTGGTCGTGGGATATCTCGTGGCTGCCGGGACCGGCACGAGGCACCTGGTTCTATCTGTACCTGATGCTGGACGTCTACAGCCGCAAGATCGTTGGTCACGAGGTCTACCAGAGTGAAACGGGTGAGCTGGCCAGCGAGTTCATCGAAAAGGCGTACTGGCGCGAGCACCTGGCAGTCAGGGAGAAGCCTCTTGTGCTGCACTCGGACAATGGCAGCCCCATGAAGGCCTCGACCTTCCTGGAAAAGCTGTACGACCTGGGCATTACGCCCTCAAACAGCCGGCCCCGAGTGAGCAATGATAACGCCTACTCGGAGTCGCTGTTCAAAACCCTGAAGTTCCGACCAGGGTTCCCGGTCAATGGCTTCAGCACCATCGAGGACGCCCGTGACTGGGTGCTGGCCTTCGTGCGCTGGTACAACACCGAGCACCGTCACAGCGCCTTGAATTACGTAACACCTCAGCAGCGTCACGATGGCGAGGCTGGTCAGATCCTGGCTCAGCGCAAACAGGTGATCGAGGCTGCGAAGGCCAAGAACCCGCGGCGCTGGTCCGGTGATATCCGAAACTTCAGCTTGCCGGAATCAGTGACCCTGAATCCGGAAAAGGCGGCGAACTGTTAAAGAGCTGATGACTTAAACGCGACAACTACGTTGACAGACTCCGACTACCTGGAACTGGTTGATTACACCGGCCGGATTATCCGCCCTTCAAAGCGCGGCTATATACCTGACACCAAACCGCCGATCCTAAACCGCCTGGGCCTCTCGCTCGACGAATGGCTTCAGGAGGCCTGCGAATTCGAAGCGCGCTACGCTCAGAACCTGCGGGCAGAGCAGGGCAGGCGACGACGAGCTGTATAACGCCCCCCACCCTTTAAGTCGAAATATCGGAACTGGCCATGGCCAGCGCCATCGCGTGCGTTAAATTCGGCGATTAATGCCTGATTGTCGCAAAATTGGTCAAAACATAGCCAACGATGCTATGCAGAGTGCGATCACGACTGGAGCGGCAGTCTCGGCACGCGGTTTATTGGTTTTCTTTCTTGGCAGTGCCTGTCCCTGCATTTCGCTGCATTTTCGCTTTCGAAGAGGTCGGGAGCGTTCTCCAGCAGCTCGCGCTTCCAGGTACTGACCATGGTGGGGTGAATCTGGAAACGGGCGGCAATTTCGGATGTGGTCTGGTCACCCTTGAGGGCGGCCAGAGCAACTTTGGACTTGAATGATGCGCTGTATTGCTTGCGTTTCTTGCTCATGATTCTCCTCCTTGTGGAGATGATGAATCAGAGCTTAGGCACCTGTCCAAAATTTGGGGTCCACTTCATTCCAGTCCCAGATATTGTTTTTCCAAACTGGCCTCAGCCAGGAGGCCCGCGCGAACTCAATTCGTCGATCTACGCCTGATTGTCGCGAAACTGGTCAAAATACAGACAAAGATGCAGGGCTGCGTGCGATCACGACTGGAGCGGCCGCCTCCGGACGCGGTTTGTTGGTTCTTTTCTTAGCAGTGCCTGTCCTTGTTTGTTCGTGCCTGTCCTTGTTTGTTCGTGACTTGGTTGAGACCGAGGCTCAGAAGGTTGAAGAGTTATTTTTCCAGCTTGACGGCTGTCCCTGAGGCAACCAGGAACAACATTGATTTGTTGCCACCAGATATTTCACTGTAGTCTAAATCAATGCCAACAACTGCATCAGCACCAATAGAGGCAGCCTCTCTACGAAGTTCATTCAAAGCGTAGATTCTGGCATCTCGCAAGGAACTTTGAGTGGCTTTACTCCGGCCTCCAAAAAAATCTCTACCAGCAGAGAAGATATCTTTAAATATATTCATGCCCAGAACACACTCTGCAGTAATAATGTCCAGGCGCTCAGCAATTGGTAAATGTATGACACTTTCCGTAGTCAACACGACTCTGGCTTCGGTGTCCGATAACACGTCTTGACCGTCAGCCTCTTTATTATGCTTTTCGACACAGTCTTTACAAACGTCACCCTTTGCTGCCATAAATCCGAGATCTCGCCCACACTCTGCACATCTTGCCATTGGAACCCCCTTTCTGAGTTGTAAGTTCAGTGTACACCACATAACGCTTGCAGCATGCGCATCCTTGAAATGGAATCGAAGGCGTAATGTAAAAGGCGTCGCCTTGCCTGTACTGGTGTACGCCCAGCATGGGCATGAACTAATGGGATGAAAATACCCTGTGGGAAGATCACCGTCCAGCGCTGGAAGGTGCGTACACTAGGCACAGGCCTTGACCAGCCGGGCTCTGTTGCTCTGCGCTTCCTCGATCAGAGCGACGGCCTGCTGGCGATCCGGGAGGCTGGTCATTCGTCCTCGTCTTTGAGGCCCCAGATCGCCTCGGCTTTTTTTGACAGCGTCAGCAACGCTGCTGTCTCAGCCAGGGTTTTTTTCTTGCGCCGTAATTTTGGTTCAAGCTTTTTGACGCGCTTTTTCTCGTCTGTCGCCGCTTTCCGATTACGCCTGGCTTGTTCGTCAGACTGGGCGTTGGCACCCATGCAGGCGGTCTTCCAGGCTTCGATTTGTTCCTGGAAACCGGGACAGATTTATTTACTAGGGGGCAACTGTTGCCAAGGATAGCCGTCCTTCCCCCCTGGCCCAGATTTCCATTCTTTATAACGCGATACCATGCACCGCCCGCACGGCCTGTAGCCCGCGTGAATGGCATCTTGTTCATTCGCAAAGAAGACACGATGTTCTGCATAGCCTTTAGAGAGCGCTCCTTTGGCCGCAGAGCAATCCAATCGACCGTAAATTCGCGCTTTGGAGTTGCCACCCAGAGAGCCAGGCGTTTTGCTGATGACGGTAGTTCCGTCTGCGGACAATAATTTATAGGTCTTCACTGATACTCCCTTACCCATAACAGTTTATTCTACGACAAAAATGGTGATATACGTGGGCGTCGCCGCTGCCAGTATTCACAAAAATACGCTTATAATTCATAGGTGTGCCATAACATTCGATCCCCGAAACAGCATATCCATTCCAAAGAATACGACAAACTGTCGGTAGATTCCGGATATACCGACAAAACGGGCTGGATATCCGGCAGATATCCAGATTAAACATCATTGCCCGACCATAAACAGCATCACGCAATGCCCCAACTGGCGATCCAATCAAAAAAGCCCGATCAGCTATACCGACCGGGCTCCTCGCACTACGTCACCTGTCTACTAACCCCTCAACCGCATTTGGAGTCGCCACACGAAAGACAAGTAGCACATCCATCCATAATAACCACAGCCTTGGTATTACACTTGTTACAAAGCGTGGAATTGGCCGGGTACTCACTGGCGCTTTCATCGTTGGATGGCGTCTTCTGAGCCGTTTCAAACTCCGCCCGCTTCTCCGCCAGGATGCGCTTGGTCACTTCGCTCATCTCTTCACTTTCGATGAGACCGATGGCCTTCAGGTGCCGCTCGATGACAGCGCCGATCTCGGCGACCAGGGACGGCATGAACACGCCGCCTTTCTTGAAGTAGCCGCCGTTGGGGTCATAGACCGAGCGCAGCTCTTCCACCAGGAAGGTAACATCGCCGCCCTTGCGGAACACGGCGGAGATAACCCGGGTGAGGGCGATCACCCACTGGAAGTGCTCCATGGACTTGGAGTTGATGAACACCTCGTAGGGCTGCCGGCTTTCGTGGTCGGTGCCTTCGTTGAGGATGATGTCATTGATGGTGATGTACATCGCGTGCTCGGCCACCGGCGGCTTGATCTTGTAAGTGGTGCCCAGCAGGAAGTCCGGCCGTTCGATGTTCTCGTTCATCGTGATCGGGTTGGGGCCTTTCTGCTCGGGGGCCGGTGCCTGGGCCTCCGGGTCTGCCTTCTTGACCCGGTAGCCGACGATCTTGTTGGTAATCTTTGCAGTCATGGTCATAAGTTCCTGTCAGTTCCCGGATCAGTATTTGCCGTAGGTCCCTTCTTTGAGGGCGTCGAAGAGGTTGGCGGCGGTGTGGATTTCGCCGTCGTACTCGATCTGTTCGTTGCCTTTGAAGGTCACTTTGCTGCCGTCGTCCAGGGTGAACTCGTACAGCGTGCTCTCCAGGTCGGATTCCTTCACCAGTACGCCCTGGAAAGCTTCCGGGTTGAAGCGGAAGGTAGTGCAACCCTTCAGGCCCTGCTCATAGGCGTACATGTAGATGTTCTTGAAGTCCGGGTACGCGAAGTCTGTGGGCACGTTGGCGGTCTTGGAGATGGACGAGTCCACCCACTTCTGGGCCGCGGCCTGGATGTCCACGTGCTGGGTCGGGGTAACGTCGTCCGACGTGGTGAAGTAGGACGGCAGTTTCTTGTCGGCATCGTCGGAGAACGGCATCGCCCCGGCGTTGATCAGGTGACGGTAGGCCAGTAGTTCGAAACTGAATACGTCCACTTTCTCCTTGGTCTTGCGACCCTCCCGGATGATGTTGCGGGAGTAGTGATGGGAGAAGCTCGGCTCGATGCCGTTACTGGCGTTGTTTGCCAGTGACAGGCTGATGGTGCCGGTGGGCGCGATAGAGGTGTGGTGGGTGAAACGGCCACCTTTCTCGGCCAGTTTCTCCACCAGTTCCGGCTCCACGTCAGCGATGCGCTTCATGTAGTTGCTGTATTTGGCGTGGAGGATACGGCCTTTGACCTTGTCACCCACCTTGTAGCCGTCGTCGGCCAGCTGCGGGCGCCAGGCCATCATCTTGGGGGTGATTTCAAACTCTTCGTCCATGATAGGCGCCGGGCCTTTCTCTTCGGCCAGGGCCAGGGACTGGCGCCAGCCTTCCACAGCCATTTCGCGGACCACTTCCTCGGTGAACTGTACGGATTCGTCAGAGCCATAGGGCATGCGCAGCATGGCCAGGGTAGAGCCCAGGCCCAGGATGCCCATGCCGTGACGGCGCTTGTTCATGATTTCGTGGCGCTGTTCTTTCAGGGGCAGGCCGTTGATCTCTACCACGTTGTCCAGCATGCGGGTGAAGATGGCCACCACCTGGCGGTACTTCTCGTAGTTGAAGCTGGCCTTGTCGGTGAAGGGGTTCTCCACGAACTTGGTCAGGTTGACCGAGCCCAGCAGGCAGCTGCCGTAAGGGGGCAGGGGCTGCTCGCCGCAGGGGTTGGTGGCACGGATTTCCTCGCAGAACCAGTTGTTGTTCATCTGGTTCACCTTGTCGATGAGGATGAACCCGGGCTCGGCGTAGTCGTAGGTGGAGGTCATGATGGTGTCCCAGATGAACTGGGCCTTCACCGTACGGTAGATACGACAGGCCACCTTGCCTTCGTCGTTGCTGACGTAACCTTCCTGCACCGGGAAGTCACGATAGACGAACTGGCTGGCATCGTTCAGGTCCAGGCCTTCGTCCTCGGCTTCCTTGGCGGTGACCGGGAAGGACAGGTGCCAGTCGTCGCCGTTACGCACGGCTTCGATAAAGTCTTCGGTGATCAGCAGGGACAGGTTGAACTGACGCAGGCGGGCGTCTTCACGCTTGGCCTGGATAAACTCGATGACGTCCGGGTGATGCACGTCGAAGGTGGCCATCTGGGCGCCACGGCGGCCACCGGCGGAGGACACGGTGAAGCACATGCGATCGAAGATATCCATGAACGACAGCGGGCCGGAGGTGGTCGCACCGGCGCCAGCTACATAGGCGCCACGGGGGCGCAGGGTGGAGAACTCATAGCCGATGCCACAGCCGGCCTTGAGGGTCAGGCCCGCTTCGTGGTTCTTTTCCAGGATGTCGTTCATGGAATCCTGGATGGTGCCCGACACGGTACAGTTGATAGTGGAGGTGGCCGGCTTGTGGGCCTCCGCACCGGCGTTGGAGGTGATCCGACCGGCCGGGATGGCGCCATTCTGAAGGGCCCAGATGAACTCCTTCATGTAGTGGTCACGCTTGCCCTTGGACTCGACTTCCGACAGGGCCCTGGCGACCCGTTTGTAGGTGTCGTCGATGGTGCGGTCTACAGGTTCGCCGGTCTTGGTTTTCAGCTGGTACTTGCTGTTCCAGATGTCCAGTGAGGCATCCTGCATCGGAATATCTGTGGTTACTACCTGTAGTTTCGCGCTCATCTCCACCCTCGGTTATGCCTGATTTTTTATGGTCCGAACGCCGCCATAACGGCGCTCACTGCGGGTTTGGCGAGCCTGTCGGGGCTTTGGGCCAAACACTATATCTAGTTGGGATGTGCGGGAGTATAGACACTATATAGTGTTGTGTGAAGAACGGAGGGGCTATTAAAAGAGGGCTGATGGTGCAAAAAAATTATCGTGAAAAGCTTGCAACAGCGGTAGGCCAGACGGGGCAAGGCTTCCCGTATTTATGAGTGCCAGGCCGACAGATTCTCCAAATTGTGAAGCAGGGCACTGTGCTGGTCAGGCCCTGCTCACATTGGCCAGGAGGTGATCAGCGGTCAGCCCAGCAGCAGGCTGTCGTCTTCCACTTCCAGGCCGCGTTGCTTCTCGAACAGGTCCAGCAGGTCTTTCACCTCAAGCCCCTCCCGCTCGGGCCCGGCAATGTCGAACACCACCTGGCCCTGATGCAACATCACGGTACGGTCGCCCACCTCCAGCGCCTGTTTCATGCTGTGGGTGACCATCAGCGCCGTAAGTTTCTGCTCGGCGATGATGTCCTGGGTGAGTTCCAGCACGAAGGCAGCGGTTTTCGGGTCCAGGGCGGCGGTGTGCTCGTCCAGCAGCAGGATGGAGGAGGGCGTCAGGCTGGCCATCAGCAGGCTGACGGCCTGGCGCTGTCCACCGGAAAGCAGGCCCATCTTGTTACCCAGGCGGCTTTCCAGGCCCAGGTTGAGCTTGGCGAGGGCCGCCCGGAAGCGCTCCATGTAACTGCGCTTGACCGCGCTGGTGAGCCCCCGGCGCTGGCCCCGCTTGATGGCCAGGGCCAGGTTCTCCTCGATGGACAGACCTTCACAAGTGCCTGCCAGCGGGTCCTGGAATACCCGGGCGACACGGCGGGCCCGTTTGTGGGTGGGCAGCCGGGTGACGTCCTGGCCGTCCACCTCGATACGACCGGAATCGACGATTACCTCCCCCGCCAAGGCGTTGAGAAAGGTCGACTTGCCGGCGCCGTTACTGCCGATCACCGTGACGAATTCGCCCTGGTTCACGGTCAGGCTCATGCCCCGCAGGGCCGGGTTTTCCAGCGGTGTACCCTTGCCAAAGGTCAGCTTGAGGCTGTCTGCACTGATCATGGGGTTACTCCTCAGGCCTTGTTACGGGTCATTCTTGCCTGCACCTTGGTGCGGAACCCGGGAAGAACGATCGCCAGGGTGACCAGGATGGCCGTAATCAGGTTCAGGTCCTGGGCGCCGAGGCCAAGTGCGTCTGCGTTAAGCGCGAAGGCAATGGCCAGGCGATAGATGATGGCACCCACCACACAGGCCAGCAGTGCCCGCAATACGGTGGTCGGGCTGATCACAGCTTCGCCACCGATCAGTGAGGCCAGGCCGATAACAATGACCCCTACGCCCATGGTGACGTCGGCTGCGCCCTGGCTTTGGGCCACCAGGGCGCCGGCCAGACCCACCAGGCCGTTGGACAGGGCGACGCCCAGTACCACCATGGCACCGGTGGCGATGCCCTGGGCCCGGGCCATGCGCGGATTGGCGCCGGTGGCGCGCATGGACAGGCCGAGTTCAGACTTCATGAATCGCCACAGCAGCACCAGGACGATGGCGGTAACCACGACAAACAGGGCCACTGGCGCCAGGAAATAGTATTCCGCGGGCAGCAGGCTGTCCCACCAGGTGACGACCGTGTCCTGCATCAGCAGGGGCACGTTGGGCCCGTCCATGATCCGCAGGTTCACCGAGTACAGGGCGATCATGGTGAGGATGGACGCCAGCAGGTTGAGAATGCCCAGCTTGACGTTCAGCAGGGCCGTGACGGCACCGGCGGCCATACCGGCAAGAATGGCCATGCCAGTCGCTAGCCAGGGGTTCCAGCCAGCGATGATCAGCACGGCGGCAACAGCGGCCCCGAGGGGGAAGCTGCCGTCCACGGTCAGGTCCGGGAAATCGAGAACCCGGAATGAAATGTAGATGCCGAAGGCCACGAGGCCGTAGATAAGGCCGGTCTCGACAGCACCGAAAAAAGCAATCTGACTAAGCATGAGGGGGCTTTCGCAAGGCTGGTGCAGGCCCGGCACAAAAGGCCGGGCCTGGCGGGTGTTCAGTCGTTACCGACTACTTTGGAGGCTTCGGAGATCAGGTCGTCACTCAGGGTGATGCCCATTTTCTCGGCAGCCTTCGGATTTACGTAGAGTTCCAGTTTGTCGACGGTTTCTACCGGGATATCAGCCGGGGAAGCGCCTTCGAGAACCCGAACAACCATGGCTCCCGTCTGGCGCCCCAGGTCGTAGTAGTTGAAGCCCATGGCTGCAACGGCACCGCGCTCGACCGTGGCGGTATCGGCAGCGAATACGGGAATCTTTGCGCGCTCGCCCACAGAGATTACGGCCTCGGCGGCGCTGATAACCGTGTTGTCAGTGGTCAGGTAGATGGCGTCCACCTTGTCTGACAGGGAGCGGGCCGCGCCCAGTACTTCCGAGGTCTTGGTGGCGGCGGCCTTCTCAAGCTTGAGACCGCGAGCGGCCAGTCGCTCTTCGAGCATATCCACCAGGGCCACGGCATTGGCCTCACCCGGGTTGTAGACAGTTCCGATGGTGCCGGCCTCAGGCACGATACGCAGCATCATGTCCAGGTGCCGGTCCAGGGGCAGCATGTCGCTGACGCCGGAAATGTTGGCCCCGGGGGCGTCCAGGCTTTTTACCAGCTTGGCGGCGACCGGGTCGGTGACGGCAGAGAAAACCACCGGGATATTGCGGGTGGCGGCCGCTGCGGTCTGTGCGGAGGGTGTGGCTATGGCGACGATGACGTCTGGTTGGTCACCCACGAACTTGCGGGCAATCTGGCTGGCGATGGCGGAGTTGCCCTGGGCGCTTTCATGCATCAGCTCGAGATTATCACCTTCATTGTAGCCCTGTTCGGCCAGTTCGTCCTTGACGCCCTGGTGCACCGCATCAAGTGCCGGGTGCTCCACGATCTGGGTGATGGCAACGGTTTTGGTTTCATTTGCCTGGGCCAGGGTAAAACTGGTCAGCAGGAGGGTACTTGCCAGAAGGCGCAGAAAGGTCTTGGCCATGAGCCGTCTCTCCAGAAGTTTGACGTTTGGGCAGCCCGGAACGGCCGGGCCAGCGGCAAAAAACGAGGCGGGAGTTTACCACAAGGTGTCGCGTTATGCGCCAGCGTTCGTGGCCGATATGAGCAGCTTGTGATGACGGGGCCGGCATAAAAATCGGTGTTATGCCGCAAATTTGTTGTCAACGACTTTGACGGCGTCCATGGTCTTGCCATAGTCTTCAGATACCGGCGGCAGGCACGTCGGAAATTCCAAGGATAACAACAAACAGGCGCACTTCCTCCACCATGGCAGCGCCTGACACAGACAGAGGTCTTCGGGAAGACGCATGAATAACCAACAAAAACTACCGCTCGACTTGATTTACCATTGGGAAACCGCCCGTGCCGAGAAGGTCTACATGACCCAGCCCCTGGCTGACGGCAAGGTGGTGGATTACACCTGGCGCCGCGCGGTAGGTGAGGCCCGGCGCATGGCCACGTATCTCAAGTCACTGAACCTGCCGGAGAAGAGCCGCATTGGCATTGTGTCCAAGAACTGCGCCCACTGGATCATGTCTGACTGGGCGATCTGGATGGCAGGGCATATCTCTGTGCCGCTTTACCCGACACTGAATGCCGATACCGTCAGCTATATCATCGAACATGCGGAAATCCAAGTCATGTTCGTGGGCAAGCTGGACGACTGGGAATCCATGAAGCCGGGGGTGCCGGATTCTGTACGCTGCATCAGCTACCCGCTGAGCCCGCCCACCAGCTTTGAAACCTGGGACGATATCGTGTCCCAGAATGCGCCCATGGAAGATAACACCACACGGGATCCGGAAGAGCTGGCCACCGTTGTGTACACCTCCGGCAGTACTGGCCGGCCCAAGGGCGTTATGCTGAGTTTCCACAACCTGGCCTATGCGGCCTCCGGTGCGGCAGACCGGCTGGAGGTGACCAGCGAGGATCGTTACCTGTCCTACCTGCCCCTGGCCCATGTGTTCGAGCGCTATGTGGGTGAGCTGGTGTCCATGAACAAGGGCTTCCACCTTTACTTTGCCAATACCCTGGATACCTTTGTGGAAGACCTGCAGCGTTGCCAGCCGACCCTGTTCATTGCGGTGCCGCGCATCTGGACCAAGTTCCAGCACGGCGTATTCGAAAAAATGCCCAAGGAGAAGCTGGACAAGCTGTTGAAGATCCCGCTGCTCAACCGCCTAATCAAGAAAAAGGTGCTCACCGGTCTTGGCCTTCAGCATGTGCGCTACGCCGGTTCCGGGTCTGCACCCCTGTCCCACGATATCCTGGAGTGGTATCGCAACCTCGGCCTGGAACTGCTGGAAGGCTATGGCATGTCCGAGAACATTGCCTACTCCCACACCACCCAGCCTGGCCGTGCCCGTACCGGCTATGTGGGCGAAGCCCTGCCGGGCGTGGAGTGCAAGATCGGCGAGAACGGCGAAGTGCTGGTGAAAAGCCCCACCACCATGATGGGCTACTACAAGGACGAGGAGAAAACGAAGGAAGCCTTTACCGAGGACGGCTTCCTGCGCACCGGCGACGTGGGCGAGATTGACGAACTTGGCCGCCTGAAGCTCACCGGCCGCCTGAAGGAAATCTTCAAGACCAGCAAGGGCAAGTATGTGGCCCCGGCCCCCATCGAGAACAAGCTGATGCGGGATGACCACATCGAGGCCGTTTGCGTGTCCGGTGAGAACCAGGTGTCTCCGTTCTGCCTGGTGATGCTGTCTGAAGCCGCCCAGGCGAAGCGGGATGATGCGTCCTTCCGCAAAGAACGGGAAAAGGACTTCGTGGAACTGCTCAAGGATGTCAACCAGACCCTGGATCCCCACGAGCACCTGCGCTTTATGGTGGTGGTCAAGGAGCCCTGGACCATCGAGAACGACTTCCTGACGCCGACCATGAAGCTCAAGCGCAACGTGGTGGAAGATGCCTATCGGGACCAGGTAGAGACCTGGTACGCCCAGGACAAGACCGTTATCTGGGAATAAACGGCTGCGGTTGGCCGCCCGGCGGCTTTCCGTTAATCTTTCTGTTCATTGTCAACGAAACCGGCCAAGTGGCCGGTTTCGTTGTTTCAGTCGCTATTTCCAATCCGGAGACGTCATGAGCCGCCTGTCTGAATTCCAGCAACGTATCCACCGCGTAATACCGATGACCGATGCCATGGCGGCGGAGCTGGTGAACTATGACGGCCAGCGGCTACTGGTGCGGGCGCCCCTGGTCCCCAACAGCAATCACCAGGGCACCGGCTTCGGAGGATCGGTGTATTCCATTGCCGTACTCGCGGCTTGGGGATTGATTGAACTGGTGGTGGAGGATGCGGGGGTGGATGGCCATGTGGTCATCCAGAGTGGCCAGATGGATTACGGCAAGCCCGTGGATGCCGATTTCTATGCCTTGTGTGAACTGCCCGGCGAGGAGCAGCAGCAGCGCTTTCTGACCATGCTCAAGCGCAAGGGCCGGGGGCGCCTGGTGTTGACCTCCCGGGTGTACTGCGGCGAGCCCACGGTAACCCCCGGCACAGAGCCGGTTGCTACCTTTGAGGGTCGCTTTGTGGTCAGGGCAGCGAGCGCGTGAGGGTTACTGCTGGCTGTAGGCGCGGGCGGAACCGATAGAGCGGCTCATCAGGATAATGGGCACAATGCCGGCCAGTACGATGATAAGGGCGGGCAGGGCGCTGATGCCCAGCATCTCGTCCGAGGCATACTGGTACACGTGGGTGGCCAGGGTGTCGAAGTTGAATGGCCTCAGGATCAACGTGGCCGGCAATTCCTTCATGGTGTCTACGAATACCACCAGGGCGGCGGTCAGCATGGTGCCCCGCAACATGGGCAGGTGTACCTGAAGCAGGGTAGCGGTGGTACTTCGCCCCAGTGACCGGGCGGCCATGTCCATGCTGGGAGTGATTTTCTGCAGGCCGCTCTCCAAGCTGCCGGCGGATACCGCCAGAAAGCGCACCGTGTAGGCGAAGATCAGCGCAAAGGCCGTGCCGCTGAACAGCAGGCCAGTGCTGATGCCGAACCAGTCCCGCATCCAGGCGTCCAGCTGGTTATCAAAGGCCGCCATGGGAACAATCACGCCCACTGCCAGCACCGCCCCGGGCATTGCATAGCCCAGGCTCGACAGCCGCATCATCACTTGCATGGGCCGTGTGTCGTGCAAGCGACGGCTGTAGGCCAGTATGAGCCCGATGGTCAGTGTGGTGAAGGCGGCGGCCCCGGATAGTGACAGACTGTTGAGGGTATTTTCCACGAAGTCGCCGGTCCAGCTCTGATCGAAGTAGATTGCCGCGTAGCGACCCAGAACCACCGCTGGCACGATAAAGCCGAGAATAATGGGTGCGGCGCAAACCGCCACGCAGATCCACTGGCGCGGCCGGCTCATGGAAAAGCGCTGGATGGGCGCGCGGCTGTCGCGGCCTGCGTACTGTTGCTGCCGGCGGCGGGAATAGCGCTCAAGGGTTACCAGGATCACCACGAAGGTGAGCATGATCATGGCGATCTGGGCAGCACCGCCCAGATTACCGAGGTTCATCCAGGTGTCGAACAGGCCAGCAGTTAGGGTCTGTACGGCAAAGAAGTCCACGGTGCCAAAATCGTTAAGGGTTTCCATCAGCACCAGTGACAGGCCCACCGCCACGGCTGGACGGGCAATGGGCAGCACGACGCGGAAAAACGTGCTTAGCGCCGAGTGGCCGAGGCTGCGGCTGACAGAGAACAGTGACGGCGACTGATCGAGGAAGGCGGCCCGGGCCAGCAGATAGACGTAGGGGTAGAGCACCAGCCCCAGCATCAGGGTGGCACCCCACAGGCTGCGGATGTCCGGAAACCAGTAGTCCCGGGCAGTAGTCCAGCCAAACCAGTCCCGCAGCGCGCCCTGTATCGGTCCGGCGTACTGGAGGAGATCCGTGTAAACGTAGGCAATCACATAGGCCGGCACGGCAAAGGGCAGCAGCAGCGCCCATTCGAACATCTTGCGCCCGGGGAAGTTGCACATGGTAACCGCCCAGGCCGTGGACAGGCCGATACTCAGGGTAATGGCAGACACGCCCACCATCAGCAAGAGGGTCGTCCAAACGTAGCGGGGAAGGGTAGTGTCCAGCAGGTGCGGCCAGATGTTTTCTTCGGGGAACAAAGCCAGCCAGGCAACGGAAAAGACCGGTAGTGCGACGATCGCGGTGATCAGCGCGGCTGACATCAGCCAGCGTTTGGAAGTACGGCGCGGCGTCAGCGGTGAGGGGGTTACCGGTTCTTCAATGACGTCGGCCTGGTTCATGGAAGTCCTGTTCGGTGGAAAAGGGCAGGAGTTTAACCAACAGCACCCCGAACAAACAATGCCGGCGGCTCAACAGGAGCCGCCGGCAGCAGGTTTTATTGATCCCGATCAGGGATTGTCATAGTCCACGCGGTCGACCATGCGCACTGCGTCATTGGCGTTCTCGGCGATGGTCTGCAGCGACAGGGTGTCAGCATTCAGCTCGCCCCATTCTGCCACGATACCGGTGGGCGATACGTCCGGGTTGGCCGGGAACTCGTTGTTGGCCTCGGCATAGATCTGCTGGGCCTCATCGCTGGACAGGTACTCCATCAGCTTGATGGCGTTGTCGCGATTGGGTGCACTCTGGGTCAGGGCAATGCCGCTGATGTTGATGTGCGTGCCACGGCCTTCATCGTTCGGGAACACGATGCGTACCTGCTCGGCAATGGGGCGCTGCTCGTCGTCCTGCAGCATGACGCCGTAGTAGTAGCTGTTACCGATGGCGACGTCACAGACGCCTTCCGCAACCGCCTTGATCTGGTCACGGTCGCCGCCCTGGGGCTTGCGCGCCAGGTTGTTCTTGACGCCTTCAAGCCACTGCTCCGCTTCTTCGGCGCCGTGATGGGCGATCATGGAGGAAATCAGGGCGATGTTGTACGGATGCTTGCCGCTGCGGGTACAGATGCGATTTTCCCACTCGGGATCGGCCAGTTCTTCATAGGAGGTGATCTCGCCTTCCTCGACCCGGTCAAGGGAGGTAAAGATCATGCGGCCGCGGGTGGTCAGGGCGAACCACTTGCCATCAGGGTGGCGCAGGTTTTCCGGAATGTTCGCTTCCAGGGTTTCGTTATCGACAGAAGCGGTCAGGTCACGGTCCACAAGCTCTGAGATGCGGGAGATGTCGACGGTCATGACCACGTCAGCCGGGCTGTTGCGACCCTCACGTTCCAGGCGCTCTGCCAGGCCTTTCTTGGCAAAGACCACATTGGTCTCAATGCCGGTATCTTCAGTAAATGCATCCAGCAGCGGCTTGAGCAGGAACTCCTGGCGGTAGGAGTAGATATTGACTTCGCCACTGGCGGCAGCGGGCAGGGGAGCGAGGGTGACGGCACAGGCGGCAACGGCCGCGGCAAGTTTCATTTTCATGTTGTGAATCCCGTTGCTAATCTGGTGAAAAACAAAAACCATTCTCATTTGTTGCTGGTGTGCTGTCAACAGGTTCACATTCTTTTAATACTGAAAATTATTGTTACGATTCAGAGCTATGTTTTATGTCAATTTTTCTGCTTTAGTGTGATGACTAATCCGACAAACTTCAGGCAGGCGTCAGAGAGTCATGACACAACCGAATCGACGTGAACACATCCGCACCGCACTGAATGCCAGGGTAAGCGTGACCCACGACAGTCTTGGCAAGCGTCACTTTGCTACTCGTGATATCTCTGACGGTGGCGTTTTCGTGGTCGTCGAGGAAGACGATTTCATGCCGGCGCTGGGGGATATCGTCACGGTCCAGGTGCAGGGACTTCCGGTACCCGCTCCGGAGTTGCGCATGGTCGTGGTGCGCCATACCGTTGACGGGTTTGGCCTGCAGTTCGCCGACCACTGATCCGCCGGATTCCACCCCTCATCGGATATCCCTCTATTTCGTGGACAGGTTGTGATCCGCGTCACGGCAATGTGCTGTCTTGCGGCAGGACAATAAAGGCAACCAAACGCAGTCGTCTGGTAACGATTTTGCATTCGTGTGTAACGGATTAGCGACATGGAGGTGACGACAATGGACGTTGTCGAAAAGCGGCCAGGACAGAGGTGGAAGGTGGGTGTAACCCAGAAAAAGGTTAACGCGCAGGACCTCGAGGTCGGGATGTTTGTGTCCGACCTTGACCGCCCGTGGCACCTGACGCCCTTTCCCATTCAGGGGTTCTACATCCGTTCCCAGGATGATATCCGGGCCTTGATCTCCCACTGCCGCTGGGTGATGGTGGACGTGGCTGAAAGCCGCGACAGCCTGGAATATGACCAGGCAGGCTCTCCCAGCTTTGCCCGCCGGGCCAGTCGCAAGGTGCGTCAGCAGGATATCCTGGAACTTCCACCCATCCAGGTCAGGAACCCGGTAAAGCACCGGGTTACCCGCTCGCTGAACCGTGAACTGCGCGCCAGTGCAAACCTGCCGGAAGAAGCAGAAGATGCCATCCAGAAAGTGGTTGGCGGTCTGCGCAATGATATGGTGCCCGACCTGCGACCGGTATCAAAGGTGGCCCGTCAGATGACGGCCAGTGTGCTGCGCAACCCTGACGCCCTGCTATGGCTGGCCCGGCTCCGTGAGCAGGATGATCACACCTATTGCCACTCGCTCAGGACGGCGGTCTGGGCACTGGTGCTTGGTCGTCACCTGGGCCTCGACGAACAACTGCTGACCACGTTGGCGACAGGCTGCTTGCTGGCCCACATCGGCAAGGCAGAGTTGCCCCGGTCATTGCTGCATAATGAACACCAGCTGGATGCTGCCCAGTATCAGCAGTACCGGACCTACGTAGAGCTGGGCGCCTGCCGCCTGGAAGAGGCTGGCGAGCCCCGCGGCGTGGTAGCGGTGGTCCGTGGACACCGGGAGCGCCATAATGGTTCCGGTTTCCCGGCGGGTGTTCGCGGTGATCGCATTCCTTTACTGTCCAGGATTGCCGGTCTCGTGGACTACTACGAATCCCTGATCACTCCCCGTGAGGGCTACCAACCCCTGTCGCCTGCGCAGGCGGTAAGCCAGTTGTTTGAACTGCGCAACGTCGAATTCCAGGAAGACCTGGTGGAGCAGCTTATCCAGTCCATTGGAATCTATCCGATCGGCACCCTGGTCCAGCTGACCAACGGACAACGGGGCATTGTCGTTTCCCATTCCCCGAAACGGCGCCTGATGCCAAAGGTGATGGTGATGACAGACACCGCCCAGCAGCCGCTGAAGGCGGCCAGGATGGTTAACCTTGCCACCTGTAACGAGGGGCGTCCTGTGGGCCAGTCATTGCGGGTGGAAGGCTGCCTGCCCAGTGGTACCGACGGCCTTGATCCAGGCCGGTTTAATATCAGCGGCGCCGAAAGTCGCTGGAACCTGCGTCGCCTCGTCGGTGTCTGACCCCCGGGCCCGGCACGCCCGCCGGGCCTGGTGTTTTCTTCATGGCGAGCTTCCGCGACTGACCCTCACCCTTGAATTTTCCCCGGTATGGCTCAAGATATAGCGCTTTCTGCCACTCACCCTTCCGGGATTTGCAATGACAATCCGACCGAACCAGGAGGCGCCTGCAACCTGGGCCCTTGAAATAGAAGATCTCAGGAAAAGCTATGGCAGCGGCTTCGAGGCCCTCAAAGGCATCGACCTGCGTGTGCAGGAAGGTGACTTCTTTGCGCTGCTGGGCCCTAACGGCGCCGGCAAGTCAACCACCCTGGGTATCGTTTGCTCCCTGGTGAACAAGTCCGCAGGCAAGGTGCGGGTGTTCGGCCATGACATTGATACTGACCTGGCCGGTGCCAAGCTCAACCTGGGCGTAGTGCCCCAGGAGTTCAACTTCAACCAGTTCGAGAAAGTGTTCGATATCGTGACCACCCAGGCCGGGTATTACGGCATCCCCCTGCGCAAGGCAAGGGCATCGGCGGAGCACTACCTGAAAAAGCTTGGCCTCTGGGACAAAAAGGACACGCCGGCCCGGATGCTCTCCGGCGGTATGAAGCGCCGGCTGATGACCGCCCGGGCGCTGGTCCATGAACCCAGGCTGCTTATCCTGGATGAGCCCACGGCCGGCGTGGATATCGAGCTGCGCCGGTCCATGTGGACGTTCCTCGAAGAAATGAACCGCAACGGCACCACGATTATCCTGACCACCCATTACCTGGAAGAGGCGGAAGCCCTCTGCCGTAATATCGCCATCATCGACCATGGCGAGATCCTGCGGCATACCAGCAAGAAAGAACTGCTGAACCAGCTGCATGTGGAGACCTTCGTGCTGGATACCGAGCAAGCTCTTTCCGTTGCGCCAGCACTCGACGGGTTCGAGACCCGCCTGGACGGCGAGGGCGCCATTGAGGTGGACGTGGAAAAGAGCCAGGGGCTCAACGGTGTGTTTGCCCAGCTGGACGAGCAGGGCATACGGGTTCTGAGTATGCGAACCAAGTCCAACCGGCTTGAGGAGCTCTTCCTGCGCATGGTGGAAGATAACGCCCGTGAAACGGAGGCGGCCCAGTGACTGCCAACGCCATCCTGACCGCGTTCCTGACCATCGTCATCCGGGAAATCCGCCGCTTCACCCGGATCTGGCCGCAGACCTTGTTGCCACCGGCGGTGACCATGACCCTCTACTTCATTATTTTCGGCAACCTGATCGGCTCCCGGATCGGGACCATGGGCGGGTTCGACTATATGTCGTTCATCGTTCCTGGCCTGATAATGATGTCAGTTATTACAAGCACCTACGCCAATGTGGTGTCATCTTTCTTTAGCATGAAGTTCCAGCGCAGTATCGAGGAGTTGCTGGTTTCGCCAACGCCGAACTGGACCATCCTGGCCGGCTATGTGGTTGGGGGTATGGCACGGGGACTGGGGATCGGCCTTATCGTGACCCTGTTGTCGCTGGCGTTTACACGGCTGCAGATCCACAACCTGCCGATGATGGTACTGACGGTGTTTCTCACGTCGGCGCTGTTTGCACTGGGTGGCTTTATTAACGCGATGCTGGCGACGAAGTTCGATGACATCTCCATTGTGCCCACCTTCGTGCTGACACCGCTCACCTATCTGGGCGGGGTATTCTATTCCATCGATCTGCTGCCGGGGTTCTGGCAGGGCGTGTCCATGATCAACCCGATCCTGTACATGGTGAATGCCTTCCGCTATGGCATTCTGGGGGTCTCGGATGTGAACCCCTATGTGGCGCTGGGCATGATCCTGGTGTTTATCGTTATTCTGTCCGTGGTGTCCCTGCGCATGTTGCAACGGGGCAAGGGCATCCGTAGCTGAGGAGTTGTCATGGCCCTTGACCACGCCCCGCTGGGCAAGTCCAGTGAATACCCGGAGCATTACGCGCCGGAGTTGCTGTTCCCGGTGCCCCGGGATGATAACCGGCGTCGTATCGGTCTGGAGGATGGTCGCTGGCCCTGGTTTGGTGATGACCTCTGGCAAGCCTGGGAGCTGTCCTGGTTGCGCCCGGGCGGAGTACCAGTGGTGGCCTGGGGAGAATTCCGGTTGCCGGCGGCCTCGCCGTCGCTGATTGAGTCAAAGTCCCTCAAGCTCTACCTGAACTCCCTCAACCAGGAGGTTTTCTCCAGCCATGACCAGGTGAGGGAAACGATTGAGCGCGACCTGTCCAGCGCCTGCGGTGCCCAGGTGGTGGTGACGCTTTACAGCGTGGATCGCAGCATGGCGGCAGAGGGCAGGCCGGCAGGGAGCATCCTGATTGATGACGAGCCGGTAGACAGCGTCGGTTATGACTATTGCCCTGAAGTGCTGAAGGCGCAGGGTGGTGTGGTGACGGAAAGCCTGTGTTCCCACCTGCTGAAAAGTAACTGTCCGGTTACCGGCCAGCCAGACTGGGGGTCACTGCTGGTGGAGTACACCGGCCCGGCCATTGACCGGTCAGCATTGCTGCAATACGTCGTGGGTTTTCGCCAGAAGCAGGATTTTCACGAACATTGCGTGGAAACGGTGTTCACCGACCTGATGCAGGCTTGTCAGCCTGAACGCCTCACTGTCAGCGCCCGGTACACCCGTCGGGGCGGGCTGGATATCAATCCCTGGCGGAGCACCAACCCGGGTGAGGCGCCACGGCTTCGGCTGGTGCGTCAGTAGGGGATCGGCCCGACGGCTTTGAGCATTCGCCTGCGAGCTTCAGGGCTGTTGCTCGGCTTCTTCTTCGCCCCGCAGTCGCTCAGCAGCTTCTTCCAGGGCTTCCAGGATGGCCTTGCGGTCATTGTCAGCAATCTTGCCGGAGTCCAGGTACATGGCGAAGCCGGCGTGCTCATGCTCAAGGAAGCTGCGGTTAGCGCCCAGGTCGCGGCGGAAGTCGATAACCTCGTAGATGGCGACCGGGCGGCCGAAGCCCTTCACCGTAATCTCGCCCTTGTCCCGGCACATAATCCGCTCCTTGATCAGCGAGAAGGTCTCGTAGGACACCAGGATCTGGCCGGGTTCCGCCAGTTGCTCCAGTCGGCTGGCCAGGTTTACTTCCTTGCCGATGATGGTGTAATCCATGCGGTTCTCCGCGCCGAAGTTACCGACAGTGACAAAGCCAGAGCTGATGCCCATGCGGATTTCCAGGGGGGTCCGGATGCCCTGGCTACGCCAGCGCTGGCGCATGATTTTCATATGGTTCCTCATGTCCACGGCCATGGAAACACAGGCCAGCGCGTCTTCTTTCTGCCCCCGGGATGAAGGGTCACCAAAGAAGATCATGATGGAGTCGCCAACAAACTTGTCGATGGTACCGCCGTAACGGAGCGCGACTTCGGACATTTCGTTGAAATAGTTGTTGAGGAGCTCGGTGAGGGCCTCCGGCTCCATCTCCTCGGACAGGTCGGTGAAGCCTTTTATGTCCGAGAAGAAGACGCTCAGTTTCTTGCGGCGGGTCTCCAGTCGCACATCCCGCTCGCCGGTGAAAATGGACTGCCAGACCTGGGGCGACAGGTACTTGGAAAGCTTGTCGGACAGGGCGATAGACTGCTCCCGCTGCTTCTGGATCTGGGTCTTGGCGGCCAGGAGAATGCGGGCCTGCTGATGGGTATAGAAAGCGGTCACGCAGATATACAGGCCGGTACCGGCCAGGGATACCAAGCTGGTCAGTAAGGGCGTGCTGAAATCATCGGTAACGCCCAGCAGGCCCACGACGAGGCCGGTCGCAGCAGCGAGCAGGAGGGTGCCGTAAAACCACAGGTACAGGCCACCCACGATCAGGCAACTGAACATCAGCATCAGCGCCATGGCCAGCGATGGTACCGGGGTCAGGCCAGTGAGGCCGATCACGCCGCCAGCGAAGATGCATTCCACCAGCAGGAGGTACTGACGGATCCGGGGCTGTCGGTCTGCGCCCAGCTTTCTGCTGACGAAAAGGATAGTGTGGGGCCAGACAAGGCCGGCGGCCAGCAACCACAGTAAGGATTCAGGGAAGATATCATCGGTAACGCCGGCAACGATTATGCCGCAGAAAGCTGCCGCGCCAAGTACCCGGCCGTTGAAATCCGGTAGCGGCGGGATCGCCTGTGGTGCCTCTTCCAAGGTCGCGTCCGCGCGGGGCTTGCGGCTGGTATCCGGCGTGCTTAAATACCCTGACATGCTTCGTCCCTGTGGTATACGAATCGTAATCACGGATTCGGGCGAAGCCCGGGCTGGCCTGGCAGCCTTGTTATTTTTGCCGGCGACGGTTACGGTTTCCAGCGATAGTATCCCGAATCCAGCGGATGAGACTACCAGTAACGGTGCAGGCGGACAATCCGGCGCCGTATCACCCAGCGGGAGATAACAGCTGAACATGCACAGCATAACGAAGGCTCTGCTTAACCGTAGTTCTGAACCCCGCCTGAAAGCGCCAGCACCCCCGGAAGACGTACTGGACCTTGCACTGGCCTGTGCCGCCCGGGCACCAGACCATGCCTTGCTGCGGCCCTGGCGCTACCTGGTCATTGAGGGAGCGGGCCTTGAGCGCCTGGGAGAGTTGTTTGAGGCCAGTGCGCCGGCCGATGCCAGTGACACGCAAAGGGAAAAGCTGCGCAAGGCACCCCTGCGGGCCCCCATGGTACTGGTCGCAATTGCCTCGCCGACAGAGCACCCCAAGGTACCCGCCTACGAGCAGGAATACGCGGTTGCTGCCAGCGCCGCCTATCTCGTGCTGGCGTTACAGGCGGAAGGTTACGGTGCCATGTGGCGTTCCGGAGAGGTTTCGGATAACGACCAGGTATGCAGGGGGCTGGGCCTGGCAGAGCACGAGAGCATCGTGGGCTTTATCTACGTCGGAACGGTTGACTCGGAAAAGCCGCCGGTACCTCGCCCGGAAATCTCCGAATTTGTCTCCCGCTGGCCCGGGTAGTCCTCCCTCCCTCCCTCCCTCCCTCCCTCCCTTCCTCCATGGCAACCCTGATTCCGGTCAAGGGAAAGGGGTTGCCGCCCCGGCCGCAAGCTTTCCCCGGTTTTTGCCTCTTGTATTCGAAAAGTAAAGCCAGACTGCTGAATTTAAACAAATAAATAACAATCCTGAGACTCTGGCACTGTCATTGCTTTTATCACTGCAAACAGCCCTGACCGGCAACAGGCGGCAGGGTTATGCAGTTACTGGAGGCACTATGGCAATCACCTTCGACAAGGCACTGGGTATTCACGAACAGGCCCTGACCGCTCGCAGTCAGCGGGCCCAGGTACTGGCGAATAACCTGGCCAATGCGGACACCCCTGGCTACAAGGCCCGCGATGTGGACTTCAAGTCCATGCTCAACCAGGCCACCGAAGCGTCACGGGGCGAGGCGATGGCTCGCACCCATCCGGCCCACCTGGACGTTTCCGGCTCCGGCAGCAGCCCCGAGTTGCTCTACCGCACGCCGCACCAGCCCTCCATTGACGGCAATACCGTAGACGCCCAGCAGGAGCAGACCCGGTTCATGCGCAACGCCATGGACTTCCAGGCCAGCTTCGAGTTTTTGAGCAGCAAGTTTTCCGGCCTGAGCAAGGCCATCACGGGCGAGTAAGCCGGCCACCGGAATAGAGGAGAGACAGTATGTCCCTGGGAAACATTTTTGATATCGCCGGCTCCGGCATGACCGCACAGCAGCTGCGACTGAACACTACGGCGTCGAATATTGCCAACGCCGAGACGGCCAGCTCCAGCGTGGATGAGACCTACCGGGCCCGCAAGCCGGTATTTGCTGCCATCCAGCAACAGCTTCTGAGCCCGGACCAGGGCAGCGGGCATTTCCGCTTCGGTGAGGAGCAGGGCACCGGCGTGACTGTCGAAGGCATTGTGGAAAGCCAGGAAGAGCTGCAGATGCGCTATGAGCCGCACCATCCCGCCGCCAACGAAGAAGGCTACGTGTTTTACCCCAATGTAAACGTGGTGGAAGAAATGGCTGACATGATGTCGTCGTCCCGGAGCTTCCAGATGAACGTCGACGTGATGAACGCCGCCAAGACCATGATGCAGCGTGTACTCACCCTGGGGCAGCAGTAACGGGCCAGTGATTCTTGTTCGGGGAAATGACCAATGAGCATTGTAAATAACACCACCTCAACGGCGGACGTGCTGGCAGAGTACCGCACCAAGCAAGAGAGCAAAGGCGCCGGTAGTGAGGAGCTGGGCAAGAACGAGTTCATGGAACTGATGATTGCGCAGCTGAAGAACCAGAACCCGCTGGAGCCCAAGGGTAACGGCGAGTTCATCGCCGACCTGGCACAGTTCAGTTCGCTGGAGGAAATGCAGAACCTGAGCTCGACCGTTGGTGACGTTGTCGGCGAGTTCCGCTCCTCCCAGGCCCTGCAGGCCTCCGCCATGGTAGGCAAGAGCGTCCTGGCACCGGCCAATTTCGGGACCCTGGGGCAGGACGGCGTGATGAAAGGTGTGGTGAACGTACCTTCGAGCACCGGTGGCCTGCGCATCAATATTGAGAACTCTTCCGGTGAGACGGTACGCCAGCTTGACCTGGGCCAGGCCTCCGCCGGCCAGCAGGCCTTCACCTGGGACGGTGAGGACGGTAACGGCAATCCCTTGCCGCCTGACCGCTATTACGTGACCGCCCAGGGCAGCTATCCCCAGGGCACTGAACAGCTGCAGACCCTGATGAGCGCCAATGTGGACAGCGTGTCCCTGGGGCAGGGCGGCAGCATCACGCTTAACCTTGCCGGCATGGGATCCATCCCCCTGTCGGAAGTACAACAAGTCAACTGAGTGAGGTTGAACCATGGCATTTAATATCGGACTCAGCGGGCTTCGTGCCTCACAGGTTGATCTGGACGTTACCGGCAACAACATTGCCAACGCCAGTACCGTCGGCTTCAAGGGTAGCAAGGCCCAGTTCGGCGATCTCTACTCCAGCGGCTTTCTGAGCGCCGGACGTACGACCGTTGGGAGCGGGGTAAAAACCCAGGACGTCAAACAGGGCTTCGCCCAGGGGTCGATCAGTGGCACGCAGAACGCCCTTGATATGGCAATCGACGGCGACGGCTTCTTTATCCTGAGCAACAACGGCGAAGTGCAGTATTCCCGGGCGGGTCAGTTCAGTATTGATAAGGACGGCTTTGTCGTTAATAACCAGAGTATGCGGGTCCAGGGCTTTGAAGCCGACGAGGATGGCAACCTCAGTGGTGTTCGGGGGGACCTGCAGATTGATACCGATAACCTTGCTCCCCGTCGTACTACCCGTTTCGATTCCGAAGTGAACCTGGACTCCAGGGAGTCTGTGCTGGAGGTTGTCAGGCAGACCTATGATGTGACTCCTTCAGATGAGGTTGGTGGTGAGGATGTACTGACCTTTTCCTACGATGACAACCGCACTGTGAATGTCACCATTGGTGAAGATGAGGATGCGAGGACCATCGCAGAGAAGCTGAATGCCCTCGACGGTGTCTCTGCCTCCGCCCGGACGACCTATGCGCTCGCGGAGGAAGTGACACCGGGTAGCAGTTTCACACTGCAGGGGAGTGAGTTTTCTGTGCCGGACAATGCCGAGGTAGATTCACCGGAAGCCGCACTGGACTGGCTGCAGGACGCGATCAATGCGTCACCCCTGAACTCTATCAACGCCACTCGTAACGAAGATGGAAGCCTCCAGCTTATTGATAGCCGCGGGAATAACCTTTCCCTCCAGCTGGTAGATGCAGATGGAAACGAGGTCCTCAATGAGGCCGAGATAGCGGGCCAGGTTAATCAGTTGGTGCTCGACCGGTCGGTCTCCGTCACGAAAGCGGTCAATGATGACGGCGACCCCATCGGGCCGGGCAACTTCCTGGCGTCTGAAGAGCCTTCTGTTACCCGTACCAATACTTTCGACCCGCAAGATCAGCGAACCTATAACCACGCGACGTCGTCAACCATTTACGACAGTCTCGGTAATCCGCACACGATGACGCAGTATTTCGTCAAAGAGCCGATTGCCGGTGGCGATAGTGTCTGGGCTATGTATGTTCAGATAGACGATGAAGATGTAGGGGATCCTCCGACCACAGACGGTGATCCCACCCGGGCGAGGTATGAGCTGACGTTCAACAGTGATGGCAGCCTGGCATCGGTTGATGGCAATCCGGACGGGCAGGTGCTGATCTCGAACTGGGCACCCAAGGATGGAAGCGGCGAACCCAACGGGGCTGACGGCCCGCTACTGGTGTCTGAGGGTGCAGACTTGCCGATAGCTGACCCGCCCGTCTCTTCAAACTTCATGATCGATGTGAATGAGACGACCCAGTACGGGTCTTCGTTCGGGGTTGTTGACCAGCGTCAGAACGGTTACACAACCGGGCGTCTGTCTGGCCTCGATGTGTCTGATTCCGGGATTATTTTCGCCCGTTATACCAACGGACAATCCCAGAACCTGGGGCAGGTTGCCCTGGCATCATTTGCAAACACCAATGGTTTGACGCCTGTAGGTGACACGAACTGGGTAGAAACCTTCGAATCCGGTCAGCCGATCTACGGAGAGCCGGGCACTGGGACGCTTGGGTCAATTTCTCCGAGCTCGGTGGAGGAGTCCAACGTGGACCTGTCCCAGGAGCTGGTTAACCTGATTATTGCCCAGCGTAACTACCAGGCCAATGCGAAGACCATTGAGACTTCGGATGCGGTGACTCAGACCATTATCAATCTTCGTTAACGGTTGATCGGTTGGGGTAGCGCATTAGTTTCTGCTTTGGTTTGAGTTGGGCTTGTCTGAGGGGCCCGGTGGAGGGCCCCGGGGGTCAGGGGCTCTTTCTTCGCCGCAATTCACGGCCCGTCCCTGGACCGGCCTTGCTCCGCGCCATCCATGGCGCTGCTACGAAAGAGCCCCTTACCCCCGTGACCTTATGAACCCCGTGCTTGCCTGATGATCCCAGCGGGATCTTAAGGCGTTTGCTTCATGGCCAGCTGTTGCCGCTGTTGCAGTGGCGTTATCACAGCAGTTCGTTGAGACGGAGTGTGGTGGTCCTTTTTCGCAACAGCGCCAGGGAAGGCGCGGAGCAAGGCCGGTCCAGGGATGGACCGTGAATTGCGGTGGAGAAAAAGGACCACCGCGCTCCGGCTCGGCACCGAACTTTGGTCCCGTACAACAATTCCCTTTCCCCGCCAAAAACGCCAACTAAGTTTTTGGCACGACTCCTGCAGGAACCAGGAAAACGACGAATGAACGTCAGATTTCCGGCAGGAGTTTTCCCATGGATAGATCCATCTACATAGGCATGTCCGGCGCCAAGCAGAACATGATGGCGCAGCAGGCCCATGCCAACAACCTTGCCAACGTCAACACCACCGGCTTCAAGAAAGATTTCGCCCAGGCCCGCAGCATGCCTGTTTTCGGCGAACACCATCCGACCCGCGCCTACGCCATGACTGAACGCCCGGGCACTGACTTCGCCCCTGGCGCCCTGCAGGAAACCGGCCGTGACCTGGACGTGGCCGTCGAAGGGGAAGGCTGGCTGGCCATCCAGAACAACCAGGGCGAAGAAGTCTTCACCCGTTCCGGCAGCCTGCAGGTGGACGTCAACGGAATGATGCGACTGGGTTCCGGTGAAATGGTGCTTGGCAACGGTGGTCCGGTGGCTCTCCCTCCATACGAGCGAATGCTGATCGGCGCCGACGGCACAGTCTCGATCCAGCCCGTAGGCAGTCCTCCGGACCAGCTCGTGGAAATCGATCGCCTGAAACTCGTAAATCCGCCGGCAGATTCCCTGATGAAAGGTGAGGACGGCTTCATCCGCCGCAAACCGGACCAGGCCATCGATGGCCCGGAGCAGCCGGACGCCAATATGCGCGTCGCTTCGGGTTTCCTGGAAAGTTCCAACGTCAATGCGGTGGAAGAAATGATCGCCAACCTGGAGCTGTCACGGCAGTTCGAAATGCAGGTAAAGGTGATGCAGACCGCCGATGAGAATTCCGAGGTTACGGCACGACTGTTGCAAAACCTCTGATAACGACACGAACAATGGCCCCGTCGCCCGCAAAGCGGCAAATCCTCGCCGCCTGGCGGCCGGCCTGAAAGGAGTACCGACATGCATCCAGCACTATGGGTCAGTAAAACCGGTCTGAGCGCCCAGGATACGAAGATGACCACCATCTCCAACAACCTGGCGAACGTGAACACCACCGGCTTCAAGCGAGACAATGCCGTCTTCCAGGACCTGCTGTACCAGGTAAACCGTCAGCCAGGTGGGCTCAATACCCAGAACGCCGAACTTCCGTCGGGCCTTCAGCTGGGTACCGGGGTGCGGGTAGTGGGCACTACCAAGCAGTTTACCCAGGGCAACCTTCAGGTAACCGAGCAGCCGCTGGACCTCGCGGTGGATGGCCGCGGCTTCTTCCAGATCCAGATGCCGGATGGCGAAGTTGCCTACACCCGTGATGGCCAGTTCCAGGTGAACTCCGACGGTGACGTGGTTAACCCGGACGGTTACCTGCTGGAGCCCAATATCAACATCCCCGAGAACGCCACCAGCGTGACTATCGGCAAGGACGGCACCGTGTCTGCGGTGGTCGAGAACCAGGCAGACCCGGTGAATCTGGGCGAGATTCCGCTGGTGGATTTCATTAACCCCCAGGGGCTGCAGGCCATGGGTGGCAACCTGTTCCGGGAAACCGCCGCCAGCGGTGACCCCCAGGAAGGTGAGGCCGGCATTGGCGGCCTGGGCTCCATCCAGCAGGGCATGACCGAGGCCTCGAACGTGGAAGTGGTGGAAGAGCTGGTCAACATGATCACCACCCAGCGGGCCTACGAAATGAACTCCAAGGTGGTGTCGGCTTCCGACCAGATGCTGCAGTTCATCACAAACAATATCGGTTAACAGTTGACGGGTTAGTAATCATGACAGTCCTTACCAACACATCTGCCAGCAGCACAGCCCGGCGCGTCCTCGGGGCGTCGCTGGTCATGGCGCTGGCCCTGCTGCAGGGCTGTCAGTCCATGACCCGCGAGCGTCCGGAGCCCAATGATCCGGCCTACGCCCCCGTACGATCAGAGGCAATGTCCCAGCGTGGTCCCCACACCGGCAGCATCTATCAGAACAGCCGCCGGTATAGCCTTTACGGCGACAACACGGCACGGAATGTGGGGGATATCCTCACCGTCACACTGCAGGAATCCACCAGCGCCACCAAGAATTCGGAAAGCAGTATCACCAAGGACAGTGAAATCGGCCTTGGCACCCCGTCTTTTTTCGGGCGCAACTTTGAGCGTCTGGGGGGCAGTGTGAACAGCGAGCGTGATTTTGAAGGCCAGGCCGAGGCGGACCAGAGCAACAGCCTGGCAGGCAGCATTACAGTCACGGTGACGGATGTACTGCCGAATGGCGTGCTGCATATTCGCGGTGAAAAGTGGCTGTCGCTTACCAATGGTGACGAATACATCCGCGTCAGCGGACTGGTCCGCCCGGAGGACATCTCACCGAACAACACCGTGTCATCCCAGCGAATCGCCGATGCGCGACTCGCCTACGGCGGTACCGGTGACTTTGACCAGGCCAACCAGCCCGGCTGGCTGACTCGATTCTTCAACAGTGAGTGGTGGCCCCTGTGAGCGCTTTCAGAACCATTGCGATCAGTCTGATACTGGCCCTTGTGGCGGGTCCTGTGCTGGCGGACCGCCTGAAGGACCTGACCCGGGTGAAGGGCGTGCGTGACAACCAGCTGGTGGGCTACGGCCTGGTGGTCGGCCTGGACGGTACCGGTGATTCCGCACCTTTTACCAGCCAGACCTTCCGCAACATGATGAACCGGTTTGGCATCACCATTCCGGAAGGGGTAAACCCGGATACCGATAACGTGGCAGCTGTCAGTGTCCACGCCACATTGCCGCCGTTTGCCAAGAACGGGCAGACCCTGGATATCACAGTGTCGTCCCTCGGTAACGCCGACAGCCTGCGCGGCGGCACCTTGCTGATGACGCCGCTCAAGGGTGCCGACGACCAGGTCTACGCCATGGCCCAGGGTAGCCTGGTAGTGGGTGGTTTCGGTGCCCAGGGCCAGGATGGCTCCCGGATTACCGTCAATGTACCCAGCGTCGGTCGTATACCAAACGGCGCCACCATCGAGCGGGAAGTGACCAGTCCCTTCACCGAGGGTGACACCATCACCCTTAACCTGCTGCGGGCCGACTTCACCACGGCACGCCGGGTGGTGGATACGGTTAATGACTTCCTGGGCGAAGGCATGGCCTATGCCCATGATGCAACGTCGATTTCGGTCAAGGCACCAAGGGATCCTTCCCAGCGGGTGAGCTTCCTGTCGATCCTGGAAAACCTGGAAGTCGACCCGGCCGAGGAGGCCGCCAAGGTAGTCATTAACAGCCGTACCGGCACCATCGTTGTGGGCCAGAATGTGGAAGTGAGCCCCGCGGCTGTGACCCACGGCAACCTGACGGTCACCATCCAGGAAAACCCGGAAGTAAACCAGCCCAATCCGTTTGCCGGTGGTGAAACCGTGGTTACTCCCAATACCCAGATCGCGGTCACCGAAGACCCGGCCCGGATGTTCCAGTTCGGCCCGGCGACCACCCTGAACGAGATCGTGCAGGCCGTGAACCAGGTGGGTGCGGCGCCAGGGGATGTGATGGCGGTGCTTGAAGCCCTCAAGCAGGCGGGCGCCCTTCGCGCCGAGCTGATTGTCATATAGGTGATCTGATGCAGCAGTCCGGAATCCAGCAGGCTCAGTATTACACCGAATTCAGTGGCCTCAACGCCCTGAAGACCCAGGCTCGTACTGATCGCAAAGCTGCCCTGGAGGAGGTCGCCCGGCAATTTGAGGGCATGTTCCTGAACCAGATGCTCAAGAGCATGCGATCAGCCAACGAAGTTCTGTCGGAGGGCAATTACCTGCAGAGCAACGAGTCCGGGTTTTACCAGGACATGTTCGACAGCCAGTTAAGCCTGTCCCTGGGCAAGAACCAGGGTTTCGGGCTGGCGGATGCGCTGGTTCGCCAGCTCAGCCGGCAGATTCCGGGCATGGACACCGAGGGCAACACCATGCCGGGAGCCCGTCGCACCCTGGCGGACTACGACCGCAGCCTGCCACCGCTTTCTCCGAAGCTGCCTGAACGGGTGGATGAAGTCAGGGCGCTGGCCGAGCAGCCCCGGGAAACGCGCCGTGCCGAGGTCGGCAAGGGGCCGAGCGTAACGCCGGCCACCCCGAGCACCCAGCCGATGCCGGAGCGTTTCGAGAGCCCGGAACACTTTGTCCGCACCCTGCTGCCCCTGGCACAGGACGTGGCAGCAGAGTCCGGCATTGATCCGCGGCTGATGGTGGCCCAGGCCGCGCTGGAAACCGGCTGGGGCAAGCATATGATCCGCGGCAATGACGGGGCGCACAGCTACAACCTGTTCGGCATCAAGGCGGACAGCCGCTGGCAGGGTGAGTCAGTGAACATTGCCACCACCGAATTCAGGGAAGGCGTGGCCATGAAGGAGCGCTGGGATTTCCGTCGCTATCCGGATTACCGGGAGAGCTTCCGGGACTACGTCAGCTTCCTCCAGGACAACCCCCGTTACCGGGATGTCTGGGAAGTAGCTGACCAGCCGGAAGTCTTCGCCGAGCGGCTGCAGGAGGCGGGCTACGCCACTGACCCGGCGTACGGTCGCAAGATTCGCAGCATTATGGAAGGGGAGCCCTTCGAGGCGGCCCTGAACCAGTTCCCGACCGTTTCCATGGTCGGTGAGGAGTAACCACCATGGCAGGTCTGATTGGTATCGGTCTGAGCGGGGTTCTGGGGCATCAGTCTGCCCTTAACACCACGGGCAACAACATCACCAATGCCAACACCCCCGGTTACAGCCGGCAGGAAGTGCAGTTCGAGTCCAGCCCGACCCGTTACACCAGTAATGGTTCTGTCGGTACAGGGGTGGATGTTGCCAATATCCGTCGGCTGGCGGACCAGTACCTCGTGGACCAGGTGCGTTCGGATACCGCTCTCTACAGCGAGCAGGAAACCCTTCGCAAGGAACTGTCCCGTCTCGATGACCTGTTGGGCGGGGAAGACACAGGCCTGTCCAAAAGCCTGAACAATTTCTTCGCTGCCATGCAGAACGCCGCAGAAGACCCGGGCTCATTACCTCAGCGCCAGTTGGTGTTGAGTGAGGCCCAGAGTGTGGTCAACCGGTTCCAGGCCCTGCATGAGGAGTTCGTCCAGCAGCGGGAGCTGGTCAAGACCCAACAGACCGAGAACGTGGCGGATGCCAATACCCTGCTGAATACCGTAGCGGAACTGAACCTGGCCATTTCCGAGTCTCCGGGTGTGGCCCAGGGGCGCCTGCCCAACGACCTGGCGGATCAGCGGGATGAAGCCATCCGCAAGCTGTCCGAAATACTTCAGGTACGAGTGAACCAGGCCGGGGGTGGTCAGCTGAATGTCTCGCTGGCCAATGGCCAGGCCCTGGTAGTGGGCGCTGACGCATCCCAGCTGGGTACCCGCCGAAATGCGGATGACCCTGCACGACTGGAGTTCACCCTGACTGTGGGCAATCGCACACAGGTTATCGACGACCAGGTGACCGGCGGCAAACTAGGCGGCCTGCGGCGTTTTGAGAGCGAAGGCCTGGGCCCGGCGTTTGATGAGCTGGGCCGGGTGGCCATTGCCCTGCAGGGATCGGTCAACCACCAGCACCAGATTGGTATGGACCTGGAAGGCGATCTGGGCGGGCTTTTTTTCAGCGAGGTCAACAGTCGCGACAAGCAGCTGGCCCGGGCGATTGCCAGTGGCAACAATCAGCCGCCCCAGAACTCGGTGGTGGGCGTGGACATTACGGATACCTCGGAACTGCCTGCCGGCTCCTGGACCCTGCTGTTTACTGAGGAAAACGGCCGCAGCTATGAGCTGATCGACCAGAAAAGTGGCAAGGTCGTGAACCAGGGGCGCCTGCCGGATGAGTTACCGGCTGAAATCACTATGCCGGGCTTCAATGTGTTTGTGGAGTCCGGGGACTTCAGCAAGGGTGACAGGTTCCAGATCCAGCCGACCCGTTTTGAGGCATCCAATATTGACCTCAAGGTGGAGCGGGAAGAGGACCTGGCGTTTGCCAGCCCGGTGCGGGCGGAGGCTGACAGTGGTAACAGTGGCGACGCGAAGATCAACCAGGGGTTGATGTTCGATGTGCGCAATCCCCTGACCAACGCGCCACTGTCAGAGTTCAGCGTTCGGAACAACCTGACACCACCACTGGAAGTGAGGTTCAGGGACGATATTGATGGAGACGGGACCTCTGACGGGGTTATGTACTACGACCTGTATAACGCTGATACCGGCGCGCTGGTGCAGGATGGCGTTACCGCAGACCCGCAGAATATCTATCGACCGGGCATCAGCAACAAATTGTTTTCAGAAAACCCTTCGGATCCCGACTATCGCGGCTTCCAGTTCGAGATAAGTGGCAACCCGAAGCACGGTGACAGCTTTACTATTCGCTACAACAGCAACGGTACCGCCGACAATCGCAACGCTGAACTGATGGCGGCCCTGGCCACGAAAAACACCATGAACAACGGTAGCCAGAGCTTTACCGAAGGCTACGCTGGCCTGGTCGAACAGGTGGGGGTAAAAACCCGCCAGGCGCAGCTGGACAGCGATTCCGGCAAAACCCTGCTGGATCAGTCGGTGAACCAGCGGGAAGCGGTATCCGGCGTCAACCTGGACGAAGAAGCCGGCAAGCTGATTCAGTACCAGGCTGCCTATAACGCCTCCGCCCGGGTTATGGGCGTGGCCCAGGAACTGTTTGACACACTGCTTGGCACTTTCCGATAGGCCGGGTTTGAGGTGATGTGACATGATCAGAATTTCTTCTCAGCAGATTTTTTCCGGTGGCATCAACCGCCTGCAGGACCTGAACGTCAACCTGAACCAGACCCAGGAGCAGGTTTCCACCGGTAAACGGGTTAACCGGCCTTCGGATGATCCGGTTGCGGCGGCACGTATCCTGAAACTGGATCAGGAAGTGGGGCGTATCGAGACATACCAGCGCAATGTGGGGCTGGCCGAGAACCGGCTGCAACTGGAAGAAAGCTCGCTTTCCAGTATGACCGATATTATCCAGCGGGTACGTGAGCTGACGGTGCAGGCGGGTAACGGCTCCCTGAGTGCCAACGATCGCCAGTCCATCTCCGCTGAGCTCAAGCAGCGCTTGCAGGAACTCGCGTCCCAGGCCAATACCCAGGACAGCGCTGGCTCCTACATCTTCAGCGGTTTTCAGGGGGAGAGTCCCGCATTCGCAAAGAATATAAACGGCGACTGGGTGTACCAGGGTGACGAAGGCCAGCGAAAGCTGGAAATCGATGATGGTGTGAACGTGGCCATCAGCGATCATGGCAAGGACCTGTTTGTGAACGTGCCGGCCGGCGAGCCGACGTTCTTTACTGAGGTGGGCCCTAATGTTCAATCCGGGGCGCGTATCAGTAGCGGTGTGGTGCTGGAGCCTGAGCGGGTTGCCGATGCTTCACCCACGGATTACCTGGTGACTATCGAGCAGGACGCGTCGCAGGCGTCTGGGTTCCGGTACGATATCCGCGATAAGAATGATCCTGCCGGTCCTGTGTTGGATACTGGTGAGTATGTCAGTGGAGACAGTATTCGCTACCAGGGAATGCAGTTCGAAATATCGGGGGCTGCCGACGGGGATGAATTCCGGGTTAACACCAGTGACAAGCAATCGATCTTCCGCACTGTCGAGAAGTTGATTTATGGTCTGGATAACCTCCCGAAACAGCCGGAAGCGGCCAGTATTACGGGCTTTGATCCTGAAAACGGCAACTCGCTAAAGATCAACGACGCCGAGTTTGTGTTCGATGGCAGTGAGGGCATGGATGAACTTGCCGCGATGATTAATGGCAGACAGGACGAGTCGCTCGTTGGCATTGAGGCCAGGGTGGAAGGCGGCGAGGTCAAGCTCATTTCATCCAGCAAGGAAATCAGTATCCAGGCCGGTGACATGGTAGGGGCAACTGCGGCCTTGTAGTGGCCCCCATTTAAACCGGACACCTTGGTAGAAGCAAAGGCCTAGGCATAGACCTAGTGCAAAGGAGTGTCC
>NZ_JAKZAH010000017.1 GCF_023156245.1 Marinobacter bryozoorum
TTCCCATCAGATTCTCCGGTGATGAAGAATTTTTACGCATTATGCCAGAAGGTGTCTCCTGCCGCGCAGACTCCTAGGCATGTCTCCCATTCAACAACGTCGCCTGGCGAACTTTCGCCGCAACCGCCGTGGCTACTGGTCTTTGTGGGCATTCCTCGCCCTTTTTTGCCTGTCCCTCGGTGCCGAACTGATCGCCAATGACCGCCCGCTGGTCGTGACCTATAAGGGCGACTTCTACTTCCCCGTGGTCCAGTCAGTTCCAGAGGAGACCTTCGGCGGCTTCCTGCCATCTGAAACGAACTACCGGGAAAGCGTTATCGCCGATGAAATCAACAGCCATGGATGGATGCTGTGGCCACCGATCCGTTTCAGCTATGACACGGTAAATTATCAGCTTGACCGGCCCTCGCCCGCTCCACCCTCGGCGGAGAACTGGCTTGGCACTGACGACCAGGCCCGGGACGTAGCCGCCCGGGTTATCTACGGCTTTCGTATATCCGTGCTGTTCGGGCTTATCCTGACCGGCCTGAGCTGCCTCGTGGGGGTTGCGGTGGGAGCGCTCCAGGGCTATTACGGCGGCAAGGTCGACCTGCTCGGTCAACGGTTTATCGAGATCTGGTCCGGGCTACCAGTGCTTTACCTGCTCATTATCCTGTCTGCGATCCTCCAGCCAAATTTCTGGTGGTTACTGGGTATCATGCTGCTGTTCAGCTGGATGGGACTGGTAGACGTCGTGCGTGCAGAGTTCCTCCGCGCACGCAACCTGGAATATGTCAAGGCAGCCCGGGCCCTGGGGCTGGGTAACCGCAAAATCATGTTCCGACACATCCTGCCCAACGCCATGGTAGCAACGCTGACGTTCCTGCCCTTTATTCTCACCGGTGCTATCACCGCCCTGACATCGCTGGATTTCCTGGGCTTCGGCCTGCCTCCCGGCTCACCTTCCCTCGGGGAGCTGATCTATCAGGGCAAGGAAAACCTTCATGCGCCCTGGCTGGGCATGTCAGCATTTTTCAGCCTGGCGCTGATGCTGACGCTGCTGGTGTTCGTCGGTGAGGCCGTACGTGATGCATTTGACCCGAGGAAGAATTGATATGGGCAGTGTGCTGCGGTTTGACGACCTGACCCTCAGGTTTGGCAACAACGCCCCGGTGGTCAACGGCCTGTCGTTCGAGGTACGGGAGGGCGAAACGGTGGCACTGGTCGGTGAAAGCGGCTCAGGAAAGTCCGTATCGGCTCTCTCGGTATTACGTTTGCTGGACGAGCACCTGATAGATTACCCCACGGGCTCCATCCTCTATCGGGGCGAGGACTTGTTGCAGGCAGGCGAACGCCGGCTACGACAGGTGCGGGGCCGGGCCATCAGCATGATTTTCCAGGAGCCAATGACCTCCCTCAACCCGCTTCACACGGTTGAAAAGCAGATCAGCGAGGTCCTGGCGGTACACAAGGGAATGCGTGGTGAGAAAGCCCGGAACCGGGTTATCGAGCTGCTGGAGCTGGTGGGTATCCCGGACCCCCGTGAACGGCTCAAAACCTATCCGCACCAGCTGTCAGGAGGTCAGAAGCAAAGGGTAATGATCGCCATGGCCCTGGCCAACGAGCCGGATCTCCTGATCGCTGATGAGCCTACAACCGCCCTCGATGTAACGGTTCAGAAGCAGGTGCTGGAGCTGCTCAAATCCCTCCAGAAGCGCTTCGGCATGGCCATCCTGCTGATCACCCACGACCTGTCAATCGTGCGCCACTATGCCCGGCGTGTGGTGGTAATGGAAAATGGGGCCATGGTTGAGCAGGGAGAAACTCACCAGGTTTTCACGTCACCTTCGCACCCCTATACCCGCAAATTGCTGGACTCGGAGCCGCCGGAGCACCCTCCCGAGCTGGACCAGGGCAACGAGGAATTGCTGCGGGTGGAGGATCTCAACGTCCGGTTTCCAGTGGGTAAATCCCTGTTCGGACCCACCCGGCGCTGGTTTCCGGCGGTTCAGGATGTCAGTTTCCGGCTGCGGCGGGGTGAAACCCTGGGTATCGTCGGCGAGAGCGGCAGCGGCAAGACCACCATAGGCCATGCCCTGCTCAAGCTGACCGAAGGCCAGGGCCGGGTTGAATTCCTCGGAGAGCGGATTGATCACCTTAACCAGGGCGAGTTCCGTCCCTGGCGCCGGCGAATGCAACTGGTTTTCCAGGACCCCTTCGGCAGCCTGAGCCCCCGTATGTCGGTGGGCGACATTGTGAGAGAAGGCCTGGAGGTACATGGCAGTGAAGACCGCAAGTCCCAGGAACAGCGGGTTATCCGGGCGCTGCAGGATGTCGGACTGGACCCGGAGGCACGCCACCGCTATCCTCACGAATTCTCTGGTGGCCAGAGGCAGCGCATCGCCATTGCACGCGCACTGGTGCTGCAGCCGGATATCATCGTGCTGGACGAGCCCACGTCGGCCCTTGACCGCACGGTGCAGAAGCAGGTAATCGAGCTACTGCAACGATTGCAGGCACGTTACCGCCTGAGCTACCTTTTTATCAGCCACGACCTGGCCGTGGTGAGGGCACTGAGCCATCAACTGCTGGTTCTGCGCGGCGGAAAGGTTATTGAAAGCGGCGCGGCCGAAGCCATCTTCCGGAGCCCCGGAACAGACTACACACGGGAACTGCTGACAGCGGCCCTTTTCTACCGGCCCCCAGCTACCGAACAGGTCGCTGACCTACGACCATTGGACCGTTAGGCAGCACTACCTTCATCAGGGATAATGCCCGCAACATTCATCATAGGGAGAACAACCATGGGAATCCTCAGCGGAAAACGCGCACTGATCGTCGGTGTCGCAAGCAAGCACTCCATTGCCCACGGCATTGCCGAGGCCTTTCACGAGCAGGGCGCCGAACTGGCGTTCACCTACCAGAATGACAAGCTCAAATCCCGGGTTGAGGGCTTTGCCGAAGGCTGGGGGAGCACCCTCACCTTCCCCTGTGACGTGGCCTCCGACGAAGAAATCGACAAGGTGTTTGCCGACCTGAAGCAGCACTGGGATTCGATTGACATTATCGTTCACGCTGTCGGGTTCGCACCCGCTCACGAACTTGACGGCAACTATGTGGATGTGACCACCCGCGACGGCTTCCGCATGGCCCACGATATCAGCTCCTACAGCTTCGTGGCGCTGGCCAAGGGTGCACGCAAGGAAGGCCTGCTCAATGAAAGCAGCTCGCTGATGACCCTGTCTTACCTGGGCTCCGAGAAGGTACTCCCGAACTACAACGTGATGGGCCTGGCCAAGGCATCCCTGGAGGCCAGCGTGCGTTACATGGCAGTGGCCCTGGGCGGAGACGGTGTGCGGGTCAATGCCATTTCCGCAGGCCCCATCAAGACCCTGGCGGCCTCCGGCATCAAGGCTTTCCGCCGTATGCTGAACGAAAACGCTGGCCGTGCCCCGCTGAAGCGCAATGTTACCCAGAAAGAGGTTGGCAACGCAGCGGCGTTCCTTGGCTCAGACCTGGCCAGCGGCGTAACTGGCGAAGTGATGTATGTGGACTGCGGTTTCAACATTACCGGAATGGGTACCCTGGAAGACTGAGGGCGCACCCTGGCAGCCCGGGGCAATCCCGGGCTGCTACCCCTGATCGGCCTCTATGATCCGGGCCATGGCCTCCACCCAGGCCAGATACTCAGCCTCTCCAGAGTCCAGCACTCTGAGCCCCGTCAACCACTCACCTTGCTTCCTTGCCGGGCGACACCAGATCACTTCAACGGTTAACGGAAATCCCTCACCGTATCCGGGCAACTCAACGATCACCGGCAGCAACGCTCTGCCAGGCAAGGGTTCGGTGGTGATCAGTCGCATGCCACCAGTGGAGATATCAGAACTGCTCGCCCGGGTAGTCCGTGCACCGTCGCCGGCACCGGGCTCCGCAGCTTCCAGTTCAATCGTGACGTTGGCCCGACCGGTCAGGCGATATTCGGTGCGCTGGTCCCGCTCCGGTTCAACATCCGGATAACCAAATGAGTATGGATCGTCTGTTGTCATAATTCGGCAGCACTTTCATTACAATACGAGCAGTGAGAAGGGTTCGGGATGGCCAGTTTTCAGCGACCTAGCCGAATGCGGCCCACTACCCGGCTCAGGGTTTCATCAAATTCCGCAGACGCACCGAGAATCCGCGCGGTATCGTCCAGCAGGTGGTCGACCAGCTGATCGATGGTCAGTTCCGTGCGATTGAGGCCAAGCCGGTCCACGAAAACCAGCTTGCGACGCGCATTTATCCGCACGGCGAGTTTCAGCCGCCGTTCCTGGTTATCCCCTCCAGTGCGCAGGGCAATCCAGCTACCCGGCCCGAGCCTGTCCACCTCGGTCATTGCCTGGTCACGGGCGGCAGCACGGGCCGCCTCCAGCCGGGCAGCCTCTTCCTGGCGGGCACGCTCACGGGCCTGTTGCTGCTCCCGCTCGGCCTCGGCCTGGCGGCGAGCCTCGGCTTCCTGGAGCTCGCGCTCACGGGCTTCTTTCTGCAACCGGACCTGCTCAGCCTTTTCCCGGGCACGGCGGGCAGCCTGCTGGCGCTGTCGGCGCTGGGACTCCAGCACCCGGCCGAGTGCCGTCAGGGTGTCTTCGAGGACCTGGCCAAAGCGGGTCTGCTCGGGTAATGGCCTTATAGTGCCTTCCTCCAGGGCCTGTCGGAAGTCCCGCCAGAACGTCATGCCCAGACGTACACCGAAACCGTTGCTCCACAGGATTTCGGTCGTCTCCGGGAAGCACGCCAGAAAATACCGGCGTTGTTCGTCATCACCCGAACCCTTCACAAACCATTGCCCCCGGACACGACCGATGTCTTCCTCAAGCGGGGCAGCGATATCCAGCCAGTGGCGGTCGTAATCCAGCCTTACCAGGTGCTGTCGGGTAGAAGACACCTCGGGTTCACCGCCACGAAGTCGTTCCACCAGGACCTGTTCAAGGGCTGCAAGGGCGCCCCGGGGGGGAGGCTCCTGCCAGATTCGCTGCCAGACCTCACTGACACGGTCTGCCAGCTGTTCCCCCACCTGGTAGACCCGTTCAAGATTCTGGCTCGACAGATCCGGGTCACCGACCCAGACCATCCACTCCAGCAAACGTTTTCCGTGACGCCAGTTATCACCATCCGGGCCCTCCTTCCAGGCGATCTGGCGCAGCAGGGGAACCCAGTGGTCAACGAGGAAGTCCATGATCGCCGGCGGAACCCTGCGACCTTCCAGCGCCCTGCCTGCCACGGCCCGCGACGCCTGGTCAGCCTTGCGCTGACGGGCAGCCCCGGCCTCGGTCTCCAGCAACCGCTGGTGCAGGCGACTGGAATGCGCCTGTCGGCGCCGGGCCTCGGCATGCCACTGATCACAGTACTCAACGAAGGAAGTAATCGACTGGGTGGCGAAGACATCCTCGACAACTTCGACCAACCGGTCGAGGCGGTCCAGCAGTGCCCGGGACGAGCGCCCTCCGGAATCACTCCAGCCACGCCAGTCCTCAAAGCTGTCGAGCCAGGTCACCAGGTGGTCCAGGAAGGGGCCCGCGCCGGTTGCCGCAAACTGCCAGGCCAGCGGGTACCGCAAGCGTGCCAGGCGAGCGACCAGCACAGGGTGTAAACCGGAAGACCGGAGGAAGACGTCCATGATGCGATCTGCCAGATAGGCCGAATTCACCTGCCTGACTGACCACGGGCCGTCCATGGAACTGAGCAGGTCCGAAACCCGCTGGTCACTCTGGTCATGCCATTGCGCCTGCAACCAATCTCCCCAGTCCACGGGTGTGGGTGGTTCTCCCACAGGATAAGGCAGATCCGGCACCCGAATTTCCCTGAGCACGCCCTCAATGGCTTGGGACAAGGTATCGGGCTGGAAGTGTTCAGGCATGGGTACTGTCGTCACAAACAGGCACTGTATGGTCCGGATACGGATTTGTTCACATTGCAGCACGTGAAGCTGCCCAGGTCCAGCGAAAGGAGCCGGTTCGGGTGCCCCGGCGCGTTGCATTGACCGGTCAAATGGCGCAGTATATCGATCCATCAAAATAACCCCGGAAAGCCCTGCAAGGCACTGCCCGCAAGGCTTCCAAGAGAGAGCACCAGGAACACAACTGTATGTCCGGCAAGCAACTAGAGAACCTCAATGTGGCCAGCCAGGAACCGCTGATCACCCCGGAAGCCCTGAAACAGGAACTGCCACTGACTGACAAGGCCGCAGCGACGGTCTCGCAAGGAAGGCAGACGATCTATGACATCCTCGATGGCAAGGATCACCGCCTGTTTGTGGTTGTCGGCCCCTGCTCGGTCCACGACGTTGATGCAGCCCTCGAGTATGCCCGCCGCCTCAAGGCCCTGGCGGATGAGGTCAGCGATACCCTGTACATCGTAATGCGGGTCTATTTCGAGAAGCCCCGCACGACCGTAGGCTGGAAGGGGCTGATCAACGACCCGCACCTGGATGATTCATTCGACATTGAACAGGGCCTGCATATCGGTCGTCGCCTGCTGCTGGATATCGCCGAGATAGGCCTTCCGACAGCAACCGAGGCCCTCGACCCGACGCTTCCCCAGTACCTGCAGGACAGCATTTCCTGGTCCGCCATCGGTGCCCGCACCACCGAGTCCCAGACCCACCGGGAAATGAGCAGCGGCCTTTCCATGGCAATTGGCTTCAAGAATGGCACTGATGGCAGCCTGGATGTGGCAGTCAACGCCCTGAAATCGGTGTCCCACCCCCACTCCTTCCTGGGCATTGACCAGCAGGGCAAGGGAGCCATTATCCGTACGCGCGGGAACAAATACGGTCACGTGGTCCTTCGTGGTGGTGGCGGCAAGCCCAACTACGACTCCGTCAGCGTAACCCTGTGCGAGCAGGCACTGGAAAAGGCGGGCGTACGCAAGTCCATCATGGTGGACTGCAGCCACGCCAACTCCAACAAGGATCCGACCATTCAGCCACTGGTCATGCAGGACGTGAGCCACCAGATCCTGGAAGGTAATCGCTCCATCCAGAGCCTGATGGTGGAAAGTAACCTGAACTGGGGCAACCAGCCGATCCCTGAAAACCTGGCTGACCTGAAATACGGGGTATCGGTCACCGATGCCTGTATCGACTGGGAGACCACGGAAAAAGCCCTGCGCGAGATGCGTGACAAGCTCAAGGATGCACTGCCCGCCCGGCTGGGCTGATCAGCCGTGGATTACCGTGCGGGCCGGGATACCGGTCCGCACCTCCCGCACCTCTTACCGGTCGTCCCCTGTCGGTACCGCAGCCATCCAGTCGAGTCGGTCTCGCAGGCTCACCACGTCGCCAATAATAACCAGTGTGGGTGCCGGCACGTCCCGCTGTTTGACGCGTTCAACAATATCCTCGAGGGTGCCACAAACCACTTCCTGTTCCGGTGTAGTGCCACGGGATACGAGCGCCACGGGCATTTGCTGCCGCATACCATGGGCCGTCAGCTCCCTTACGATAATCGGAAGGCCCACGAGCCCCATATAGAAGACCAGGGTCTGGTGACTCTGCACAAAGTCATTCCACGGCAGGTCACAGGTATCGTTCTTGAGGTGGCCCGTCACAAAGCGAACTGACTGGGCATGGTCGCGGTGGGTTAGCGGAATACCCGCATACGCGGCACAACCGGAAGCGGCGGTGATACCCGGAACCACCTGGAAGCGCACCCCCGCCTCCGCCAGGGTTTCGATTTCCTCTCCACCCCGGCCAAAGATAAACGGATCGCCTCCCTTGAGACGTACCACACGTCGCCCCTCCCGGGCCAGGGCCACCAGGCGCTGGTTGATCTCGCCCTGGGGAACACTGTGATTGGAGCGCTGCTTGCCTACGTGCACCATTTCGGCACTGTGAGGAATCATATCAAGGATGGGCTGGGAGACCAGGCGGTCGTACAGCACTACCTCGGCAGACTGCAGGATACGCCACGCCTTGAGGGTCAGCAGTTCCGGATCACCCGGTCCTGCCCCGACCAGGAACACCTCCCCAACCGAGGAGTTAGGATTCCTTGTAACCGGGTTAACCCGGTACCGGGGCGGCAGGCGCACGCCCTCCTTGCCCTTCAGTGGTGCATTGCCGGGCCGCGCTGCCCCGATCCGATGCCTGCTCATATCGCTCCGGTCCGCTGTTGTCATTGAATCCTGTCGATGCCTCGCATATAGGGGCGCAGCACGTCCGGCACCTCAATGGAGCCGTCGGCCTGCTGGTAGTTTTCCATCACCGCAATCAGGGTGCGGCCCACCGCCAGGCCGGACCCGTTCAGGGTATGCACAGGTTCCGGCTTGCCGGTTTCCGGGTTACGCCAGCGTGCTTGCATACGCCGTGCCTGAAAATCCCGGGTATTGGAGCAGGAAGAAATCTCACGATACTGGTCCTGCCCCGGCAGCCAGACTTCCAGGTCATAGGTCCGGGCGGCCGAGAACCCGATGTCACCGCCACACAGCTCTACCACCCGGTAGGGCAGGTTCAGCAGCTGCAGGATTTTCTCCGCGTTACCGGTCAGCTCGTCCAGGGCGGCGTCCGACTCTTCGGGGCGAACCACGTGGATCAGCTCCACCTTGTCGAACTGGTGCTGCCGGATCATGCCCCGGGTATCACGGCCATAAGACCCGGCTTCGCTGCGGAAGCAAGGTGTATGGGCGACAAACTTCAGCGGAAGGCTGGCATCTTCGATAATGCTGTCTGCCACCAGGTTAGTCACGGGTACTTCAGCCGTTGGTATCAGGTACAGGGGGTGCTCCCCGACGGTACGGAACAGGTCCTCTTCAAACTTCGGCAGCTGACCGGTGCCATACAGGGTGTTGGCATTGACCATGTAAGGAACGTAGGTTTCTTCGTAACCATGCTCCAGGGTGTGCTGATCCAGCATGAACTGGGTCAGGGCCCGGTGCAGGCGTGCAATGGCACCGCGCATGGCGACAAACCGGCTGTGCGCAAGGCGGGTCCCCGCCTCGAAGTCCATTCCCCCCATCGCCTCGCCAAGACTGACGTGGTCCTTTACTTCGAAGTCAAAACTCCGTGGCTCACCCCAGCGGCGGATCTCCACATTGTCTGCTTCGCTCTCGCCCGCAGGTACCGTTTGATCCGGAACGTTGGGAATGCCGGAGAAAAAGGCATTGAGAGCCTCCTGTACCGAGCGCAGCTCATCCTCGGCGTCTGCTTTCTGACGTTTGAGGTTTTCCACCTCCTGCAACAGCGGCTGGATATCTTCGCCGGCCGCCTTCGCCTTGCCGATGGACTTGGAACGCCGGTTTTGCTCACTCTGCAACGTCTCTGTGCGCACCTGGATGGAACGGCGCTTCTCTTCGAGTTCGTTGAACACATCCCGTTCGAAGGTAAAGTGCTTGATGGCCAGACGGCGGGCAATCTCGTCGGTTTCAGCGCGGACGCGTTTGGGGTCGAGCATGGCAATCCCTGTGGTTGACTGTATGGAATCGGTTAGGGTAACGGCGCATTATAACCATTCGGGTCCCATGGCGTTAAGGCGTGGGCGGCAATTCGGCTATTGAAGCCGTGCCCGTAATGCAGTGAGGGCAAGCGGAAAATCTGTTAACGGGAACCGGAAGGGTAACGCTGGCGGTCACTCGCCCGGTTCATCGTATCCAGGCGCTCCCGCTTCTCGCCCAACCGGATTTCCAGGCCTCGGGGAACCGGTTGGTAATAGCGCCGCTGGTGAACCTCTTCGGGCAGGTAGGCTTCGCCGGCGGCGAAGGCATCCGGCTCATCATGGGCGTAACGGTACTCCTCACCATAGCCCAGGTCTTTCATCAGGGACGTTGGCGCGTTCCGGATGTGCACCGGCACCTGGTAGTCGGGATCCTTGCGGATATCTGCCATGCAGCGGTTATAGGCGCTGTAGACAGCGTTGCTTTTGGGCGCCAGGGCCAGGTAGGTCACCGCCTGGGCAAGGGCCAGTTCGCCTTCCGGTGAGCCCAGGCGCTCCAGCACATCCCAGGCATCGAGGCACAGCCTCAGGGCCCGGGGATCGGCATTGCCGATGTCTTCCGAGGCAATTCTGACCAGGCGCCGTGCAACGTAGAGGGGGTCCGCACCGCCATCCAGCATGCGGCACATCCAGTACAACGAGGCGTCCGGATCCGAGCCCCGCACCGACTTGTGAAGGGCCGAGATCTGGTCATAGAAGACATCCCCGCCCTTGTCAAAGCGCCTCAGACTGCTTTGCAGCACCTGCTCCAGCACTGACTCGGTAATCTCGGGCGCGCCATCCGCACCCGGTTCTGCCAGGTCAGACGCCACCTCCAGCACATTCAGCGCCCGCCGTGCGTCACCACTGCCGGCCGAGGCAATCAGGCCGAGCACCTGGTCACTCACTGCAATCTGTCCAGCCAGGCCCGACGCCGAGACCAGTGCCCTTTGCAGGAGTCCGACCAGATCCTGTTCTTCAAGGTTCTTGAGCACATAGACCCGCGTTCGGGACAGGAGTGCACTGTTGAGTTCAAAAGAAGGGTTTTCCGTTGTAGCACCGACAAAGATGAACGTGCCATCCTCGATATGCGGCAGGAAGGCATCCTGCTGGCTTTTGTTGAACCGATGAACCTCATCGACGAACAACAGGGTGTCACGACCATCTGCCTGTTTGCGGCTGCGGGCCCGGTCCACTGCCGCGCGGATGTCCTTAACGCCGGACAGTACCGCCGACAGCGTCTCATAGCCCATGTCTCCAACACTGGCCAGCAGGCGCGCAAACGTGGTCTTGCCGACGCCGGGTGGCCCCCAGAGGATCATGGAGTGTAACTGGCCCTGCTCCACTGCCTTGCGCAGGGGCTTGCCGGGGCCCACCAGGTGTTCCTGCCCCACGTATTCGTCAAGGTTACGGGGACGCATGCGGGCAGCCAGCGGCTCAAAACCCTTCTGGTCTCCGAACAGGCTGTCCTGCATTACTGAATGCCCTGAATCACATCTACGGACTCGGGATAGTCTAACTCGAACGCACCGTCCGGAACCTGCTCGTTAATACGAACATTGCCGAATTCAAGCTCGGTGCGCTGGGCCAGGGAGTCCTCCAGGCGCATGGCCTGGAGTTCACCGTCATAGAAGGTAAGCGTCAGCGAGATAAACAGGGAATCCTCACTGCGGGGCAGCAGCGTATACTCCCGGGTGTTCTCGCCGTAACGCTGTTCGGTGATGTCGTAGGTCTCTGCCAGGCCTTCCGTTTCACCGCTGAGCAGTAAAGCCGGCGTGATGCTCACCTGCTCGTCCAGCTTCTGGATTGTGACCTGCTCCAGGTCCGGGTCATACAGCTCAACGGTTTCGCCATCGCTGACGATAAACTGGTTGGCGGGAGGATCGGTTTCCCAGTAGAAGAGTCCGGGGCGCCTGGCCTTGAGGTTTCCGGTGGTCTCCTGCATCACCCTCCCCTGCTCATCGGCCACTACCTGGGTAAACGCCGCCTGAAATGTTGAATAACGGCTGAGGGCATCCGCAAGGCGATCAGCAGCCCCTTCGTCGGCGGAAGCCAGGCTGGTGGTCATGAGTAACGCAGCAAGTGAACCCAGTAATGCGCGACCGGTCTTGATCATTCGGAACCTCCTGAAGGCTCAGGCTTTCGGGGGTGGCGGCGCCAGGACTTCCCGGGCACCGTTGTGGCCAGCCGGACTGACAACGCCAGCGGCTTCCATGGCATCCACCAGGTTGGCGGCCCGGTTGTAGCCAATCTTGAATTTGCGTTGAACCGAAGAGATCGACACCCGGCGACCCTCTGTGACAAAGGCGACCGCCTCGTCAAACAGGCTGTCTCCTTCACTGTCGCCCCCCTCGCTCAGGGTCGGTACGCCGGGCAGACTCTCACCCTCGGCACCATTAAGGACATCATCAACGTAATCTGGTTCCCCGCGGGCTTTCCAGGCGTTAACAATGCGGTGCACTTCGTCGTCGTCCACGAACGCACCGTGAACACGTACCGGCAGGCCGGAGCCCGGCGGCAGGTAGAGCATGTCGCCGTGACCGAGGAGCTGCTCCGCACCGCCCTGGTCCAGCACAGTCCGCGAATCAATCTTCGAAGATACCTGGAACGAGATACGGGTCGGTATGTTGGCCTTGATAAGGCCGGTAATAACGTCGACAGACGGGCGCTGGGTGGCCAGGATCAGGTGAATGCCGGCGGCCCTCGCCTTCTGCGCAATACGGGCGATGAGCTCTTCCACCTTCTTGCCGACAATCATCATCATGTCGGCAAATTCGTCGATGACCACCACGATAAATGGCAGGGTTTCCAGTTCCGGACGCGCCTGCTCATCGTTATCCAGGTATTCGTCCGGCTTCCAGAGCGGATCCAGCAGTGGCTCACCGGCTGCGCGGGCATCCTTCACCTTCCGGTTATAGCCGGCAATGTTCCGTACGCCCAGGTTAGCCATCAACTTGTAGCGACGTTCCATCTCCGCCACGCACCAGCGCAGGGCATTGGCGGCCTCCTTCATGTCGGTCACCACCGGCGACAGCAGGTGCGGGATGCCCTCGTAGATACTCAGTTCAAGCATCTTGGGGTCTACCATGATGAAGCGCACCTCTTCCGGCGTAGCCTTCAAAAGCATGCTCAGCAGCATGGCGTTAACACCAACGGATTTACCGGAGCCCGTGGTGCCAGCCACCAGCAGGTGGGGCATTTTCGACAAGTTGGCGACCATCGGGTTGCCACCGATGTCGTTGCCCAGGGCGAGCGTCAGGGCCGAGGAAGATTCGGCAAATACCCTCGCGCCGAGCACCTCACTGAGACGCACCATCTCCCGTTTCTCATTCGGGATCTCAATGCCCACCACCGATTTGCCGGGAATTACCTCAACAACCCGGACACTCAGCACGGCCAGTGACCGGGCGAGGTCCTTTGCCAGGTTGGAAATCTTGCTCACCTTGACACCGGGGGCTGGCTTGATTTCGAAGCGGGTGATAACCGGACCGGGGTTTACCTCCACAACTTCCACGGTCACCCCGAAGTCCGCCAGCTTCTCTTCGAGCATACGAGACATGTGCTCCAGGGATTCCTCGGAGTAGCCCTTCTCCTGGTGCTCATCAGGCGGGTCCAGCAGGGTCAGTGGTGGAATCGGGCTTTCCAGGTCTTCGAGCAGGGAGGCCTGTTTGCGAGTCTTTTCCTTCTCGGCCTCACCGTCACCATCCCGCTTGAACGGTGAAATTTTCACCTTGCCGGCGCTGCCTGCAGACTTTGCTGGCCTAACGGGTTCTGGCTCCGGTTCCGGTTCGTCATCATCCCGGGAGCTGAAGCTTTCAAGCAGCACAGGTTCATCATCGTCCGACCGGCGGCGGCCCGCCCGGGAGTCTTCCTTACCCTTTGTGGGCTGGCTATCTTGGTCCCCGGCCCTATCCTTGCCACCAAACGGCCACAGCCGACGCCACCAGGGCTCCTTGTCGGAAACCTGCGCCTGCTCGGTCAGCAACGGCGGCTCCGATTTCTCGTCCGGCGGCGCCTTTTCCTGACTTGCATCCTGCGTACTATCCGAGGAAAAGAGCCCGCGCAGCCACGACAGCCCATCAAGGGTGTAGCCACCGACCCGGTCCATCAGACTGAACCAGGAAAGCCCCGTAGTCACCGTCAGCGCGAACAGAAAAATAGCCACCAGGATCAGGGTGGTTGCCGGCAGGTTAAAGAACCGCACCATGGAGGAAGACACCGCCTGCCCCAGGACACCGCCGGAGGTGGCTCCAAGGCCAAATAGGGAATAAAGGGCCAACAGGCTGCAGGCGGATAAAAGGATGAGCAGAAAGCCGCCAGTCCGCATCAGCAGCAAAGGCCAGTGCATTTCCAGTGGGTCGTGGCGCAGGCGTATCAGTAACAGGGCATAGCCCGCCACCATCACAGGGAACAGATAGGACACCTGCCCGAAGACATCCATCAGCAGGCTGGCGAGCCAGGCGCCAAAGGGCCCGGCCGCATTATCGACCCGCACGTCATGCCCGATAGATGCCCAGCCCGGATCGGAAGCACTGTAGGTGGCCAGTGCCATGGCAAGGAAGATGGCCAGTGCGATAAACGCAATCACCAGGCCTTCCCTGGCCCCCTGGGCGACCAGGCGGCGAAACCGCTGCTGTTTTTCGGTGAGCTCTGCGGGGGCGTTGTCTTGCTTGCCGGTTTTAGCCATGAAGTCGGGACACAATCCTCTGCTGATGAAATGGCGACTGCATCAATACCGCCGGCATCATAGACCGAGGGCCTGCAGCCCCCGCTTCATGTCGTTCTTCAAGTCTTCCAGGGCCTCAATGCCCACAGAAAGGCGGATCAGGTTGTCGGTAATCCCCGCCAGCGCCTTGTCTTCCGGTGACAGCCGGCCATGGGTGGTGGTGCCGGGATGGGTAATGGTGGTTTTGACATCACCCAGGTTAGCCGTAATGGACACCATTCGGGTGGCATCGATAAAGGCCCAGGCTTCAGGCTGCCCCCCGCTGACGGTGAACGACAACACACCGCCGTAGCCATCCTGCTGGCGACTGGCCAGCTGGTGCTGGGGGTGACTCTCAAGGCCCGCGTAATGAACCTTTTCGACCCCTGGCTGCAGCTCAAGCCAACGGGCCAACTGTAACGCATTCTCACAGTGGGCACGCATACGGATTGGTAAGGTTTCCAGCCCCTTATGGAACACCCAGGCATTGAAAGGGCTCATGGTCGGCCCGGCGGAGCGCAGGAAACCGTAAACCTCTTCCATAAGCGCCTGGCCACCGACCACCACACCGCCGACACAGCGACCCTGCCCGTCCAGGTACTTGGTCGCGGAATGGATAACGATATCCGCGCCGAATTCCAGCGGTCGCTGCAGCACGGGCGTACAAAAGCAGTTGTCCACCACAAACAGGGCGTCGTTGTCGTGGGCGAGTTCTGCCAGGGCAGCCATGTCGGCGACTTCGCACAGGGGATTCGACGGTGTCTCGATAAAGAGCATGCGGGTACGCTCGTTCACGGCGCTCCGCCAGCCGTCCATATCGGTCAGCCCGACAAAGCTGGTGGTTACACCAAAACGAGCCAGGTACTTCTGGAACAGCACATTGGTCGTGCCGAAAACACCCCGCGAACATACCACATGGTCGCCGCTTTTCAGCAGTGACATACAGGTCGCCAGGATGGCGGCCATGCCGGATGCCGTTGCCACGGCGCGCTCCCCGCCCTCCATGGCCGCAATGCGCTCCTCGAAGGCCCGCACCGTCGGGTTGGTGAAGCGGGAATAGATATTACCCGGCTCCTCGCCGCCAAAGCGCGCGGCCGCCTGGGCTGCACTGCCATAAACGAAACTCGAAGTGGGAAAGATGGCATCACTGTGCTCCAGCTCACCGGTACGGTGCTGCCCTGCCCTGACCGCAAGGGTATCCACCGAGACCCCGTCCAGGTCAGCTTCCGGAATCAGAATGTGCTCTTCACGGCGTTGCGTCATGTTGTTCCAGGCCTCAGTCTTCGTCGTTATGCAGGTCGATAATACCGTTATCTTCAGGAAGACCCGCCTGGGCCGCTTCCCGGGCCTCGTCCCCCCGAAGGGCGTCCAGGCGCGCCAGGTAGGCCTCATCGACATCGCCGGTAATGTACTTGCCATTGAAGACAGAACACTCCCAGCCCTCAATGTCCGGGTTCACATCATCGACACAGGACACAAGGTCTTCCAGGTCCTGGTACACCAGCCAGTCGGCACCGATAAGGGTCTGGATTTCCTCCACGGTACGATCATGGGCGATCAGCTCCCGGGGCGACGGCATATCGATACCGTAGACATTGGGGAAGCGTACGGGGGGTGCTGCAGAGGCGAAGTAGACCTTGCGGGCGCCGGCGTCCCGGGCCATCTGGATAATTTCGTGGCAGGTGGTGCCCCGTACGATGGAGTCATCCACCAGCATCACATTCTTGCCGCGAAACTCCAGGTCGATGGGATTGAGTTTCTGGCGCACGGATTTTTTGCGCATTTTCTGGCCGGGCATGATGAATGTGCGGCCAATGTAGCGATTCCTGATAAACCCTTCCCGGAATTTCACTCCCAGGCGGTGGGCCATCTGCAGAGCGGAGGTTCGGCTGGTGTCCGGAATGGGTACCACGACGTCGATATCGTGGTCGGGACATTCCCGCAGCACCTTGTCCGCCAGGGTTTCCCCCATGCGCAGGCGGGCCTTGTAGACCGAAACCTGGTCCATGATGGAGTCCGGGCGGGCGAAGTACACATGCTCGAAAATACAGGGGTTCAGGCTGGGGGCCTCGGCACATTGCTGGGTGTAGAGGGTACCGTCGGTTTCGATATACACCGCCTCGCCCGGGGCGATATCCCTGACCAGCTTGAAGCCCGCCGCACTGAGGGCCACGCTTTCAGAGGCGATCATGTACTCTTTGCCCTCGTCGGTCTCACGCACGCCGTAACAGGCGGGGCGGATACCGTTGGGGTCGCGGAAGCCGACAATGCCGTAACCGGTGATCATGGCAATCACCGCATAGGCGCCACGGCAGCGCTTGTGAACGGCGCGCACGGCAGCAAAGATTTCTTCCTTGCTTGGATCGAGCTTGCCCAGCTTCTGCAGCTCATGGGCAAACACGTTCAGCAGGACTTCTGAATCGGAATTGGTATTGATATGGCGCAGGTCTGTGCGGAACAGGTCCCGGGCCAGCTCATCAGCATTGGTCAGGTTGCCATTATGCGCCAGCGTAATCCCGTAGGGGCTGTTGACATAGAACGGCTGGGCCTCCGCCGAGCTGGAACTGCCTGCAGTAGGGTAACGTACATGGCCGATACCGACATTACCTACCAAGCGACGCATGTGGGAGGTACGGAAGACGTCACGCACCAGGCCATTGTCCTTACGCAGAAAGAAGCGGTCATCCTGGAAAGTTACGATACCGGCCGCATCCTGGCCCCGGTGCTGGAGTACCGTCAGGGCGTCATACAACGCCTGATTGACATACTGCGTACTGACAATTCCTACAATTCCACACATGGGTGCTGCGTTCTCCAGAACATTGAAACTACGGTGTTGCCTAGAAGGCCTGAGACTTTACCGCCTCGGACATGTGCCCACGGACCACTTCGCCGGATGGCGCCGGCCCGAGGAAGCGCTCGAATTCGTCTCCGAAGGTACGACGGGACCAGTCCTCCACGACGCTCAGCCGCTCGATCATCACAGATGTCCGCCACCAGGTATCCTCAGCCAGCGGGGTATAACGGGTAAAGGCGATGGCGACGACGACCACGACCAGGCCCCTCAAGAGGCCGAAAACCATGCCCAGAACCCGGTCGGTGGCACTGAGGCCAGTAACCCGGACCAGGTGGCCAATCAGGTTATTGATGATGGCCCCGACGATCAGCGTTGCCACGAACAGTATGGCAAAGGCCGCAATCAGGCGAACCAGCGGTGTTTCCACCGTACCGGCAAGGAGGGACTGCATCTGGGGATGAAAGGTGCGGGCGACAATGAACGCAGCCACCCAGGTAACGAGCGACAGGGCCTCCCTGACAAAGCCCCTTTTAAGGCTGATCAGGGTGGAAATTGTCAGCAGGGCGATGATGACCCAGTCGATCCAGATCAGCGCGTTCATGAATTACCCGGTGAAGAACAGGAACCGCGAATTCTATCAGGAATCACCGGTAACCCAAACCACCTGGCCTGACAACGATGCGGCGGCGCGACCGGAAACAACCTGGCGCCCTGCCCTGCCTTTGCGTCCCCGGGAAACGCTCAGCCTTCGCCCCGGGTAACCAGGGACTTGATACCGAACGCCTCATCCAGCACTGCCTTGGCCTTCTCTGCCTCTGCCTTCTCGGCAAACGGACCGGAAAAAACCCGCAACAATCGTTGATCACCACGGGTAACTTCCTGCAGGTGGGCACCATAGCCCCTTTCGCGAACACGGTCCCGCAGTCGACGGGCGTTGCCTTCATCCCCGAAGCTACCCAACTGTATTACCCAGGCGCCGGCCAGGGTACGCTCGTAGTCGGCATTTTCACTGTCCTCGGCCGCAGAAGCCGTTACAGCGGGCTCTTCAGGCTCAGTTTCAGTCGTAGCGCCCTCGGTTTCCCGTGCTGACTGCTGAGATTGCGCCTGCCCGGCCGTACCTGTGCTGGCTGGCTCTTGCTCAACCACTACCGGCGCTGACTCCTCGGCGGGTTCCACGGGCTTTTCTCCGGCCACAGTGCCCTCGTCTCCCATAGCAGGATCTTCAAGCATATCCCGGGCGGGTGGCTCCGCTTCCTCGACACGGTAATCCGGCACGCCCTCCAGTGGGTCTTCGTCTTCCGGTACATTGACCTCGGGGAACGGAGGTTCCTCCGGGATATCCAGGGAGCGCACGGCGCGCTCATCATGGGGTTCGTCAAACATCATTGGCAGAAAAATCACCACCAGTGAAATCAGTACCAATGCGCCTATGATCCGCTGTTTCATTCCACTCACCTTACGTCGGCTCCCTGTTGGAGGCGCCAATACCTGTGAATATAACTGCCGTAAAACCCCAACTCAAAGCGGTAGCGGGTCTATGACCAATTTGTAAGACGTTTCGCGAGCCTGGCCCGGGACACTAGCTGAAGTAACGCTTCCCTTCCGCGACGGAGAAAAAGGAACCTAATATCAACACCAACCCATCAGTGCCTGCACTGACCAGCGCGGCTGCCGTGGCCTCCGCTATGGTTTCACACGTTGCCAGTCGCTCTGCTGGAATCACCGCTTTCACTCGCCCGGTAAGTGTTTCGGAGGACAGGCCACGGGGCACGTCCAGCCCGGCGATAAACCACTGGTCGACAATCGGGGCGAGGGCCCTGGCTACGCCGGCCGAATCCTTGTCCGACAGCCCTCCATAAACCGCGACTACCCGGCTATAGCCGGAAGTGCGGCGCAGAAACTCCAGGCGCCGGAACAGCCAGTGTGCGGCATGGGGGTTGTGGCCTACGTCGGCGAACACATCCGGGCGCCTTGCCAGCCGCTCAAACCTGCCTGGCAGGGAGACCGACGAAAGCACCTCACCGATACGCTGGTCCGACAGCGGCAGGCCCAGCTCGATCGCCGCCACGGACGCAGCCGCCAGGCTGTTAACAGGCAGGCGGTCCGGCGGAACCGGCACCCGGTGACCGGCATCCGTCTCAAGGACAAACCGGCCGGAATCATTGCTGACGAGGTACCCCTTGCCCGGCCGCAGCAGCCGTACTCGTTGGGCACTGGCCTGCTGTAATACCGACGGCGGCGGATCCAGGTCTGCGTATACCGCGGTCTGTCCCGGCCTCAGTATACCGGCCTTCTCGTAACCGATGGTGTCGCGGTCATCACCAAGCCAGGCAGTATGGTCCAGGTCTACCGAGGTGATAATCGCGAGGTCAGCATCCAGCACGTTGACTGCATCAAGGCGGCCCCCGAGGCCGACTTCCAGCACCATATTGTCAACACCCGCCTCAACCATCACCAGGAAGGCAGCAAGGGTTCCGTATTCGAAATAGGTCAGGCTGATATCACGCCGGGCGGCTTCGACTTGTTCAAAGGCGCGGATCAAGGCTTCGTCTGAGACATTCTGCCCATTGAGGCGCACACGCTCGTTATAGGCGAGCAGATGGGGGGAGGTATACGTGCCGACCGTCTCACCCGCAGCCAGCAACAGGGCTTCCAGTGCGGCAACGGTGCTGCCCTTGCCGTTGGTTCCGCCGACGGTGATCACCCGGGCTTCGGGGGAGCCGGGCATCAGGCGCCGGAGAACCAGCAGAACGCGTTCGAGCCCGAGGTCCATCTCTACCGGGTGGATCGATTCCAGGTAAGCCAGCCACTGGTCGAGAGTAGCGCCCGGCCCGGGGGCCGGGACTGTGTCACTCGCGGGCATCGGCCGTATCGGGGCTGTCAGGCCGCTCACTCACCTCGAATTCGATGGGGGCTTCACTGGCCGGTTGCTCCTGGCCGGTAAACTTGGCCAGAACCGAGGCGATGCGCTCACGCATCTTGTGCCGGTGCAGGATCATATCGATCGCACCGTGCTCCAGCAGGAACTCACTGCGCTGGAAGCCTTCCGGAAGCTTCTCCCGCACCGTCTGCTCGATAACCCGGGGGCCGGCAAAGCCGATCAGCGCATAGGGCTCGGCAATGTTCAGGTCACCGAGCATTGCCAGGCTGGCAGAAACCCCACCGAATACCGGATCGGTCATTACAGAGATATAGGGGATGCCTTCTTGCTTCATACGCTCCAGTACGGCGGCCGTCTTGGACATCTGCATCAGCGAGAGGATGGCCTCCTGCATACGGGCGCCGCCGGAGGCTGAAAAACAAACAAGCGGGATACGCTCTTCCAGGCAGATATTGGCCGCCTGTACGAACTTCTCACCGACCACCTGCCCCATGGAGCCACCGAGGAAGTTGAACTCGAAGGCACAGGCCACCAGGGGAATCCCCAGCGTACGGCCTTTCATGACCACCAGGGCATCTTTCTCACCGGTAGCTTTCTGGTTCTGGGACAGTCGCTCCTTGTAACGACGGGTGTCCTTGAACTTGAGCCGGTCCCAGGGTTCCAGGTCGGTAGCCACTTCCTCGCGGCCATCCTCGTCCAGGAAAATCTCCAGACGACGCCGGGCCGTTACCCGCAGGTGGTGATTGCACTTGGGGCAGACATCCAGGTTCTTGTCCAGCTCAGGCTTGTAGAGAAAGGCACCACACTTGGGGCATTTCTTCCAGAGCCCTTCCGGCACACCAGTCCGCTGCCTGGATTCCGAGCGAATCTTGCTCGGCATGATCTTGTCTAGCCAGTTACTCATGTTGTCATCCTGTCATTTCATGCCGACTGAACGGGCGGCCTCAGGAGGCCTTGCCGTCCAGCGCTTCGCGCATCGGGTGCAACAGATCCGTCAGGGCCTGCCTGAGAGCGGCTGGATCTGCCTGGTGGTGGGCTATTGTATCCACCAGCACAGAACCGACTATTACACCATCGGATACCTTACCCACCGCTGCCGCAGTTTCTGCGTCACGTATCCCGAAACCGACGCCCACGGGCAGTGCGGTGATCCGGTGAACATTAGCCACCTTGCGACCAACCTCGTCCACATCAATGGACGCAGAACCGGTCACACCCTTGATTGAAACATAGTACACATACCCGGAAGAGTGTTCACTGATTGCACGTATCCGGTCATCGGTTGTGGTGGGTGCCAGCAGGAATATCGGATCCATCTGTCGCTGGGAGAACAACGGCGCTACGTCATCCGCTTCTTCCGGCGGCAGGTCAACCGTCAGGATACCATCGACACCCGCCTCGGCAGATGCGTCGGCGAAGGCCTCGTAGCCCATGGCCTCCATCGGGTTGAGATAGCCCATCAGCACCACCGGTGTGGTCTGATCCTTCTCCCGAAACGTTTTGACCATGCCAATCACCTGACGAAGTGAAGTGCCATGTTTGAGTGCACGCTCGCAAGCCAGCTGGATCACCGGCCCGTCCGCCATGGGATCCGAGAATGGCACACCGAGTTCGATAATGTCTGCGCCAGCCGCTGCCAGCGTGTGCATCAGGTCCACGGTCTGATCCGGATGGGGATCACCGGCAGTAATGTAGGGAATCAAAGCCTTGCGACCCTGCTCCTTGAGGTTTTCAAGCACCCCTGCAATGCGACTCATGCCTGCTCCTGTAAAAAATGAATCCTGTTTGCCATTGCGCGGATCAGACCTCGATACCATCGAGCTCTGCAATGGTATGGATATCCTTGTCACCGCGACCGGACACATTGATAACAACCATCTGGTCCTTATCCATGGTGGCAGCCAGCTTGGTGGCATAGGCCACGGCGTGGGAAGACTCCAGGGCCGGCATGATGCCTTCCACCCGGGTAAGCATGCGGAACGCGTCCAGTGCTTCCTGGTCCGTTACCGACACATAGTTAGCCCGGCCAATATCTTTCAGCCAGCTGTGCTCAGGCCCTACTCCCGGATAGTCCAGGCCAGCAGAGACAGAGTGAGTACCAGCAATCTGGCCGTTATCGTCTTCCATCAGATAGGTTCGGTTACCGTGGAGAACACCCGGGCGTCCCGCTGCCAGCGGTGCCGCGTGCTGGCCGGTTTCAATGCCCAGGCCGCCAGCCTCGACACCATAGAGCTGTACCGACTCATCAGTGAGGAACGGATAGAACATACCGATGGCGTTGGATCCCCCGCCCACGCAGGCCACCAGGGCATCCGGCAGCTTGCCGGCCTGTTCAAGGGCCTGTGCCCGGGTCTCGCGACCGATCACCGCCTGGAAGTCCCGGACCAGCAGCGGATAGGGATGGGGCCCGGCGACGGTCCCGATAATATAGAAGGTCTCATCCACGTTGGCGACCCAGTCCCGCATGGCCTCGTTCATGGCGTCCTTGAGGGTGCGGGTTCCACTCTCAACGGCATGGACTTCCGCGCCCAGCAGTTTCATGCGATATACGTTCAGGGACTGACGGCGAACATCTTCTGAACCCATGAAGACGTGACACTCCAGGCCCAGGCGGGCGCATACAGTAGCGGTGGCCACGCCATGTTGACCGGCACCAGTCTCGGCGATAATGCGCTTCTTGCCCAGAAACGACGCCAGCAGCGCCTGGCCGATGGTGTTGTTCACCTTGTGGGCTCCGGTGTGATTGAGGTCTTCGCGCTTGAGCCAGATCTGGGCTCCGCCGGTTTCCCGGGTCAGTCGCTCGGCGAGGTACAGCGGGCTGGGACGACCCACATAGTGGGCCAGGTCCTTGTCAAAGGCGGCCTGGAATTCCGGGTCCTTCTTGAGACGAAGGTACTCGCGCTCCAGGGTCATCAGGGAGTCCATCAGGGTTTCAGACACGAACCGGCCGCCGTAGGCGCCAAAGTGCCCCCTGGCGTCCGGCAGATGGCTCAGCATTTCTTCAGTCAGTTTGGTTGACACTATTAACCTCGCTCAGAAACTCGGTAATTTTGGCAGCGTCCTTGATTCCTTTCATCACTGCGCGGCTTCCAGCAGGGGACGCTCCACCCGGCTGGTCGGACGCTTCAACACCGCCACTGACATCCACCCCCCAGGGACGTACCTGGTGAATGGCTTCAGCTACGTTGGTGGCATCCAGGCCGCCTGCAAGAATCAGTGGTATCGGGCGGCGCTCCGGTATGACGGACCAGTCAAACCGCTGCCCGGTTCCGCCATAACGTTCAGGGTCATACGCATCTACAAGCAAACCCGATGCCTGCCCCCACACATTAAAGCCCTGCTCGATGTCAGCCCGCTCCCGGACGCGTATGGCCTTGATCCAGCGACGATGAAACTGGCTACAGAAGTCGGGGGATTCGTCACCATGGAATTGCAGCAGGTCCAGCGGAACCCGCGACAGCACCTGTTCAACCAGCATACGATCTGGATTCACAAACAACCCGGTCAGGGTTACAAAGGCAGGCAAGGCCTCAGCGACCGCAACGGCCCGCTCAAGGGTAACGCACCGGGGACTTGGTTCGTAGAACACCAGTCCGATGGCATCCACCCCTGCCCGGGCAGCCGCGAGGGCATCCTCTGGCCGGGTAATGCCGCAAATCTTGGTGCGCGTACGCATCGGGTGCACTATCGTCCTCCAGTAAAAGTATCAGGTACCGGTGGCCGGCTTGCGGTGTACCCAGGTTGGCGAGACCGAGGCATTCTCGGCGTCATCGAACCAGGGGCGCACAAAGGATGGTCCGCAACTGGCGCCGGGAATACCAAAGCTCTCGGGATAGCCTACATCGACCAGATAGAGGCCAGCCGACGGCGCGGTGACCCCCGCCTTGCGTCGATCCTGGCCTGCAAGCACCTCTGCAACCCACTCCGGCGGGTATTTACCCTGCCCCACCGCCATCAATGCCCCGGCGAAATTCCGCACCATGTGGTGCAGGAACGCATTAGCCTGGACATCGATTACAACATAGTTGCCCCGGCGCCTGACCCGGACAAACTCCACGAACCGCCAGGGAGACCGGGACTGGCAACCTGCCGCCCGGAAAGCACTGAAATCATGTTCGCCCTCGAGGTGTCGGGCCGCTTCCTGCATGGCTCCCTCATCCAGGGGCCGAAAGGTCCAGCTGACCTGCGGCGCCAGCAACGCGGGGCGCACCGGACCGTTGAAGATAACATAACGATAGCGGCGGTACACGGCAGAAAAGCGTGCGTGGAAGGGCTCTGGTGCGTTTCCCGCCCAGTGGGCGGCTATGGACGAGGGCAGTGCCGTGTTGATGCCCATCACCCAGGAGCGACGATCCCGCACCGCCCGGGTATCAAAGTGTACCACCTGGTAGCTGCCGTGAACCCCGGCGTCCGTTCGCCCGGCACACACCAGGTCCACAGGTTCGTTTGCCACCTTGCTGACAGCCCGGGCCAGCTCGGCTTCTACCGAAGGTACACCGCTCTTCTGCAGCTGCCAGCCGTGGTAGGCGGCGCCATCATACTCAATCACAAGGGCCACCCTGCCCTGGCCAATAGCGTTGTCGGTGGTCAGCGGTATGGGGGTCTGAAACAAGTGCCTACCTGACAATAAAGGATTACATACATAAAAGAACGCCGGCACTGGGCCGGCGTTCGGATAAGATTGACGATTATAACGTATCAGGGCAGTTTTTTGAGCAGCGCCTGTGCGTCTTCTTTCTGATCGTCACTTCCTTCAAGGATAACCTCCTCCAGGATTTCACGAGCCCCTTCGCTGTCCCCCATGTCCACGTAGGCGCGGGCCAGGTCCAGCTTGGTGGCTACCTCGTCGGTACCGGACAGAAAATCGAAGTCGTCATCCTCGTCAAGGGAGGCCTCGTCGATGTCGTCAATACCTGCGTTATTATCCGCCTGGCCAGAGTCAGGGGGCGTTGCACCCAGCTCGTCATCCTGGCCGGCATCAAGGCCTTCGTCCAGCTCGGCATCCAGGCCGGCGTCCAGCTCAGGGATCTCCAAGTCTGACAGGTCATCCTCCATGGGCCCCTTTTCGCTGGCAAGGTCTCCCTCCTCGCCAAGATCAAGGTCTCCGAGATCCAGCTGACTTTCGTCATCCGGCTCTGTTCCTGATACCTGGTCCATCAACTCAAGGTCTTCATCGGACACGTCAAGCTCCAGGTTGTCCAACCCGTCATCGGAGTCAGCCTCCGAGGTCACCTTGTCGAGCTCCGCATCCAGCTCATCGAGGAACGACTCGTCAAGGTCAGCCTCGTCTTCCGGATTCGTGGACTCATCCACGGGGGACGCTTCGGTGGCACTGTCATCAAGGTCCAGGTCTCCGAAATCCAGGGGGTCCTCTTCGCTGGTGTCTGCGGCGCCCTGCACGTCATCGGCCTGGGGCTCACTGTCAATACCAGCGTCATCCATCTCCAGGGAGCTGAAGTCATCTTCCAGGTCCAGCGGAGAGTCCTCCGGCGCATCAGAGTCCTCAGCGGTTACATCATCTTCCGGCAGTTCAAAGTCAATACTTGCGAACTCATCCTCCTCCGCTGGTTCTTCGGCAGGGGCCATTTCCGGTGCCTGTTCCTCAGTGTCGCCGGAAGTACCGAAACCCGTGAAGTCGTATTCTATGTCTCCTTCGCCCTGCTGCTCACCAGTGAGTGAAGCCTCGTCATCCGACTGGACCTGCTCGTCTTCCGGCTGGACCTGCCCATCTTCCGACTGGTCCAGCTCTTCATCGGGCAAGTCCAGCTCTTCAAACGCAGACATCAGGTCACTGGATTCGTCCTCGTCCCGGGAGGCAGCCGCAGCGCCTGCCGCGGCGGCTCCAGCGACACCGGCAGCCGCTGCAGCACCAGTGGTGTTATCACCCTCACGCAACTGGGACTCCAGCTCATCTATGCTGGGTGTAGACTCAACCTCCTCCAGACGCGCACGCAGTGCCTCGGCTTCCGGCTGCACATCATCATGCTCCATGGCCTCCAGCTCGGCATACTGTTTGTCGAAGGCCGCGCGGTTACCTGTATCGGCATAGACTGCGAGCAACTTCAGACGGAGGTCGGAACGACTGGGCTCCCGTGAAATCGCGTTTTCGAGGACCTCGGCAGCAGAGTCGTGCTGGCCGTAGGCTATATAGCGATCCGCCTCCTCGATCGCACCGGCTGTGTCAGTGGCGTCTTCCTCGCCCAGGGAAAGTTCGAAGCCGTCATCCTCGGACTCGTCTTCAAGTTGCTGATAAAACGCTTCGTCCTTGCTCCCGCGACGGCGGGACATCAGCAGTACCAGCAGTAACAGCAGTACCAGGAAGCCGCCGAGGGCAATCTGGTACAGGAAGTTACCGGCAATAAGGTCAATGGCTGTTGCCAGGAAGCCCTTTTCCCGGTCGACCTGGTTGTCAGCAGCGGCTGAAGACGCCTCTTGCCCCTGCTGCTCACCACCGGCAGCTACCGGGTCATCCGTCGGCCCAGCAGCACTTTCGCCCTCTGCCTGCCCGGTTTCCGGGACCTGTTCTGCAGCCGGATCCGGGTCAGCCACGGCTTCCGCTTCACTATCAGAAACGTCCATCGAAGCGGTGTCCGAACTGGTGTCTGAGGCGGTATCCGAAGTGGTATCCGAGGCAGTGTCCGAAGCCACATCACCGGCCTGACCAACAGATTCGGCCTCGCCCTCACCAGCATCGGCCTCAGCACCTTCGGCAGGGATCTCACCGCCAGACGCTGCCGGGTCATCAGAACCCTGAGCTTCGCTATACTGACCAGTTTCAGCACTGGACTGGCCATCCGGGCTTGCCGTTTCAGCAGACTCCTCGCCGTCACCGGCAGACGAAGCGGAATTGCCGTTATCCTGCCCAACCGTGCCCTGGACCTGGGCCAGTTGGGTATCCTTGAGCTCGAGAAGACGCTCAAGGGTTTCCACCTGCTCCTGCAGATCCTGGAGGCGACTGCTCAGCTCGTCGTTCTCCCGACGCACCCGGTCCAGTTCCTCAAGGGCAACGGCCTGGCCAGCGTCAGCGGTTCCACCCTGTGTGCCATCACCTCCGGCAGAACCTTCGCTACTGGCTTCTTCGCTGTCCTCGGGGACCACCAGTCGAAGTTCATCGGTACCCTGTTGACCTCCCGCACCTTCACTACCGCCGGTTGCGGCGACGTTGTCAGAAGTGGCATCTACGGAGGGTTCCGGCTGGGCGACAGCCTGGTTCTGCGCAACCACTTCCTGGTTGGCCTCGGCCTGGCTGCGGGAGCGAATATCGTCACCATCCGGCACCCGCAGAACAGCGCCACGCTTGAGCCGGTTAATATTGCCGCCAATAAATGCATCCGGGTTCAGGTCCTGGATAGCCAGCATCACCTGCTGCACCGAAACGCTGTTATCCGGGCGCACCGACTGGGCAATTTGCCACAGGGTGTCGGATGCCTGGACAGGGCCCAGGGTCCGTGGGCCAGATGAAACGGCGTCCTCTGCGGCCTGGCTGCCTGAGGAGGTTCGGGTTGGTGAAGGAGACTGCGATGATGGCTGACTGGAAGCCGCTGAGGTACGGGTTGGCTGAACCGGCTGGTCTCTGCCCGATTCCTCGGCGTATACCGGGGGATCTACCAGAACGGAGTATTCCCGCATGACACGGCCACTGGGCCAGGTCACCTCTACCAGGAAGTTAAGATACGGTTCGCGAACCGGTTCCCGGGAGGTAACCGATATCACCAGTTCTCCATTCGGAGCAGTGGTGACGTTGAAATCCAGTTGGGTAAGGAAAAAGTCCCGACGCAGACCGACCCGCTCATAATCGCGCTCAGATGCAAGGTTAACGAAGATATCGCCCGGGCTAACGCCTCCGGCCCTGTTAACGTCGATCTCTGCATTCAATGGTTGGTTCAGATAGGACTGAAGCTCTATCTCCCCGAGACCCAATGCCTGTGCGACACCGGAACCAAGCCCTCCCGCCAGAGCCAGAGCAACCGCAAGCTTGCGTACCTTCATGCTTTTTCCTTACCAGTCTCCGTTATTCGTTACCGCATATTGAATACAGATTCGGACGAGGTTGGATGACTTTCGTTTTATTTAAATAAGAGTGCCGAAAGTATTGTTGATAATGCCAGCTTTATCAATCAATCACGCATCAACTTTGTACCATTTCCTGATGTATTTCACGGAACCAGTTGTCAAACCAAGATTAGAACTACCCTCACCATCATTGAGACAGCCAGGAAGAAGATCCCAGAAAATAACAGGGGCGACGACTGATTTCAGCCGTCGCCCCTGACGTGTTACCTGAAACGGTACACAGTTGGCATTACACGCACTGGTCCGCGACAGATTTTTAGCGTTCCTGCAGGATCCGCAACATCCGCCGCAGGGGTTCCGCCGCCCCCCACAGCAATTGGTCACCCACGGTGAACGCGGAGATGTATTCCGGGCCCATGGTCAGTTTGCGGATACGGCCGATCGGGATACTGAGAGTGCCGGTAACCTTCGCCGGCGTCAGCTCCTCGATGGTGGCCTCCTTCTCATTGGGGATGACCTTCACCCAGTCGTTGGCCTTTGCAAGGATCGATTCGATCTCGGAAACCGGCAGGTCCTTCTTGAGCTTGATGGTCAGCGCCTGGCTGTGGGAGCGCATGGCACCGATACGCACACAGATACCATCGATGGGGATCGGGTTATCGCTGCGACCAAGAATCTTGTTGGTCTCGACGCCCGCTTTCCATTCTTCCTTGCTCATGCCGTTATCGAGCTGCTTGTCGATAAACGGGATCAGGCTGCCTGCCAGCGGTACCTGGAAGTGCTCGGTGGGGAAACCGCCGGCACGCATGGTCTCGGTCACCTTGCGGTCAATCTCCAGGATGGCAGAGGACGGATCTTCCAGCTCGGACTTCACCGCACCGTTGAGCTCACCCATCTGATTGAGAAGCTCACGCATATTCTGTGCGCCGGAACCGGAGGCCGCCTGGTAGGTCATGGGAGATACCCACTCGATCAGGTCCTGCTCCAGCAGGCCACCCAGGGCCAGCATCATCAGGCTGACGGTACAGTTGCCGCCGATGTAGTCCTTGACGCCCTTGTCCAGGGCCGCATCGATCACGTTCCGGTTCACCGGATCGAGAACAATCACGGAATGGTCCACCATGCGCAGCGTAGAAGCGGCATCAATCCAGTAGCCGTCCCAGCCTGCATCACGGAGTTTCTGATAGACCGCGTTGGTGTAATCGCCACCCTGGCAGGTAACGATGACATCCAGGGTTTTCAGGGTGTCGATATCGAAGGCGTCCTGGAGTGGCGGGACGCCATCCTTGCCAACATCCGGGGCCGGCTTACCGGTCTGGGAGGTGGAGAAAAACACCGGATCGATGTCAGCAAAGTCGTTTTCTTCACGCATGCGCTGCATGAGGACCGAGCCCACCATGCCACGCCAACCTACAAGTCCAACTCGCTTCATGTGCGACCTTTGACTCTATGCCCGCCCGCTACCGTTATCGCTGGCAGGGACAGGATGGATGACCCCGCGGCAGCGGCGTTGTGCTGCCGTCGGGTTTCGATGAAACAAAACGGTACCTGAAATTTACAGGGCCGCCAGTACAGCTTCACCCATTTCACGGGTGGAGACCTGTTTTGCACCTTCGGACATGATGTCCGCCGTGCGCAGCCCCTGGTCCAGTACCTTGCTGACCGCCGCCTCGATGGCCTCGGCAGCTTTCTCTTCGCCCAGGCTGTAGCGCAGCATCATGGCACCACTGAGGATGGTGGCCAGCGGGTTGGCAATACCCTGCCCGGCAATGTCCGGCGCTGACCCGTGGCAGGGCTCATACATGCCCTGTTTTTCGGAGTTCAGCGAGGCGGACGGCAGCATGCCGATAGAACCGGTGAGCATAGCCGCTTCATCCGAAAGGATATCACCAAACATGTTACCGGTCACAATCACGTCAAACTGCTTGGGTGCGCGGACCAGCTGCATGGCGGCGTTGTCTACATACATGTGGGACAGTTCCACGTCCGGATAGTCCTTGGCCAGCTCTTCCATGATTTCCCGCCAGAGCACGGTCACTTCCAGCACGTTGGCCTTGTCTACGGAACACAGCTTGCCGTTGCGCTGCTGCGCTGCCTCGAAGGCTACCCGGCCGATACGACGGATCTCGGACTCACTGTAGATATAGGTATTAAAGCCCTGCCGTTCGCCACCGTCCAGCTCACGTACGCCACGGGGCTGGCCGAAATAAATGCCACCGGTCAGTTCACGGACAATCATGATATCCAGGCCGGACACCACCTCAGGCTTGAGGGAGGACGCTGACGCCAGTTGCGGGTACAGGATGGCCGGCCGCAGGTTGGCAAACAGCTCAAGGTTGGAGCGCAGGCCCAGCAGCCCCTTTTCCGGGCGCTTTGCCATTTCCAGCTTGTCCCACTGGGGACCACCAACGGCACCCAACACGATGGCATCGGCCTTTTTCGCCCGCTCGAGGGTGTCGCTTGGCAGTGGCTCGCCGGTTTCGTCGATGGCGGCACCACCAACCAGGCCGGTTTCAAATTGCAGTCCCAGGTCAAACTGGTCATTAACCTTGTTCAGGACTTTTTCGGCCTCGGCCACGATTTCCGGGCCAATCCCGTCACCGGGCAGCATCAGTACGCTTCTGGACATAGTATTTTTCCGTTGTCAGCTTGGATGATCAGTTTGCCGTATTGAACAGCCAGGGGGCCGTTTCGCGCCGCTTGTTTTCGTAGTCGCGGATAAGGTCTGCGTCTTCGAGGGTTACCCCGATGTCGTCCAGTCCGTTCAGCAGGCAGTGGCGGCGGAAATCGTCCACGTCAAAACCGAAGGATTCGCCTGAAGGTGTTGTAACCGTCTTGGCTTCCAGGTCGATGGACAGTTGATAGCCCTCATTCTCATAGGTCTCCTGGAACAGCTTCTCAACCACTTCTTCAGCAAGAACAATGGGTAACAGGCCATTCTTGAAACAGTTGTTATAGAAGATATCCGCAAAGCTCGGGGCAATGATCACGCGGAATCCGAAGTCATCCAGGGCCCAGGGGGCATGTTCGCGGCTTGAGCCGCAACCGAAGTTGCGGCGGGCCAGCAGCACACTGGCGTTCCTGTAGCGATCCTGGTTGAGCACGAAATCCGGGTTCAGGGGCCGGTTGGAACAGTCCTGATCCGGCTTACCTTCGTCCAGGTAGCGCAACTCGTCAAACAGGTTAGGGCCGAAGCCGGTCCGCTTGATGGACTTCAGGAATTGCTTGGGGATGATCATGTCCGTATCCACATTGGACCGGTCCATGGGGGCGGCGACGCCCTGGTGTTGCGTAAATGCGCGCATGGTTGTCTCTCCTGTGGATCAATCAGTTCATTATTTCACGGACATCGACGAAATGGCCCTTGATGGCCGCTGCCGCCGCCATCGCCGGGCTCACCAGGTGGGTACGCCCACCAAAGCCCTGACGCCCTTCGAAGTTACGGTTGGAGGTGGACGCGCAATGCTCCCCCTGCCCCAGCTTGTCGGCGTTCATGGCCAGGCACATGGAGCAGCCCGGATCCCGCCATTCGAGGCCGGCTTCGATAAAGACCTTGTCCAGGCCTTCCTGTTCCGCCTGGGCCTTCACCAGGCCAGAGCCCGGGACCACCATGGCCTGCTTCAGGGTCGGTGACACCTTGTGCCCCTTGACCACCTTGGCCGCTTCCCGCAGGTCTTCGATGCGGCTGTTTGTGCAGGAGCCAATGAAGACTCGGTCCAGCTTGATGTCAGTAATCTTCTGATTGGGCTGTAATCCCATGTACTTCAACGCCCGGACAATGCCTTCGCGCTTGATGGGATCTTCTTCCCGGTCCGGGTCCGGTACCGCGCCGTCGACGCCAGTGACCATTTCCGGGCTGGTGCCCCAGCTGACCTGCGGCAGGATGTCGGCACCGTCCAGTTCGACCACCTTGTCGAACACCGCGTCGTCATCGCTGTGCAGGGTGCGCCAGTATTCCACCGCCTTGTCCCACTGCTCACCCTCGGGTGCGAAGGGACGGCCCCTTACATAGTCGATGGTCGTATCGTCGACGCTGACCATTCCGACCCGGGCACCCGCCTCGATGGACATGTTGCAGATGGTCATGCGCGCTTCCATGCTCAGGTCGTGGATGGCCTCACCGCCAAATTCGATGGCGTAGCCTGTGCCGCCTGCGGTGCCGATCCTGCCGATAATGGCCAGCACCACATCCTTGCCGGTGACGCCTGGGCCTAGCTTGCCGTTGACCTTTACCAGCATGTTTTTCATCTTTTGCTGGACCAGGCACTGGGTGGCCAGTACATGCTCCACTTCGGAGGTGCCGATGCCGTGGGCCAGGCAACCAAAGGCGCCGTGGGTAGAGGTGTGGGAGTCACCGCAGACGATGCTCATGCCCGGCAGCGTGGCGCCCTGCTCCGGCCCGATAACGTGGACGATGCCCTGACGCTGGTCCTTGATCTTGAATTCGAGGATGCCAAACTCGTCGCAGTTCTTGTCGAGGGTTTCCACCTGGATCCTGGAAACCGGGTCGACGATGCCTTCCACGCCCCGCTCACGATCGGTAGTGGGGACGTTGTGGTCCGGTGTGGCGATGTTGGCGTCTATGCGCCAGGGTTTGCGATCGGCCAGGCGCAGTCCTTCGAAGGCCTGCGGTGAGGTGACTTCGTGGAGCAGTTGCCGGTCGATGTAGATCAGCGCAGAGCCGTCGTCGCGCTGCTTGACCAGGTGGTCGTCCCACAATTTGTCGTATAAGGTCTTGCCCGCCATGATGGTGTCTCTCTCGGTTGTTCGGGTCTGGTTTTGATTGCACTGGGTGGATTTTACTCCCGCGTGTCGAATAACCGCAATTCATGTTTTTTATTCTAGCCATTCCTATCTGGAATGTTATAGTTGTGACAAGCGAATTACCGCTGCCAAGTACTTTATTAACCCAGGCCTGAGATTTCGGTGCAAAGGCCGGTGAGCGGTATGGCTTTTCCGGACACGCCCACAAGTACGTCCATGGCCGATTTTTGCTCCTGCAAAATCGGCATTCCCGCCATCCGTGGCGGTCATAGAGCTCGACGTTCCGGGAAAAGCATCCCCCACCCCGGCTCTCCAACTACGTGCAAGCCTCAGACAGGACTAGAGTGTGGACTCCAACGCCTTAAAAGCCTTTGTAACCATCGTGGACCAGGGATCGTTCTCTGAGGCCGCCGAGAACCTCCACTTGACCCAACCGGCGATCAGTAAACGACTGGCGGCCCTGGAGAATCAGCTGGGAACGCCGCTCCTGGAACGTAGTCATCGGCAGATCCGCCTCACAGACGCTGGTGCCCGGTTGCTGCCCCATGCCCGTCGGATTCTGGATGAGGTGCATAATGCCCGGCTGGCGTTGCAGGACGGGGCCGGCGAGGTGTCGGGGCACCTGGCGTTGATTGCCAGCCATCACATCGGGTTACATCACCTGCCCGCCTGGTTGCAGCGGCTGGGTCGTGAGTATCCGGAGGTGTCGCTGGGGCTGCAGTTTATGGACTCAGAGGGTGCCTATGACCAGATGCGCAAGCGGACGGCGGAACTGGCGTTCGTGACGCTCAGTGAGAGTATGGACCAGTCGTTCGAGGTGCATGTGCGCTGGGAAGATCCGATGGCATTCGTTGTAGCGCCGGATCATCCATTGGCGACGCTGGAGCAGCCCGACCTGGCCGAGCTGTCCAGCTATGACGCCTTGTTGCCGGAGGCGGGTACGGCCACTTATCGCTCCGTCAGCCGGTTGTTCCTGGATGCAGGCCTTTCCCTGAACCTGCCCATGCCGACCAATTACATGGAAACACTGAAGGTGATGGCCGGTGTCGGGCTCGGTTGGAGTGTCTTGCCGGTAAATATGGTAGACAGTTCCCTGAAGGTATTGCCGGTACCCCACCGGGTAAGCCGCTTTCTCGGCGCAATCGGTCTGCGGGGTCGGTCTCTCAGTCCGCAGGCGCGGGCATTGCTGGGGATTGCCGGGGAAATCAGGTAGGTGCCTCTTCGGGCGGCGGCCGCAGCCAGCGCCAGGTAAGGCCGACGGCAAAGAGCATGGCGATGGCACCGCCCCAGAAGGCGATCGAGGTGTTGAAGCCCTCCACCAGGAAGCCCGAGAGCCAGGCCCCCACTGCGCCACCAGCACCGAAGGTCAAGCCACTATAGAGCGCCTGCCCCTGCCCGTGGTGGTGCTGACCAAAGAAGCCCTGGACGTACTGCACGGAGATAACGTGCAGTGCGCCGTACGAGGCAGCGTGGAGCAACTGCGCGAAGATAAGGACAGAGACTACGTCGGTGACCTCAGCAATAAGGACCCAGCGGACCATGGTCAGCATAAGCGCGCCGATGGCAATCTGGCGCACGGAAAAGTGCCGGGTAATCCGGTGCATGACCAGGAACAGGCCAATTTCCGCCAGGACACCCAGGGACCAGAGCAATCCGATGCTGAGCTTGCTGTAGCCGAACTGCTCCAGGTGGATGCTGAAAAACGTGTAGTAGGCCCCGTGGGAAACCTGCAGCAGGAAGTTCATGGCGAAGAATGCAACCACTGCCGGGTGACTGACGATGGCTTTCAGGCTGCCCCGGGGCGCCGGCGCTTTTTTCTCGCCCCGCTCTGAAGGAACCAGGAAGGCCGAGATGGCGATGCCGGCAAAGACCGGTAACAGCAACCACGGCAGTGATGTAATCGGCACCCATTCCAGCACGCCACCGATGATGGCGACGCCACCGATAAACCCCACGGACCCCCAAAGGCGGATACGACCATATCGCTCTTTCCGGGTGCCGAGAACCCTGAGCGTAATCACCTCGTAAAGCGGAAGAATAGCGTTCCAGAAGAAGGTGAACAGCAGCATCACCAGCAGCAGGCCGTTAAACCCCGGCTCGAGGAACACACCGGCAAAACACAGCGAGCCAATCACGGCCCCGAATCGCACCAGCCGTACCCGAAGGCCGGAACGGTCGCCCAACCAGCCCCAGACGCTGGGGGCGACGATCTTGGTGAGCTGGATGGTCGCCATCAGGGTGGCGATTTGCAGATAGGAGAAGCCCCGCCCTTCCAGGTACAACGACCAGTAAGGCAGCAGTGAGCCCAGCAGGGCGAAGAACCAGAAGTAGAGGTTTGAGAGTCGCCAGTAAATAACGGTTTTCCTTAAGATTCAGATCGTCCGGCAAAACCCGTTACGGGGGCTTTCGCCCCCGCTGTCAACGCTGTCCGATGTTGGGTGTCGTCACCTCGACATCGCCGTTCTGTCCCCGCTGACGCAGGTAGTGGTCCATCAGCACAATGGCCATCATGGCCTCGGCGATCGGAGTTGCCCTTATGCCGACACAGGGGTCATGGCGGCCGGTGGTTACCACGTCAACCGGGTTGCCGTCCACATCAATACTCTGCCCCGGCAGCCGAAGGCTCGAGGTGGGCTTGAGGGCGATGCTGGCAACGATGGGCTGGCCCGAGGAGATTCCCCCCAGAACACCGCCGGCATGGTTGCTCAGGAAACCTTCGGGCGTCAGTTCGTCCCGGTGTTCGGTTCCCTTCTGGGTAACCGAATCGAAGCCGGCACCGATTTCCACGCCCTTGACCGCGTTGATACTCATCAGCGCATGGGCCAGGTCTGCATCGAGCCGGTCAAAGATGGGCTCCCCCAACCCAGGGGGCACGTTTTCTGCCACGACGTTGATGCGCGCACCGATGGAATTACCTTCCTTGCGTAAGGCGTCCATGTAGGCTTCCATTTCCGGCACCTTGCCAGCGTCCGGGCAGAAGAACGGGTTCTGGTGGACCTGGTCCCAGTCGAACGACTCCGCCTTGATCGGGCCCAGCTGGGACAGGTAGCCCCGGATACGGATACCGAGTCTCTGCTCCAGGTATTTCCGGGCCACGGCGCCTGCCGCAACGCGCATGGCGGTTTCGCGGGCGGAAGACCGGCCCCCGCCACGATAATCCCGCACGCCATACTTGTGCATGTAGGTGTAGTCAGCATGGGCCGGGCGAAACTGTTGTGCGATCTTCGAGTAGTCCTTGGACCGCTGGTCGGTATTTTCGATCAGCAGGCCGATGGGCGTCCCCGTGGTCTTGCCTTCGAACACGCCGGAAAGGATACGTACCTCATCCGCCTCCCGGCGCTGGGTGGTGTGGCGGGACGTACCGGGCTTGCGGCGGTCCAGGTCTTCCTGGAGGTCCGCTTCGGTCAGCTCCAGGCCCGGCGGGCAGCCGTCGATAATGCACCCCAGTGCCAGCCCGTGGCTCTCGCCAAAGGAGGTGACGGTAAACAGTTTTCCAAACGTATTTCCTGACATGATTCAGTATCTTGTATTTGAATGTTCAGATAGATTCTCAGGTATTCTCCAGACCTGACACCAGTTGCTCACGGGTCAGCAGGAACACGCCGTCGCCCCCGTTTTCGAACTCCAGCCAGGTGAAGGGTATCTGCGGATAGGCTGCATCCAGTGCATGCCAGCTGTTGCCTACTTCCACAATCAATAACCCACCAGGATTCAGGTGTTCAGCGGCCCGAGCCAGTATACGATGGGCAATGGCCAGGCCATCTTCTCCGGCTGCCAGTCCAAGCCTGGGTTCATGGTGATATTCGGCCGGCATATCAGAGAGGTCCTCGGCATCCACATAGGGAGGATTGCTCAGGATAACGTCGTAGCAACCGGTTATCTGATCAAGGACATCTGAACGCCTGGTCATGACGCGGTCCGCAATTTCGTGCAATTCGATATTGGATTCCGCAACCGTCAGTGCCTCTTCCGAGATATCTGACAAATCCACCACGGCTTCCGGAAAAACCGTGGCCGCGGCAATACCGATACAGCCACTACCGGTGCAAAGGTCCAGGATTCGCTCCACCGGGTGATCCGCCAACCAGGGCTGCAACCTTGCTTCCAGCAGCTCGGAAATCGGTGAACGGGGTACCAGCACGCGGCCATCTACATGGAATGGCAGCCCCATGAACCAGGCCTCACCAATCAGGTAGGCCACCGGGAGCCGTTCGTTGACACGCCGGTCGATCCGTTCAAGGATCAGTTGTCGTTCGTCCCGGGTCAGGCGAGCATCCAGGAACAGGGTATTGTTCTCCAGCGGCAGGTGCAGGCTACGCATCACCAGGAGTACCGCCTCGTCCCATACGTTGTCGGTACCATGGCCGTAATACAGGCCAGCCTCACTGAAGCGGGAAGCGGCGTAGCGCAGGTAGTCTCTTACGGTAATCAGGTCGTCAATGGGACGGGTCACTGCCGGGTCCTTCTGTCTGGCCGCACCGGGGCGGGGCGTGATTGGTTTCGCCGGATTATACGCGGATTCCCCGCCCCCGGCAGCCCCGGCTGTTGGCACCGGTAAAGACGCGCTGCCAGGGGTCCTACAGTGAAAGGGGCCCGGAACTGCTGCGGTTCTTCTCGAAGCGATCCAGCGCCGCGTGCATGCGTTCGCGGCCAATCTGGATCAGCTCCGGCGCCTTGTGGTAGTCGTAGGTACGCGAGGAATTCTTCGGCACGTTCACCAACAGGTCCGGCGGATAGCCGGCGAGCTTGTACTGCACCAGGGCGCTCTGCATGGTTTCGATGGTGAGGTTCATGATATCGAACTTGCCAATGCCCAGCTTTTCCCAGTTGATGGTCCCGGTCTCGGCCCAGGGATCCTGGCGGGAAGCCGGTTGCTCTTCCGCCTGTTCCCGTGCCTCTTCTTCCAGCTTTTCCTCCGGAGTCCCGTTATTGCCGGGCGCGGGATCCCGTCGGCCGCCGAAGCTTTTCAGCGCGTCCCAGTCAAACCACCGGGAGGCCTTGTCGCGGACCTTTCCGACCCACTCGTCCAGCTCACTGTCATCGCCGACCGGCTTAAAGGCCGCATCGGGGATACGCCGACCGGTATCGTCCTCGCCACTGAGGTTGACGGCAACGACCAGGTCCGCGTGTGCGGAGATGGTCGGCATGATGGGCAGCGGGTTCAGCAGGGCCCCATCCACCAGTACCCGGCCATTCATTACCACAGGAGTGATCAGGCCCGGGATAGCGATCGATGCGCGGATGGCCTGGTCCAGGGGTCCCTCCTGGAACCATATTTCCTTGTGGCCGAGAAGATCGGTGGCCACAGCCGTGTAAGCAAGTGGCAGGGTTTCTATGCGGGTGTCACCCAGCATCTCACGAACGACGGAAAAGACCTTTTCACCCCGGATCGCCCCCACCGAATTGAGGGTAACATCCAATAGCTTCAACACATCGAACTGGCCCAGTCCGGTCACCCAGTCCTTGTAGGCCTGGAGCTTGCCGGCGGCGTAGATACCGCCGATCAGCGCGCCCATTGAGCACCCCGAAATAGCGACGATGTCATAACCGCGCTCGCTGAGTACCTCGATAGCGCCGATATGGGCATAGCCCCGGGCGCCTCCCGACCCCAGGGCCAGGGCGACGGTTTTACGTTCTGGCTTGCCCCGTGCCTCCGCAGCGTCACCCCCGCCTACTGCACCGGCAGGCTCCGGGGTGCCTGACTGGGCGAGGGGCCTGGGCACTGGAATCTTACTCATTAAGGCTGCCTCCCTCCGGGGGCGTTATCACCAGGATTTCGATACGATTTTCCGGGCGTTCCGGCGTGGCAAAGCGCACCAGGGGACCGACCGCGTGAATCAGGTGCCTCGAACTGGATAACCCAGACCTGTCGAGCAGGTCCGACATGGTGTTGGCGGCCCGTTCCGCCCGGTCGACAGCTTCCTGGATGGTTTCGCCCTCCTCCAGGTTGGAAAAGCCCGCGATAACAATGCGACTGTCCGGATCCGAGGCCATATCATCCAGTACGCGACGGGTTTCACCGCCCCAGTCGAACCGAATGCTGATGCCACCCTCCCAGGGCACGATAACCGGCCCGGCAAGGCGGCTGCCCTTACCGTCGACACCCGGGAGCACCACGTCGTCTGCCAGTTGCAACTGCTCGAGCCACAGATATTCCCGCTCATTTCCCCGGGTCACCGTGTAAAGCACCACCAGCCAGCGCTGTCCGCCATTGTCCTCGAAGCCGGCTACCAGGTAATCCTGCTGGGCATCCCGGCCGTAAAGCGTGGCCTGGTCGAATACCTGGTTTGCCCATACATTACTGCGGCCGCATTCACGCCCGCCACACTGGAACAGGATACTGGCGTTGCGGGTCTGCAGCTGCTCCATATACCAGCGCCGGGCGTCCTGGCGGGTCACCCCTGGCTCCATCCGGAACAGTCGGCCAGTCCCCTTCACAGCCAGTCGCTCAGACCGCTCGGCCCGAAGTTCCGAACCCACTTCACGAATGGGACTGAGCATTACCCGGTAGGACGGGGACGCCAGGGTCCGTTCGCCTTCAAGCTCCGCCTGTGGGAAGTCCATGAGCACACGGGCCTGCGCAGGCGCCCAGGGCAACAGTGACAGCAGCAGTCCAAGGGCGAACCAGCGGGCGATAGAAAAACGTACAGATCCGGAAAGCATCACGTGCCTCAATTCTCACCCAGGAAGGTCCGTATACCCTCGGCAACGGGACTGATGTCCCCATCAAGGTGGCAATGGTGGCCGCCATCAATATCGAGACAGCGCACATCGCCCAGGGTTTCAAATCGCTTCTGCCAGCGGTCAAAGTTGGCCAGCAGGCCATGCTCAGCCCGTATCAGCATGGTGGGCGCCTCAATAGCCGCGACGAATGCCTGGACCTGCTCTTCGGTAAACATCATCACCGAGGGGTGTCGCAACCGTGGATCGGTGCGCCACCGCAGTCCCTCCGCTGTTTCGGTGAGGTTCCGGGACAGCAGTACCCTGGCGACGTCCTCCGAAAGCGGATTGCGGCCCCGTGTCCGCAGCTTCGCGGCTTCGTCCAGGCTGGCATAGGAGCTGCCGGCGCCGGATCCGTTCAGACGCTTGCTGATGCCACGGCGCAACTGACTGACAGCCTCTTCCGGGGCCTTCGAGATTGGCCCAAGACTGTCGATCATCACCAGCCGGCGCACCTTTTCTGGAAACGCTGCCGCAAACAGCATGGCAACGATGCCGCCAAGGGAATGCCCGACAAGGTCTACCGTGTCGTGCCCCGAGAAATGGTTGTCGAGTAGCTCCGCCACATCCGAGACATAGTCCGCCAGCATATAGCTTTGCCCTTGCGGCCGGTGGTCAGAGTGGCCATGCCCGGCGTGGTCAACTGCCCACACAGGACCGAGTTTGCGAAGTTCGGGTGCCAGGTAACAGAAGCTGAGACTGTTATCCAGCCAGCCGTGAAGCAGGATAACCGGTTTGTCGCCGGCTGCATCGTCGGACGCAGGCCAGTGCAAACCGGCCAGGGTCAGGTCTTTCAGGGGCCAGCTCACTTCAGAGAAGCCGGTTTCAGCTTCAGAAAGCGGCCCCGGTGACAGGGAAAGGTTCATGAATGCGGGTTAACCTCCAGCAGGAACGCCAGCACGAAGGGATCGGGCACTGACCGGCACCCCGGCACTGCCCTGCCCCCTCACATGGTGTGGGTGGGTCGGTCGGAACTGAGGGATCCGGCCAGGTACGCTTCGATCTTGGTGCGGGCGGTTTCATCTTCGCCATTAAACTGTACGCCGATGCCGGCAGCACGGTTGCCCTGGGCGCCCCTGGGGGTAATCCAGACCACCTTGCCCGCAACCGGGATCTTCTCCGGTTCGTCCATGAGGTTCAGCAACAGGAAAACTTCATCTCCCAGCTGGTATTGCTTCTGGGTGGGTATGAACAACCCGCCCTGGCGAATGTATGGCATGTAGGCCGCATACAGCACTGCCTTGTCCTTGATGGTCAGGGTCAGAATACCGCTTCGCGCGCCAAAACCAGGACCCATGGTCGTCCTCCAGCTGTTATCGTTATTACAGATTACCGGTAATGCCGCTGCAGCCACACTACCGTCGGGATGCTAGCCAGCACCGCCAGCCCGGCGCTCAAAGAGCCGCAGCTCAGCCCGCTGAGCGCTTCCTTACCGGCATCAACCCCCGCCACTGAACCAGCAGGCGGTCGGTCTCCAGTTCCGGACTGACATTATTCACCAGTGCGCGCCTCGAGTCGCGGATTGCGTCCACAAGTTGGTGCGCGCGCCAGGGTGGATTCGAGGTTGCCAGGTATCGTACCACCTCGACGATACCCGGGTCGCGGGCGTCACCGCCGGCCATGACCCGGGCCAGGTCGTTGGCCCAGGCTTCCATCAGGTTCAGTGTCGCCTCAAGGCCCAGGTCCCGGAAGGTCCGGGCCGCTGCAGCCACAGTAATCGCACCCTTCATGAACTGTCGAAATGCCTCCAGGGCCGCGTCCCGCCTGGTCAAGAAATCACTGTCGAGTAATTCGAGGGCCAGTCGTGGCGCGCCACCGGCCAGGTGCAGGGCAAGGGCCTGGCGATCTGTGTCTGGCGCCTGCTCCCGGCTCGCCAGTTCGGCAGCGAGCCAGCCTGTGGCCTCTTCTGCCCTGGGGGTGGCCAGGGGCAGCACCCGACAGCGGGAGCGAATGGTGGGTAACACCGGCCGGCCGGTTTCCTGCAGGAGCAACAGAACCACATCTGAAGCGGGCTCTTCCAAGGTTTTCAGCAACGCATTGGCAGCATTGATATTGAGCTGATCGGCCCTGTCCACGATAGCCACTTTTATGCCAGCTACCTGTGGCGACGCTACAGCGAACTGCGACAAGGCCCTTACCTGGTCAATACGGATCATGCGGGACTTTTCAGGCTGGTAGACCCGGATATCCGGGTGGGACTCCCCTGCCACCAGCAGACACTGCCGGCACTCGCCACAGGGTGAACGCATCCCCGGTGTACGCCGGTCGCAGACCAGCAGCGCTGCTATACACTCGGCAAGGTGGCGTTTACCTACCCCCCGTTCACCAGTGACAAGGCTGGCGTGGGGCAGTCGCCCCTGATCCAGGGCTTGCCCGAATTGTTCCAGTACCGGCATCAGCCAGGGCATGTCGGTCACAGCAGGTTCCTGATCAGGACGGGCGATGGGCAGGTTCAGCGGAATGCTTGCCTGCGGACCCGTAAGTGGTGGATCGTCGTTTCAGCTCGCGCCGGATTTGCGACAGCCGCCGGCGCATAGGACGCACATCGGTCGCCCGGTGGCGCTGGCGTCCCGGTCGCGCTCGGGCACCCGTGCCATAGTAATGATTGTTCAGGTCCCGGGCAAAGGCCCGTGCCACCGGTCCAGCGGAAGGCGCCTGCTCCTCTGTCATGGTGGCCAACTGCAGGGGGGTTGCGCCTGCGGGCACGGTGACACCCCGTTGCCGCAACACTTGGCCCCAGCGAGCAACCAGCACCCTGGCAGGATCACTGTGCCGCCCCCCTCCATGGCGCAGTGCGGCTATCATCGCTGCAATCAGCAGTGCCACGCCGACCAGTCCGGCGGTCACATAACCCAGTTCCTTGAGTCCGATATTACCCGGCAGGCGACTCATCAGGTCCATCTGGGACTGCCCCTGGTATCCGACTACCCAGCGTTGCCAGTTATAGTTGATCCGGTCCATCTGCAGGCTGATCCACTGCACCAACGCCAGGTCGCCGTATCGCTGGGGGGACGTCCAGTTATCCTCGAGGAATGAGCCTTCCTCCGCCATGGCCTCCCGCAGGCCTGACTCAATCCGCTGGGGTGCAATGGCTGCCGTTGGATCCAGCCGCACCCAGCCCCGACTTTCAATCCATGCCTCAACCCAGGCATGGGCATCATACTGGCGGACAATCAGATAGGCCTCGTCAGCACCGGACGAGCCGCCCTGGTAACCGGCGACCACCCGGGCCGGAATGCCTGCCGCCCTCAGCAGGAAAGTCATGGCGCTGGCGTAATGGGCACAGAAGCCCCGTTGGGCATCAAACAACAGGGTATCCACCGGGTCTTCCGGCATGGTGGGAGGGCGCAGGGTATAATAGTACGGTTGCTCCCGGAACCGGTTCAGCACCGAATTGGCGAACGCCAGGTCTGATTGCGCCTGCCGGGCCAACTCACTGGCCAGCTCACGGCTGCGCTGGTTACCGGATGGCGGCAGCTGCAAGTAACGGCGTCGCTGCCCCGGGGACAGTGCAGCGGCGTCCCCCGCCTCCGCCCCCAGCGCCATCCGGTAACGAATGGACGTATCGGCAGGCCGCTCAAGCCGGAAAAGCCCCCCCGGTACCTTTGCAATATTGCCGGATACCGCCCTGGAATTGTCCAGGGCATAGACCCAGCGCTGGCCTGAGGCCTCCATCAACACGTCGTATTCATTGGGTGCCAGGCCTTCAAGTCCCGCATCACGATCCACCCGACCCAGCCGGCGGTAGGACTCCTGCTGCCACTGGCTCCAGGTGTGCCCGTCAAAGCGGTCAAGGATCAGCCCTCGCCAGTAGCGCTCCCGGTGCTCCGGCATCTCGCCGCCAAAGCTCACCCGAAACGCCCGTTCGCTGCTCTGGGCGAGGCTGGAAATGTCTCCCGGCGTCATGGAATCCGAGAGGCCGGTGCGTGCCTGCTCCGACACCAGGGGCACACTCCACAGCGGTGCCATACGAGGGAAAAATACGAACAAGGCGATAACAACCGGTAGGGTCTTGAGCAGCATGCCCCCCAGGCGCCGGAGTCCGCGAAAGCCGCCGTGCCGGCTTTCTGCGGGGGTGTGCAGCAACTGCAGGGCTACCAGGATCACCACCACACCGGTCACGGTAACCAGCGACCAGCCGATGCCCTGGCGGAACAGGAAGTTCACTGTCGCCAGGTACACCAGGATGAAGAACACTACAAAGAAGTCCCGCCGGTTAGCGGTTTCCAGCCACTTGAGTCCCACAGCGAGCACAAAGAATGACGCCGCCGTATCAACGCTGAAGCGGCCTTGCACAGTGGCAATATAAACGGCAATCAGACTGGCCATGACCCCGAGGCGGAGCCAGCGCCCCGGCAATCGAACCCGGCCCACCTGTGCCAGCCACCGCCAGCCGGCCAGGGCCAGGCAGGCAGCAATCAGCCAGACAGGAAGGCGGTCCCACTGGGGCAGTAATAATAATGCGAAGCCACAAAGCAGCCAAAGCAGTGCACGGGTTGGCAGCAGCGAAACAGCCGACATCACAGCCCACCCTCCCCGCCCGGAGGTGTGCGTTGCCAGGCGCCCAGGGCACGCAGACACTGGCGCCGGTGATTGGCGCCCTGGTCCGGCTCAATGGTCAAACCGGGCAAGCGTAACCCCCAGGACTCACCGGCCTGGTCCCTGTCCAGCACCAGGGCAGCGAGGTAACTCAGCCGAAGCTCATGGTCGACACCGGGAAAGCCATCAAAATCCAGCCATTGCGGACTACCCTGCTCCCCCTGCCAGTCTGCCACGGCCATCTCTCCATTGCGGGAGTAACGCTTCCAGTCCACCCGGGCGCTCAGGTCACCTTCCCGCCAGGGGCGAAGCTCCACCTGGTCCTGGCCCTGGCTGACCGAGACAGCGTCGCTGTCACCGGCTTCGACGCTGCCCTCGGGAGCCCGGGGCGGCATGACTGGCCGGGGGTAAACCAAAGCGGGTGTCGCCGGACGCAGCCAGGACCAGGCCACCAGCAGGCCAAAGGGAAAACGGGTCTCCACCCTTACCCGCTCTGGTAGCAGGAAACCTCTCTCACGACTGGGCACCTCGAGGGCGCCTTCGATGCGGTCGTGGGCCGGTACGGACAAGGTCACGACGCTACCGGCCTCGTTTCCCAGGTCGATCGACGTTGCCTCATGGGCGGATTGCAGCGCAAAGCGAAAAACAATGGGTTCTCCGGCAAAGCCTTCCCCGGCCTTGAGCAAGGCGAGCTCGAGACCACTGAGGTTGTTGTGGGTCTGGTGCATCGCTGCAACGAACAGCGCCCCAAGCAGGAACGTAAGCAGGTAGATCAGGCTGTTCTGGTAATTGATACCCGTGAGCAGCATAACCACCAGCAACAGGCCGAACACCATCCCGGCGGACGTTGGCAGTATATAGATTGAACGACGATCAAACTGACGCTGGTCATCCAGGGGGATTCGGCGGTTTATCCAGCTTCGCCAGCGCTTGCGGATCTTTGATCGGGTGGTGGAAAACAATGGACTCTTCACCATGGCCAACGGACTGTATTGAAGCGGAATTCCCCTGGCTGCCGGGTTACAGGCTCAGGGTGGATATAGGGTATCATGCACAGTCCATTTTCCTGTCAGGTTAACGGATGTCGAACCGCGTCTCTGTGCCACCGTCCCGAATTGCCGACTTCGTCACTGCCCTTGCCGGGCTCAACGGATTCGTGTGCCTGGGAACCGGGCGCGGTCGCAGCCGTCGATACAGTGCCCTACCCGAGCGTCGGTGGCCGCTATCCACCGACAACTCGGTGTTTGGCCAGTCGGTAACGCAAATTATCGAAAGTCACCGGCACATCGCCGCCGGCACAGGCCGGTCCGGATTTGTTGCCGGTACCCTGTTTTACGATGCCGGGCGCCATACGGTTCCTGGCTTTCGTAGCCTTAAACCTTCACCAGAGTCCGTTGGCTGGGCAGGGCTCTACCTTTGGCGGCTCGAGGTCACGCGGGATGAATCCCTGGAGACACCGGCCACACTGCTTTTTGACCCGGCATGCCCTCCGGCTGTCCGTAGCCAGGTGATGGCATTACTGGACAAGCCTCGCCCTGCAGTCGCCGGCAACGAGTTCCGCATGACCACTCACTTCCACGCCAGCGGAACGCCTGAGCAATACCGCCGCGGTGTGGGCCGTGTGCTTGGATACATCCAGGCCGGCGACTGCTATCAGGCCAATTTGTCCCAGCAGTTCGTGGGCAGGTTCGAAGGCTCCCCCTGGCATGCCTGGCAAGCCCTGGCAGACGCGATCCCCGTTCCCCATGGTGGCTACCTGGATGCCGGTCCATGGCAGTTGCTCAGTGTGTCACCGGAGCTGTTCCTGGAAATCGACGACAACCGGGTCACCAGCAAGCCCATCAAGGGCACCAGGCCCCGCAGCCAGGATCCGGAAACCGACCAGGCGCTGGTCAGGGACCTGGTTTCAAACACCAAGGATCGGGCCGAAAACCTGATGATCGTTGATCTCATACGAAATGACCTGTCTCATTTCTGCCAACCCTTCTCGGTAAGGGTACCCCGGTTGTTTTCGGTGGAAAGCTACCGTAACGTCCATCAGCTGGTCAGCACCGTCACCGGCACGCTGAAACCTGACACCACGCCCTTTGAAGCCTTTCTGAGCGCCTTCCCGGGAGGGTCCATCACAGGCGCCCCCAAACGGCGGGCAATGGAGATCATTGACGAGCTTGAGCCCCACGGGCGGGGACCCTATTGCGGCAGTCTGTTCTGGTGGGATGCGGATAACCGGCTGGAAAGCAATATCGCCATTCGCAGCCTGCAGACATTCACTGACGGTACCATCCGGGCGTGGGCCGGGTGCGGCATCGTTGCGGATTCAGACCCGGAAGACGAGTATCAGGAATCCATGAGCAAGATCCAGAGCCTGCTGGACACACTGGAAGGGCTTGGCTGTCCGGACGGTGAAACCGGCAGCACCTGACGCTGTGCCCGGGTGCTGCCGTGACCGCTGTGTTCAGTATCAGTATCGGTTGCTGAGGGACAGGAACGTGTTCCTGAGCTCGTCAAAGTCGTGTACCGCCGGGAACTGCGGAAACTCGTCAATCACGTTCCGGGGTGCATGGAACAGGATGCCACCTTCTGCCTGGGTCAGCATGGTGGTGTCGTTGTAGGAGTCACCGGCAGCAATCACCCGATAGTTCAGCAACTGGAAGGCCCGCACTGACTGGCGCTTGGGGTCGCGCTGGCGCAGCAGGTAGTCCGTGATACGGCCGTTCTCATCCACTTCCAGCTTGTGACACAGCAGTGTGGGGTAACCCAGCTTTTTCATCAGCGGCATGGCAAACTCATAGAAGGTATCCGACAGGATAACGACCTGGAAGCGCTCCCGCAGCCAATCCAGGAACTCCCGGGCGCCGGGCAGCGGGTCCAGTTCACCGATAACCTCCTGGATGGCTGGCAGGCCATAGCCATGCTCGTCCAGGATGCGCAGTCGCTGCTTCATCAGCACGTCGTAATCAGGAATATCCCGGGTGGTGGCCTTGAGCTCTTCAATACCGGTTTTTTCCGCAAAGGCAATCCAGATTTCCGGGATCAGTACTCCCTCAAGATCAAGGCACGCAAGTTCCACAGTGGTCTCCTGTCAGTCGCCGGCTGGCGGCAATGGGATTAATAGCGAGTAGCGCGGCTATGATAGAAAAAACCGGCGGTGAATGCACCGTCCGTCGTATCAGATTGGTGAGCGCTCCGGCGGCTGATATAACCTTATGATTGCAGATTACTTCAGTACCCTTCGTTCTGGTGATAAATTGACGCCCTTATCGAATGAAACATCCAGCAAACTCTCCAGTAAATAGCATCCACCGGAGTCGCTCCGGGCGATGATCTGCAAGGGAATATATGTCCGATGGGCGAGATTGAACAATTACAGCACGAACTGGACGGACAAAGTCCCCGCGCCATCCTAAAGGCCGCCCTGGCCCGCTACGATGAGATCGCCATCTCCTTCAGTGGTGCCGAGGATGTCGCATTGATCGAGATGGCCCACAAACTTACTGACCGGCTTCGGGTGTTTTCCCTGGATACCGGGCGACTGCACCCGGAAACTTATGACTTCTTCGAGCGGGTGCGCAAGCACTATGGTATCGACATCGAGTTCCAGTTTCCGGACGCAGGCGCCGTACAGTCACTGGTAACCGAAAAAGGCCTGTTCAGTTTCTACGAGGATGGTCATGGGGAATGCTGCGGCATACGCAAGGTGGAGCCCCTGCGTCGCAAGCTGAAAACCCTGGATGCCTGGGTTACCGGCCAGCGCCGGGACCAGAGCCCGGGCACCCGCAATGAGGTGCCTGTGGTACAGCCAGACGATGCCTTCGAAGGCCGCAGCGGTGAACTGGTGAAGTTCAACCCGTTGGCCAACTGGACCTCAAAGGAAGTCTGGGACTATATCCGCATCTCCGAGGCACCCTACAACAAGCTTCACGAGCGTGGCTTTGTCAGTATTGGCTGCCAGCCCTGCACCCGCCCTGTACTGCCCGGCCAGCACGAGCGGGAAGGCCGCTGGTGGTGGGAAGAAGCCACCCAGAAAGAGTGCGGGCTGCACGCCGGCAACCTGATTGCCAGCGACGTTCACAGCAGCTGACAGTAAACAACGCCCGGGAGCTGCCCGGTCAGTAGACCGGCAGCTCCACGTCCCGAAACAGATCCTCTATTTCCTGCCGGCTGCCCTGATGGGCCACCGCCTCGTTCACCATGTCCTTTGTCAGGTGCGGGGCAAACCTTTCCATAAAATCGTACATATAACCCCGCAGGAAAGTACCTTTACGGAATCCGAGCCGGGTGATGCTGGGGCGGAACAGCTTACTGGCATCCAGCGCCACCAGGTCAGAATCTGCCTCCGGGTCATAGGCCATGGAAGCAATGATGCCCACCCCAAGCCCGAGCCGGACATAGGTCTTGATGACATCTGCATCGGCAGCGGTGAACACCACCTTGGGCTCCAGCCCCTCCGTCTGGAAGGCCTCATCAAGCTTTGAGCGACCAGTGAACCCGAACACATAGGTGACCAGTGGGTGCTGCGCCAGTTCCGGCAGGGTCAGTTCCGACAACTGGGTTAACGGGTGGTCCCGGGGCACTATCACACAGCGATTCCAGCGATAGCAAGGCATCATGATCAGGTCGTTAAACAGCTCCATGGCCTCTGTGGCAATAGCGAAGTCCACCGCCCCATTGGCGGCCATCTCGGAGATCTGCATGGGTGTACCCTGGTGCATGTGCAGCGAGACCTCGGGGTAGGCCTCGATGAAACCATGGATTACCGGTGGCAAGGCATAGCGGGCCTGGGTATGGGTAGTGGCAATGCTGAGATCTCCCTTGCGCTGGTTCGAGAACTCCTGGGCGATCTTCTTGATGCCCTCCACCCGCCGCAGGATTTCCCCTGCCTCCCGGATAATGGTCTCCCCGCCTGGCGTAATCCGGGTCAGGTGCTTGCCACTTCTGGCGAATACCTCAAGACCCAGTTCATCCTCAAGCAGCCGGATCTGCTTGGAGATGCCGGGCTGCGACGTAAACAGGCTCTGCGCCGTGGCAGAAACATTGAGGTCGTGATGAGCCACTTCCCAGATATAACGAAGTTGCTGTAGTTTCATTGATCCTTTCGCTCCCTAAGCGGATGCAGGACATTGCGCCCTGCCACCGGCTATGCGTCACGGTTTTGTCAGTATTGTTACCAGAATACGCATAAAAATGCTTGTTTTCATTCTTTTTAAGAATAGAGAGTGCACAGATACTTAGTGTAGCCCATATACCGCAAATGCAAGTGTTGTGCAGGCCACATAACGATCATTGAATAATTCGACGAAACGGCGGCAGCGCATCCAGCAATAACTGGCCATAGCGGCGGCTGACAATGCGCCGGTCAAGAATGGAGACCCGACCGGTGTCCGACTCGGTACGCAACAACCGGCCCACTGCCTGCACCAGTTTGACCGAGGCGTCCGGTACTGTAATTTCCATGAACGGATTTCCGCCCCGGCTGGTGACCCACTCCGCCAGACTGGCTTCGATGGGGTCGTCCGGCACCGAGAACGGCAGCCGCGTGATGACGACGTGATCCAGGTAACGCCCTGGCAGGTCAATGCCCTCGGCAAAGCTGGCCACGCCAAACAGTACTGAAGGCTTGCCGGCGTCTACCCGCTCACAGTGATGACGCAGCACCTCACCCTTGGCCATATCGTCCTGGGTGGTGATCAGCCCTGGGTGGTCCGGTGCCAGCCGGTCCCGAACCGCATTCATCTGCCGGCGGGAGGTGAACAGCACCAGGGTCGCCTTTTCCGTTGCCCATAACTCCGGCAGCCGCTGTACAAGGGCCGCCGTAAAACCTTCCGTGTCCGTAGGCAGGGCATTCATGGGCGGGACCTCCACCGTTGCCATTTCGCCGTAACGGAAGGAGCTGGGCACCACCAGGTAACGGCTATCGGCAGGCAGCCCCGCCCTTGACCGTAACCGGTCAAACCGGCCCAGGGCCGTCAGGGTTGCGCTGGTAAGCACCGCACCATGGGCCCGGGACCAGAGCCGGGAGTAAAGCAGGTTGTCCGCCAGGACCGGGCTGCTATACAGCGTGACCTCTTCGGCATGGTCCCAGCGCTGGCGTACTGCCCAACGAGCCGGTGGCGGTGGCCGGTAGCCGGGCTTGTCGCCCTCCGACTCCGGCGCCGGCGCCTCGCACCAGGCTGCCCAGAGTCGGGACTGGTCCTCTGCGCGGGCATGGAAACTGCCAATGACCGGGTACCAGGCCTCTGCGGTGTCCCGGTCAAGCTCATGGTCCTTGCGCTCATCAAAGCCCTTCTGAAGTTCGTCCGCCACAGTACCAAGGTGACGAACCAGTGCCGCCGTTGCAGCACGGGTTTCCGTCGCCAGTGCGAGCATCTGCTGGGGCAGTTCGCCTTCCGGGTACCGCCATTGTGCCGTACGACGCTCATCGGAAAACTCCCACTGAATGCTGTCCAGCAGGTGGTCCTGAACCCGGTTCAGGCAATCCTCCAGCTGGCGCGACGCCTCCGAAACCTTCTCGATGGTACGCCCGGCCGCCGTCGACGGCGGCAGCCAGGGCTGAATCTTGACCAGTGCCTGGCCCAGCTGTTTGAGCCACTGCCGGGTGCTGTTCAGTGGAACCGACGCGGCAAAGTGATTGAGCGCCTTGCCCGGCAGGTGATGGGCCTCGTCAAACACATACAGGGCATTTTCTGGTTCCGGCAGTATGGCCCCACCACCGAGGGCCAGGTCAGCGAGTACCAGGTCGTGATTTGCCACCACCACATCGGCGGTTTCCAGTCCCTTGCGGGCGTCGAAGAACGCACAGTTGTCGAAATAGGCGCAGTGGCGGTTGGTGCACTGGCGGTGGTCCGTAGTGACCTGGCGCCAGATCTCATCGGGAATGGTGGTCGGCCAGTGATCCCGGTCACCGTCCCATTGCCGGGCGCCGTACTGGCCGAGGAGTTCCTCGAAGAACTTGCGGGTACCGGGTTCCTGCTCCCTGCCCTCATCCAGCAGGAACAGCGGCATGGTATCGCTGTCACCATGGCCTTCATCCTGCAGGCGGGTTTCCAGGCGGGACAGGCACAGATAACGCCCCCGCCCCTTGGCCAGGGTCCATTCGAATTTCAGTCGGGTATGCTTTTCCAGGTCCGGCAGGTCCTTGGAGATGATCTGGTCCTGCAGGGCCACGGTCGCCGTCGAGATGACCAGGGTCTTGCCCAGGGCCCGAGCCACCGGAATGGCCGCAATCAGGTATCCCAGTGTTTTGCCGGTACCGGTGCCCGCTTCCACCACACAGGCCGCCGGCGCCGAGGTACGCTTGCTGTCATCCTCGGTGATGTCCCCCATATAACGGGCGATTTCGGCAATCATCAGGCGTTGGCCATAGCGGGCCCGGATGCCCTTGCCTGCAAGTACATCACGGTAGGCCTGCTGGATTTCGGCTTTGACGTCTTCGCTCAGAGGCATTAGCGCGGGCTGCTCCAGTCACGGACCACACCTACCCTGAAGCGTTGGCCGTCCATACTCAGCTCCACACCTTCTTCGGTAATCCTTTCCACTCGCAGCGGCCCCAGCGTGTCTCCCGAACGGAGGTAACGGTTGTTGATCATGACGCTCCGGGAGGACGGTTGGGAGGAATACACGTGGCTGTTGAAAACCAGGTCCGGCACCTGACGTTGAAACGCCGTCGGCAGCTCGACCAGGTGCGGAACCCGCCCTTCCCAGGGTGTCGGGGCGTAGGCCTTGTCACTGCCATCGGGACTGGTGGGACGAATAGTTGGCACGATAACCGTCGGTGCTTCATCCAGGGTATCCAGCACCACCACCCCGGCGTCGCTTACGCTTCCCGTAGCCTCGGCAATCTCTGCCGGCTCCCCGGCCTCCGCTGGCTCACGGTCCACGGCGTCGCCCGCGGTACCCTCTTCTGACAGGCCGGCCGGCTCGGCAACCGTGGCTGCCCGGCTCTGCTCTCCAGGTCGGTCACTGCCTGCGGACACCGGTGTTTCCGGGCTTGTCGCGGACTGCATCAAACCGACGCTAGGCCACAACAGCACAGCGAGCACCACCGCGTTCAGCGCAAGGGCTATGGCCAGCCAAGCCAGCGCAGGAATGCCCCGGCGACGGCGGCGGTGGATCATACGCACCTGTTGCCCAAGGTCAGGTACACGTCCCTGATTGCGCTCGGACTCGGATTTTTTCAGTGCTTCGAGAATATAGGACATGGCTCTGCCTAACCCGCTCCTTCCCTGGCTGCCTGGCTGGACTCCACCGGAGCAGCCAGGGTGCCATTACCAGGAACCAGCCGCGGTACTCCGGCATCCAGGTCATTGCTCATCTGGATCAGAGTCATGGCCCCCACCACGCCATCCTGCTCCAGGCCCTTGACCTTCTGGTACCAGCGCACCTGTTCATTCCGGATCATACGGCTGACCCGGTCTATTTCGCTATTGTCGCTGGCGTGCAGACCTACCAGTTGCATCATCCGCGCACTGAGCCAGACGCCCTTCCGGTTCTGACTGGGAAGCTCTGAAGGGTCGCCCTCCCAGGCCATGTACGGGGGCAACTGCCAGAGCACCGAAAACTGGCCGTACCAGTAATCTTCCAGCTCGTCGAAGGATACGTTGAAGGTTCCGTCGGCCGTAGCGACCGTGGCGATGTCGCCCCGCAGCTTTAACAGGGTGACGTAGCCACGCTCGCCTTGCGGCCCCCGCAGCTCCAGCACGGCGGGACGGTTGATGTCTTCCATGCTGCGCCGGCTACCCTGGCGATGCAGGCAGCGTAAGCCGGCCGCGTCGGCGTAGTCACAGGCAAACGGATAGCCAGACCGGTCCCAGTCGTAGCCCCACAACTGGAACAGGCCATCATAGGCTTCGGCGGTGGTCATGGTGTGTTCCTGATAACGGAAGCTGGCCAGTTCCGGCTCATCCGCTCCGGTGGCCGGTGCGTCTGCGCGCTCGACCGTTCCTGAGACTACCGGCTCTTGCTCGGCTTCAGAGCCGCCCCCGGTAGGGCTTCCATCATCTCCGTCAAGGTCGTCCCCAGCGGCAACGGCTTCGTCCGCAAGCGCCCCTTCCGTGACCGTCTCCGTCTCACTGGCCAGCCCCGGGCCAGCCCCACCTTGCCGCTGATCCAGCACCGCCCAGGCTGCAATTGCCAGCGCCGCCAATACTGCTGCCGCGGTTACCAATCGAAGCACAGGTGAGACCGGCCCACTTCGAGGCTCGGTGGCCAGTCCACCCACCTCCCTTGCCGCCGCACGGATATGGCGCGGCTCAATATGCTGGACACCTTCACTGTATGCACCCAGAAGTGCCCGGTCACTGATCAGGTTGATCAGTCGGGGGATGCCATGACTCTTGCGATACAACAGCCTGGTGGTGCCTGGACTGAATAGCTCCATTTTTACCCCGGCCACCCCCAGACGGTAATGGAGATAAGCCGGAAGTTCATCCTTCTCAAGGGACTCCAGGTGGTACCGAGCAGTGACACGCTGGTTGAGCTGACGCAGCTCCGGACGGTCGAGTATGCCTTTCAGTTCCGGCTGCCCCAGCAGGACAATCTGCAACAGCTTCTTCTCAGCGGTTTCCAGGTTGGTCAGTAGTCGCAGTTGCTCCAGGACTTCCGCCGACAGGTTCTGGGCTTCATCGATCATCAGCACCTGGTGACGTCCCCGGGCATGGGCATCGAGCAGGTGTTGGTTGATGCCATCAATCAGGTATTTGATGGTGGCATTGTCAGCATAGGCAACGCCCAGCTCGTCACAAAACGCAGCCAGTAGTTCACGGGCAGAGAGCCTGGGGTTAAGGATCAGGGCTATGTCTACATGCCCGGGAACATTCTCGATAAAGCAGCGACTGACGGTGGTCTTGCCGGTACCCACCTCGCCAGTGATAACAACGAAGCCACCCTGCCCCTGAACCCCATACATCAGGTGAGCCAGGGCCTCCTTGTGGCGCTCGCTGAGATACAGATATCGGGGATCCGGCGCGATGGAAAACGGCGGCTCCCGAAATCCGAAGAAGTCGTAGTACATGAAGGTCCAGTCAGCTGACAGCCGGTGTTGCCGGGCCCATCCTTTTCAGTCGAAGGCCCACGTTATCTCTTCGCCCATAATACCGTCGGCGGTTGTTTACTGTCACCATGGCACACCGACGGGTTCACTTTACGGAGCCGAATATCCGGCGCGATCAGAAGTCGTCCAGCATCAGGTCATCCTCTCCACCACTGGTGAAGGGATCTGAGGTCACTTTGCCATCGTTGATCAGAAACTCTCGCCGTTGCAGGTAGGCATTACGTACGAACACATAGCTGTCGCCCGAGACAAACCCTTCCGCTGACAACAGCTCAGCCCGCTTATCCACGATATTCAGACCCAGCGCATAGTAGCGGTCCGGACTCTCGGCATAGTCTCGCAGGGACGGGAAAACCAGGCTGTCGGTCGCGATACCCGTGAAGCCACGGGGCGACGACGGGCCCAGAAACGGCAACATAAGGTAGGGGCCAGACCCCACGCCCCAGTAGCCCAGGGTTTGTCCGAAATCCTCCGGGCGCTCTGGCAGGTCAAAGGCCGTTGCCACGTCGAACAGCCCCCCCAGACCAAACACGGTGTTGTAGGTAAACCGTCCCGCGGCCACCACCGCATGCTCACCCTTCAGCTGTAACACGCTGTTGATGAAGTTGCGGACCTCGGTGAGGTTGTTGAAGAAGTTGGTCACTGCCCGGTCCGCGAAAGTGGGCATGACAAACTGATAACCCTCGGCAACCGGCCTCAGCACCCAGTCGTCCACGGTCCGGTTGAACGCGAAAACCTCACGGTTCCATGATTCCCAGGGGTCGCGGGCATCCGATCTGCCGGCCTCGGTATAAACCAGCTGTTCGGACTGGCCTGCCTGGTCCGCTGACTGCTCCTCCGGGGAGGATGCGCACCCGGCCAGCAGCAGGACGCCAAGGGCTGATGTCATAACGGCTTTGGATATTTCACAAGACATGGTGGTTCCTGATTGGCCAGTGGTTATCCAGTAGTTCGTCCCTGTCCGGGCATCGGATCAGCGCTTGCGCACCACGACGCTACCAATCGAGTAACCTGCGCCAAAGGAGCAAATCACCCCCAGGTCACCGGCCGTAAAATCGCCCTTGTGCTGGTGGTAGGCAATAACCGACCCGGCAGAGCTGGTATTGGCATACTCATCCAGGATGACCGGCGCTTCCTCGGTGGTGGCCTCCCGGCCCAGTACCCGCTTTGAAATCAACTGGTTCATGTTCAGGTTCGCCTGGTGCAACCACATACGCCGCAAATTCTCCGCCTTCAGGGACAGGCTGTCGAGATGGCTGACGATCAGCTCGGCCACCATCGGCGAAACCTCCTTGAACACCTTGCGACCCTGCTGCACAAACAACTTGTCCGGCTTGCCAATACCATTCTCGTCACCACGGTTCAGGAAACCGAAGTTGTTACGAATGTTATTGGAGAAGCGGGTTTTCAGGCGGGTGCCCAGAATCTCGAAGCCCTGCCCCGCTGCCACCTGGTCATCGCGCTCCACCAGCACTGCGGTGCAGGCATCACCGAAGATGAAATGGCTGTCGCGATCGCGGAAGTTGAGGTGGCCGGAGCAGATCTCCGGACTGATCACCAGGACAGCCCGGGCCGTCCCGTTTTCAACCGCGTTGGCAGCTGCCTGGATACCAAAGGTTGCCGAGCTGCAGGCCACGTTCATGTCATAGGCAAAGCCGTCGATACCCAGGGCCTCCTGGACTTCAATGGCAACGGCAGGATAGGCCCGCTGCAAATTGGAGCAGGCCACGATAACAGCGTCCACATCTTCCGGGGTGCGTCCAGCCTGGGCCAGCGCCTCACGGGCCGCGGCCACGGACATGTCACACTGAATGGAGGGCTCATCGTTACTGCGCTCCGGAAGGCGCGGACACATCCGTTCCGGGTCCAGGATACCGTCCTTGTCCATGACATGGCGGCTCTTGATACCTGACGCCTTTTCAATAAAGTCCACGGCAGAAGGCTGCAGGGGCTCCACTTCGCCGCTGGCGATGGCTTCTGCATTGCGTTCGTTGTGCAGCTCGACATAACGATTAAAGGAAGCCACCAGCTCTTCATTGCTGATGGAAGCGGGCGGAGTATACAACCCGGTACCGGTGATAATGGCGGTGATGCTCACGAAGGACCCCGACTGTTCTGGAGATTATTGTGGACAGCTATCCTGCAGGCTAAGTATGACGTGCGACGCATCCCTGTCCGATAATTAGCGGAGATATTATCACAAACCCCGGATTCCGGTCCCTACCCCATAACGGAAAGGTAAAGCGGGCCAGCAGCGGGTTATGGCGCAGTACCAGCCGGTACTTACTGGCGAACTTCGGCCCACTGACGGTCCAGTCTCTTCACCGATACCGGCATGGTGGTGCCCAGCTGCTGGGCGAACCAGGACACGCGGAACTCTTCGAGCATCCATCGGTAAAGGATCAGTTCCGGGTCCGATATGCCCTGCCTGCGATGCTGCTCGTACTTTTGCTGGTAGCGCCCCCACAGTGACTCGATGGCATGCAAGAACTCCCGTTCACGCCCCATCTCCCGGGGCATCTTCTCCAGCCGGATGTCCGCCGCCTCGAAATAGCGGGGAAAGCAGGCCAGCCATTGCGGTGGCGTCGCCACCAGGAACCCCGGGTACACCAGCTGCTCCATCTGGAACTTCAGGTCTGCCATGCTGTTGGCAATGGCCAGGTTGATCTTGCCCTTGAGCTGTTTCATCACCCGGTGGTGGCCCTGCATGAGTTGGTGAAGCTGTTCGTCCGCCTGCTCGAGGGCCGGCAGGAAATCGCCGCGCCCTGCATCATAGACCTTGTCAAAGTCCCCAGCGCTGCGGGGCAGCGAGCCTTGTGCCTGCCCTGGCGCCCCCAGGAAGTGGTTAGCCGCATTGGCAAGCAGGAAGTCGTCCAGCAGCACCCGGGCCTGGCCAACCGGTGCAAACATCAGGGCGGATTGCCGAAAACGGGCCAGCCGAGCGTCGATGCGATCCAGGACACTTCCGAGCCGGTTCAGCAACAGGCGGGCCAGGGCAATGCGGTGACTTTCGGCAGCGGTTAATGGGTCCAGGAAGCGGGTTTCGCGAACCTCGCCCCCGAGATCCTCCAGCGCCGGGTAGACGGTAACCTGCATACCGCCCCGATCGGTATGAACCGACGGTGGCAGGGTACCGAACTGCCAGTCCGTTGCCTGCACCCGGTCTGCCTTGCCCTCGGCTTCGTCTGCCTGGCTGAGGGCTTGCTCGGCCTGCTTCTCCAGCTTCTTCTGCAACAAACCCGGATCACGGCCCTGGGCCAGCACCTTGCCACCTTCCCCGAATACCTTGAGGTTCATGCGCAGGTGCCGGGGCAGTTCCTCCGTGGGCCAGTCCTCCGGCGCAATGCGTACACCGGTCATCCGGCGAAGCTGATCCGCGAGGACTTCGGTCAGCGGCAAGTTGGACGGTGTCATGTTCTGCAGTGCTGCATCGACGAAGTCCGGCACCGGTACAAAGTTGCGACGGACCGCCTTCGGCAGCCCCTTCACCAGCGCGATACATTTCTCTCGCACCAATCCGGGTACCAGCCAGTCCAGGCGATGCCCCGGCAACTGCTTCAGGGCCATTACCGGTACCTGGATAGTCACGCCATCATCGTCCCCGGTGGGCTCGAACTCATAGCTCAGGGGGTACTTTGCCCCTTCCCACTCCAGCTCGTCCGGGTACTGTTCCAGCTCGTTATAGTCCAGGTCCCGCTGCAGGATATCCTTCTCGGTCAACTCCATGGACTTCAGGTCCGGGGCCGACAGGGACTTCCACCAGCTTTCAAAATGACGGCCGCTGACAATCCCTGCTGGCAGGCGTTCGTTATAGAACGCAAACAGCTGTTCGTCATCAACCAGCAGGTCCCGCCGTCGGGTCTTGTTCTCCAGGTTCTCGACGGTATCCAGCAGCTCCCGGTTACGGGCAATAAAGGGCGCCCTTGTACGGTAGTCCCCCTCCACCAGGGCTCGACGAATAAACAGTTCGCGGCAAGCGGCAGGATCTACCTTGGCGTAGGGCACCCTGCGCTGACTGACCACATCCAGGCCATAGAGGCTGACCCTCTCGAAAGCCATGACCTGGGCCCGTTTCTGCTCCCAGTGGGGCTCCGAGTAATGGCGCTTGACCACATGCTCACCCAGCGGCTCGACCCAGTCCGGCTCGATTTTCGCCACCATGCGCGCAAATACACGGCTGGTTTCCACGATCTCTGCTGCCACGATCCATTTGGGCGCGGTCTTGGCCACCCTGGAGCCGGGGAACAGAAATACCTTGCGGTTACGGGTAGCCAGGTACTCCTTTTTTTCCAGCTTGGTGGCCACCTGGCCCAGCAAGCCCGCCAGCACCGCTTTATGAACGGCATCGTAGCCAGCGGAATCCCGGTTCAGGGTGAACTTCTGTTCCCGGCAAATCAGGGTGAGCTGGCGATGAATGTCCCGCCATTCCCTCATTCGCATGTAGGACAGGAACTGCTTCTTGCAGTATTTGCTGAGCTGGTTGCCAGACAGCTCCTGGCGCTGCTCCTCGAAATGGTTCCAGAGATTGAGCAGGCTGACAAAGTCCGATTCCTTATCGTTCCACTGGCTGTGCGCCTGGTCCGCCGCCTGCTGCTTTTCCTGTGGCCGCTCCCGCGGGTCCTGCACACTGAGCCCGGCGATAATAACCAGTAACTCCGCCAGGCTGCCCAGCTCACTGGCCGCTACCAGCATTCGTGCCAGGCGCGGGTCCAGCGGTAGTCGGGCCATGGTGCGGCCGAGGCCGGTAATACGGCGCTTGCCGGAAACCGCGCCCAGTTCTTCCAGTAACTTGTAGCCGTCGTTGATCTGACGATTGTCCGGCGCTTCCAGGAACGGAAAATGACGAATGTCTCCCAGCCCCAGGGTCACCATCTGCAGGATGACGGATGCCAGGTTGGTGCGAAGAATCTCCGGGTCAGTGAACTCGTCGCGGCTGACGAAATCCTGCTCGTCATAGAGCCGGAAACAGATACCCGGCGCCACCCGCCCACAGCGTCCTGACCTCTGATTGGCACTGGCCTGGGATATTGCCTCTACTGGCAGCCGCTGGATTTTCGACCGAACCGAATAACGGCTGATCCGGGCCACACCGGTATCAATCACGTAACGAATACCAGGAACCGTGAGGGAGGTTTCTGCCACGTTGGTGGCCAGCACAATGCGCCGCCCCCGGTGGGGCTGGAATACCCGGTTTTGTTCCTTCGTACTCAGGCGCGAATAAAGCGGAAGTACCTCTGTATGGCGCAGCTCCGCATGGCGAAGCTGTTTGCTGAGTGCACGGATTTCACCCTCTCCGGGCAGGAATACCAACACGTCCCCCGGCGGTTTTTTCTCGGCCCGCTCGTGGTCCTCGATTTCCTCCAGCGCCGACACCACGGCATCGCCCCAGCCCAGGTCCCGTTCGTCCGCATCGCCGGTCATCGGGCGATAGCGCACTTCCACCGAGTAGGTACGGCCCGAAACCTCGATTACCGGAGCTTTGTGAAAGTACTCACTGAACCGTTCCACCTCGATGGTGGCTGAGGTGATGATCACCTTGAGGTCCGGCCGTTTCGGCAACAGCTGCTTCAGGTAGCCCAGCAGGAAGTCGATATTGAGGCTGCGCTCGTGGGCCTCGTCGATAATGATGGTGTCGTAGGCATCCAGGAACCGGTCATGCTGGACTTCAGCCAGCAGGATACCATCTGTCATCACCTTGAGCCGGGTGTCCTCGTTACTGGTATCCGTAAAACGGACCTGGTAGCCCACCTGACTGCCCTGCTTTGGGCCCAGCTCCTCTGCGATCCGTCCTGCAACGGTGCGTGCTGCGATTCGCCGGGGTTGGGTGTGCCCCACCAGGCCACGGGTGCCGCGACCGGCATTCAGGCAGATCTTGGGTAGCTGGGTTGTTTTACCCGAGCCGGTTTCACCGGCCACGATGATGACCTGGTGTTCCTCCAGCGCACGGGTGATGTCCTCCACGCGGTCAGATACCGGCAATCCGTCCGGGTAGCTTGCCGGCGTGTGTGCCTGGCGGCGGGATTCGACCCTGGCCAGCCCCTCATTCAGCCAGCGATTGATTCGTCCCAGTTGCTGATGGTCAGGCTTGTTCCGGGTCTTGGCCAGCAGCCTCAGAATACGGGCGGTTTCCCGCTGATTGCAGTCGCCAAGCTGACGACGCACCTGATCCACGCTCAACAGGGTGCTTGCGTCCGGAGTGTCCTTGTCGGAGGGGGTGTTGCTCATGGATAGTCCGGTTGGTGAGTGACGGCGGTATTGTAACGGAACCCTGCCAACAAACACGAAAAACCCCGCCGAAGCGGGGTTTTTCCAGCGTCAGGCCGGAACTTACGAGTTCTTGTTCACTTCTTCGTCACGCAGCTCACGACGCAGGATCTTACCCACGTTGGTCTTCGGCAGCTCGTCGCGGAACTCGAAAGCCTTGGGCACTTTATAGGCAGTCAGGCGCTCACGGCAGAACTCGCGCAGCTCGTCTTCCTTCAGGCTCGGATCAGACGGCACCAGGTATACCTTCACCACTTCGCCGCTCTTTTCGTCGGGAAGACCAACCGCCGCGCATTCCAGCACCTTCGGATGGCTGCTTACCACGTCTTCCACTTCATTCGGGTACACGTTGAAGCCAGAGACAATGATCATATCCTTCTTGCGATCCACGATCCGGATGTAGCCATCCTCCTGGATAACCGCCACATCGCCGGTGCGCAGGTAGCCATCGTCAGTAAAGGACTTCTGGGTCTCCTCAGGACGCTGCCAATAGCCGCGCATGACCTGTGGGCCTTTGACACACAGCTCTCCAGGCTCACCCAGGGGCAGGTCATTACCGTCGTCATCCACGGTTTTACACACTGTATTGCAGATAGGCAGGCCAATGGTACCAAGCTGGATGGCGCTGGGCGGGTTGAAAGTAACGACCGGAGAGGTTTCCGTCATACCGTAGCCTTCGGCAATCTCGACACCCGTTACTTCCTGCCAGCGCTTGGCCGTGGCGCTGGTCAGGGCCATGCCGCCGGACGAGGTCATCTTCATCTGGCTGAAGTCCAGGCTGCGGAAGTCTTCGTTCGCCATAAGACCGTTAAACAAGGTATTCAGGCCGACAAAAGACGTGAACTTGTGGTTCTTCATCTCCTTCACGAACGCCGGAATATCACGCGGGTTCGGGATCAGCACGTTATGCGCCCCCGCTTCCAGCATGATGCCGCAGTTCAGGGTAAAGGAGTAAATGTGGTACAGAGGCAGGGGCGCAATCATCACCTCCTTGCCTTCTTCGATCTTGTCTTCCAGCAGCGGGCGAGTCTGCAGCAGGTTGGCCACCAGGTTGCCATGGGTCAGCATGGCACCCTTGGCCACGCCCGTGGTACCGCCGGTGTACTGAAGTACCGCCAGGTCGTCCTGGGTCGGCCTGGCTTCGTCCAGCTTTTCCTTCGCCCCTGCGGACAATACCGCAGGTAGCTTGTGCGCCTGGGGCAGGTTGTAGGCCGGCACCATTTTCTTGAGGTGCTTCACCGCGGCGTTCATCAGGGTACGCTTGACCGGTGAGTGCATGTCAGCCAGCTCAGTGACAATGACATGCTCGATGCCGGTATGGGGCAGAACCTTCTCGGCGTTGGCCGCCATGTTGGCCAGCACCACCAGCGCCTTGGCGCCGGAATCATTGAACTGGTGTTCCATCTCGCGGGTGGTGTAAAGCGGGTTGGTGTTGACCACCACCAGTCCGGCGCGCATGGCGCCGTAGACAACCACCGGGTACTGGGTAACATTGGGCATTTGCACGGCGATTCGGTCACCGGCCTTCAGGTTGGTCTTGTTCTGCAGCCAGGCGGCGAAGTTACGGGCCTGGGCGTCCAGTTCGCCGTAGCTGAGGGTTACGCCAACCGCACTGAAGGCTGGGCGATCAGCGTACTTCTTGACCGACTGGTTGAAGACATCAACCATGCTCTGGTACTTGTTGAGATCGATTTCACGGGGCACACCGGGTGGATACTTGTCCTGATAGAACTGCTCAAAGTCCATCGCTCCATCTCCTGTAGTTACTTATGATTATAGTGTCGCAGCCTCGCTTCCCCGGATTCCCTGCCGTGATCAGCACAGGACTGCTGCAACTTGTCGGGATACCATCCAGCCAGTTTTCTCCAACGGAACCGGTTCCGCTGAAAAAACAAGCAGACAAAAGTATCAGCCTCGAAAGAAAGGCGAGAATATCAGTTTTACGCTGTTTCAGGTAGATCCTGCCCGGTACCCGCACGTTTGCTGATGATCTCTGTGATGTCTTTCGCGTTAATCCGTCAGTGTTTTTTACAGGCCCAGGTCCAGCAAAGGGCCTGAAAACCCTGACATAGCGGTAATCGGCTGATCAAAAGGGAACTTTCCGGAACTGGCAGCGATTCTGCTTAGGAAGTGGTAACGCAGGCGCTTACTGGAGGTGTTTGCGTTAAATGCCGAGCTTAGCCGATACACTCTCAACCGTGTATCGGCTCTTTTTCGCTCACTTGCTCAGATGACGCATGGCCGACTCAAGCCCTTCAATGGTCAGTGGATACATATGATCTCCCGTCAGTTGCCGGGTTATACCCAGTGAGCCGCCCCTGCCCCAATAGCTTTCCGGCAGGGGGTTCAGCCATACCACCTTGCGGAAGTGATCGGTTACCCGTTGGAACCAGGTGGCACCGGCTTCTTCGTTCCAGTGTTCTATGGAGCCGCCCGGGTGGGTGATTTCATAGGGAGCCATGGTGGCGTCGCCGATAAAGATCACCTTATAGTCCGGGCTGTACTTGTGAAGGATGTCCCAGATGGGTGTGGTTTCGTGGAGCCGACGCACGTTCTTGGTCCAGACCGCCTCATAGATGAAGTTATGGAAGTAGAAATACTCCATGTGCTTGAACTCCATCCGCGCGGCGGAAAACAACTCCTCGCACACACGTACATGGGGGTCCATGGAGCCCCCCACATCGAAGAACAGCAGCACCTTCACCGCGTTGTGGCGTTCCGGCACCATTTTCAGGTCCAGGTAACCGGCATTACGGGCGGTGGAGCGGATGGTGTCATCCAGGTCCAGCTGGTCGGCCGCACCCTGGCGCGCAAACTTCCGCAGGCGCCGCAGGGCAACCTTGATGTTGCGGATACCCAGGGTGATGGAGTCGTCCAGGTCGCGGAACTCCCGCTTTTCCCAGACCTTCACGGCACGGCCATGGCGGCCTTCCTTCTGCCCGATGCGGAAGCCCTCAGGGTTATATCCGTTGGCTCCAAACGGCGAGGTACCACCGGTACCGATCCACTTGTTGCCGCCCTGGTGCCGCTCCTTCTGCTCCTCCATACGCTTCTTGAAGGTATCGATCAGTTCTTCCAGGCCACCGAGGGACTCGATCTTCGCCTTCTCTTCATCAGAAAGCTGCTTTTCAAATTCTGCCCGCAGCCAGTCATCAGGAATGAGTGCTTCCATCAACTCGTCGAGGTTTTCTATACCTTTGAAATACGATTCAAAGGCCCGATCGAACTTGTCGAAATGGCGTTCATCCTTGACCAGGCACAAGCGTGCCAGGTAGTAGAACTCTTCCATATCACCGAAGGCCACCCGCTTCTGCAGGGCCTCCAGCAGGTCGAGGAATTCACGCAGGCTGGCCGGAACCCTGGCTGCGCGAACTTCCATGAAAAAATCTATCAGCATGGCGTCCTCCCAAAAGAGGCCGTTGAGTCATTTGTTCGCCGGGGCAAGATTGCCCCGTACGCCTCACTTCTTGCGACGAGCCATGAATGCCAGCTTCTGCAGAAGATGCACGTCCTGTTCATTCTTGACCAGGGCACCGTATAGGGGTGGCAGGGCGCTGCTGGTGTCGCTCTCCTGCAGCATCTTGCGGGACAGGTCATCGGCCAACAGCAGCTTGAGCCAGTCAATCAGCTCGGACGTGGACGGCTTTTTCTTCAGGCCCGGAACCTTGCGTACATCGAAGAACACTTCCAGTGCGTCCCGCACCACTTCCTGCTGGAGACCAGGGAAGTGAACATCCACGATGGTCTTCATGGTGTCGTGATCCGGGAAGGCGATGTAGTGGAAAAAGCAGCGGCGCAGGAAGGCATCCGGGAGCTCTTTCTCATTGTTACTGGTGATCACCACGATCGGACGCTTCTTCGCCTTTACGAACTCCTGGGTCTCGTAGACGAAGAACTCCATACGATCCAGTTCCAGCAACAAGTCGTTGGGGAATTCGATATCGGCCTTGTCAATCTCGTCGATCAGGAGCACGACCTGCTCGTCGGCCTCGAAGGCCTCCCACAGCTTGCCCTTGACGATGTAGTTGCGAATGTCCTTGACCTTCTCGTCCCCCAGCTGGGAGTCCCTCAGACGGGAAACCGCGTCATATTCGTACAGGCCCTGCTGGGCCTTGGTCGTGGACTTGATGTGCCAGGGGATCAGGCGAAGCCCGAGACCCGCCGCCATTTCTTCCGCCAGCAGCGTCTTACCGGTACCTGGCTCACCCTTGATCAGCAGCGGGCGCTGCAGGGTGACGGCGGCATTCACCGCCATTTGCAAGTCTTCGGTGGCTACATATTTATCAGTACCGGTAAATTTCATGATAATAAATCCTGTCTTTCTGGTTTGACCGTTAAAAATAGAGACTGGCGATGGCCCGGACCGCAGGTCCTGGAAACGCGCATCGCCTGCCAGTGACTAATGGAGGACGAGTATAGATTTTTTACCCGTCACTGATAAGCAGCACGGATGGCAGTCAGTGTCGAAGACGGTCAGCCGTCTTTTTTGCCCTCGTCTTCGGGGGGCTTTTGCTGCCTGGTGTTTTCGTCCTCCTCGGCGTCCAGGTCTGGCAGATCATCGATATCAGAGAGATCGAAGTCTTCCAGGCCAAATTCGTCGCCGTCTTCATCCTCGAGCAGTGAGTCATCAAAATCATCGAGCCCCGGATCGTCCTCCCGGCTGGCTTGTTCGGCCGCATCCACCTCGGGCGCGGCCTGCATTTGCGGGTCGTCCTGGACTTCCTCCGGCACATCCTCTTCGGTGCCGCCAGCCTCTGCCTTTGCCTCGTCTTCGGTCACCTCCGGCTCGTCTACGGGAGGAGCCTCCTCCACGACAGGCGGCTCTGGCTCGGCCGGCGACCGGTCATCGGCCTCACCGGTCTCATCCGTGGTAGCCTGGGCATCACTCTGAGTGACCTCTGGCTCGTCATCCGCCACCTCATCGGCGGCTTCCTCGACGACAGGCGGAGTGTCTTGCTGTTCGGCATCTTCGGTGACCTCCGCCGAGGGTTCCGCTTCTGCCTCGACGGGGGGTTCCGGTTCCGGGTCAACAGCCGGCGCTGCCTCGGCAGTATCTCCAGCTTTGTTTTCATCTGGCGCTGACTGCCGTCTTCGGCGCAGCAGGAACAGGACAACGCCCAGAATTATCAGCAACAATGCGCCGGCGGCAACCAACCAGGGCCAAAGGTCTTTCATGAAGCGGCTTTCTTCTGACGACTCAGCCGGGGTTTCCGGTGTGGCGGCCGGGTCTTCCGGCTCCGGCGCGCTTTCTTCCAGCTCGCTGAGGTCCACAGGACCCTCGCCAGCAACGTCGGCTTCAAGCTCCTCCTCGGGCACTGGCTCGGACTCGGTTTCAACAGGTCCATCCAGTGCGGGCCCCTGCCCTGACGCCTCGGGAGCCGCCAGGGTGAGTGTCTGCCGGAACTTGCGGGAGAAGGTACCACCGTCCGCTTCCAGCTCCAGCTGGTACTGGCCCGGCTCCTCCAGGCGGGAAATCGTGTCCCGGTAGATACCATCTGCCGGCGGCTGATCTGCGCTGAGGGTTCGGGTACCCTGACGACCGTCGCCAGTGGTCATGGTCAGGCGAACATTGATAACACGCAGGAAGTCGGCGTCGGTGATACGCTCACCTTCCTCTGTAAAGAAGGCCTCCAGCCGGAGGGCCTCACCCGGCAAGAACCGGGCGGGAATGGGGCTTACTTCCAGGCGAAGGTCACTGACGACGGTCACCCGACTACCCTCACCCAGCGTACCTTCCAGCTGCCACTCACCGGCTGGAGGGTTGTCAACCGTAATCAGGTCATAGCCGACTTCCCGGGCCCAGCGCACTGCCTCACCCGCATTGTCGGGCACAGCACGGGTACCGTCCGGGTGTAGCAATGTCAGCTGCCGATCCTCCGGAGCTGTACTGCTGAAGATCAGGGCGGTGAATTCCTCGACGCCCTGGTCGACGGTGAAACGGTTATTGTCCAGCGGGACCTCATTCGCCGGGACGGCCTGGCCCAGGGTGTCGGCGAAAATACGGCTGAGCTCGTCGGCGGACTCCGCGACGTGGGCAACACCGCCGGTGTGGTCTGCGATCGCCCCCAACAGGTCAAGGTCAGCCTCGGCAGACAGGGCAATGGTATGGATCGTCAGCCCTTCCGATGCCAGGCTGGGCACCAGCTTTTCGAGAATGCGGTCGCGCTCGGCGTTGTTGCGGGCAGGACTGGGGTCTATATCAACCTTGCCATCACTCAGGAGAATCAGGTGGGTGTTGGCCAGAGACCGGCCGGGGGCAAACCACTTATCACTGGCGGCTTCGATGGCACCGCCAATATTGGTCCGTTGTGCAACGGAATTGATCTTCTCTGACCCGGCATTCAACGCGTTCCGCTGGCCGTCATCTAGGGAGCTGTGCGCAACCAGCATGTTGACCTCCCGGCCAAAGGTCCACAGCCCCACACCGGTCGCATCTGGCAGCAAACCCGTCAGCAACCGGACGGCCGGGCGCCGGAGATTGTCCGGATCGTTGAGTTTCATGCTTCCGGAGATATCCACCACCACCCGTATATCCCGCACGGGTTCGCCCTGGCCTTGCTGGGCGTAGACAGGGGAAAGCATCAACGTGACCACTACGGTCAGCGTGAAAAACAGCTTTCGCAACAGCATGAACGGGTCCTCTTGTTATCGTTCGGGTTTCCCGATGTTCTCGCGCCGTCCCGGGCCAATGTCCGCCACCTCAGTAAGGCATGCGGGTATCCCTGCTGGCCGTCAGCGCCGCATAAAGCGGTACCGCACCAGGTCCAGCATCCAGACCAGTGCCATAATCAGAGCTGCCACGCCCATATTGAAGAACGCCCTGGCGGCCTCCGCTGGTTCGCCGAGGAAGCTCTCGTAACCACCGAACAGCCAGGCCGGCACCCACCAGCCATCTACCACCGAAGACTGAACCGGGGTAGCAATCAGCGCAATGAGCGCTGCCTTGAGCAGGGTGCGCAGCCCATACAGTGGCAGCAAGCGGAACAGCCTCGTCATGGCCCAGTAAAACAGCACAAATCCTACCACGTAGATACCCCAGAACAGGGCGTAGGCGGTCTGGGAGTCGGCATCCATGGTGGCAATGGCCAGTGAATCAGTCATAGGTCTCAATGGTTCCTTCACAATACCCAGTGAATAATGTGTTCTTCCCAGTCTTCGTCCGGCACCTCATTCGCCGGTGTCGTCCGGTGGGCAACGGACACACCTGCCTCATGCACCGTATCCGGGGATCCGGAGCGCAACGGGTGCCAGTCTGGCAGGGGCCGCCCTTCCGCCAGGGTGCGATAGGCACAGGTCATGGGCAACCAGTGGAACTCTCCGATGTTATCCGGGGTCAGCACCGTACATTCCGGTACAATCTGCTGACGCTGCTCATAGTTCTTACAGCGACAGGTTGCCGTATCCATCTGCCGGCAAGCCAGGTCGGTGTAGTAAACTTCGCCACTATCGGCATCTTCCAGCTTTGTCAGACAGCATTTTCCACAACCGTCACAGAGCGACTCCCACTCTGACGCGGACATCTCGCCGAGGCGCTTGCGCTGCCAGAAGGGGATGTCGGCCATCAGGCACCAAAGCCCCTGAGCTTTTCCTTGAACGATACAATATAACTGTCGGCTTTTTCTGGAAGCTGGAGATAGTAATCTTTCTCTGAGATGGCCTCCAGCACTTCCTTTCCCGTGGTCCGGGCCAGCCGGCGTTCGGGGGTCAGGACCAGGTCGAGGGCGGGCACCGGAGTGCCGAACAGCTCCCGCAATGATTCGGGCAGGTCGTTCCAGTCGTGGCCACGGCGCAGGTAGATATAGGTCCCTTCCCGCTTACTACTGCGGAATACGGATACAAAGGTCTTCTCAGTCATTGCGGGGTTCCAGTAAAACTTTGATGTCATCCAGTACCGGCGCCAACACCTGGTGACGCCAGCCGGAGGCAAATACTTCCAGCACCTTGAGATCGCGCTGGCGGAGCAGGGATTCCAGCCGCTTCCGCGGCGCGAGCAGCTCCACGGGCACATCTGCCTGCTCGGCAGCACGGGCCATCAGCTTTTTAACCTTGCGGTACTGGTCCTGCTGCGGCCGGGTCAGGGGCCGCTCGATCAGTGGATCCGGGACCTCGCCGGCGGTTTGCGCCTCGCCAATAATGGCCAGCAACTGATCCCCGTAACGACGGATAACCACCGGGGGAACATCTTCCACCCCGGACATGGCACCAGCGGTGCCCGGCAGTCGATCCGCCAGGTTGATCAGGGCAGCATCGGACAACACCCGGTTACGGGGGCGGTCCCGACGGCGGCACTCTTCCTCCCGCCAGGCCACCAGGGCCTTGAGTACGCCCTGCTTTTCAGGTGCCAGGTGCCAGCCACCACGCAGTTTCAGGTACCAGTTACCCGGCTCCGAAAGGGCGAGCAAGTCATCGGCAAACCGGTCTGACTCTTCCGCCATGGCGCCAGGCATACCCCGTGCCTCGAGACGGGCCGCAACCCAATCGTGCAGTGGCAGCAGGAAGCGGACATCGTCCAGCGCATATCGCAACTGTGCATCGCTGAGGGGGCGGGCGAGCCAGTCAGACCGGGTAACGGATTTGTCGAGGGTTTCCCCAAAAAGGCTCTCCACCAGCCGCGCGTAGCCTACCGAAAAGCCAGCCCCGGCCAGCGCCGCGCCTAACTGCAGGTCCAGTAGCCCCCGGGGTTCCAGCGACAGCCAGTGCCGGAACAGCTCCAGGTCTTCTCCCATTGCATAGAGCAACTTGGGCTTGCCAGGGTCTGCCAGCACCTCCCGGAAGCGGGAGGATTGCTCGACTACCGACGGTTCCGCCAGCCTCAAGGAATCCCCGGCACCCAGTTGGACAAGCCCGGGAATGGGGAAGAAGGTAGAGACCCGCTCGAACTCTGTATCCAGGGCAAGCGGGTACTGCTGGTGTGCCTCCAGCCAGGCTTCAAGGTCGGTAACCGTCTCCAGCCACTGGGGCGTCTGTACCGCGGGTACCGGGGGTAAAGCCTGGTTCATGAAATCTCCTGGGAAGCCTTTGAATTAGTCTGACAGGGGCTTGCGACCCCGGAAGGCGTGGGTCAGGGTGAAACCGTCCACATAGCCCAGCTCGCCACCCACCGGGATACCATGGGCCAGCCGGGTTGTCAGCACGCCGGTGCCGTCGAGTCGATCGGCAATATAGTGTGCCGTAGCCTCGCCTTCTACCGTGGGGTTGGTCGCGAGGATCAGTTCCGTAACTGACTCATCCCGCACACGTCGCAGCAACAGCTCAACACCGATATCCTCCGGGCCGATGCCGTCAATGGGTGACAGGTGACCCATCAGCACGAAATAACCGCCCCGGTAATCACCAGCCTGCTCGATGGCTAACAGATCGGAGGGGCTTTCTACCACGCAGAGCGTGCCGGTTCGACGCTCCGGTTTCTCACAGATGGGGCACACAGCCGTATCCGAGAAATTCTGGCAACTGTCACACCGACGCACACCCGTCATGGCAGAAGACAGGGCGCCGGCCAGCCTTTCACCGCCACTGCGCCCTTTTTCCAGCAGATGGAACGCCATACGCTGGGCCGTTTTCTGGCCAACGCCAGGTAAACACCTTAACGACTCAACCAGTTCATCCACCAGTGGACTGAAAGCCATCCGTACTCCTGCAACTACAGCTGTGAGCGGTCATCGACAACTTCGCCCGCAATCAGAGGCGCAGCCATCATCATGGTTAACGGCCGTCAGAAGGGCATCTTGAAGTTGGAGGGCAGCCCCATACCCGACATCATTCCGGACATGCGATCCTTCTGCTCCGCCTCGACCCGGCGAACGGCGTCGTTAATGGCCGCAGCAAGCAGGTCTTCCAGAACTTCCTTGTCTTCCGACATCAGGGAGTCATCAATGGATACCTTGCTCACATCATGGCGACCGTTCATCGTCACCTTGATCAGGCCGGCACCGGACTCACCGGTCACCTCAGCCTTGGCTGCCTCCTCCTGGGCCTTCTGCATTTCTTCCTGCATCTGCTGGGCCTTTTTCATCAGATCGCCCATGCCATTCATCATCGTGTCTACCTCTCGATTCGGTTGCGCCTTTAACCGGCTTTCAGCGGCCGGATACTTTCTTTGACGACCCGGCCCTCAAACCGTTCCACTATGGCCTGGACCAGCGGATCCTGTTCAATGGACTGCTCAGCCTGTTGCTGGCGGCGGGCCTTTTCCCGTGCCTCCCAGGCGATCGGCGTCTGGTCGCCGGCGTCACCGGGCGTCACCTCCAGGGTGACAGCCTCGCCAAATGCCTGCCGAAGGCCTTCCAGGATTCGCTGCTGGTGACGGTCGGTCAGCAGGCGGTAGTGCCCTTCGTCCAGGGTCAGTACAAAGCGCTCGCCATCCCGCTCACAGGACGCCTGGCTTGCCAGGTTGCCCGGCATGCCGACAATGCCCAGCTGCCGAAAGTCCCTGGACCAGACAAAACCCTCTGCACCCAGCAACTCACCGGGTTCATCCGGTACCGGCGACGACGCCTTATTACCAGGGTCCCGGGATTCTGTCTGGGGCTGGCTGTCGACTGCACCTTCCGGTAGCTCCGATACGCTCGCCCCTGGTACAACCGGTGCTGTCGCAGTGGGGCTTGCGCCCTCTTCTGTGGCAATGTTTCCAGGCCCGGTGTCCCAGGGGACATCGTCATCTGAGTCCCCCCCCGCCATCTGGTCCGCCATGGCCATCAGGCTGTCATCTTCCAGACTGGCTGCCGGTGCTGACGCAGAGGCCTGTGGCTGGGGGGGCGCCCCAGGTACCTCCACCGGCCCTGGGCCAATCGCTGGCGTTACAGACGGGGGCTCGTCATCGGTGGTTGCGCCGGCTACACCCGTTTCCGGGTCGTCAGCCTTGAGGTTGGGTTGCCCTGGGGGTGTTTCAAGAGCCGCAGGGGCGGGTTCCTCGCCGGAATCCCTTTCGCCTTCGCCATCCCCCGCGGCTGTGGTGCCTTCCCGTCCGGCGGTGCGATCCGGTGTGCCGGCGTTGACCTCAGAGGACTCAGGGCGTTCTGCAGAGGGCTGCCGGGGTTCTGCAGGCGCCTCACGACGCGCTACCGCCGGCGGATCGCGCTGATCTACGCCCGGGCGAAAGGCCAGCATCCGCAGGAGGGTCATTTCAAATCCCATGCGGGCATCCGGGGTAATCTCCAGGTCTTTGCGCCCCACCAGGGCTGCCTGGTAAAAAAGTTGCGCGTCTTCTGCGCTTAACTGGCGAGCCAACTCCTGCACCCGGTGAGCATCACCCATGGCGTTATCGGCACTGCCGGGCACGACCTGCTCCATGGTAACCCGGTGGAACAGCGAAAGCAGGTCCGCCAGAATGGCGTTGAAGTCAGGCGCAAAATCCGAGATTCGGTCAATCTCTGCCAACAGCTCGGGGCCATTGCCGGTTACCAGGGCTTCTACCAGCTTCTCCACATCCCGTTGATCAATGGTGCCCAGCATGCTGCTGACATCACTGGCGGCAAGCTTCTGGTTTCCGAAAGCAATGGCCTGGTCCGTCAGGCTGAGGGCGTCGCGCATGCTGCCGTCCGCCGCCCGGGCCAGTTGCCACAAGGCCGGCTCTTCGAAAGGTATGGACTCTTCTCCCAGAATGTAGCGCAGATGGCCGACGATATGCTCCGGCGTCATCCGCTTCAGGTTGAACTGCAAACAACGAGACAGCACCGTGACTGGCAGCTTCTGGGGATCGGTCGTGGCAAGCAGGAACTTGACGTGTTCCGGCGGTTCTTCCAGTGTTTTAAGGAAAGCGTTGAAAGACTGGTTGGTAAGCATGTGTACCTCATCGATCAGGTACACCTTGAAACGGCCGCGGGTAGGCGAATACTGAACGTTGTCGGTCAGTTCGCGCATATCATCCACCCCCGTGCGGGAGGCAGCGTCGATTTCGATCAGGTCTACGAAGCGGCCATCGAGTATCTCCTGGCAGCTTGGGCATTCCCCACAGGGGTTCGCGGTCACGCCGGTTTCACAGTTCAGGCAGCGGGCCAGCAGGCGCCCGATGGTTGTCTTGCCTACACCCCGGGTACCGGTAAACAAGTAGGCGTGGTGAAGCCGGTTGTGCTCCAGGGCATGTACCAGTGCCTGCAGCACATGCTCCTGCCCCACCATGTCCTGGAATGTTCTGGGACGCCACTTCCGGGCGAGTACCTGATAACTCATAGGGCCGTCACTGCACAGAGAAAAAAGTAGGGGAAAAGCTTATCACGGACCGGCATCCCGAAGAAGCAGGCAGCTGTTTCAAGCGGTAGCATCAGGACGTTAACCCGGCGTGATAAAGGCACGCTCCGGATCGGGACTTACAGGAAAGGAGGTAAACAGGAGAAGAAAACTGGGGGTGGCCCCACCAGCGACACCCCGGCACACGAGTCCACCGCTGCGGCTGCTCCCTTCCGGGCCTGACCGGGTTCACGGTTTATCGTTGCGGGGGCACCGGCAGGACCACCATAACGGCGGTCCGGATTACCCGAACGCGGCGCGCATAGTAGCAACAGCCGGGGGTGGTATCAATGCCTGTTCTCTCTATGGCGCAAAAAAACGTGCCTGCTCAGCCCACTTGCAGAGGTACCGGCACCACGTCCTGCCGGAACCAGCAGGCAATACTATGCCTGGTGCGGGCTGCAGGCAGCACCTCATGGGGCACCTCTTCACTCATGAAAATAGCTACCCTGCCCGCATCCGGCAGCACCCTGCCACAGACCTCCACCGGGTTCTCCCGGTTGAAGACCTGCAACTCTCCCCCATCCTCAACGAGCCAGCCCTCATTGAGATACAGGACCATACTGACTACCCGTGAGGCGCGTCCACGGAAACTGTCCAGGTGGCGGCGGTAAAAATCACCCGGCTGATAACTGGCGTAGTGGGATTCAAATCGCTGCAGACCCAGGAACAACCTTTGATTGAGGCCGACCCGAACCTGCTCCAGAAAGTCAAAGAACTGCTGCTGTGCAGGCGTCTGGCCGTTCAGCCAGGCGATCCGATCCCGGCGAACCGAGCGGTCCCGGGTAAAGTCGGTGCCACGGCCCACCCCGGCATGCTCCATGGATGCGGTTTTCTCAAGGATTTCCACTTCCTCTCTCAGCTGCGCCAGCAATGCCGGCCCCAGGCGATTACTGGCGTCCAGGTTGAGCCACCCCCATTCAGTCAGGTTGGTAGCGATGGCATCCAGCCAGGATTCATCGGCCTGGGGCAAGCCCGGTTCAGCGGCCACTGGGGCAGGATTCAGGACATTAGCAACGGCAGTGGTCATCAGTGGTTTTCCCGGCGGGTAAAAAACGGCATTCTAGACCTTTGTCGGGGCACGGGAAGCCCCCGGTCCCGATTTTTCATAGTCAGTTACCGTTATCCGGATGCGAATTGCAAGGAATTCCATGGCCCACCTCGCAGACTCCCGTTTTGCACGACCTACCCGGACCGGCGAGCTCGACACCATAGAGATCTGCCACCCCGGGTTTCAGGCGACTATCGCACTGCAGGGGGCACACCTTATCCGGTTTGCACCCTCCGGAGAGCAAAGCTGGCTCTGGCTGAGTCCCACGGCACGATTTGCACAGGGGCGAGCCATTCGGGGCGGCATTCCAGTTTGCTGGCCCTGGTTTGGTGATCCAGCCCGAAACCCGGGTGCCGTGCGCTCGCTGTTCGAAGCCCATGACCTGCCCGCGCACGGTTTCGCGAGAACGGCACTATGGAGCCTGGCGGAGCTTCAGGAGTCCGAAAGCGGGGTCACGGTGTCGCTGACCCTCGCGCCCTCTGTGCAGCACCTTACCCTTTGGCGCGGCCGGGCAAGGACCAGGCTGACCTTCCGGTTCCGGCCTGACTCACTCTCGCTGGCACTGACGACCGACAATACCGGCGACAAACCGCTCGCGTTCACCCAGGCTCTGCACACTTACCTGCCAACAGACGACATAGCCCGGACCACACTGTCAGGCCTCGAAGGTGCCGCCTACCTGGAAACCCTGGAGAACTGGCAACCAAAACAACAGCAGGGCAAAGTAAACTTTGAAAGCGAGACGGACCGCATCTACCAGGCGGCACCGGAGATCAACGTAGAGGCGGGTAACCGGGGCTTTCGCTTGACAGCCGGTGGTAGCGGTTCCACGGTGGTGTGGAACCCGGGGCCAGAGAAAGCCCGCAGGCTTTCCGACTTCCCCGATGACGGCTGGACCGGGATGCTGTGTGTCGAAACGGCGAATGCCGTGGATGATTTCCGGGAGTTGGCACCCGGCCAGTCACACACCCTGACCATGACCCTGCGCACGATCAGTGCCGATCGCTGATGTCACCATACATCGCCTATACTCGGTTTAGACAGGACAAAGGATGACCCATGAGTCTGGCAGAGTTTCTTAAGCGACGACTGGTTTCCCCGGAGCTGGACCAGGAGATCGACAGCATCGGCAAGCCCATCGGCTCCCTGGGTTATGATCCCTGGGGTTATAACAACGATACCCTGAAAATCGGCTATGCCATCACCCGTGAAATCTACGATAAGTACTTCCGGGTAGAAGTAGACGGTATCGACAAGATACCTGCCGAGGGGCCGGTTTTGATTATTGCGAACCACAGCGGCCAACTGCCCATCGACGGACTTCTGATAGGCTTCGCGCTGGCGTCCCGGAAGAAAAGACCACGGCTCCCCCGAGCGATGATCGAGCGCTTTTTCCCCACCGTTCCCTATCTGGGCAACCTGCTAAACCAGTTTGGTGCGGTACTCGGCGATCCCGTTAACTGCGCGCGCATGCTGGCGAACGACGAGGCTGTGATTGTCTTTCCCGAAGGTGTCAGGGGATCGGGCAAGCTCTACCGCGACCGTTATCAACTGAAACGGTTCGGCAACGGCTTCATGCACCTGGCCATGGAGCATGGCGCCACCGTAGTTCCGGTGGGCGTCGTCGGGTGCGAGGAAACCATACCCACGCTGGCCAACATCAAACCCCTGGCGCGGATGCTGGGGCTGCCCTACTTCCCCCTGGCGGCACCCGTGGTGCTGCCAGCCAAGGTGCATATCTGTGTCGGTGACCCCATGGTTTTTGACAACGATGATATCCCGGAGGAGCAAGTGACGGCCCGGGTAGACCTGGTAAAGGCAGCAGTAGGCGAAATGATCAAGAAGGGACTCAACCAGCGCAAGAGGCTGTTCTGATGGCAGCACCCAAACGACCCCAGATACTGGTGACCGGCGCCGCGGGCACCCTGGCCCAACAGGTCATCGGACAGCTACGGGAGAGCTGTGACCTGGTGGCGGTAGATTTCCGCGAACAGGTCTGGCTTGGCGACGACATTCCCAGCTACTGCATCGACTTCAACAAGCGGGTATTTGAAGATATCTTCCGCCGCTTTCACTTCGATGGCGTTATCCACCTGGGCCGCATCATGTCCAGCCAGGAGAACCGGCTGCGGCGTTACAATGCCAACGTCCTGGGCAGCCAGAAGCTGCTGGACCTCAGCCACAAGTACAACGTCAGCCGGGTGATCATCCTGTCCACCTACTATGTGTATGGCGCGGTCCCGTTCAACCCGGCCCTTATTAACGAAGAAGCGCCCCTGAAAGCCGCAGGCCTCACCATGGACCTGGTCGACTCGGTCGAACTCGAAAACCTGGCCAACATCTACCTCTGGCGCTACCCCAACCTGAACATTACCGTGCTGCGCCCCTGCAACATCGTCGGCCCTGGTGTTCGTAACGCCATCAGCACCCTGCTCTCCGGAGAGCGGGCCCCGGTACTGGCAGGCTTCTCGCCGATGATGCAGTTCATTCATATTGACGACATGGCGGATGCCATCGTGGCTGCCTGGCAATACCGCCGCAAGGGTATCTACAACGTGGCCCCGGAAGACTGGGTGGCCTACCAGCGGGCGCTGGAATTGTGCGGTTGCAGCCGGGTGCCAATCCCCTCGATACCACCGGTCCTCCCCCGTACCCTGCTGCGACTGATCAACCTGAGGCGCTTTCCGCCGTATCTGATGGACTTTTTCAAGTACCCTGTCATTATCGACGGGCGGTCCTTTGCCCGGGACTTCGGGTTTCACCCCCGGCGGTCCCTGGATGATATATTTCACTATTATCGGGAGAACAAGCACCCGGTGTAGGCCCGATGTTCCGGACGGGCGCTGAGAACCGCCGGATAAAGAACTGATCACAGGATGTGCAGTTGATGTTCAATGAATTCGGACTGATCAGCCATGCCGCCGCCACCCTGGCATTCCTGCTGTTGGGCGGGCTGATCATTACCCGTTACCTGCGCCGGACGTCTGACCAGATGCTGCTGTTTTCAGCGTTACTGTCCACTTTGTGGGCGGGCTCGCTGGTGAGCCAGCAAGTCTGGGGAGAGCCCTCGTTCATCGCTCGCTACCTGCTGGAACTCCTGCGCGACGCAGGCTGGGTAATGGTTTTGCTGGCGCTGCTCAGAGCCGCCGACCGACAGATCCTGGCCGCTGGCCGAACCCGTCGGGTACTGGGCTTGTTCACCTTTGCCGTGATTTTCGTGTTGTTCACGCTGGCTGCACTGGAAGCCCTTCTGTCCATTCCCCTTGTCAGCGGCAAGCTCAAGATCGTCGGCCAGATTGCCCTTTCCCTGCTGGGTATCTGCCTGGTGGAGCAGATCTGGCGCAACTCCCTGCAGTCGAGTCGCTCAAGCATTCGGTACCTGTGTATCGGCATACTGACGCTGTTCGCCTACGACTTCTTCATGTATACAGACGCGCTGCTTTTCGGGCAGATCTCCAGCGGCTTCTGGGATGCCCGGGGCATGGTGAACGCGCTGATTGTGCCCCTGCTGGGCATCACCATGATGAACACGCGCAAGCAGCCAGTAGAATTCCAGCTCTCCCGGAACGCCATGTTCCATGTCAGTGCACTTGTTTTCGCCGGTATCTACCTTCTGTTTGCCGCTGCCGGGGGCTACTACGTGCGGGTGCTCGGGGGGGACTGGGGGGATGCCCTGCAGATCCTGTTTATCACTGGCGCACTGGCCTTCCTCGGCCTCCTGCTCACCTCCCGACGGTTCCGTGCCCGGCTGATGGTCTTCATCAGCCAGAACTTCTTCGACTATAAATATGACTACCGGGAAGAATGGCTGAAGATGACCCGGGAACTGGCCAATCTCAGTGACCGCCCCCCCCTGCCGGAACGGATCATCCGTATCCTCGCGGGGCTGGTAGAAAGCACTTCCGGAGCGCTCTGGGTACGGGACGAAGATGGCAACTTCATGTTGCAGAATGTCGTCAACCTGGAGCAACCGCGTTTTACCAGTATCGACGGCACCTGCGAGCTGACCCGCTTTTTCAGCGACCGGGAATGGATCATCGACATGGACGAATATCGCAACGACCCGGTGCGTTACAACCTGCTGGAAATCCCTGATCCGATCCTGAAGTTCGAGCACGGATGGTTGCTGATCCCCATGTACCTGGGTAATGAACTTTACGCCATTACGCTTGTGGGCCGCCCCAATGCGCGGGTAGAGCTTAACTGGGAGAACTTTGACCTGGTCCGGGTCGTCGCCCGGCAGACCTGTAACCTGCTGGCCCAGGCCGACGCCCAGAACCGGCTGTCACGGGCCATGCAGTTCGAGGCGGTGAGCAAGGCATCCGCCTTCATGGTTCATGACCTGAAAACATTGATTGCCCAGCTCTCGCTACTGGTCCGAAACTCCGCGCACCATCGCGATAACCCTGCGTTTATCGATGACATGATCAGTACCACGGACCACGCGGTACAAAAAATGTCCAACCTGGTGGACCACATCCGCAAGCCTGCCCAGGGCCACGGTGAACAGAGTCCACTGAACCTGCATCAGATGATCCGGAACCTCGCCGCCCACTATGCTCGCAACCACCCGCGACCCAGGGTTCTGGGACCTTCAGACCCGGTCATGGTGCAGGCAGACCAGGACCAGCTATGGAGCGTACTGGGCCACCTGATACAGAACGCCCAGGATGCCACGCCACCAGATGGCGAAGTCACCCTCACCCTCAAGGCGTCCGCCGATCACGTGGTATTGTTCATCCAGGATACCGGCTCCGGTATGAGTGAAGAGTTCATTCGCATGCACCTGTTCAAGCCCTTTGAGAGCACGAAGGGGCTGACAGGCATGGGCATCGGTGCCTACCAGGCCCGGGAATATATCCGTCAGCTCGGCGGCAACATTGATGTAACCAGTGAACCCGGCATGGGCTCCTGCTTCTCGGTGCTGCTGCCTACGGTGAAGCCGGCGCCCCGGGCCGGGACAACCGGGAAAGAGCAGAAGGACATTGTCGAGCCGCAGGCGCAGCCATTGCCGGGCCAGGCTGGGCGATTGCATTCCTCCTGAATACAGTCGACACTTACCACAGGCCGAGGGCGGTCAAGTAAGTCATGTCAACAGGGAAAAGGACTTGAGTTGTTGTGAACAAGCGATTGCTGATAGTTGAAGACGATCCGGGCCTCCAGAGTCAGATGCGCTGGTGTTTCAGCAGCGACCTGGAAGTCGATGTAGCCGCCGACCGCGCCAGTGCCCTGGCCAGCCTGCGCCGTAATGACCCCCAGGTGGTGACCCTTGACCTGGGCCTGCCCCCGGATCCGGGCGGTGCCTCCGAGGGTTTTGCGCTGCTTGACGATATCCTCCGCCTTTCCCCCATGGTAAAGGTCATCGTGGTCACCGGCCGCGAAGACAAGGAAAACGCCGTCAAAGCCATCGGCATGGGTGCCTCGGACTTCTACCAGAAACCCCTGGACGCGGATATCCTCACCTTCGTGGTGAACCGGGCCTTCCGGCTGGCGGAGCTCGAAGAGGAGAACCGGGAACTTGCCAGCCGGAGTAATGGCACCAATATCAAAGGGATTGTCGCCGCGAGCCCACAGATGCTGTCGGTATGCCGCACCCTGGAAAAAGTCGCTCCTACGGATGTCACTACCCTGATCACCGGCGAAACCGGTACCGGCAAGGAACTGCTGGCCCGGGCGTTACACGATCTCAGTCCGCGCTCTGACAAGCCCTTCGCCGCAATCAACTGTGCTGCCATTCCAGAGAACCTGCTGGAAAGCGAGCTGTTCGGCTACGAAAAAGGCGCCTTTACCGGGGCCACCCAGAGCAAGAAGGGCAAGATCGAGAGCGCCAATGGCGGCACCCTGTTCCTGGATGAAATAGGCGACATGCCCATGGCACTCCAGGCCAAGTTGCTGCGCTTCCTGCAAGAGCGTTCCGTGGACCGGGTGGGCAGCGTCAGGCCCGTGGATGTGGACGTACGTGTGGTCTGTGCCACCCACCAGGACGTGCGTCAGTTAATCGATGCCGGCGAGTTCCGGGAAGACCTGTACTACCGGATCAGCGAGATCACACTGGATGTGCCGGCACTGCGGGACCGCCAGGGCGACCCGTTGGTCATCGCCCGCTCCCTGCTGCAGACCCTTTCCCGTCAGCTGGACCGGCCCAACCTGTCGTTCAGTGACGATGCAGTGCGGGCCATTAACAGTTATCCCTGGCCGGGCAACGTCCGTGAAATGATCAACAAGGTCAAACGGGCCACTATTATGGCCGAGGGCAAGCGGGTGACCGCCGGTGACCTGGAGCTCGTTGATGACTGCGAACCGACGGATAACCAGCTCAACCTCCGCCAGGTTCGGGAAATCGCCGAGCGCAATGCCATCCTGCAGGCCCTCAAAACCACCGGGTTCAACATGGCGCAGGCCTCCCGACTACTGGGCATTACCCGACCGACCCTCTACAACCTGACTGACAAGTATCGTATCGATACCTCGACGGAACCGGCCCAGGCCTGAACCCGGGCCGCTGAGGCCTTCTGCGTAAGGTCAGATCACAAAGTGCTCCATAAACCGGTGCACAGGCGTTTCCTCGAGTGTCTGCTGATGGTCGCAGAGAGCCAGGATCTGCTCACAGGTTTGTGACGGGAAGCGTGTGGCCAGGTTGGTACGGAATTTTTCTACCAGTAACGGCAGCCCCTCGTTCCTGCGCCGGCGGTGCCCTATCGGGTATTCCACGGCTACTCGCTCGGTGGAACTGCCATCCTTGAAGAAGACCTGGATAGCGTTGGCAATGGAGCGCTTGTCCGGCTCCAGGTATTCCCGGGTGTACCGTTCGTCTTCGATCACTTCCATCTTGTCCCGGATCTCGTCGATGACCGGGTGGGTTTCATGGAAGCGATCCTCGTAGTGTTCCGCATTCAGCTCGCCAAAAATCAGCGGCACGGCGGCCATATACTGGAGGCAATGATCCCGGTCGGCGGCGTTGGCCAGTTTGCCCTGCTTGGAAATGATACGAATGGCAGACTCATGGGTCACCAGTTCAATGCGGTCGATCTCGTCCAGCCGGGCCCGTACCTGGGGGTGCAACTGCACAGCAGCTTCCGCCGCGGTCTGTGCGTGGAACTCCGCCGGGAAGGAGATCTTGAACAGTATATTCTCCATCACATAGCTGCCAAACGGTTGCGGTAGCGAGAACTTCCTCTGATCCTCGGGCTTGATGGCCTGGTCCCGGTTGGTCTTGCTGAACAGGACATCATAGAAGCCCCACTGGGGCGCGGTGAGTACACCAGGTATGCCCATTTCCCCTCTCAGGGCGATATCCGAGAGCCTTACGGCCCGGGAAGTGGCGTCCCCGGCGGCCCAGGATTTTCGTGAGCCCGCATTGGGGGCATGGCGATAGGTACGAAGTGCCTGGCCGTCTGCCCAGGCATGGGACAACGCCGACAGCAGCTGGTCCCGGTCAGCCCCCATCAGCCAGGCCGTCACGGCAGTGGACGCGACCTTGACCAGCACCACATGGTCCAGCCCGACCCGGTTAAAGGAGTTCTCCAGTGCCAGCACACCCTGGATTTCATGGGCCTTGACCATGGCTTCCAGCACCGTTTTCATAGTCAAAGGTGCTTCACCGTTGGCCACTCGCCGGCGAGAAAGGTGATCCGCCACCGCCAGGATGCCACCCAGGTTATCAGAGGGGTGACCCCACTCCGCCGCCAGCCAGGTGTCGTTATAGTCCAGCCACCGCACGATACAGCCGATATCCCAGGCAGCCTTGACCGGGTCCAGCTCGAAAGACGTACCAGGCACCCTGGCACCATGGGGTACCAACGTACCCTGGACCAGCGGCCCTAGGTGTTTGGTGCATTCCGGGAAACGAAGTGCCAGCAGTCCACACCCCAGGGTATCCATCAGGCAATAGCGGGCTGTGGTCCAGGCTTCCTCGCTATCGATGGGGGTCTCCAGCACATAGTCTGCAATAGACTTGATCACATCGTCATAGTCCGGGCGGACATTCTGGTCGGCGTTGGCGTTCATGGGACCTCCTCAATTTCGGATAACAGCCATGATCATGGATCATGGCCCGATTCCGATCAGTCTAGACTATGGGAGGGCCACCTGATCAACCGGCGGGGGTCATGGAGGGCATAGCAGGCCCTGAACACCAGGGCCGTGAATGAGTGAGGTCAGTTGCTGGCCAGGCGATAACGTTCATGGAGAATACCGACCCGCTCCACATAGGCCCGGGTTTCTGCATAGGGGGGAATACCATTGTGCCGCCGGACGGCCCCCGGGCCCGCGTTATAGGCAGCGGTCGCCAGGCGGACATCACCATTGTGGAGCTCAATCATGCGGGCAAGGTAGTTAACCCCACCGCGAATGTTCTGGCCAGCGTCCAGGGCGTTGGTGACGCCGACCTCCTGTGCCGTTCCAGGCATCAGCTGCATCAAGCCCTGCGCCCCCTTGGAGGAAACCGCCTGTGGATTGAACGCACTCTCGGCGTGGATCACAGCGCGAACCAGGGCCGGGTCGATGCTGAACTCCTGCGCAGTGGTATTGATTTCGTCGTCATAACGCCCCGTAAACAGCGGGGTGCGTTGCCAGTTCACTTGCGAGTCCGGCCTGCATGCGTAGCATTCGAAACGAATGACATCAAAGGCTGCCCGGGACGGCCGCGCCTCGCTGAACGTCACTACCCCGTTCTCGTCCTTGTACTTATAAACCGTTTCCCGGCCGGTGCTGGCCAGGGCCTTGCGGCCTGCGGGGGCATTGGTGTACTCAACCCGGCCGTCTGGATGAACAATGCGGCGCACCGTATCAGCCGATACCGCGGGCGCGGCCAGCACAACGGGTAACAGACACAGCAGTATGTTGATCAGCAAATGGACGGGGCGCCCCATCTACACCTCTTGGCAATCGTCGCGAACACACCTGAACAGCCCGACCGGACCATTCCCGGCCAACGCGGCCGGAAGGTTAAGGAAATGATAGCAAAATCACCCCGATGAAACCGGAACCTGACAACATTTCGGAATGTCGGAAAAGGCATTGAGCCCGCGGAAATTAAGGCTCGCTAACCCATTGAGTCCTTGAAAACCGGAAAATGGCAGTAAAGGTTAACCAACAGGCCCACAAAAATCGCCGGAATCATCCATACTCAGAATGGAAGGGTTCCAGTGATTACCTATCCCGAAACCTTGGAGGACACCATGGAAAAGATCTGGATTCTGGTCGCAGACAGTGCTAATGCACGGATTCTGGCAACCACCGCCCGCACGGCCATGCCTACCGAAGTGAAGCGCCTGGAACACCCGGAAGGCCGGCTGAAGGAAAGCGAACTGGTGACGGACCAGCCGGGCCGGTCCCGGGAGAGTCGCGGCCAGGGCCACGCCATGCAGGAAGCGAGCGCCACCGAGCATGAGGAAATGCTGTTTGCCGGCGAAATTGTCCAGACCCTTGACAAGGCCCGACAGCAAGGCAAGTTTGAAAGCCTGATCCTGGTGGCGCCACCCCGCTTTCTGGGCATGATCCGTCAGAAGCTCAACGGCCCCCTTGAGAAGGCCGTGATCCAGAGCGTGGACAAGAACCTGGTGGCGGAGGACGAAGCCACCATCCACCAGAATATCTACCACTGATTCAGAGTTTCACAACATGCCCGTCGGCCGGGTCCACGTCTCCGTTAACCAGTGAACGGACAAGGGCCTGGGCCGACGCCAGCCCGTCGTGTTCCTGCACGCGAATCCACGGCGAATCAGCCTGTTTGACCCGGTCGATAAAGGCCAACTGGGCCTTGTTGAATCGGCGGGTGACCTCAGCCGGGCCCCAGTCAGCATTGCGCTTGCGGATCTGGTCCGGTGCGAAGTAACGCTTCGGGGCAGGCCCCGGCAGGGTCCATTCAGTTTCACTGATATGTTCGTGGTTGTGGGCAGAACCGGCGTAGCAGTTATGGACCAGGCTGCCGGGCATGTGCCGGTGGATCGTCTCACGCACCGCATCGTTACCGGAAAAATCCACGTAGAGCGTCGGCACGTCCGGGTCCAGGGCTTTGATATCGTCGTAGTTCACCACCCGGTCATAGCAACCGAGGCCCTCGACAAAACCAATATTGGCCGATGAGGTCAGGCCGACAACCTCCAGGTCATCACGGTCTTGCAGGCAGAAAACCGTGCCATAGGCGGTTTTGCTGGACGCGCTTGAAACCAGGATCCGCTTCGCGCCGAAGAAGGCGTTGTCTTCCAGGAAGTCGGCCAGCATGAACGACGTAATGAACAACGGGCGCAACAGCATCTGGTAGTTTTCATTCTCCGGCCGGTAGGCAGCGTCTGTCCCGGTGCGCTGATACTGGTTATAGGCAGAGACCAGTTCAAGCCGGTGGCTGGCACCATCATAGAAGCCCCGCTCGGTGACCCGGACAGGCTCTACCACCAGGTGTGTCGCCAGCGGCCAGAACCCGTAGAAACGTTCACCGGGCTCTACTCCCTCTACGGTGCTCTCTTCTACCTCGGCGAAGCCCCAGGCTGGCATCTGGCCCCAACCTGCATCGCTGACCGGGAAAAAGTCCCAGTAACGCAGGTGGGGCGTATGGCCGAAAGCAGCGTAGGTAATGTTATTGGCCGTGAGTGCCACGCGATCGATACGCATGCGGGCCTGGCCCTCGGTCAGGGCGCCGGAATCGTTGGTTTCCAGGCGGGACTTTGCCAGGTTGCCCTGGTCCGTCAACAGTCGGGTAAACTCGGTCATCTTATTGTTCCTCGGTTTCCTGATAATGGACGAATAGGCAGGGCGTCCGCTTCCGGACGGAAACACCGGAATATGGGATACTGCCCGTAACACCCATTCTAACGATCACCAGCACAACCGTGGTTCGGAAACCCGATGAGCAGACCATCGTCCTCTCAAAACCCGCGTACCAGGCCCCTCAAGCGCCCACGGCAAGCCCGTGCCCGCTTCACAGTGCAGGCCATCTACGATGCCTATGTTCGGATTTGGCAGCGGGACGGCTGGGAACAACTGACCACCCGCAAGGTAGCCCTGGAAACCGGCATCGCCATTGGCACCCTTTACGACTACTTTCCCAGCAAGGAGGCGCTGCACTCCGGCTACGTTCGCCACTGCATCGAGCAGATGATCCAGCATATCGATGAACAGGTCGTCGCCCCGGCAGGCCTGACCTGGCGCCAGCGTATCCACCTGTTGATTCATCACCTCGCCGGCCTGGCTGACGACAAGAACACCTGGTTCTCACCGGACATGATGTGGCTTGAGCCCGCAGTGGCGGATACCCGCCTCCAGCAGCGGGCCTACGACGAACTGCTTGCGGTCTGGCACCGGGTTATCGCTGCCTGCGACGACCTTACTCCCCGCCCGGCGGACACCACCCTTGAAGCACTACATTTATCGGTATGGGGCGGCCGCCGGTATGGCCTGCAGGTAGAGCTTGACGATGAACGCCGCCGGGCCTGGGCCGCGGAGCTCGAACGGCTCTGCACGACAGCACTCGCACATAGCAACGAATAATCACTAGCCATATTCGTTACTGAGATATAAATATTATTTTTTAGACTTTTCGGTTTTTAATGCTATTTGTTACATTCCCCCGGACTTCATTACCGGATCCGGGAGGAACACCATGAAAAACTGGCTGAAAGGTCTTGTTATTGGCGCCAGCCTGGCCAGCGCGCAGGGAGCAGTTGCTGCCGAACAGCAGCTACTCAATACCTCCTACGACATCGCCCGCGAACTGTTTGCGGCTTACAACGAGCACTTCCAGGAATACTGGCAGGAAAAAACCGGCAACACCGTCACCATTGACCAGTCCCATGCCGGCTCCTCCAAACAGGCCCAGGCCATTATCCAGGGCCTGAAGGCGGACGTTGCTACCTTCAACCAGGTGACCGACATCAACATCCTCCATGAGCGCGGCAACCTGATTCCGGAGAACTGGGCCGAGCGGCTGCCCAATAACAGCTCCCCCTACTACTCCACCATGGCCTTCCTGGTGCGCAAGGATAACCCGAAGAACATCCGGAACTGGGATGACCTGATTAAGGATGACGTCGAATTGGTGATGCCTAACCCCAAAACCTCAGGCAACGCCCGCTACACCTACCTGGCGGCCCTTGGCTATGCCCAGGAAACCTTCGGCGATGACCAGGATAAGGTCGACCAGTTCCTTGCCGACCTGCTCGGTCAGGTAAAAGTTTTCGACAGCGGCGGCCGGGGTGCCACCACCACCTTTATAGAACGTGGTATCGGGGATGCCCTGCTCACCTTCGAGTCGGAGGTGCTGAACATTGCCGACCGCTATCCTGGCGAATACCAGGTTGTTACCCCGGAGGTGAGTTTCCTGGCTGAGTTCCCGGTCACCTGGATCGATGAGTACATCGAACAAAACGATACCGAGGAACTCGCCAAGGCCTATCTGGAGCACCTGTACAGCGCGGAAGCGCAACGATTGCTGGCTGGCTTCAACTACCGGGTTCACCACGAAGCGGTCAAATCCGACTTTGCGGACCGCTTCCCCGAAGTGAAACTGCTTCCAATTGACGAAATCGCGGGCAGCTGGGAAGAGGCTATGGAAACCCACTTCGCCAGTGGTGGCAAGCTCGACCAGCTTCAGCGTCGTCGATAGGAACGACTGGTGGCAAATGCCTCGCCCTTGAAACCGCGCTCCAAAAGGGTACTCCCGGGCTTTGGGTTAAGCCTGGGAGTCTCCCTGTTGTTTATCAGCCTGGTGTTGCTGCTGCCCCTGACCGGGCTGGTGGCCGAGACCGCAGGCATGACCTGGAGCCAGTTCTGGTTTGTGATCAGCGACCCACGAGTCGTCGAATCCTACAAGATCACCCTGTGGACCGCTTTCCTCGCATCACTGTTCAACGGCGCCTTTGGTTTGCTGCTGGCCTGGGTATTGGTGCGCTATGAGTTCCCCGGCAAGCGGCTGATCGATGCCATGGTGGACCTGCCCTTCGCGCTGCCAACCGCCGTGGCGGGCATTACCCTGGCGACACTTTTCTCCGCTTCCGGCTGGTACGGCCAGTGGCTTGAGGCCGTGGGGATCAGCGTTGCTTACACTCCGGTTGGAATCATCATCGCCATGGCCTTTACCAGCATTCCGTTTGTCGTGCGCACGGTACAGCCGGTACTGGAGGCAATGCCCCCTGAAGATGAGGAAGCCGCCATTACCCTCGGCGCAGGGGATGGGCGCGTGTTCCGTAAGGTGATCTTCCCTTCACTCTGGCCTGCGTTGCTGACCGGTATTGCACTGTCTTTCACACGCAGCCTCGGCGAGTTCGGAGCGGTGATCTTTATTGCCGGCAATACCCCCTACGAGACGGAGGTCACCAGCCTGATGCTGTTTGTGCGCCTGCAGGAGTTTGACTATGCCGCAGCCAGCGCCATTGCTTCGGTGGTCCTGCTGGTATCCTTGGTGCTGCTCTTTGCCATCAACCTCTGGCAGGGGCGTTATCTGCGCCGCCTGCACGGGAAGTAAACCGCCATGAAATATCAGTCTCATCATCGGGTCGGTGACCAGCCCTGGCTTCGTCGTGTGCTTATCCTGACGGCGGTTACGCTGGCAGCCCTGCTGCTGGCCATCCCGCTGCTACTGATCTTCACCCAGGCCTTCAGTGCCGGCTGGGATGCGCTGGTCAGCAATATCGGCGACCGGTATACGCTGCATGCCATCGGTTTGACCCTGTTCGTTGCGCTGCTCACCGTGCCCCTGAACCTGGTGTTCGGCACGGCCCTGGCCTGGCTGGTAACCCGTTTCCGGTTTCCCGGGCGGAAACTGCTGATCACCCTGATTGACGTACCCTTTGCCGTATCGCCGGTAGTCGCGGGTCTGCTCTACCTGCTGCTCTATGGACGCAATGGGTGGCTCGGCAGTTGGCTGGCCGACTATGACGTGCAACTGATGTTCTCCTGGCCCGGCATAGTGATGGTCACCATCTTCGTGACTTGTCCGTTCGTGGCGCGGGAGCTGATCCCGCTGATGCAACAACAGGGTACGGAGGAAGAAGAAGCCGCCGTCACCCTGGGCGCCTCGGGCTGGCGACTTTTCCGGCGGGTGACCCTGCCCAACATCAAGTGGGCGCTGATCTATGGCGTGGTGCTGACCAACGCACGCGCCGTCGGTGAGTTTGGCGCCGTTTCAGTTGTTAGCGGAAATATTCGCGGAAAAACCAATACGTTACCGCTGCATGTTGAACTACTTTATCAGGATTACAACATTGCGGGTGCATTCGCCGCTGCTTCGTTGCTGGCGGCCATCGCCATACTGACCCTGGCCATCAAAGGCGTGGCGGAGTGGCGACAGGCCCAGCTGCTGGCCCGTGAACCCGCAGACAGGAATCCCCAATGAGCATCAAGATCGAACACCTGAACAAGACCTTTGGCAGTTTCCGGGCCCTGCGGGATATATCCCTGGATATTCCGGATGGCAAACTGACCGCCCTGCTCGGCCCCTCGGGCTCCGGCAAGACAACCTTGCTACGGATCATTGCCGGGCTGGAAAACGCCTCTGACGGCCGTATCCTGTTTGGTGAGCGAGACATCAGCCGCCTGCCGGTCAAAGAGCGCAACGTGGGCTTTGTCTTCCAGCACTATGCCCTATTCCGCCACATGACGGTGGCGCAGAATATCGCTTTCGGCCCCGAGTCATTGCCCAAGGCCCAACGCCCCCCGAAAGCCGAGATCCGCAAGACCGTGACACGTTTGCTGGAAATGATCCAGCTACCGGAGCTGGCCAACCGTTACCCGGCCCAGCTTTCAGGCGGCCAGAAACAGCGCGTCGCCCTGGCGAGGGCCCTCGCCACCCGTCCGGATATTCTCTTACTGGATGAGCCGTTCGGCGCACTGGATGCCCGGGTGCGAAAGGACTTGCGCCGCTGGTTGCGGGGGCTGCATGACGAGTTCCATTTTACCAGCGTGTTCGTCACCCACGACCAGGAAGAGGCCCTGGAACTATCAGACCAGGTCGTGGTGATGAGCCAGGGCCAGGTGGAACAGGTAGACTCGCCTACCCGGCTGTATGCCAGCCCGGCCAGTCGTTTCGTGTTCGATTTCCTGGGGCATGTGAACATTATCTCTGGCAGCGTCACGGACGGCTGGCTGCAGCAGGGAAACGCCCGGGTTTCGCTGCCGGGGGTGTCGGTATCAGGCGACGCCCAGCTCTATCTGCGCCCCCACGAGGTGCGGCTGTCGGTGGAGCCAGGTGACCGGGCCTGCCTGCCCTTTACCATCGAAGCCATTAACCTGATCGGTGCCGAGGTTCGGGTTGAACTGAAACCAGATGGCTGGGCCTGCGACGACATATGGGAGGTGGGTATCTCCCACGGTGAGTTCAGCCGCTGGCAACCGGCACGGGGCGACCGCTGCTTCGTCACGCCGGATATCGGTCACCTGTTCCGCAACGGCGATAACCGGCCCGAGACGGTCGCCTGGACCTGAATTGGCCTCCGGCCGGTAACACTACTCAGGCGGCGACCCGCTCCCGACCGAACCAGGCAGAGCCGGAATAGATGGCCAGCGCCACCCAGATCATCACAAAGCTGAACAGCTTGCCCGGGCTCAGGGGCTCATCAAACACGAACAGGGCCAGCAGGAACTGGATGGATGGGGTGATATACATCAGCAACCCCACGGTCGCCAGCCGCAACCGCCGGGTTGCACCGGCAAAGAACAGCAGGGGAATAGCCGTCACTGCCCCGCTGGAAAGCAGTAACAGCGCGGTACCGGGGCTGTCCGTGAAATGGGACGCCCCGCTCTGCTCCAGAAACGCCAGTGCCAACAACCCCAGTGGAAGCAGCAACAGGGTTTCCACAAAGAGCCCGGAAAGCCCATCCAGGACCACCTTTTTGCGAAACAGCCCGTAACTGCCAAAGCTGAATGCCAGCACCAGGGTGATCCAGGGCACGAAGCCCAACAGGAACAGTTGGAACAGGATCGCCAGGGTCGCGATCACCACCGCCACCGCCTGCATTCGGGTGATGGTTTCACGCAGCACGATAAGGCCCATGGCGACATTCACCAGGGGGGTCAGGAAATAACCCAGGCTGGCCTGCAGCACATGGCGGGTTTCCACCGCGTAGATGTATACCCCCCAGTTGATTGCGATGAACACCGCACAGGCAAGCACATAACCCAGTTCCTTGGGGCGCACCAGCGCGTCCTTTACCGGCTGCCAGCGGCGCAACAGGGAAATGACAAACACCAGGAAAACACAGGACCAGATCACCCGGTGAATCAGTACCTCGAACGCAGGTACCCCCTCAAAAAGGGCAAAGTACAGCGGAAAGCTACCCCACAGGCAATAGGCCGATAAGCCGAAGGCTACCCCTTTGCCAGTTTCGCGCGCATCTTGTTCCATAGGTTCCTCATCAGCAGAATTGAGAATGTAACACAGGAGCCACTCCGTGGCGCGCGTGACGAACCGGTACTGACTGGCGTCCGGTCGCAAGCTGGTTCACTATAGACAGACATTCACGGATCAGGACGTCTAGCTATGCCAACGATCGGCTGGGTATTCCTCCTGCTGGCTATCGCCCTGGTGGTGGGCAGCCTGCTGATGCTCAAAGATTCCGCCAATATGCCCATCTCGAAAGAGAAAATGGCCCGCATCAAGAAGCGCAAGGCGGAAGTGGAAGCGCAGGAGAAGAAAGAAAAAGAAGATGATAACTGGTGATCAGGCCGCGCTTTCTGACACGCTGTCACGAACCGCTTCAATCACCTCAGCACAAATCAGACCCTGACCGGCGGCATGCTCCGCCAGCACCTGGTTGTCGTCGCTAAGCACCAGTTCGCAGCCGGCCGCACGAGCTTCGTCTGCCAACCTGGCGATAGCTTCGGAGCGCTGGGGGTCTGCACTCACATCCCGGATGTAAATGGCCAGTACTCGGTCGGGGTGCTCTCGCAGGATGCGTGCATAGGTCTCCGGGTCATGTTGTCCTGAATCCCCTACCAGAACAAATTTCAGCTCGCCGTAAAGCCCCATGACATGGCGGATAGCATCCAGCTTGTGATCGCGCGCGCGACGGGGAAGAATACTGCCCCGCTTCATGCCCCACTCCCGCAGGACCAGGATTGGACCGTTAGGTATGCGGTGCATGCGAAACATCTCCACCAGGACCTGATAGATACTCCAGGGTCCCCGGGACACATAGATCAGAGGATTGCCCTGGTTGCCGGAAGGCCCATCATGGAACCCCCGGTACAGCGCCGGCACCCCTGGAAAGATCACCCGGCTGTCAGCACCCTGGGCAAAAAGGCGCCACATCATCTTCAGGGTATTGGCCACACCGGTGTAGACCACCGTGTCGTCGATGTCGCTGATGACGCCGTAACCGGTCCTATGGGTCGGAGTAAAGAACTCCCCGGTGGTCGTTGCCCGCTCATCCGTAGGGCGATCGAGTGACAGTTCCACTGAGTGCCACTCTACATCCGAAGGCATTGCTCCGAGATCCATATCAACCCGGAAGAACCCATGGCGATCCGTCTCGACAACCGCTGTGGTGCCCTTGTAGCGCACCCGGACCTGGGCACCCGCGATCGGCTTGCGCAACAGCCGGCGCAGCAAGTCGATCAGGTCACGCCACAAACGGTCCTCTCGCATCGTTGCGCCGAACCCCGGTTGCCTGAAAACCCGTCCCATCAGGAAAACCCGGTGGGACGATCCATAACCACGGTAGGACTGGATGAATAGTCCGCCACGGCCATTGTCGCCCTTTACCGGTGCCGCCAAGACATGCAGCCCCCGGCGCATGGACACCAGGAAACGACGGAAACGTTGTCGAACGGGCATTCAGTTCTCCACAGCAGGCACACCTGCCCGGGAAACGTGACCGGCCAGGAAGGCTTTACCGGCATTATAGCCACCCGGGTAATGAATCACAGGGACACCGTTCAGATCGCTGTGTAGCCACCATCCACCGGAAGCGCAACGCCGGTGGTGAAACCTGCGCCCTCAGAACACAGATAGAGCACCGCCTGGGCGATCTCATCTGCCTGGCCCAGCCGGCCGATGGGGTGCATGTTCATAGCGCCCTCCCGCTTACGGGGATCCGCCTCGGCAGCACGACGGAACATATCGGTATCAATCACCGCCGGGCACACCGCATTCACCCGTATACCCTTGCGCGCATACTCCACCGCTGCCGACTTTGTCAGCCCGATGACGGCATGTTTACTGGCGCTGTACACCGCCATTTTCGGGGCGGCGCCAAGGCCTGCGACCGAGGCTGTATTGACGATCGCACCACCGCCTGGCTGCTTCAGCATGGCTTCGATCTCGTGCTTCATACACAGCCAGACGCCCTTCACGTTGACATCCATCAGCCGGTCGAAGTTCTCCTCGCTGCCATCCGCCAGCCTGGAGTCTTCCACATCAATACCGGCGTTGTTGAAGGCGCAGTCCAGGCGGCCATGGGCATCAATAATACGCTGGACCAGCCTCTGCACGTCGGACGCCTTGCTGACGTCACAGGCGATGAACATGGCCTCACCGCCCTGCTCTGCGATATCGGCGGCAACCGCCTGACCCGCCTGCTCAGCCACGTCGCTGACCACCACCTTTGCACCCTCCGCCGCAAAGGCCCGGGCTGTCGCCTCACCAATACCGGCCGCGCCACCCGTCACCAGTACTACCTTGTCGGAAAACCTTGTTGTCATTGTCGTTTGCTCCGGAAGTTTGAGGAAACACCCGATACTACGAGGCAAGCGACAGGATGGGAACTGAATCAGGCTTATTCAGTGAAATTAATGGTGTCGATAACAGACGAAATCCGCGCTACCGGATACTCAAAGGCAGCCTGGACCAGACCTTTCAAAAAAAGCAGGCGACCTATAGTCAACCTGCCTTTGCGGAGGGCGAGGTATGAGTTACTTGATAGCGGGCGTAGGGCGAATGAGGATTTCGTTTACATCCACATGGGCCGGTTGCGCCAGGGCATAGGTGACGGCGCGGGCAATATCAACGGGTTCCAGTGCGTTGTCCGGGCGTTCATCGAAGAATGGCGTATCCACCATCCCCGGCTCGATCAGGGTCACACGGACGCCGCTCCCACGGATTTCCTCGCGCACACCGTAACCAATTGCCGAGACGGCCCACTTCGTGGCGCTGTACATAGAACCAGGAATAGTAACACGGCCCGCTGCTGAGCCGGTGATCAGGATATGGCCGCGGGATTCTTTCAGGGCCGGCAAGCACACCTGCAGGGTAATGCCCACACCGAGAACATTGGTCAGGATCATATCCTTCCATACCTCGGGGTCTGCGCCGCTGAAGCCACCGGGCTCACCACCCCGGCCGGCATTGGCAAACACCGCATCGATTCGCCCGAACGCCGCCAGGGCCTTATCGACCATGGCTTTCTGGTCGCTGACAGACTGCACGTCGCAGGCCGTGATAGCCACCCGGTCTTTCCCGCCCAGCTCCTGCTGCAGGGCCCTGAGCTTGTCCTCCGAGCGGGCTGCCAGCATCAGCCGGTAACCATCAGCCGAGGCGGCCCGGGCCGTTTCGGCGCCGATACCGGAGGACGCACCGGTAATCAACAATACAGGATTGTTGGAATCTGCCATGAACTATCTCCTTAATCGTTTGGGTACAACCAGAAACTTGCGCACACGCCACTCTCGATGACCAGGCGCAGATCGCCGGCTATTATCCGCGACCTGCTACCAGTGTAATCGCCAGCACCAGTGGGGTTACCACAGCGGCGACTACGTTCCAGCCCATGGCTTTCTCGAAGGCCGCAGGCTGCTCCCCACGACGGCGCGCGCCCATCCAGGCCAAGGCACCGCCGCCGAGCGGCAGTAGCGCCAGTAATGTTAGCCCGGGCAACCCCATCGCTGCCACACCCACCAGCACCAGGAGAGCCACTAACCCCAGCTGAACTCCATAGACCTGTGTACTGAACCGGCGCCCGTAAACAATCGGCAAATGGCGGCGCCCAACCTGCCTGTCGGCCTCAATGTCGGGATACTGATTGAGCAGTAAAAGGTTATTCGCGAGGAAGAACGGTATCAGTGAAGCAAAGGCCGACACCAGACTGTACTCGCCGGTGAGCACAAAGTGAGTACCCATGACCATCAGCGGTCCAAAGGCTAGGAGTCTGCGCGGCAGGAGACACCTTCTGGCATAATGCGTAAAAATTCTTCATCACCGGAGAATCTGATGGGAA
>NZ_JAKZAH010000018.1 GCF_023156245.1 Marinobacter bryozoorum
TTCTGTGGCCTGACGGCCACCCGGGGGTGGGTCAAAATTAATGGCCAGTAGTGGGTCATTTTAATTGGCCACTAACACCACCGTTGGCCTCTCTGAAGCCGAAGCAGTTGCTCGGGGTTATAGCGTGGACACCAGGTTGCTCGACTTGGAAAACGTGCCGCGTGCGCTAGTAAACTTTGACACCCAAGGCTTTATTAAAATGGTGGCAGAGCACAACTCAGGCCGTTTGCTTGGGGTGCAGATTGTCGCAGCGGAAGGCGGTGAAATTATCCAAACGGCAGTGATGGCGTTACGAGCAGGTTTGACCGTTCAGGAAATCGGCGATGACTTGTTCCCTTATCTGACCATGGTTGAAGGACTCAAACTCTGTGCACAAACGTTCACCAAGGATGTAAAGCAGTTGTCCTGCTGTGCCGGATAAATGATGTGAACGCGGCTCTGTATTTACTGGGCAGCGTTAAGGTGGGCAGGCCAAGCGTTGGCCTGGCATCAGTCCGCATATCCTTTTGGGTGGAGCTTGTGATTCTCCATTCAAGAGGTGATGGCCAGACGCTTGCATTGGCATTGACTGCTTTACCCGAATGTTCGCTTTGCGACCAGAGCTACGGGCGGCCAATTTATTGTGGCAACCTTCAGCTACAGTATGAGTATCGTGGTACGACCACTGCTAACTTTTAAGCATCCCCAAGGAAGTTATCTTTATCTGTGCTCTCACTCGATCACATCGCTGGTCATGAAATACCTCGGGTGAATCGTCGCTTGCGGCGAGAGGGCAGAGCCCTTGGAACGAGCGCTTCTATTTTTACACATCGAATTACACACTGTGTAAAAACGAAAGATGCCCCATAAGCCAGTTCCTATGGGGCATTCACTCACTCACTTAGTGAATTACACAAAATTCACTATATACTCCTTCGAGCCGGGCTTTTTTGATTAAAAACCCGCTTTCCCTGATAATACGCCTCCTCCGTTTTCCGGGCACAGCTCCGAAACCCATCGTCCAACTCGAGCCTCCTGACAGCATGAAAGAGACCGTTTCCGAACTTCTCCAGTCTGCCCTGGCTGCCCTTCAGTCAGAGGGCACACTGCCCGCAGACCAGACCTTTACTCCGCAGGTGGGCAACACCAAAGACAAGGCCCACGGCGACTATGCCTGCAACATTGCCCTGGTGGCCGCCAAGGCCGCCGGCTGTCCGCCACGACAACTGGCAGAAACCCTGGTGGACCGTCTGCCGCCGAGCCCGGCTGTTGCGAAGGTGGAGATTGCCGGTCCCGGCTTTATCAACTTCTTCATGACCGCCGAGAGCGCCGTCGGCATTGCCGCAGATATCCTGCAGCAGGGCGCGGACTTTGGGCGTAACAACGACGGTCAGGGTGAGAAGGTGCAGGTGGAGTTTGTCTCAGCCAACCCAACCGGCCCCCTGCACGTGGGCCATGGCCGTGGTGCAGCCATTGGCGACAGCCTGTGCCGCCTGCTGGAAGCCAACGGCTACGATGTTACCCGCGAGTTCTATTACAACGACGCCGGCGCCCAGATCGACAACCTGACCCGTTCCGTCCAGGCTCGGGCCAAGGGCCTGGGGCCGGATGACGCCTCCTGGCCGGAAGATGGCTACCGGGGTGACTACATCCGCGACGTGGCAGAGGCCTACCTGAAAGGCGAAACCGTGACCGCCGATGACCGGGGTGTCACCGGCAAGGCGGATCCGGACGATATGGCGGCTATCCGCGAGTTTGCCGTCGCGTACCTGCGCCGGGAACAGGACCTGGACCTGAAAGCCTTCGGCGTGGAGTTCGATGTCTACTTCCTGGAGTCCTCCCTTTACCGGGACGGCAAGGTGGAAGCTACCGTCGAGCGCCTGAAGGAAAACGGCTACACCTACGAGCAGGACGGCGCCATGTGGCTGCGCACTACCGAGTTCGGCGACGACAAGGACCGGGTCATGCGCAAGAAGGACGGCGGTTATACTTACTTCCTGCCGGACGTGGCCTATCACCTGGACAAGTGGCAGCGGGGCTTCTCTACCGTTATCAACGAACAGGGTGCCGATCATCACTCCACGGTGACCCGGGTACGGGCGGGCCTCCAGGCCCTCAAGGCGGGCATTCCGCAGGGCTGGCCGGATTACGTACTCCACCAGATGGTGATGGTGACCCGTTCCGGCCAGGAAGTGAAAATCTCCAAGCGTGCTGGCAGCTACGTCACCGTGCGGGACCTGATTGACGAGGTCGGCCGGGACGCCACCCGCTTCTTCCTGGCCGCTCGCCGGGTGGATTCCCAACTGACCTTCGACATCGACCTGGCCCGCTCCCAGACCAACGAAAACCCGGTCTATTACATTCAGTATGCACACGCCCGCATCTGCAGCGTGTTACGCAAGCTGGCCGAAGAGCACGGTATCAAGCGTGGCCATAACGATGTGGCCGGCGACCTGTCCCTGCTGACCCTGGACGAGGAAAAGGAGCTGGCCAACCAGCTGGCGAAGTATCCGGAGCTGATTCGCAATGCCGCGGCCTCCCGGGAACCCCATCACCTGACCCATTATCTCCGGGACCTGGCAGGCCAGTTCCACACCTACTACAACGCCCACAAGGCACTGGTGGAAGATACCGACCTCCGGGATGCCCGACTGACCCTTTACCTGGCCGTCAGGCAGGTGATCGCCAATGGCCTGGACCTTCTGGCCATCAGTGCGCCGGAAGAAATGTAACCGGCAGGAGATCAGACGTTGGCCAGGGATTACGCCCGCAAGCAGTCCTCCGGAAAGGGGGCGGTGAACAGTGCACCGCCTCCGCGGAAGACCCGTGCGCGGGCGGAAAAGCCCCGCAAACCCTCTCCCCGCCCTGCGGCGGCCAGCAAACAAAGCGGAGGATTATCTGTGCGCTGGATCCTGTCACTGGCAGCTGTCGGTGCGTTCATCGGCTTCATCGTTTACCTCAACACCCTGGAGCCAATGGAGAGTGCCGCGCCCGGGCAACCGCAGCCGGCGGTCAGCGAACCCCCGAAGCCTGCCGCCAGCAAGCCGGAACCGAAAACCGGGCAGGAGCCCAGGTTCAAGTTCTACGACATGTTGCCGGAGTCCGAGGTAGTACCACCCACCGTGGAGGAGTATACGCCCAGCCCCGCCACCCAGGACTTCCGCTACCTGGTCCAGGCCGGTTCGTTCCGGACCGCCGAGGACGCTGAACGACAACGCGCACAGATTGCGTTCCAGGGCCTGAAAACCAAGGTGTCACAGATTACCACCGGCGAAGGCAAGACCTGGTACCGGGTAAATGTGGGCCCCTTTGACAGCCGCAGCCAGATGAACTCCGCCGTGGACAAGCTGGTAACGATCAGTATCCAGCCCCTGGTGCGTAAGATTCCCAAGGAGTGATCTCCGGCGCAGCCGGTGAGCCTTGAAATTCCCGAGGTCGGCTCCATATCTCGGAAATCACTTCGATTTCAGCAAATGGAGCCCCGATGACCACGATACTTTCCGTTCGCCGTGATGACGAAGTCGCCATGGGCGGCGACGGCCAGGTTTCCCTTGGCAACACAGTCATGAAGGGCAACGCCCGCAAGGTTCGCCGCCTCTATAACGGCAAGGTGCTGGCAGGCTTTGCCGGCGGCACTGCAGACGCCTTCACCCTGTTTGAGCGCTTCGAGGCCCAACTGGAAAAACATCAGGGCAACCTGACCCGGGCTGCGGTGGAACTGGCCAAGGAGTGGCGAACGGACAGGGCCCTGCGACGACTGGAAGCCCTGCTTGCCGTGGCCGACAAAACCGCTTCACTGATCATCACCGGTAATGGCGATGTCATCGAGCCGGAACAGGGCCTGATCGCCATCGGCTCCGGCGGCCCCTTCGCCCAGGCATCCGCCAGGGCGCTACTGGAAAACACCGAACTCAGCGCCCACGACATCGTCGACAAGGGCCTGGATATCGCCGCTGATATCTGCATCTACACCAATCACAATCGCACCCTTGAAGTGCTCTCAGCCAACGACTGAACCCGGAGCTACCATGTCTGCAATGACTCCCCGCGAAATTGTCCACGAGCTGAACAAACACATCGTTGGCCAGGATGAAGCCAAGCGCGCCGTCGCTATTGCCCTGCGTAACCGCTGGCGCCGGATGCAGCTCGACAGCACCCTGCGGGATGAAATTACGCCCAAGAATATCCTGATGATCGGCCCCACCGGTGTGGGCAAGACCGAGATCGCCCGCCGGCTGGCCAAGCTGGCGGACGCGCCTTTCCTGAAGGTGGAGGCCACCAAGTTCACTGAGGTGGGCTACGTGGGCCGTGACGTGGAATCCATTATCCGCGACCTGGCGGACATGGCCATCAAGATGCTCCGCGAAAAGGAAATGAAGCGCCACGAAAACCGCGCCCTGGATGCGGCGGAAGACCGTATCCTTGACGCCCTGCTGCCACCGCCCCGTGGCTTCCAGGAAGACAGCCAGCCACGGGAAGACTCCTCCACCCGGCAACTGTTCCGCAAGAAACTGCGGGAAGGCGAGCTGGATGACAAGGAGATCGAAATCGACCTGCGCAACTCCGCCGGTGGGGTGGAAATCATGGCACCGCCAGGCATGGAAGAGATGACCAGCCAGCTGCAGAGCATGTTCTCCAACCTTTCACAGGACCGGAAGAAAACGCGCAAGATGAAAGTTGTGGATGCCATGCGCCATGCCAAGGATGAGGAAGCGGCCAAGCTGGTCAACGAGGAAGAGATCAAGCAGAAAGCCATCGAGTCCGTCGAGCAGAACGGCATCGTGTTCCTCGATGAAATCGACAAGGTGGCCAAGCGCTCCGAGAATGCCTCCGCCGACGTCTCCCGCGAAGGCGTCCAACGGGACCTGCTGCCGCTGATCGAAGGCAGCACCGTGAGCACCAAGTATGGCACCGTGCGTACCGATCACATCCTGTTCATCGCTTCCGGCGCATTCCATCTGTCCAAGCCGTCGGACCTTATCCCGGAGCTGCAGGGGCGCCTGCCCATCCGGGTGGAGCTGCAGGCCCTGTCACCGGAAGACTTCCGTCGCATACTGACCGAGCCGGATGCCTCGCTGGTGCAACAGTACGAGGCATTGATGGGCACAGAAGGCGTCAAACTCACCTTCAGTGACGATGCTATCCGCCGCCTGGCCGAAGTGGCCTGGAAGGTGAACGAAACCACCGAGAACATCGGTGCCCGGCGCCTTCACACTGTGATGGAACGCCTGCTGGAAAGCCTGTCCTACGATGCCGGTGACAAGGTAACCGACGGTTTTGAAGTAACCGCGGAATACGTGGACGAGAAGCTGGGTGACCTGTCGGAAGACGAGGATCTCAGTCGCTACATCCTGTAACCCACCACCCAAAAGCCCCGGGCGCCCGCGTTGTGGCGCCCGGAAACTGCGGAATCTGCCATGACCCAACGCCCTTCCGATATTCGCATCCGTAAACAGAGCCGCTTGCTGCAGCTGGATTACGACGACGGTACCCGCTTCGAACTTCCCTTCGAGTTCCTGCGGGTCTGGTCGCCGTCAGCGGAGGTACGCGGGCACGGCGCGGGCTCTGGAACACTGCAGACGGGCAAGAAGGATGTCGTGGTGACCGGTGCTGACATGGTGGGTAACTATGCCCTGAAGCTCAACTTCAGTGATGGCCACGATTCCGGGCTGTTTACCTGGGACTACCTGTGGGACCTGGGGCAGAACCAGCAAGCCTACTGGCAGGATTACCTGCAGCGCCTGGAGGCCTCGGGCGGCAGTCGGGAAGCCGGCGGGCCGCAGCTTTTTGGCGGCCCCCAGGGCGGCTGACCCAGCCCTTCGGTCAGGCCCGGTGCAACATCCGGGTCACACTTCCCAGCATACCCCGGTTTTCTTTCTGCTTACGTTTCCTGGCCACATACAACGGCAGGGTTTCGCCATAAAGCGCCGTGCTGATGGTGCGTTCGCTGTCTTCCAGCACCTCCCGGTTCAGGCGCAGGCCCTGCTTTGCCAGCAACGGCTCCAGCTCATCGGCCCGGCGCAGAAGGTCCCGCCGGGTCATCTGGTAGGCGTGTTCACACACCTGCCGGCGGGAACGGAAGCTGAACACACTGGAATTGAACAGCACGGCATCTTCCCGGGTAGGCTCGAACAGCACCACATCCTGGTCCGGATAGTCCCTGGCGTACTGGGCGATGCCCTTCTGGATGCGGGAATAGACCATGGTGCGATGCATCTGGGACAACAGGTTGGGCATACCAGAGCCGGTCAGTTCATCCGCGGCCATGGTTCCCGCTACTTCCGCCGCGCGGGCGTCGAGGGGCACCTGGGGATTAATGGCCAGTACCAGGTCGGCGCCCCGGTCCAGGGCGACGGAGGCGTGCAGGCCCTTGCGGAGTGTGCCGTCGACGCAATACCGGCCTTCCACCTCCACAGGCACATAGAGCCCGGGGGAGGCCATGCTGGCCTGGATCGCCTTCGACACCGGTATGTGGTCAAGCCCGGGTTCACCAAAGCAGATCGCATCGGTGGTCTCGACATCCACCGCAACGACGTACAGCCGACGGCGAAGTTCCCGGAAATCGTTGGTACGCCCGGAAGTGGTAAAGGCCTGCTGCAGGTAGCGCTCCAGGGCCGTATTATCAAACAGCCCTGCCGGGGCAGCCTGGGCCAGGGTGGTCATGGCTTCCAGGAAGCTCTGGTCGTGTGGGTTGCGAACAAAGCGGGACACCGCGCTCCCCACCAGTCCCGGCACCGCCCGCAGCCGACGGCCCATTTCCTTCAGGGCCGGACGGTAGAAGACTTCCGGGTGAAACGGGTGCACCTCGGACTCGTGGCGCACGAAGATCCGGCATAGCTGCGCGGTGGTCAACTGGTTGGCCAGGTTGGCCGCCACGAACGACCCGGCGTTGACGCCCACATAGATGTCCAGGTTATTGAAATCCAGGCCATCCAGTGCCTCGTCCAGGGCCCGGAGGGCACCGATCTGGTAGATGCCACCCAATGGCCCGCCGCCGCCAAGCGCCAGGCCGATGCGGGGTGAGGGTCGGAGCTGGGTCGGTTCTGTCGTCATATTGTCCTCCGGCGTGACAGCAGGCTTATGTTGTCAGGCCTGCCCGATCACAAGCCATGTTCACAAGGATCCTAGCAGCCGGAATTAGAATGCTCACCCTACTGGGAGCTTTCGAAGCTGGTCACTGGCACAGCACCACGGCCCGGCCTCAGGTAACGGGCAAAGCCGGCACTACGCAGGGCCAGGTCGACACAGCTCTTGATCACGTGGGGGGAGTCCAGCAAGAGAACATCTTCCAGCAACTGTACGGCCCATTCCCGACTGATACTGCGGATCACCGATTTCACCTTGGGCAGGCTGGCCGCGTTCATGGACAAGGCGTCGTACCCCATGGCCATCAGCAGCAGGGCGCCACCGGGGTCTCCGGCCAGCTCACCGCAGATGGTTACCGGCTTGCCAACCGCATGGGCGTCCTGGGCGATACGTACCAGAGCCTGCAGGACGGCCGGATGGTAGGAGTGATAAAGCTGGGCCACCCGGGGATTGTTCCGGTCCACCGCCAGCAGGTACTGGGTCAGGTCATTGGAGCCCACCGACAGGAAGTCCACCCGCTCGGCCAGCTCCCTGACTTGGTAGACCGCTGCCGGCACTTCGATCATTACCCCGACCCGGGGCATGTGGATCTCGTAGCCCTCTTCCCGAACCTCATGGTAGACCCGGTAGATCAGGTGCAGGGACTCCTCCACCTCGGAAATGTTGCTGATCATCGGCAACATGATCTGCAGGTTATTGAAGCCCTCACTGGCCTTCAGCATGGCCCGCACCTGCACCAGGAAAATCTCCGGATGGTCCAGGCTTATGCGGATACCCCGCCAGCCCAGGAAGGGGTTTTCCTCGCTGATGGGAAAGTAGGTCAGGGACTTGTCGCCACCAATGTCCAGCGTGCGCATGGTGACCGGGTTGGGAGCGAAGGCTTCCAGCTGCTCCCGGTAATATTCCCGCTGTTCCTGCTCTGAGGGGAAGCGCTCCTTGATCATAAAGGGCACCTCCGTGCGGTAGAGCCCGATACCTTCCGCACCATGGCTGAGGGAACGCACCACATCGGTCATCAGGCCGGTGTTGACCAGCAGTGACACGCGATGGCCGTCCGTCGTCACGCAGGGCTTGTCACGCAGGGCTTCCAGGCCCCGGAAAAGGGCATCTTCCTCGTCACAGATTTCCTTATAGAAATTGCGCAGCTCGGCAGAAGGTGACGCAAAGATCTGGCCCTCAAAGCCATCCACCACCAGCTCCTTGCCATCGAGCTGGTTGACCGGGATATCCACCAGCCCCATCACCGTGGGCACGCCCATGGCCCGGGCCAGTATCGCCACATGGGAGTTGCTTGAACCGCGCACGGAAACCAGCCCTACCAGCCGGCCCCGGGGCACCTCACCAAGCATCGCCGGGGTCAGCTCCTCGCTGACCAGCACGGTATTTTCCGGGTAATCCACCTCGCGGGTGTCCCCTTCCTGCAGGTGGGAGAGGATACGGCGACCCAGGTCGCGAATATCCACCGCGCGCTCCCGCAGGTAGTGGTCATCCATCATCTCGAAGTGGCGCACATACTGGTTCACCACCTGCTTGAGCGCCCCCTGTGCCCAGAGCCCTTCGCCCTGAATGCGGTTGGCTACCTCCCCTGGCAGGGCGTTATCACCCAGCATGCGCAGGTAAACATCGAACAGGGCCTGTTCTTCCGGGCGCAACTGGTCAGACAGCCGGTCGGACACCCGCCGGATATCCTCCTGCACGGCACTGACCGCCTCACGGAATGCAACCAGCTCTGCGTCGGGATCCTCGGATGCCTTTTCCGGCACCGCATCCAGGTCTGCCGGCGGGTAGACCACGACGCCGGTGCCAATGGCCACCCCAGGAGCGCCTGGCACGCCGTCGAAGGAAACGTCCCGCGCTTCCTCACCGGTGAGGGACATACCGCTGATGGCACCGGTAGCCTCACTGTGGGCAATCACACCCGCTAGCTGGGCTGAAACCGTTACCAGGAAGGCTTCTTCCCCTTCGTCAAAGCTTCGGGAAGCCTCCCGCTGCTGAACCACCAACACGCCGAGCACACGACGGTGGTGAATAATAGGCACCCCGAGAAACGAGCGGAAGCGCTCCTCGCCGGTCTCGGGGAAATAGCGGTAACGGGGATGGGAAGGCGCGTCTTCGAGGTTGATGGGCTCCTCCCGGGAACCCACCAGGCCAACCAGGCCCTCGGAATGGGCCAGGCTGACCTTGCCGACGGCTTTTTTATGCAGGCCCTCGGTGGCCATCAGGATATAACGGTTGGAGACCGGATCCAGCAAATAGACGGAACACACCTCGGTGTTCATGGATGCCTGTACCCGCGAAACGATAATGCCCAGCGCCTCCTGCAGGTCGCGGGCACTGTTTACTTCCTGAACAATACTTCGCAAGATACCGAGCATATCGGGTGTCAATCCGTCATTGTTGTTGGTCCTGCCGGCGCTGTACTTCTTCGGCACGCTGCCACTGATCTACCGTACTGAACAACCGCGGGGCCAGCTCACGCAAGGCACGGCGGTAGACCTCCCGCTTGAAGGACACTACCTGCCCCAGCGGGTACCAGTAGCTGACCCACTGCCAGCCATCAAATTCCGGTGAATCCGTGTGGTCTACCCGCACGGATGCATCCGGTGAAAGCATCCTCAGAAGGAACCATTTCTGTTTCTGACCTACGCAGACGGGGCGCGAATTATGGCGCACCATTCGTCGTGGCAGGCGGTAGCGCAGCCAGCCCCGGGTACAGCTGATGATTTCCACATCGCTTGCGCCCAGGCCGACTTCCTCGGCCAACTCCCGATAGAGAGCCTGTTCCGGTGACTCGTTGTGCTTGATGCCACCCTGTGGGAACTGCCAGGAGTCCTGCCCGATCCGCCTTGCCCACAAGACCTCGCCCTTGTGGTTGGCCAGAATGATTCCGACGTTGGGTCTGAAACCGTCTGAATCGATCACGGCACAGTCCTGTCTTAAAATGTTACGGAAGCCTCTTACACAAGAGACTTTTCTTCCAGATTGACTCCATTCTTACAGAAAGCCTACCGGTCGGCAAACGAAGCAGGCATTCTTTTTCAGCATGTTAGAATGCCCCTTGAAAGCATACTTTAAAGGAGAACAACCTTGACCCTGGCCATTTTTGACCTGGACAACACCCTGCTGGCCGGTGACAGCGACCACGCCTGGGGCGAGTTCCTGGTAGACGCAGAACTGGTGGATGCCGAAAGCCACCGGCAGCAGAACGACCAGTTCTACCAGGACTACCTGAACGGTGAGCTGGACATTCGCCGTTACCAGCGGTTTGCCCTGTCCCCCATCGCCGGTCGGGACCCGCAGGAAGTAGCCGCCTGGCGCAAGGCCTTCATGAACAGCCGGATAAAACCCCTGTACCAGCGCAAGGCCGACGAACTGCTCGCCAGCCACCGCGCCCGGGGCCACACACTGATGATCATCACCGCCACCAACCGTTTTGTGACCGGCCCCATCGCCGAGGCCATGGGTATCGAACACCTGTTGGCCACGGAGCCGGAGGTCGTCAACGAGCGATATACCGGGGATATTGTCGGCGTGCCAACCTACCAGGACGGCAAGGTCGTCAGGCTGAGGGAATGGCTGGAGGAACACGGGGAAAGCCTCGAGGGAGCCTGGTTCTACAGCGACAGTCATAATGACCTGCCGCTACTGAAACTGGTCGACAACCCCGTGGCGGTGGACCCGGACCCGACCCTGGCGCAATATGCCAGGGAGCAGGACTGGGTCATCATGTCCCTGAGGGATTAGATAGGAACTAGAAAAACTCCGTCAGGGAGCGGACAAAGCAGGCTTTCAGGTAGTCGGTTTCAGGGATACCGGGCACCATCGGGTGGTCCGGCCCCTGGTAGCCCTGTTCCAGAAGCTGCACAAAGCGATCCACCTTGCGGGCGCTGCCGCGGACAATATCCACCAGCTTGTCCCGGGACAGGTGCATGGAACAGGATGCCGAGACCAGCAAGCCGTCTCGCTCAAGCAGCCGCAAACCCAGCTGATTGAGGCGGGCGTAGGCCTGCTCGCCGGCTTTCTGGTCACGGCGCCGGGGGATCAGTGCCGGCGGGTCCAGTACCACGACATCGAACTTCTGCTTGTCATCTGCCAGGCCCTTGAGCACCTCGAAGGCATCGCCCTCCAGGGTGTCCACGTTAGCGAAGCCGTTGAGCTCAGCGTTATGGTGCACCGAGGCCAGTGCCTGCCGGGAACTGTCCACGCAGGTGACAGAGCTGGCACCACCAGCCGCGGCCTGCAAGCCCCAGCCACCGGCATAGCTGAACACATCGAGCACCCGGCACCCCGGGCTGTACTGCTGCAGGCGGGCACGGTTCATGCGGTGGTCATAGAACCAGCCGGTTTTCTGTCCACCACTGAGCGGCACCTCGAAACGCACGCCGTTTTCGCGAACCTGGAGAAGGTCCACCGGCTCGCCTTCGACCTGCTCCACATAGGACGGCAACCCTTCCACCGAGCGCATCTTACCGTCGTTCTTGAGAATGATGGCTGCAGGATGGACCAGGCGCTGTACGCCCCGGACGATGGCTTCTTTCATGGATTCCATGCCGGCGGTGGAAATCTGCACCACAACCACGTCACCAAACCGGTCAATCACCAGGCCCGACAAGCCATCTCCGTCACCATAGACCCAGCGGTACCACGGCTCGGGAAAGACACGGTCGCGGAGCGTGAGCGCCGCTTCCAGCCGGTCCGTCAGCCGCTTCGGCGTCATCCCGGTACTGGCGTTGCGGCTGATCAGCCGCCCGCAAATCAAGGCATGGGGATTAACGAACAACGTCCCCAGAGACTTGTCATTGGACGCACGTAACTGGGCCTGGCTGCCAGCCTCGAACTCCGTCAGCGGCGAGCGGCGGGTATCCACCTCATTGCTATAGACCCAAAGGTGCCCGGCTTTCAGGCGACGTTCAGCGCCCTTGCGAAGGTAGAGAACAGGAAAGTCCATTAATACCGGCCCTTATGCATCGGCCAGCGACTCGCCATAGGCAGCGGCGTCCATCAGTCCGTCCAGCTCACCCTTGTCTGCCAGCTTCACGCGGTACAACCAGCCGCCACCGTAGGGGTCTTCGTTCACCATCTCCGGCTCGTCTTCCAGGGCTTCATTGATTTCGATAACGTCGCCGGTGACCGGGCTGAACACGTCGGAGGCGGACTTGACCGACTCGGCCACGCCCGCTTCCTCGCCGCCGGTTACGGTATCGCCCACTTCGGGCAAACCGATGTAGACCACGTCTCCCAGTTGCTCCTGGGCATAGTCGGTAATACCCACCGTGGCGGTACCGTCATCCGCTACCCGCACCCACTGATGAGTCTCGATGTATTTCAGGTCTGCAGGAATTTCACTCATATCGCACATCCATTAGCTGGGAAATTTGCCGCAGTTTACCGGAAACTGCCCGGAAACAGGAACGCCAGGATGGCAGGCACAACCCGCTCAAAGTCCTGGAAACGATGATCTCCCCCCGGCTGGATCCAGGTACGCGCCCCCGGATGCTTGGCCAGGGCTTCCCGGTAGTCCAGGGTTTCATCCGCTGTCTGCACAAGGATAAACAGATTCGCTGGTGTGACCGCATCGCCAGGCTCCATGGCCTTCAGGGTTGCCATATGGCCGGAGGTCAGCTCGTAGTCCTCACCGGTGTAGGGGTTGTGCTGGGGGCCCAGATGGGACTGCAACAGCCGGTACGGCCAGGCCGCCGGATTGATGAGCGCGGCCTTCAGGCCAAACCTCGCCGAGAGAACCGAGGCATAGAATCCCCCCATGGAACTGCCAATCAGCCCCACTGGCCGGTCGCCGGCAGACTCGATAGCAGCAATGGCACGCTGCAGGGCCTGCTCGGGGTCAAAGCCGAGCTCCGGCACCACCAGCTCAACATCAGGTGCCATTGCCGGCAGCAGGTCCCGCAACTCGGAGACTTTCTGGGAACGAGGCGAGCTGTTGAAACCGTGGAGGTAGACCAACACCGGGTGTTTATTACTGGGGGGCATGACAATACCGCAAAGCTGAAAGTGAGGCCGTCAGTATAGCGCTCAGAGGGGCGCCTCAATAGCCGTTGCTGTCGGTATCCAGCTGATACTGGAAGTCGGTCGCCCGTTCCACACCGGTATCCAGGGTTCCGTCACTATACAGGTCAAGCCAGCGGAAGCCGGGGGCGAGCGGCTCAACCGCAAAGTCATCCGAGCCTGCCTGGAACTGGATACAAGTGGATGGCGTAGCGAGCAGGCGCACGTCACCCCGATACAGGTCCAGGTGCTGGTGGATATGTCCCCAGAGCACCGCCCGCACCTGCGGGAAACGGTCAACCACCTGCCAGAACTGATCCCGGTTTTGCAGGCCTATAGCGTTCATCCATTCCGCATCGATACGGACCGGGTGGTGATGCAGGCTGATCAGCGCGGGGCGATCCGGAAAAGCGGCGAGGGCATCCGCCAGGAAACGCAGCTCCCCCTGGCCCAGCCGGCCATAAACCTGGCCCTGAACCGACGAATCCAGCAGGATGACCTGCCAGCCCGCAAGCAAAAAATGACGCCCGGTCGCCTGGTAGCGGGCAGCCACCCGGTTCAGAACCTCACTGTTGTCGTGGTTACCGGCAACCCAGCTTTGCGGGCAGCCGAACACACCAACCTGACGACCAAACTCGTGGTACGCCGCTTCGGAGGCATCCTGGGCCAGGTCACCAGTGGCCAGCAACAAGTCCGGGGCCGGCCGAAGGGCCCCGGCGGCCTGAACAACGGCGTTCAGACTGTCACGGGTACGAACACCCAGCAAGGTGGCACTGTCGTCCGCCATGAGGTGAGGGTCGGTGATCTGGAGCACCCGGGCTTTGGCGGCATCCGCAGTGGCAATGGAAACGGGTGGCCCGTGTTCAGAGTATGACATTACGCGTTTTCATCCAGCGACTGAGCATTCAGATACTAGACCGATTTTACGCGCGCAACGTCTACCTGAGTCACAAGTCACAGGTAGTAAACCGCCACCTTTAACAACATTTTACCCGGCCTGGATTTTTCGTCGGCAAACCAGGCCTCAGCGGATCGATTCAGAGCCTTCCTGGCGCCCCCTGTATCCCCAGGATCCCGACTCAGGGGTGACATGACCAAACCTGAGACAGTAGTCCAGCCAGTCCGCCACAAAACCATTGAGCTGCACCTTTTCATCCGGGTGATGCATGAACCGGTTGGGGTAGTCGTTCACAGCCGCAACCTGGCGATTACCATAGAAACTGATCACTTCCGCCATATTGGCATCGTGGTAGACCCTGACGGTCAGTTCGGGATTATTGAGCCAGCGGCCACTGTTGTGAACCTGCTCCAGGAGCAGGGTTTCGGTGTAGCGCGTCTGCTGCAGCACGGAAATACTCACCCGCCCCAGGTAGTGGGCCTCCCGGTGCAGGTCAAACTGAAGCACGTCCAGGTCTCCGCCCTGTACCCGGCGAAGCCGGCGCAGGCGCTGGTAGTTGCCTTCGCACAGTGCGCCCAGCCGCTGCAAGTCGGGTACGTAGCGCTGCCGGCGCAGGGTCACGGCGCTCACCACTGCCCCCACTCCCGCCGCAGGCGGTCACGGTTAAGCTGCAGCCATTGGATGGCCATAATCGCTGCCGCATTATTGATACGGCCATCCCGGATCATGGCGAAGGCTTCGTCGGCGCTGAATACATGGGCGCGGATATCCTCATGCTCATGGTCCAGCCCATACAAGCCACCGGCGTTCTCGGTGCTGACCCGGCCGGCGTAGAGGTAAACCAGTTCGGTGGTGCCTCCAGGGGATACCAGGTATTCGCAGATTTTCTCGAGGTGGGTAAAGCTTAACCCGGCTTCTTCCTCTGCCTCCCGATGGGCTACCTCTTCGGGGCTCTCGCCTTTTTCATTCATACCGGCGACCAGTTCCAGCAACCATGGGCTCTGATCACGGCCGATGGCGCCCAGGCGGAACTGTTCGAGCAGGACGACTTCGTCCCGTTCGGGGTCGTAGGGCAGTACGCAGGTGGCGTCACCGCGAACGAACAGTTCACGGGTAAATTCGGGCATGGTGGTGCCGTCAAACCGCGGGTGGGTAAGCCACAGCTTGTCCATGCGGAAGAAGCCTTTAAAGACGGTTTCCCGCTTGTGGACCTGCACGTCGCTGGCCTTGAACTGGAAGGGTTCGGGCTTCTTTTCGGTCATGGTGGTTCTGGGGTTTCCGGTGGTATGGCGTGATGGTGAACGATAGCCGTTCGGGGTTTGGTATTGCAAGTTCGGTTTTGGGGGGCTGTATCACGCAGCTTTCAGGTTGCGGTGCCAGCGGTGGCCGGACGAGGATGCTTTTCGGGACACGCCGTGAATACGTCCCTGTAGGCTCTTCAAAAACGTCCATGTTTTTGAAGGTCCCGAAAAGCATCCTCGCCCAGCCCCCGTCTATCCTCCCGATATCGCGTGGCTTGCAGTTACACCGTCATGAACTGACCCCAGGTTTTGCCTGGCATTAGCTCTGCTCCGACTATCAGCTCCATTGCCTACACGGACTTGTGAAGATTTTTTTGTAACGATATCTCGGAGTTCAAGGGGTAGCGGGTTGAGAACGTTTTTCGGGAGCGTCGGCAGCCAGGGATGGCTGCCGTCGAGCCCTACAGGGACGTACTTGCGGGGCGTCTCCCGAAAAACGTTATCGGCCTGCTGCCCCCGGCACCCAATTAACAGGCTGGAGAATTACCAAACCGATCACACCCGGTCGTAGATCTTCCCACCAGCGGCCACAAACTCCTCGGCCTTCTCCTGCATACCAGCATCCACGGCAGATACCTCATCCAGGCCATGCTCCCGGGCATAGTCCCGAACCTCCTGGGAAATCTGCATGGAACAGAACTTCGGACCGCACATGGAACAGAAATGTGCCACCTTGGCGGACTCCTTGGGCAGCGTCTCATCGTGGAACGAGCGGGCCGTATCCGGGTCCAGGGCAAGGTTGAACTGATCCTCCCAGCGGAACTCGAAACGGGCCTTTGACAGGGCATTGTCCCGGATCTGGGCACCAGGGTGGCCCTTCGCCAGGTCCGCCGCGTGGGCCGCGATCTTGTAGGTGATGATGCCGGTTTTTACATCATCCTTGTTGGGCAGACCCAGGTGTTCCTTGGGAGTCACATAGCAGAGCATGGCACACCCGAACCAGCCGATCATCGCCGCGCCGATACCGGAGGTGATGTGGTCATACCCCGGCGCAATATCCGTGGTCAGCGGCCCGAGGGTATAGAAAGGCGCCTCGTCACAGCACGCCAGCTGCTTGTCCATGTTCTCCTTGATCAGATGCATGGGCACATGGCCCGGGCCTTCGATCATGCACTGCACGTCGTGCTTCCAGGCAATCTTCGTTAACTCACCCAGGGTTTCCAGTTCACCGAACTGGGCGGCGTCGTTGGCGTCTGCGATGGAGCCGGGGCGCAGGCCGTCGCCGAGGCTGAAGGACACGTCATAGGCCTTCATGATTTCGCAGATGTCCTCGAAGTGTTCGTACAGGAAGCTCTCCCTGTGGTGGGCCAGGCACCACTTGGCCATGATGGAGCCGCCCCGGGAAACGATCCCCGTCGTGCGGTTCGCTGTCAGGGGCACATGGTGCAACCGCACACCGGCGTGGATTGTAAAATAGTCCACGCCCTGCTCCGCCTGCTCGATCAGGGTGTCGCGGAAAATCTCCCAGGTCAGGTCCTCGGCCACGCCGCCAACTTTCTCCAGGGCCTGGTAGATGGGTACCGTACCAATGGGCACCGGGGAGTTGCGGATGATCCACTCGCGGGTTTCATGGATGTTCTTGCCGGTGGAGAGATCCATCACCGTATCCGAACCCCAGCGGATGCCCCAGGTGAGTTTTTCCACCTCTTCTTCGATAGAGGAACTGACCGCTGAATTACCGATGTTGCCGTTGATCTTCACCAGGAAGTTACGCCCGATGATCATGGGCTCGGTTTCCGGGTGATTGATGTTGGCAGGGATGATCGCCCGGCCCCGGGCCACTTCGTCGCGCACGAACTCCGGTGTGATTTCCGGCGGCAGGTTGGCACCGAAGGACTGGCCGGGGTGCTGGTCCGCCAGCAAGCCGTTGGCCCGGGCTTCCTGCAGTTTCATGTTTTCCCGGATGGCAACGTATTCCATCTCCGGCGTAATAATGCCCTGGCGAGCATAGTGCATCTGGGATACGTTTCTTCCGGGCTTGGCGCGCAGTGGCTTTCGCTCGTCCATAAACCGCAGGGGATCAAGCTGAGGGTCTTTCATGCGGCGGCGGGTGAATTCGGAGGTGTAGCCTTCCAGTTGCTCTACATCGCCCCGTTCGGCAATCCAGGCGGCACGAACCGGCGGCAAGCCCTTACGCAGATCGATAGTGGCTTCCGGGTCTGTGTAGGGCCCGGAGGTGTCGTACACCACCACCGGCGGGTTCTTTTCGCCACCCATTTCAGTGGGGGTGTCGCCCACGGTAATTTCCCGCATTGGCACCCGTAGATCAGGTCGGCTACCCTGCACGTATATTTTTCGTGAGCTTGGTAATGGTTTGATTGCTGCGGAGTCTACTTTTGCGGAGTCGCTGAGGTATGCTGGTAAGTCCGTCATGAAATGCTCCCGGTTGCTCTTGTGGTATCGGGTCGCGTATGACGGAGTTGCGACAAATTGCCCTACAGGCATGGTGTCGCGGTTCATCTGGTCTTAATCCCTACGCCGGTATTATCCGGATCAGGTCGCGGGTTCTGCGCTGCAATCTCAGCCGATCGCCGGTTTCCGGCAGATCAGCACCCCGTCAAGACGCGATTCTGAATTGGTTTGCCCACAAAATACGTGGACTTAGCAAGTCTAGAGACGGGAACGATTATTGTCCATAATGGTCAACCAATACCTTTGGGTCATTGCCGGGCAGATTCCCGGAGTCAGTATTTCAGGAGAACCAATGAAAAAACGTTTACTTCCAGGATTGATCACCCTGCTCGCAGCCCAGCCTGCGCTTGCTCTGGATCTGATGGAAACCTACGAGAAAGCCCTGTCTTATGACTCCGGCATTGCCTCTGCCATGGCACAGTTCCAGGCACAGCAGGCAACCAGCGATGTCAGCAAGAGCGCCCTGCTGCCCAAAATCTCGGCGGTTGGGTCAGCAAGCTACACACGTTTCGAGCCCAGGAATATACCCGGGGGGGCAAACGCCGATGAGCTGACGCGGCAACTCTTCTCGGGAGACAGTTATCGAACCTACCGCTACGGCGTCGAGCTGACCCAGCCACTGTTCCGGGCTCAAGACTGGTTCAGCTACGAAGCCAGCCAGTTCCAGACCGAGGCGGCCGAGGCCCAGTACAACCTGGCCCAGCAACAGCTGATTCTTGATGTAGCAACCGCCTACTTCGATGTCTTGCGCGCCAAAGACACCGTCACAACCGCCAAAGCAACTGAAACGGCCATCCAGCGCCAGTACGAACAGGCCCAGGAACGGTTTGACGTGGGGCTCATTGCCATCACCGAAGTCTATGAGGCGCGTGCCAGCTACGACGATGCCAGAAGCCAGCGCATCGCCGCCGACAACGACCTCAATGTGGCCAAAGAACAACTGGCCCGGTTAACCGGAGAATATCCGGACGCCATGGAAAATCTCAGGCAGAATTTTCCGCTCGGGCGCCCCGAGCCTATGGATCCAACTTCGTGGGAAGCAACCGCGGTGGAGCAAAACTGGTCTATTCAGGCGGCCCTGAGGCAACTCAATGCCAGCGAAGCCAGCCTGAAAGCGGCAAAGTCCGGTCATTTACCAACTCTTGAGCTGAGCGCCTCCTACCAGGAAACCAGTCTGGAGAACGCCCTTTTTACTCAGCAAGAAGGCAACCAATCGATTGTCTCACTGTCACTGACCATCCCGTTCTACACGGGCGGCGGCACCCAGGCCGGCGTCCGGGAACAGCGCTCGCTGCTCACCGCCGCCGAACAGGACCTGAATACGGTGCGCCGGGACGTACGGGTGAATACCCGCAGCCTGTTCCTGACGGTGAACAACAATATTGGAACCGCCAACGCCTTCGAGCAAACCATCATCTCCCGCCGTAGCGCACTGGACGCTACCCGGGCCGGCTATGAAGTAGGTACGCGGAACATAGTGGAAGTACTGGATGCGGAGCGGGCTTACTACGTTGCCCTGCGGGATTACGCCAACGCCCGCTACGACTACGTGGTCAATACCCTGCAACTGAAACAGGCGGCCGGCACCCTGAGCCCGCAGGACCTGTTGGAACTGAACAACTGGCTGAGCGAGACGGCGCCGGGCATCGAGGCGCTGGCCAATGAGGAAGAAACCCTCGACAACCCGATGGAATAAGCAGGATCAGGCCCTGACCTGGTCCGCTGCTTCATCACCCACCGGGGCCAGCCGTTCCAGAACGCCCTCTACCACCTGGTTGAGGGCACCCCGGTTGGCTTCCACTACCTTCCGTGCAGCCCCCCCTAACGCAGAGCGCTGTGCGGAATCGGACAACAGGCTACCCAGGGCCCCGGCCAGCTCGTCGCTTCCACTGACGCGCACCAGACCATCCCCGGCCTCGAGTTGCTGGTAAATGGTTTCAAAGTTGAACACGTGGGTGCCCGTAATGACCGGCACGCCCCAGGCAGCCGGCTCCAGGGGGTTGTGCCCTCCCCGCTCGATCAGTGAGCCTCCGACAAAGGCAACGTCACACGCGCCATAGAGCATCAGTAACTCGCCCATGGTATCGCCCAGGTAGACTTCTGCTTCACTGACGGAATCGTCAAGGGAGCGCCTCGCTAACGAGAACCCGTTTTTCAGGGCCAGGCTGGCTACCGAGTCAAATCGTTCAGGATGACGGGGCACAATCAGCAACAGGGCGTCCGGTATTCGGTCCAGGACCTTTCGGTGGGCCTCCAGCAGCTGCTCATCCTCCCCTTCATGGGTGCTGGCCGCTATCCAGACCGGCCTTCCGTCGAGTTCTGTTCGCAATACAGCAGACTGCTGACGCACTTTTTCAGGAATCGACACATCGAATTTTATGCTACCGGTGACCGATACCGCCCCCGCCCTGGCGCCAAGCCTGCGGAACCGGGCCGCATCCTCATCCGCCTGGGCTGCAATCCAGTCGATCTGGTTCAGCATGGAGCGCACCCAACTCCCTACCCGCCGATACCCGTTGGCCGATCGCTCTGAAAGCCGGGCATTCACCAGGAATATCGGGCATTGGCGGGTACTGACTTCACGGATCATGTTTGGCCAGAGTTCCGTTTCCATGATCACCAGCGCCCTTGGCCTGATTCGCCGGACAAAACGCTTCACGGCGCCCGGCGTATCATAGGGTGAGTAGGCGTAGCAGACCCGGTCTCCGAACATCGCCCTTGCCTGCTCTGCCCCGGTGGCTGTCATTGCCGTTAACAGGATACGTATGCCTGGCTGGCGCTCCAGCAGGCTTTTGATCAGGGGGCCCGCGGCTATGGTTTCACCAACGGAAACCGCGTGCACCCAGACCACCGGCTCAACACCGACATCAACATAGCCCAGGCGCTGAAGCCAGTTACTGCCCGCGCCCGGGTGCCGACGACTCTGCCACCACAAACGAATCAGTACGAACGGCAACAAAAGCCGAAAGCATTGTGAATACAAGAATTGAAGCATGCCTACCCCATGTCCCGGAACGCTGGCCATTCTAACCAATAGCAGCCGTACTGCCACTGACACAATCATCAACGCCCTGATAAACTTGCGGGTTAACCACCCCGCCACCTTCAGGAACCCAGTTGCAACCGTGAAAGCCAGGCACCGGAAACAAGAACGCGACCTTGATTACAGCCACTACCTGCACCCCCGCTGGTGGCCCACGTGGTGCTCCGTGGCGGCCATGTGGCTTATCGCTCAGCTACCACTGGGGTGGCAATGGCGCATGGGCAAAGTGATCGGGGAACTGGCCTGGCGTATGCTGCCGGGCCGCCGGCACATCACCCTGACCAATATCCGCCTCTGCTTCCCCGAGCTTTCTGAAGCTGAACAGACCCAACTGGCACGTAAAAGCTTCCATGCCAACGGTATCGGGATGCTGGAAACCGGGGTCGCCTGGTTTCGCGATCCTGCCGGATTTGCCGGAATCACCGAGATACACGGCCTGGAGCACCTTAACAGGGCGCTCACCAGGGGCAAGGGGGTACTCCTTCTGGGCGGCCATTACAGCACCCTCGACCTGGGTGGCAGCCTGGCGACCGAGGTAATCGAAGCAGACGTCATGCAGCGGGACCATAACAACCCGCTGATGAACGCAGTCATGACCCGGGCCAGGGAGCGCCGCTACGGAAAGGTGCTGAGTGCCCGCGACCTGCGCGGTCTGTTCAGAAGCCTCAAGGCCAACCACACTGTCTGGTACGCCACTGACCAGAACTATCGCCGCAAGGACGTCGTCTTTGCGCCCTTCTTCGACGTCCCGGCCAGCAGCATTACCGCCACCTCCCGTATTGCCGAGCGCAGCGGCTGTGCCGTCGTACCCTTCAGCCACTTCCGGCGTGAAGGGGAACCCGGATACGACATCTACTTCCATCCCGCACTGGAGGCGTTCCCAAGCGGGGATGACGTCGCCGATGCCACCCTGGTAAACCGGATTATTGAACAGGAAATCCGGCGCCAACCCGACCAATACCTGTGGATGCACAGGCGTTTCCGGACCCGACCCAACCGGGAGGACCCGGACTTGTACGGAGGTCGGGGCAAGCGCCGTCGCAAACGCCGAAAACGCAATGACTGAGCCAGGCCCCGTCGTCTGGCTGTTGACCGACAACAAGCCGGGACACCGCAGCCAGCTTGAAGGACTCGCCCGGCGCCTGGAACACCATGCCGGTGCATGCTGTCACTGGATCACGGCCACCGCTGTTCACACCCCGCTGTGGCGAGCAGTCCTGGGCCGGGCCAGGCAACCGGCCTACCCCACACCCGGGCTGATCATCGCTGCCGGGAGTGGTACCCACCGCCTGTTACTGGGCGTGAGGCGGCTGGCACCCACGGTTGTCCTGATGAAGCCGGGCTTCCCGATAAGCCTGGTAGACGCTGTTATAACTCCCCGGCACGACAGGCCCAGGCCCCGCCGGAACCTTCTCCAGACTACGGGCACCCTGAATGCCATGGAGCCCCAGCCTTCGCTGACCCGCTGTAAACGGGCACTGGTACTCATCGGGGGCCCTTCTCGCCACTTTGAGTGGAATGAAGACCAGGTCGCGACCCAGCTGCAACACCTGATAGAGAGCCACCCGCAGTGGCAGTGGACCATCAGCGATTCCCGCAGGACGCCCACCACGGCGACTGCCAGGCTGAAACAACTTTGTAACCCGACGGTGACGCTGGTAACCCACGATCAGACCGAACCCGGCTGGCTCGCCCGGGAGCTGACAAGAACCCGGTTTGTCTGGGTAACCCCGGACTCCAGCACCATGGTCAGCGAGGCCATCACCGCCGGTGTGCCTACCGCGCTGTTCACCCTGAACTCTCGCCCGGGAAGCCGGGTAGCCAGCGGTATTAGCGACATGCAGGATGAGGGCCTCGCCATGTCCTGGCAGGCGGGGCTTGCCACCATGAATCAGTCTGACCCCAGCCGGCCCCAGCTCTGGGAGGCCGACCGGGCCGCCAGGTGGCTGCTCAGTCGCGGCCTGTTACCGGCCGGGGCAGGGACCCCGGGGAAACGCCCGACAACGCCCGGCGGGCAGCACAAAAGCAACGTTAATCCGCACCAATCAGGGGATGAAGCGCAGTGATCGATCTGACCGGCCATACACCCTTTGGCTCCGGCGCCAACCGCGACTGCTACCGGCATCCGGACAATCCGGATCGTTGCCTTAAGGTGCTTCAACCTGGCGCGATCCAGGCCCGTGCTGCTGAACAAACACTGCTGAAAAAACTACTGGGCAGGCGGCGCCTGAGCGACAACTTCCAGGAGCAGAGAGCCTACGACCAGTCAGCGATTCGCAGGTTATCGGCAGCCCGGGAAGATCAACTCCTGTGGCAGCACCTGCCCAGGTTCCATGGCTGTACTGAAACCTCACTGGGTGTTGCCAACGACTGTGAGCTGATCCTGGATTCGAGCGGCCAGCCCGCCCCCACCCTGGAGCACTGGCTCGGTAAACATGGCCTGGACCAACCCGCCAGGGAGGCCGCCGAGCGACTTTGCCAGTGGCTGAGAACGACCGGCATACTCACCCGCAACCTGTTGCCCCAGAACCTGGTGATGACGGACCGAACCGGCCAGTGGGAGCTGATTATTGTTGACGGACTGGGGGCACCGACCATACCGGACAGGCTGGCAGTGATGCCCTGGTGGCGCAGGCGTTACATGGATCGCCGAATCCGTCGCTTCTGGTTGCGCCTTGAATGGGAAGCCTCGGGGCGCACAACCGACTGGAAACTGGCCGGAAAGCTCTGAAGCCAGGCGAACTTGCCGCAAACGGCCATTGGTGATAGCTTCCTCCGGTCCATTAGTGCGACAGGATCCATCAAGCCCATGGCGCTGACCAAATCGTCCCTGGCCCTCTTTGCCCTTCGTATCACTGGCAAGCTGTCACTGAAGGCAGCACAGCGTGTGGGCCGGCTGCTTGGCACCCTGAGCTGGTGGTTACCAACACGCTCGAGGAAGGTCACCACCATCAATATCGACCTCAGCTTTCCCGAGCTGACCGAGACCGAGCGTCAGCGGCTGGTCCGCTCCAGCCTCCGGCACACCGGACAGACCTTCCTGGAAATCCCACTGATGTGGGAGTGGCCAGTGGAGGACTGCCTGGCCCTGATACAGGAGGTGGAAGGCCTCGAGCTGATTGACAGCGCCTTGGCGGAAGGCCGCGGTGTGGTCCTGCTGGCCCCCCACCTGGGAAACTGGGAGCTGGCCGGCATCTATTTTTCGTCCCGCTACCAGATGGCGGCACTTTACAGTCCGCCGAACATGCCCGGGTTCGAAGACTACATGATACGGGTGCGGGAGCGGGCAGGCTCCACCCTGGTTCGCGGAGATCGCCGCGGACTGGTCAGAATGGTCAGCATCCTCAAAAGCGGCAGCATTGCCGGTATCCTGCCGGACCAGAGCCCACACAGGGACAGTGGCTACGCCCACGGCCCGTTCTTCGGGCACAAGGTGCGCACCATGACCCTCGCCTCCAAGCTGATCGCCAGGTCCGGGGCTGCGTCGTTTACCACCTTTGCCGAACGACTCAAGGACGGCCGGGGCTTCCGTATCATCATCCGTCCCACCGAGCCAGGCATCGACAGCAGCGACCCGGTGGAAGCGGTCACCGCCCTCAATCAGTCAGTGGAAAAATGCGTTCGGGAGATACCCGAGCAGTATCAGTGGGAATACAAGCGCTTCCGCCACCTCACCCCCGGCGAACCCCATCCCTATGACCCGGGCAGAGTCTGCAAGTAAGCTGCCCTGTTACCGGTTCGCAGCCGTCTCAGGTTAATCCCTGACAGGCAGGCGGTGCGTCGGCTGTGTATAATCCTGTGCTGTTCTCAGAGCAACGATGTCGGTACCTATGTCCCAGCACCCAGTAACACCGCAATCCATAGGCGTGGTAATCACCACCTATAATTCCCCTGCCTGGCTCGCAAAGGTGCTGACCGGCTATGAGAGCCAGTCTGACAAGGACTTCCGGGTGATCATCGCGGATGATGGCTCAACCGACGAGACGCGGCAGCTGATCGAGCGCTTCCGTGAGCGTGGCATCCTCACGATCGACCATGTATGGCATGAGGATAACGGTTTCCGCAAATGCCAGATCCTGAACAAGGCCATCCGCGAGACTGACTGCGACTACCTGGTCTTCACCGATGGCGACTGCATTCCCGAACCGGGCTTTATTGCCACCCACCGGCGGCTGGCGGAGCCGGGGCACTTCCTTTCCGGCGGTTACATCAAGCTCACCATGCCGGTATCCGAGAAGATCACTGACGACGATATTCGCAGCGGCGTGATTTTCAAGCCGGAGTGGCTGGTTGCCAATGGCCAACCGAAGAGCCATAAACTCTGGAAGCTGTCCCCCTCAAAGGGGTTCCGCAAACTGCTTAATGCTGTTACCCCGGCAGCGGCAAGCTGGAACGGCATGAACAGCTCCACCTGGACCCGCGACCTGGTCGCCGTCAACGGCTTCAACGAAGACATGCAATACGGTGGCCTTGACCGGGAGCTGGGCGAGCGCCTGTGGAACTACGGTCACAAGTCCAGGCAGATCCGTTACAGCACCGTATGCCTGCACCTGGACCACGCCCGTGGTTATTCCAAACCCGAGATCTGGGAGAAGAACCGGGCCATCCGCAAGGCCGTCAAGGAGCAGAAAACCTGGTGGGCCGAAAACGGTATCGAGAAATCACGCTCTGAGTCTGCCGGCGCCTGACCCATGAGAACCCTGGTCGTTATCCACAGCCTGAAAATGGGCGGCATGGAGCGGGTCGCAGTGAACCTGGCCGACGCCTTTGCCGAACAGGGCCATGACAGCCACCTGCTGGCCTGCCGTGACCGCCCCAATGACCTGAAACCGGCCGACAACCGGGTTACCCTGCACCATTGGGACCAGCTAAGGCACCTGATGGCTTCGGTCATCGGTATCCCCGTGTTCCTGCTCTCTCGCCTGTTGCTGGGCGTGATACTGCCCCGCTCCCATTTCATGTGGGTAGGCTGGCTGCAGGGGTGGCTGCTGAAACAACATATCCGGAAGCTGGAGAAGCAGCACGGTCGCTTCGATCGCATCATTTTCCGGGGCCTGGGTACCTTCAAGTATTTCTGGTCTTTTCGGGATGATCGTTGCGTCTACGTGCTGGAAAATGTCATCCACTATGACCGACCGTTATGGCAGAAGCGGTGGGAGTGGAAGCTGGTCTTCGATAACCGTCACCTGGTCTGCGTGTCATCGGGTGTTATGGAATCCGCTGAGGAGGCCTTTGCCCTGGGCAGGATTAGCCCCAAAAGCCTGAGGGTGATCACCAACCCCTGCCCGGTGGAATCGATCCAGGCCCTGGCCCAGGAAAGCGACCCGGATATCCCTGACACCCCCTACATCGTCAACGTCGCCCGCCTGGTACCCCAGAAGGGCCACGCCTTGCTGATGGAAGCCTTCGCCCGGGCCGATATCCCTCATCAACTGGTCATTGTCGGCGAAGGCCCCCTGCGGGAAGAGCTGGAGCAGAAAGCCAGGGATCTCGGCATTGCCGACCGGGTTCTGTTCGCCGGCAAGCGCCGTAACCCCTACCCCTGGATGCGCAGGGCCGACCTGTTCGTGCTGGCCTCTGAATACGAGGGGCTGGGCATTGTGCTGACCGAGGCACTGGCGTGTGGAACACCCATTCTCTCCACAGACAGCCGCGGCGGCGTCCGGTTCGTTTTCCAGGGTGAACTTGAGCTGTACCTGACCCCACCAACGCCGGAAGGCCTGGCGGCGGGACTGGAGCGCACCATTAGCGAACTCCCCATCACGATCAGGCCTGAGTGGCTGGCACCTTTCCGCAGTGACGTGGTGGTCAGTGCATTCCTTACAGCACCTGGGGAGTCACAGACATGAAGACAGCGTCGCCCCTGCCTCTGAACATCCTGGTCGCGGGTATCTACTGGTCCGGCTCAGGGGCGGTCGTGGACTACCTGAAAGGCCACCCAGACTGCGTTGTACCCCGGGGCGAGTTTACCGACTTCAAGCGTCAGGGCCGGATTGGCAGCATGCTCGAGGCAGCGTCGGGCAAAGAGGCCCGACAACTGGCACGCCGGATGTGGCTTGAAACCGCCCTTGGCAAGCTGCCTGCCGCTGCGTGGAAGCAGCGCAAGGTGAGTGCCCCCTCAGAACTGCCGCTGAAGGAGCAGATGTTTCATAACCGCCTGAAACTTGAGTACCTGAAGCAGTATCGCGCCCACCTTGCTGCGGGCGGTGCACCCTCCGACGATAGCGTGTGGAACCAGTGGTTTCAGGCGCTGAGCGCAAGGCTGGCCGGTAACCACCAGGCCGTGGTCTGGAACCAGCCCATCTGGGTAGGCAAGCACGAGGCATGCTGGCCTGGTGTGTTCAGCCCCTACCGGCTGGTGGTCGTTCACCGGGACCCGCAGGACCAGTTTGCGGAGGTAGTGCGCCAGGGCAAGATTGGCAAACGTAAGTCCGATCCAGCTTTCGACGACTCGGAACAGGACGATATTGCCTATGTTCTCAAGGGGATTGCCGCAAAAATGGCGCACCTGAAGGCACTGGAACAGACCTTGCCTATGGGCCACCTGTTAACCGTCAACTTTGAAACCTTCGTAAAAGACCACTCCCGTGAGGCGGAGCGCATCACCCGGTACCTGGGCCTGGAAAATCGTCAGGGCAATGACGCCCCCTTCGACCCCAGCCAGTCCATCAAAAACATCGGCATTGGCCAGGAAGAAAAGATTCAGTCCATGCTGAAGCCCTACCGGCCACTGGTGGACCGGCTATACGCGCTTCGGGAACAACTCCAGGAATGATCGCCCGGCCGCAGGTTCAGTCAAGCAGGCAATAGGTGTCCAGCTTGCCGGAGGCCGCCATGGCCTCATAGGCTTTCAGCTCTTCGGCTGTGTCCACTTCCAGCCACCCGTTATTCACCAGGCAGGCCTGTACCAGCCACCCGGCATCGATCAGTCCCTGCACCAGGCTGGTCATGTACATATTATCGAAATCCTTGCCATCATAGCGGGCCTCTCGGTCGAGCCCGTCGAAGAATGCCTTGAACGCCGCCACCTGGTCACCACGTATCTTTATCAAACCCATGTATTGAGCCTGGACCTGGTCATAGCTTTCTGGTTTCTTGCCAAGCTCCATAACCTGCCCCTTATCGTCCATCCGGAAGGTTTCGGCGTCATCCAGCGGCTCATCCATGCGCAGTTTCCAGAGTCGTTTCCACTCCCGGTCCGCGGCCAGGCAGACCGGAGCATCGCAGTCGAGCACCGCCTGCAGGACGCGGGGCTCATAGACAATATCCCCGTAACTGATCAGCAGGTCTTCGCCATCGAGCATCCGGTCACGGGCCGCAAACAAGGTCAGCACCATATTGGTCTGGTCAAAGCGCGGGTTAATCACTATGTCGCAACCAGGAGCGTCCAGGTCATTCGCCCGGTAGCCACCAATAACGGTGATGCCGGACTCAACGCCGCAACGGGTCATGGCGGCCAGCTGTCGGTGGAGCAAGGGTTTGCCTGCGAGCTCTACCATGCACTTGGGACGGTCATTGGTATAGGGACGAAGCCGGGTACCCTGCCCCGCCGCCAGAATCAGTGTCTGCATAAACCTTCTCTGAAAATTCGGTTGAAAAGTGCCTTGTCTGCCTCTCGGAAAGGCGTCTCCCGCTCCGGGTGCCACATGATCCCAGCCCAGGGAAGGGATTTGTGAGTGAAGGCTTCAATAAAGCCATCTTCACTGAAGAGCTGGGGGATCAGTTCAGGGGCGAGGCCACCGGCCGGTACACCCCAGTCGTGGAAACTGTTCACCTCGGTAAAGGCGTCGAAAGCGATTTCAGATGGCGTGCCCTGGAGCTGATGGCGAACAGCGGTGTGCCCCGGGACGGGCTCGAGGCGACCACCGAGCCAGTGGTTGAGCATCTGCATGCCCCGGCAGACCCCAAGCACCGGAATCCGTCGGGAGCGGGCCAGGGACAGACATGCCGCTTCCGTCCGGTCCCGTTCCCGGGCCTGGTTACTGCCGCCGACCAGACTGGAAAGATCATTGCCGCCGGTCAGTACCACGCCGTCCACGGCCTGGCCATCCAGCCACTGCTCCGGCGACCGCAGGCTGTTGGGAACCGGCAAGGCCACCAGCCCCAGCGCCTCCAGGAAGGGGGCCCACTGCTGATCCAGGCAGTCACGGCGTTCGCCGTGGGAGGCAACGACCTCCACCCGCTGGGTAATGGCAATCCGCATCAGTGAACCACCTCCAGCCGCTTGTTGGCCGGATCGAGCTCCACTACCGCAGCACCCGCCAGGCGGGCATACCGCGCCTCACCGACACCAATGGCGGCGGGCAGGCCAAACTCTGCAGCGCGGATCGCCATATGGGAATTGGCGCCACCATACAGGGTTACCAGGCCCGCAATGCCATGGCCGAAGAGCCAGTCGTATCCCGGGTCAGCCTGGGGAATCAGGACAATGCGACCGGCCAGCGACGGGCGATCTGCTTCGGCCGCCAGTCCGTCCGATGACAGGTCCACGCATTCCGCCTGAACCCGGCTGGCACCAATATAATTGGCATGGCTATCCGCAAACAAAAAGCCCTGAAAGTCCTCCTGGCAGGTCAGCAATGGCGGCAACTCCACCAGGGCCGCCCCCCTAGCCGCCTCATATCCCTCTTCCGCCTGCTGTGCAAGCCAGCGCCCGACATCGTTCACTTCCGCGGTGCCCGCCCTCAGCGCTGAAAGGGCTTCGACAGGAATACGGGCCATTTGCTCGCGGTCAATACCATGGCCAGCGCCAAACTCCGCCAGGCAGTCCAGGGCCAGTGAAAGATGGCGGGTAAACTCGAACTTTGCCAGCTCACGACCTTCAATCGCGCCGCGCAGAAACCCCTCCACCAGCCCGGGTTCGGAGGGCAAGCCTGACTGTGCCAGGGCCTCCAGAAACGTATTGCGCTCAGCCTGCCACAGATCCGGGGTCGCCTGGCTGGCCCGGCCCGATGCACCATGACCGCCACGTTCCACCACCGGGCGCAAGTAGGTATCCGGCAACTCTCCGTAGCTGGCCGAGGTAATATCGTAGGTGCCCGGGCGCAGGTGCCCCCAGGTTTCCACCAGCTCCGCAAAGGATCGCTTGCCTTGCCGAACCAGCTCCGCATCCTCGGTAAACCGGTGAGAGACAGTGCGGATCGACTGCATGAAAGCCTCCATCGCCGCCCCCGACAGCACCCCCTCGGACACCGCTGAGCGCAATAACGTCACCGCCACAAAGGCACTGCGGGCCAGGTGTGAGAAGGTACAGGTGCCATACCGCCGACACTCCTCCAGCAATGCCAACGCCTTGTCCAGGGGCGGCAAGGCGGTCCCACGCAGCCGCTCGAAGCGCTGCCTGAACCCATCCACTGCGGCCAGGTCAGCTTCCGTCCTGTGAAATGCGGCAGTGGTTATGGCCCGAAGCCCCTCAGACACTTCGTCAAGCTCTCCGGCACTGAACGTCCCATGGGTTTGCAGGCGCTCGCGCCAGTGCTGGAAGTCAAGGGAGTAACAGGTAGGGACGACCTCGAACTCAACCTTGTCATGCAAGTGGGGATGGGCCTGCAGCCAGTCCAGGTAGAAATCCACCAGCCGCCCCGCCAGGTCATCGCTCAGGGTGGCCGGAACAAAGGAGTTAAAGCTGGCACGAATATCAATATAGGGATGGCCTGCAAACTGGACCAGTAACGGTTGCGGGCGCACATCCCGGTAACCGTATTCAGCCCTTTGCCGGGCCCAGACATCGTCAAGGATCAGGTAACGGTAGAGGCTTGCGGCCAGGCGACCTGGCCGGGTGCCAATAATCTCGGCTGGATTCCAGTCCGGCATCACGCCAAACATCGTCCTGCGACCGACCAGGAAAGGACCGGGCGCCTGCAGCTCCGCAAAGCGTGCCTGTGCCCGCATCATGGCCTCTTCGGCCGCATCGGCGCTGTCCAGTTCATGCTGCACCGCAATGGGACGCACCTGGAGGATATGGATCAAACCGCCTTCGGAAATGGCAAATTCGATATCCAGCGAATCGAAATCCAACAGCGACTCCACCTCCCGCAACGCGGGTACCAGGCCTGCCAGGTTATCGGGAATATTGCAGTGCCCGTCCGGAGCACTGCGGTGCAGAAAAAGTGTCTTGTGCTCGCGGCTCGAGCCGCTGGTGATGGACTCGGTGCTGCGGGTGATATCGTCGTAGTTAATCACATAATAGGGTGCGCCGGTCGCCAGTACGCGAGTGAATGCCACACCGCTGGCAACCACGCTCTCCAGCATCGGCTGCACCAGCACCTGGTTCTCCGGATGTCCGTCCGGGTAGGACGCAATCACCTCATCAATCGCAGCACTTAGCGCCTGCGCCGACGCCCGCTCAATGTTCAGCAGGCTGGTATAGGCGCCGGCGTTGGACACACCAAACCCATCCTCCGACAGGGCGCTGCTGCGCACAACCAACCGGTCGGAATCAGCAAGGCGGCGGGAAATGTCTGAGAGAATGTCAGACGGATTTTCCTGCCAGGCTGACACCGTGAAGCTGACCTGGTCCTCAATACGACTGCAACTCACCATCCCCTGTAGCCGATGCAGGGTCTGGGCCTTGGTTCCCAGGATGAAACGGCTGAGATCACTGGGGTCATTGAGTTCCGCCCAGTCGCCAGCCACGTCCACGGCTTCCGTGGAAAAGCCCCTGACCCGCAAGTATTCCACCAGCTGCGAAAGGCTGCCGCTGCGGAAGGCCCCGGGGAGCTGGTCCCGGTGCTGGTCAAGGTATGCCACAACCCGGGGCGACAGCTTCACCAACCCCACAAATTCCGCATCCGCCAACTCCGGTAAAATATCACGCCCCAGCCGGGTCACCTGGGAACCGTGAAGATTGACCTTTTCACACCGGACAAGGTCGTCGCCTGTGCGGTCCACCCGCGACCGCCAGTGGGTGTCCACCAGCATAGCGATATCGGCGGTATTGTCAGCCAGCGCGCCCACAGACGACTGACGAAACAGAATGTCGGCAAAGGAAACATAGTGGGTGAAACGGTCATTCAGTGGCGCTTCCAGCAGTGATGCCGCAGCGCCGGTAGTTGCCCAGTTGGCGTTAACCACATAGTGGAGATCCGGGTAGCACTGGGCCACCTCATCCAGCTGGTAGCCACCGACAAAGTGAATCTCCGGGTCCGTACTGGCCATGGCATGCAGCAACCAGTCCAGAACCCGCCGGTGGCCAGTCGTGCCCCTCAGAACGCTGTGCTGCTCGCCACGAAACGGCTTGCCGGCACCGAGGATGATCAGGCGGTTATTTACAGCCTTGCCGGAGGTATTCACCACACACTCACCCATGTTTCTGCTCAAGGAGGGACACGATGGAGTCAATTCCCTCAAGTTTTAACAATGCGCCGGCAAAGTCATGGTCGGACTCACTCCAGCGCCTAAGGAATACAAAGTCCAGCCCCGCCCGGGTTGCCGCTTCGATGTCATAGCGGCTGTCGCCTACGAACAGCGCAGGCTTGCGGAGAACACCAGACTGGATGGTTCGTGACAGGATCTCGTCCTTGGTGTCCGGGCTGCCATAGATACCCCCGTCAAAGTACTTCGCCAGGCCACGCTCTGCGAACACCGCCCGCAACTCCGCCTGGTCACCACCGGAAACCACCAGCCAGGAGGCATCCGGGGTCAGCGTCCGCAACCGCTCCAGCCCCTGCGCCACATCGCAGGACAACAATCCCTCCCAGACAGAGCCGGCGTAGCACTGAAGCAAGGTGTCGAGCTCTTCCTCATCCACTTGCTCTCGGCCGACAATATCAGAGAGGAAGGTCCGGAACTTGATGTAGCGGGAGATTCCGCCATTAATGACATGGTAGTCGACCAGTGCCCTGGCCTTGTCCGTACCGTAGGGCTCGGCGGCGCGATAGAAAGCATCGGTTTTGACCCGGTTCGAATGCAGCAGCACGCCGTCACAGTCAAAGACCCAGGTTGAATACGCTTTCAATGACGACATAACTTCTCCGATAGCTGATGAGGGCGCAGGTCCTGGCAGCTCAGGGCGTCCGGCGCAATCCTGGCAGGTATTGCAGGGCTGACTCATGGACGCAGCCAAGCTGCGCCGGGAAAGGCTGGTCCATCAACATGGCAATCGCAAAACGGTGACAGCCCGCTCCGGAAAATATCGGCTCGCCTTCCGGCCCCAGGTGCATGAGTATGCCACCCACCTCACGATAGTTGCCCGGATCAAGCTCCTGCCGTGACGGGAAACGCCCACGCTGCAAGACATCGTCCCGGATACGGTCCAGGTTATCAAAACGGGCCTGGACATCTTCAGGCGTCCGGCAATGGTCGGTAACACCCGTGGGTGAAACGGCAATACGGCTGAGCATGAACCCGATGGCACCGGCCTCGTTCCAATCCTGGCCATCACGCCAGTGATTCCAGCAATAGGTCAGTTTCGGATGGTTCTCAAAAGGCTGCTCCAGCTCGGAAGGCCATTTCTGGACAACCTTGCCCGACATCTGCCGTACCCGGGACCCAAGGTGCTTTGCCAGGTCTGCGGCCTCGATATAACGGTGGCATGCTGACGGCTGGATCCATACTCGCTCTGCATAGCGGGGCGCTTGCGCACCATAGCGGAGCCGGTTAAAGCCATCAATCCAGAATGCACGGAGCTGGTATTTCAGAGACAAATGACGCCCTTATAACATGGGTTCGATTTCAGCCACGGCCGAAAAACAGCCGGGTGGTTTCCCGGATCATCCGATCCATCCCGAATTCTGATTCGATCCAGGACCGCAGCTCGCTTTCATCAAACCGCTGTTCGCCCCGGATCAGTGAATCAATCGCAGCGGCCATGGCTTCGATATCATCGATATCGACCAGCACGCCATAACGGCCATGCCCCAGCAGTTCCTCGCTACCGGGCACCCGCGTTGAAACCACCGGAACGCCGTGACTCAGGGCTTCATTCAGCACATTCGCCATGCCCTCGTTGCGGGAGCACAGCAGGAACAGGTCGAGCCCCTTGAAGAAACGGTGCATGTCCTTTCGGTAACCGAGGAAGTGGATACGACGGGATTCCGGGCGCTGCTCGATCGCCGAGCGAATCTCCTGCTCGAACTCGCCTTCACCGGCATGGACGACGTGAACATATTCCGGCAACCTGGCCAGTATGTCTGGCAGCTGATCGAAGCCTTTCATGGGACTGAATCGCCCGGCACAACCCACGATGACTGACTCCTGAGGAAGATCGAACATGGTGCGAAAATCCAGCGCGTCCGCTTCCTCGGATGGCCTGGCAAAACCGTTGTAGACCCGCACCACGTTATTACGGTCAAAGAACTTCGGGTACTTCAGCATGTCATCCCGGAGCGAGTCGCTGTTGACCATCAGAATCGCCCTGAATACCCGGAAAATAAGGAAGAACTTCACCGGGCTTTTCACACGACGGGCAATCCCGAGATAGAGCACAATGCGATCAACCCCTGCCAGCCTTGCCGATAGCGATACCAGCCACCAGTCTTTCTTCAGTGCCGCAAAGACCACATCCGGCCGCAATCGTCGCAGAATCCTCACGTAATTGGCGACAACGAAAACGTTGAAGTCGCCCCCGCGGGACTTCACCTCGATCACCGAGACATTCTCAAGGCCATCAAACCGGTCTGCGAAGTAGCCCTTGAGCAACACCACATAGACCTGCACACCACTTTCCCCGAGAAAGCGGGCACGCAGCAAGACGTTTTTCTCAATGCCGCCCCAGACTTTGGAGGGGCAGAAAAGTACGGCAGTGTTCATGACCTGTGACCTGCTCTGGCTTTGCGGCGGTCCCGAAAGTACCGTTTCCATCGACGACGTGCAAAGCTGAGATTCTCGAGGGCGTGGGCAAGGCGAAACCAGATCGATGAAGCCTCAGCCTGTGTCAGCTCTGACCTGGCCTCCGGGCAGCTTCTCAGAAACCGGTCCAGCTCCCGGGCTTTCTGCAGCGCCGGCAGTAAACGAGGGCGCTTGAGGCGAAAATCGATGAACACCACCTCACCATCCCCACGAATCAGGAAGTTTGCCAACTGGGCATCGTTTCGAAGGTACCCCTTGCCGTGCAGTGTCCTGAGGGCATCGAGGATCGCCGGGGCATCCTCGATATCAGGCCGACGACCTTCCACAAAGTCATAGCAGACAAAGGAGTCTGTCACCATGCCATGGCTGCGGAACTCCGCCGCCAATACCGGTTCAGGCGCACTGAGCCCCAACTCCGACATCATCTCCAGATGACGAAAGCTGCGCAAGGCATCGCTACCGCGAAACATGGTAAGAATCCGCTCCCAGCGTCGCCCGTTGCGGGCGCGGGGGATTTTCAGCAGCAGCGACCTGTCGTTCACCCGGACATTGGCACTGAGCGTACGCCAGTTATCCCGGAACACATGCTGCCGGACGAGGTTGTCATCGAGAATGTCAGCACACAGGTGGTGGCTTTGCTGCTCGCCAAGGGCCGAGAGGACCTGCCAGCCATTCTGGAAGGAATACCTGGCGCCCATCACAACAGCGCCCGTTCCGTTGCACCATAGGCTTTTTGCAGCTCGCTCAGGTAGCCCTCGAGCCCCATCGCCATAACCTCTTCAAAACGATTATCGCCATCAATTCTGCCCAGGGACCACAACCGGTGCATAACCCGGTACTGCAATATCGGGTCATGGGTTTTGATAAAGGAGCGGGTGTAATCGGTTTCCTCATCCCCTGCCTCCCGATAGCCGGCAAAACGGCCTGATGACAGCATAAGGTCGGTATTGAAAACGCGGATACCGGCAGGCGAGAAGCGCAGAAGGTCGATAATCGCATTGGGACCGGCATTGAAGTGGGTATCCGGCAAGAGCCACTGCAGGGATCGTAATTGCCTGAGATTGGCCGGGGCCGGCTTGAAACAGGATGAACCCTTCCGGTTATGACAGACTCCCCAGCGGAGTACCGCAAACACATCGCCAAACTCAGTCTGTGACAGTGACCGGGCCTGGGTATTGTTGTAGTAGCTGATATCGACCCGTCTTCCCTGCATTGCGGGTTCACAACCATGGCTACCACCGCGGTAGCCCAGCTTGACCACCAGGTCGTGGCCATCGATTTCAGCCCCCTGTTCCACCTCCGAGGCCACCGGCCCGACCAGTGCCACGCGACGGCTCTCAACCAGTTTGCCAAATGCCATGTCCTCCGGAGAGGCCTTACGCAGCGGACACCCGTCCACCGGTTCCCGATCACCTGACATCAACGCCAGGAACCAGCCTGCCTGCAAAAGGCGCGACTGATCGCAGCCGGCCTCTGACATCTGGTCCAGCCAGTGAACGGCACGGTTGACCTGACCCCGCTCCAGGTCCGCATAACAGGCCAGCGTAAGGATCGCGAGGTCAGCACCTGGCGTTTCGCCATCAGCAATCATTCTGTCCAGGGCTTTTTCCCGCAGGCTGCTGGCAACCGAGAACAGGCCGATCCCCATGGCTAACCGAAACAGATCCAGCCAGGCGGATGCCGGAAGCAAGTCCGGAGACAGCCCGGCCCCATTGGCCTGCAGAGCCTCAACTGCCCTGTCATCCAGGACCGGGCTTCTCGCCGCGCTTACCGCGACCAGCTCGCCCCAGAAATCACAGACCGGCCCTGACAACGGAATACCGGTTCGCCGGGCAGCCCACCCGAGCCTGTTGTGGACAGCATCCGGCCTACCGGCCTCGCTGGCTGCCACGAAGGCATCCCTGAGGACCAGGTAGCGCCACCAGCGGTCCTTGCGTTTTCGTCGATAGAAAAATTGACCAAACATAGTTGCCAGACGTCTGCCAGAGGTGCGTCGCAGTATAAGCGATTCGCCGATTACATGGCGTATATGGACCGCTCAGGAATTTCATGCCGGGTCGGCGTGACCGCCAGCAATTCCCGGGCGCCAGGGGTCTGCTGATACAGGGTCAGCAACTCCCGCATTTCCCTGGTGCGCGGATCATCAGCGCTGTAACCATCGAAACCAGCCATGAGGACGCGGCAAGCATTACCACCGGATGCGATAGCCAGGGCATAGGCCACCACCAGTGAGGTGGGCAGGGTACAGCTGGTTGCGCCAAACTCATATCGACCGGTCTCAACCCGCAGGCCATAATCCAGGACCTCCTTATCCGCAAGCGAAGCCCTGAGCTCATCGCTGAGCGTCGACCACGGCGTGATCAGTGGTTGAGGCAAGCGTGAATGAACCTGCTGGTCCGCCAGCAGCCGCACCGGGTGGCAGGCGACCCGAAGGTCGATCAGGCCCGCGTCCACTTCCGCCTGGGTGTTCAGTGCGATAACCACAGGGTTATGCCGGCGGATATAACTTTCGATGGCCCACCGGTGACGGCTAACGCCAGGCCCGGTGCCCAGTAACAGCACCTCCCGGCCATCCAGCCGCGACCGGGGCTGCCAGCGCCCCTCTCCGGTCTGCCGATAGAAATGCCGGGCACTGTCGAGGGCGTCAAAGCTGAATTTTTTCCCACCCTTGACCCGGAGGTGCTCGATAACAGCCAGCACATCTTCTTCGCTGTACCGCGAGTCAGACAGCATCTCCTGAATATAGGTAGGGTGAATACGGTAACGTCCGGCGAGGTAATAGAACGGGTTGGTACCCCACCCGAATCGTTCCTGCATGGGCCGGAAATCCGACCGGATAACCTGCATAAGTGGAACCAGAGAAATGCCTTCGCCCCTGGCAGCAGCGATCTCAATCGCCAGTTCCTCGGTACGGGCATTCCCCGGCCCACGCCCCATACCGGTCACCGTAGAGTCCACCCAGGTGACACCGGCATCCATGGCGGCCAGGGTATTCTGAAGTGCCATGCGCAGGTTATCGTGGGTATGGATGCCCAGCTCACCCTGCCAATGGCGGCGCAGCCAGCCCACGATACGGCAGGAGTGCTCCGGCCCCATGCTGCCAAGGCTGTCCGCAAAGTACAGCACGTCCAGCGGATAACGGGACGCCATTTGCGCCAACGCCTCGATCTCAGCTTCACCCTGGTCAGCCACCTGCATGAGGTTGAACCCGACACGGTAGCCCCGGTCCTTGAGCCAGGTGCTCGCTTCAAGGGCTTCACCAAATTCATGCACATGGCAGGCGATACGCACCAGGTCCACGGGCGATTCACTACAGGGGCGCGGAAAAAGCAAGGCCAACGGTTCTGCCACTGTGTCGCCACCAACGAGCTCTGCAGCATTGACCATGACGCCAATGTCGAGACCCGGTGGCGGGCCAAGCGAGGCAAGGTACTCATCCGTGCTATAGGCACAGGCGCCCTTGAAGCCATCGTCGCGCAAGGAACGCAGCCCCATTTCCACCACATTCACACCAGCCGCAGTCATGGCCCGCAGGTAGCGCCGGACCAGGTCCGCGTCAAAGTCCCAGTTATTGTAGTAACCACCATCCCGGAGCGTGCAATCCAGGAAGGTCAGCGAGGTACGGCCCATCAGACTCTCCCCAGCCCTGCCGTCAGCATGGCCTGTGCCATTGCAAAATCATCTTCCCAGTCGATATCCACCCCCTGGACCTTGTCCAGCACATACATATAGGGCCGCTCCCCGATCCGGTCCCGACAGCGCTGGTATACGTCTGACGGAGCAAGGAACACAGCACTGTTGATTTCGTAGAGCGGATCGAGGGTCTGGGTACGGGGCCACTTCTCCACATTGCGGTCATAGTTGACCGGACCGGAGGCGTTCCAGATGAATCCGCGAATCTCGGACACGGTCATCAGCGAATCATAACCCTGCGACCTTTTGTCCAGCCAGGTTTCAATGATGGCGTCGTAGTCCTCAGCGGTCAGAAACGGCGAGGTGACGTGGGTCCACAGAATGTCGCCATCGGGCACCTGTTCACCGGCGTATTCGATCAGCTCATCTGTGCTGGTGCTGCTCGACGCCAGGGAGTCCTCACGCGGCCTGACCTCCAGCCGCTCGCTCTTGAGGGTGCGGGCATAGGCCATGATGTCCGGATCATTGGTCGACAACACCACATGATCGATCCTGCGGCAGCCCAGCAGTTGTTTCAGCTTGATTTCCAGCAGGCCGGACTGATAGCCAGCAAACGGCCGAATGTTCTTTTTGGGCACGCGCTCGCTGCCTTTGCGGCAAGGTAAAAAGCAGGTAATCGTCAAAACACGCCTCGCTGTCCGTCCTGTAAACCTGAACCGGTGTCTGCCTTTGACCCGGGTTGCGATACAGAGGCTTCAGAGCCTCTGGCCTCCTCGTACTTCAGGGCCGACCAAATGAAAACAACCCCGAACACAAACATTATGACGCCAATATTTCGTTCCAGCATACTCTGTGTCAGATTGACGACGACATGCAGGGACACAAACAGGACACCCGCCGACCCGGCAGCACTGACCCTGGCATCCCCTGACCTGGCCTTGAGGAAAAACAGGGTCAGGGGCACTCCCAGCAGTAACAGATACGACACCAGCCCAGGCAGGCCATACCTGGCAAGGTTATCAATGTACTGATTGTGCAAATGGCGATAACCCGCCACGTCCGGATGGATCTCACCGGCCACCACCAACTCATCGATGACCTGGCCGAGACCATCCGGCCCGGCACCAGACAAGGGCTCCCGACTGAAAGCCGTTAAGCCCGCCCGGTACATATCCAGCCTGAGGCCTATGGAAGTATCGTTCTGCCCCCGCTCGAAATACCCCACCAACTCCTGGGCCGCCTGGTCGAACCGGTACCGGACAGTGTCCACCTGGAACAAGGCCCCCAGCAACACCGCCGCAGTGACGACAGCCAGGGCGGTGCCCCCGTTACGACCACACCCGGACCAACGGCCCCGCCAGGCCAGCAAACCGAGTATCAGCATAAATGGCAGCGCCACCCATCCGCTCCGCGTCCAGGACATCAGCGATGCCACCAGTCCGCCAACCATACCGGCCAGCAACCAGGTCATCCATATCGCCCTGTGACGCTCAAACCGAGCCCAGCCAAGGGCCGCCGCACTGATGGCGGCAAGGGCCAGTGCGCCATTTCCGAAATGGATTGGGTTATCAAAGCCCTGGGCCCGATCCATGCCGACTGCGCTAACCTGGTATAAGGCCACTCCCGCTGCAACAACGCCCCCCAGTGCTGCCGAGCCATATAGGAGCCTGGGGCTGACCGGAAACTGCAGCAGAAGCAACAGCACCAAACCGGCCGCCAGGTAGCGAAGTGGAAGGTCAAACTCCGACGAATCCGCCTGGTGTATGAACAGTACCGCCGCCAGACACAGGGTGTAGAACAGCAGTGATGCCAGTAGCCAGCCACTGGCGTTATCCGGCCGGGTCCATAAAGCCCCGGGCCGGAACAGGAGCACGGTAAGGGAGGTGATAAGTAACAGCGCCGGGCCCACCCTGTAGCCCAGGGGAGAAACCACGTAGAGCGTAAAGAAGGCTCCGGCAGACAGCATGACCAGACATGCGACAACCTGTTGCAGGGGATGTGACGCACTCCCGCAGACATCTCTGAACAAGGTCACGACCTGGCGTATCCCTGTTCAAGGCTCTTCCAGAGTCGCTCCCGGTCACTATCGGCGAGGTCTGAAAACCGTTTGTCCACGGATCGCTTCAGGCGACTCAGGTTACCACTACGCCACCTGGCCGTCGTGTCGGGGGGAAGCATCCGGCACCGATCAAAGTCAATCAGATAAACAGCGGCGCTGGTAACAAGGATGTTGTCGCAATTGAGATCAACGTGGTCGAGGCCCGCCTCGTGGAACTGTCGGATCATTGCGCCTATGGAGCGCCAGAGCTCTCCTTCCAGGCGCCGGCTGGCGTCCGGCCAGGGAGCCGCGGCAGGGATGCGTCGTATAATGATAGCTGCCCGGTAAAACAACCCGTGCAGTACCGCCCTGGCAGCGACGGGCTCAGGTACTGGCAGGCCCCGGCCGTACAGTTGCTCCAGCAAGCCAAACTCACGCACCGCCCGTGTCCGGCCCCAACCGGTATACAGGTAACTGCGTTCTGAAAGCCTTGCGGCCAGGCCGCCTCGACGATAGTGCCGCAACACCATGTCGCCCTGGTCGGTATCCAGGAACCAGGCACTGCCCCTCCCACCGGCCGCAACGGGCTGTGCCCGGAAACCCCACCATTCGGGATTGAACCAGTCTTCGGTAACGCCCTTGTAGACAGGATTTGTAAGCAGCATCGGATAACCTTGCGACCGGGATTCCGGCGATCTGCGCAGACGCACCCCCCCGGATTAGGCTAGAATGGCCGCAGTTTAACAGGGCCCGGGGGACCAGCTCCACTGGCATCATCGCCGGACCACATTACCACCGCTAAAGACTGTTACAGCCAACACGTATTACAGGTAAACCCTTGCCCCAGTCCATCTGCATACTGCGCATGTCCGCCATCGGCGACGTCACCCATGTCATTCCGGTTGTACTGAGCCTGCAGCAACAGCTGCCCGGCGTTAAGATCACCTGGATTATCGGTAAGATCGAGGCAAAACTCGTCGGCGACCTGCCTGGCGTGGAATTCATCGTCTTTGACAAGAAGGCGGGGCGCCAGGGTTACCGGGAGTTGCGGCAGAAGCTCAAGAACCGGAAGTTCGATGCCTTGCTGCACATGCAGGTGGCCTTCCGGGCCAACCTGGCCGCCGCCCTGATTCCCGCAAGGATCAAGATCGGCTACGACCGGGACCGAAGCAAAGACCTGCACGGACTGTTCGTAAACCGCCGCATTGCCCCGGCCCCGCAACAGCATGTGCGGGACTGCCTGGCCAGCTTCCTGGAACCCCTGGGCCTTGAGGCTGCGCCGCCCCGCTGGCAAATTCCGCTCAGTGAGTCAGACCACGAGTTCGCCCGCACCCACCTTGCGAGTGACCGCCGCAACCTGGTGATCAGCCCCTGCGCCAGCCACACCCTGCGCAACTGGCCCGCTGAACGATACGCCCGGCTGGCGGACCATGCGATCCAGCAACATGGCATGAAAGTCATCCTGGTGGGCAGCCCGGCACCCTTCGAAGCGGAGTACTGCCACGCTATCGAAGCCAGCATGAAAGAGACGGCTCACAATATCTGTGGCCAAGACACCCTCAAACAGCTCACCGCCCTGCTCGAACACGCGGACCTTCTGGTAGCCCCGGACACAGGCCCGGCCCACATCGCCAGCGCAGTCGGCACCGACGTCCTGGGCCTGTATGCAGCCAGCAACCCGAACCGCTCAGGGCCCTACAATTCCCTGGAATGGTGCGTAGACCGGTACCCGGAAGCATTGAAAAAGTTCACGGGCAAAACCGTGGACGAAACCCGCTGGGGGGCCAAGGCGGAGTATGAGGGGACAATGGAGCTGGTGACGGTGGAAGACGCGACGGCAATGCTGGACCGCTGGGTGGCTGAACGGGGTTGATTGTTTGGCCACGAAATCCACGAAAACCACGAAAAGAAAATTTGAATTTGCCACGGAATCCACGGAAGAACACGGAAAAATAAAACAAAGAAAACCGGTTTTTGTACCGTCTTTTATTTCCGTGTTCTTCCGTGGATTCCGTGGCTGAAAATCTTTTATCTCGTAGTTTTAGTGGATTTCGTGGCCAAAAAAAATCAGCTCCGGGCAGTATAGTCCTGGTACGACTTCTCCTCGACAAACCGCGACCCCAGCGCCAGGTTGACGTCTTTCTTGATCGCCGCCCGCTTGTCGTTGGTTACATAGACCGCCCGGGCCAGCTCGATAAACTTCGAACCGAAGTCCTGGGCCGCTTCCTGGTCGCGGATATCGTCTTCGATGACCCACAGTTCTTCGTTAACGGCCTTCAATTGCCTGCGCAGTTCAGCAATATCAGCCGCCTTGTCACCAACAGCCTCATCCCAGGTCTTGCTGAGCTCTTCCAGCTCAAGCCGCACGTTCTTTACCTTGGCCTCGTCCTTGATGCGCTCGGATTTGATCTCAAGGATGGTGATCTTGTCCAGCACCTCACCAAAGGAAACGGGAACCCTGATAACGTCTGCCATGGTCTTGGTCCTTTGAAAAAAAGAATCTCATAAATAACAAAACCGCCGGGCTGGTAAAGCCAACGGCGGCTCGGGGTATCATACCTGTGGATCAATCCTTGACCGGCGTCAGCCACTCCTGGTGCTGGGGCAGCTTGCCCTTCACAGCATCAAAGTACAGGCCCTGCAGCTTCTCGGTCAGCGGGCCACGCTTGCCTTCGCCGATAATGCGGCCGTCCAGCTCGCGAATCGGCAGCACTTCGGCTGCGGTGCCGGTGAAGAAGGCTTCATCAGCGATGTAAACCTCGTCGCGGGTGATGCGACGTTCTTTCACCGGAATGCCCTCTTCCTTGCAGAAGTCCAGGATGGTCTGGCGGGTAATGCCTTCCAGGCAGGAGGTCAGTTCCGGGGTATGCAGCACGCCATCGCGGTAGATAAAGATGTTCTCACCGGAACCTTCCGCCACGTAGCCTTCGTTGTCCAGCAGCAGGGCCTCCTCAGCTCCACCGGAGATCGCCTCGTTCAGGGCCAGCATGGAGTTGATGTAGTTACCGTTGGCCTTCGCCTTGCACATGGTGATGTTCACGTGGTGGCGGGTGTAGGACGACGTCCGCACCTTGATGCCCAGCTCCTTGGCCTCCGGCGACATGTACGACGGCCAGCTCCAGGCGGCGACCATGACGTGCACCTGCAGGTTATCGGCGCGCAGGCCCATACCTTCGGAGCCCAGGAAAACCATCGGGCGCAGGTAGGCTTCGTCCAGGTTGTTCTCACGGACAGCCGCTCGCTGGGCTGCGTTCAGCTCGTCCTTGGTGAACGGCATCTTCATGTTCAGGATATGAGCCGAGCGGAACAGGCGATCGGTATGCTCTTTCAGCCGGAAAATAGCCGGGCCCTGGTCCGTATTATAGGCCCGCACGCCCTCGAAACAGCCCAGGCCGTAGTGCAGGGTATGGGTCAGGACGTGGGTCTTGGCCTCCCGCCAGGGAACCATCTCACCATCCAGCCAGATAAGGCCATCGCGATCAGCCATTGACATTGTTCTTACTCCTGGAAAACGTTTTTCGGAAAAACGGCAGTCTATCAGGAAAAATCGCCGAAAAGAAGTATAGCAAGCTAACTACAGATTACTTTCTGCCACATGCCGCGCACATACTCCCGCTCCTCCGGAAAGGCGTCGCCAGACACCTGGCTGTTCAGGTTCTGCAAGGCCCGACGGTGGATGGTCGACCGCAGGGTAATAAACGTTTCCCGCAGCTTTTCGGTATCCTCCACCGGCAACACGCCTGCCCGGCCCAGCTCTTCCAGCTGCCGGATATTGTCGGACCACTGAGTCAGCTCCGGATGGTCATGGGACTGGCTCAGCATCAGGTACTGCACCATGAATTCGATGTCGATCAAGCCCCCCGTATCGTGCTTGATGTGGAACACCTCCCCCTGACGGGATTCCGGTGTGCCCAGGCTCGCGCGCATTTTCTCGCGCATGTCGACAACGTCCTTACGCAATTGCTCCGGGTCACGCGACTGGCAAAGGATCTCGTGGCGCAGGGCCTCGAACTTGGCCAGGGTCTGCTCACAGCCGGCTACGCCCCGCGCCCGGGCGAGGGCCTGGTGCTCCCAGGTCCAGGCGTCGTTGCGCTGGTACTTGTCGAACGCCGTTACGGTGCTGACCAGCAACCCGGAGTTACCGGAGGGACGCAGGCGCATATCCACTTCGTAAAGCTGGCCGGAGGGCGTCTGGGTGCTGAGAATATGGACAATACGCTGCCCGAGACGGGTATAGAAGACGGCGTTGTCGATGGGCTTGTCGCCATCGGTAGACGCCTCCGGGTCCGCGTCGTGGATAAACACCAGGTCCAGGTCCGAGGTATAGCCCAGCTCGAGCCCGCCGAGCTTGCCATAACCAATGACGGCGAAGTCCGTATCGCAGGCAGAGCCATCAGCGCGGCGCGGGTAACCGTGACGGGTAACCAGGTTGGCAAAGGCCACGTCCACCACATGATCCAGCACGGCCTCGGCAATCCAGGTGAGGTAATCACTCACTTTCATCAGCGGCAGGGTACCGTGCAGTTCGGACGCCGCCACTCGCAGGATGTGGGCCTTCTTGAAGTGCCGCAGGGACTCCATCTGGTCTTCCAGGTCCTCGAAGGGAATCCGCAGCATCTGCTGGCGCAGATCGTCCTCAAGCTCGGCCCGGGCCGGGGGGCTGTACAGATTCTCGGCGTTCAGCAACTCGTCCAGCAGCAATGGTGTTTCCGCCAGCTGACGGGCAATCCACGGGCTTTCGCTACACAGCCAGACCAGTTGCTTGCGGGCGCCGGGGTTTTCCAGCAGCAACACCATGTACGCGGTGCGCCGGAGTATGGCCTCTACCAGCTGCAACACCCGTTCAAGGGTTTCTGACGGTTTCTCCACATGGCTCAGGGCCTCCAGCAACACTGGCATAAACTGATTCAGCCGCTGCCGGCCCTGGCTCTGCATAACCTGGACCGTGCGACTCTCCCGCAGGTCCTTCAGGGATCCCAGGCTCGCCTTCGGGTCTTCGAAGCCCTGCCCGCCAAGCCACTCGGCAGCCTCTTCTTCCTCTATCTCCGCCAGCCACAGCTCCTGCCAGCCCTCATCCAGGTCCGTGGCACTGTCCTCCTCATCCTCCAGGGCTATGATGTCGGCAAAGTGCCTGGCCACCCTGTCCCGGTGTTCGTTCAGGGCTTCCAGGCAGGCCTGCCAGCTCTCAAAGCCCAGAATCAGCGCCACCCTGGCCCGGCTCAGATCGTCTTCCGGCAACAGCTGGGTCTGCTTGTCTTCCATACCCTGCAGCGCGTGCTCCAGGTTACGCAGGAAGATATAGGCATCGCGCAGCTCCCTGACGACAGGTGAAGGCAGCAATTCCAGCGCCTCCAGCTCAGCGAGTATGGTTAACAGTTCCCGCTGCTGCAGTTCCCGGTCGCGCCCCCCGCGGATCAACTGAAAGGCCTGCACCACAAACTCAATCTCACGGATACCGCCACTGCCCAGTTTGATATTGTTCTCCAGCCCCTTGCGCCGCACCTCGCGGTTGATCATGGCCTTCATGGAACGCAGCGACTCGAAGGCGCTGAAGTCGATGTACTTGCGATAGACAAAGGGGCGCAGGCTTTCCATCAATACCTTGCCTGCCTTCTGGTCGCCCGCGACGACCCGGGCCTTGACCATGGCGTAGCGCTCCCACTCACGCCCCTGGTCCTGGTAGTAGGTTTCCAGCGCGGCAAAGCTCAGGGCGAGGGCACCACTCTGGCCATAGGGCCGCAGGCGCATATCCACCCGGAAAACGAACCCGTCCGCGGTGATCTGGTCCAGTGCCTGGATCACCTTCTGCCCAAGGCGGATAAAGAACTGCTGGTTATCCAGGCACCGGCGCCCGCCCCGGGTTTCCCCCTTGCGGGGGAAGGCAAAGATCAGGTCGATGTCCGAGGAGATATTCAGCTCATGGCCGCCCAGCTTGCCCATACCCAGCACCACCATGCGCTGGGGCGCTTCTTCGCCGGTGGCCGGGTCGATACCGTATGGCGTGCCATATTGTTCGCACGCCTGGGGGTACAGCCAGTCCAGGGCGGCCTGGATACAGGTGTCCGCGAAGTCACTGGCGGCGGCGACGGTCTCGTGATAATCCGCCAGGCCGGTCACATCCCGCCAGATCATACGGAACTGGCTTTCCCGACGGAATCGACGCAAAGCCCGGTGCAGGGAGGCCTCGTCGGAAACCTCCTCCAGGTACTGCAACCAGCGCCCGCGCAGACTCTCCCCGGTGGTGGGCTCAGTCAGGGCGCGGGCAGCCACTGCCTGCTCCACCAGTTCGCTGTGACGCTGCAAGGTCTCCCTGAGGAACAGGCTGCGGGCAACGGCGCCGGCAACGTCCGCTTCTCCCACGCCCGAGTCCCCGAGCCAGGCCGGGAACCCATCCGGAAATACATGCTCCCAGGCAGCGGCAACTTCCGCCGCCAATGGTTCCGGCAGACTGCTCCACGGCTCTGACATAACGCAACCCCCTGTATCTCTGTTATATTCCGTCTACTCTATACGTAAGGAGCCGGCGCACAACCCCTGGCTGTGTTGCAGCTCCTGGCATGGGCTATCCGTATGCAGCCCTGAGCATCCCCGGCGAGCCGCGCCTTGCCAGGGGTTCCGTATGGCACTCTGAACCGCCGCGAACATCTGTTAAGGGACACTAATGCTGCCCAACCGCCGTCCCCTGAACCCGGAGCATCAACTGACCCACCTGCCCATGTCAGGCATCATCCGTAACCGGCTGAAGCGCCTGTTCATGCTGCTGTTCTCCCTGGTCGTGGTGCACACGCTTATCCTGTGGGCTGCGGAGCCCCTGAGCCTGGCCGAATCCATCTGGCTGGCCATGACAACCCTCACTACCGTGGGCTTCGGGGACGTGGCGCCGTCTACACTGATCGGTCGTATCAGCACCATCGCGCTGATGTATGTAACCGCCATTACCCTGCTGACACTGATTATCAGTGACTATATTGAATACCGATTCTACCGCCGGGAGCGAATCCTGACCGGCCGCTGGAGATACGACATGAAAAACCACGTGCTGATTATCAACACCCCCAGACGCGGCGGCGAGCAGTATTTCATGCGCATCGCCACCCAGCTTCGTGCCGTGCCGGGGTACGAGAGCGTTCCCATCATGATACTGACCCAGGAGTACCCCTCCGGGCTGCCGCCGGAACTCCGCGATATTGGACTGGTGCACTACCATGGCACCGGCGCCAGCGAAACCGACCTGAAGGCAGCCCATGCCGGCCTGGCCCGTCATATCCTGGTGCTGGCGCTGGATGAAACAGACCCGGCGTCTGACAGCTATACCTTTGATATCGCCCACCGCCTGAGCGAGCTCAACCTGGCCGGCAAGACCACCGTGGAATGTGTGCGGGATGACAACCGTCAGCGCTTCCGGGCCATCGGTGTGCGCTCGACCATCCGCCCGGTACGTACCTACCCGGAAATCATGGTTCGGGGCGTGGTGTCCCCGGGTACCGAGAAGGTGCTCGAGGACATGTTCAATTACGAGCAGGATCATCCACATAGGTATAACCTGACACTGGACGACCTGATCTGGTCTGATATAGTCAGCGCCCTGATTCGCCATGGCATCGGCACTGCGCTGGCCTATATCGACAACGACGATAACGTCGTCTGCCACCCCGAACCCAATGAAGAGGTGGAAGGCCAGGGCCTGATCGTACTCGTCAAATCCAGCGAAACCCCGGACGTGTCGGTGGTGGAGGAAGCCCTCGCCCGATACCGGCAGTTCCTGGAAAAGTGGCACGCGATGCACGAGCCGCCCGCGAACCCGGCACCTCCCCGATAACGCCTTCGGGCTTCAGCAGAGGCAGTGCAGCGTGGCATTCCTGGACTCGGACTTTTTTCAACCGCTCCACAGCGCCCTGGTTTCCGGCGAGCCGGAGACCATTCGTGCTGCGGCGTCGGCGTTCAACGCGGCTGACCTGGCCGAGTTCATCGAACACACCCATGACGAGGACGGCGACCACGGCCTGAAGCTGCTGCAAAGCCTGCCCCTGGAATTGCAGGCCAAGGTATTCGGCTACATCGGCCCGGACATGCAGCGCATCTTCGCGCGCCTGATCCCGAACCGGGAACTGGCCGGGATCGTTACCGACATGTCGGCGGACGAACGGGCCGACTTCTTCAACATCCTCGACGAGAACCAGCAGCACGCCCTGTTCCAGTCCCTGGCCAGCCGCGAACGGGAAGACCTACGGCGCCTGGCGAGCTTCGAGGAAGGCACCGCCGGGGCACTGATGACCTCGGACTATGCAGTGGTCAGCTCAGGCATGACCGTCGCCTCTGCCCTCGCCCTGCTGCGCAACACCGCGCCGGACAAGGAAACCATCTACCAGGCCTATGTGGTGGACAAGGACCACTGCCTGCTGGGCGCTATTTCCCTGCGTAACCTGATCACCAGCGCACCCGGTGCCTTGGTGGACTCCCTGATGGCCACGGGCCTGGTATCTGCCCAGACCCAAACCGGGCAGGAGGAAGTCGCGCGGCTCATTTCCCGCTACGACCTGATTGCCCTGCCCATCACCGACGACGACGGACGCCTGGTGGGCATTGTGACCTACGATGACGCCATGGACGTAGCGGAAGCCGAGGCCACCGAAGACATTCACAAGGGGGCAACGGTAGGCAAGCTGGAAACCGGCCTGAAAACCGCCTCGCCCTTTTCCCTGTACCGGTCCCGGGTGCAGTGGCTGGTGATCCTGGTGTTCGCCAATATCTTTACCGGGGCCGGCATCGCCTATTTCGAGCAGACCATATCCGAACACATCGCGCTGTTGTTCTTTATGCCCCTGCTGGTGGCCAGCGCAGGTAATGCGGGCGCCCAGTCCGCCACCCTGATGGTGCGGGGCATGGCCACCGGCGACGTATCCACAAGGGACTGGGGGATGTTGCTGGGCAAGGATATCCTGGTGGCAACGGCCCTGGGGGTAACCATGGCGATTGCCGTCATGGTGGTTGGCCTGTTCCGGGCCGGGCCGGCCATTGCCATGGTGGTGGCCATTTCCATGGTCCTGGTGGTGCTGATCGGCAGCATTGTGGGCATGTTGCTGCCCTTCCTGCTGGACAAGCTGAAGTTCGACCCGGCAACCGCCAGCACACCGCTGATTACCACCATTGCGGACGTGAGCGGTGTGCTGATTTACTTCAGTATTGCCACCGCCGTACTTGGCCTTGGTGCCGGCCCCTGAGACGTCCGACCACAGCCAGCCCTGCTATCACTCCTCACCCTTGGCCAACAGAGCTAACTGGAACTGACCCAGGCGTACGGACTTCCTGGCCAGCCCTGCAACACTCTCTCCGGCCTGTAGCTGATCTCGCAGCCACGTCACATCCCTGGCCAGGCTGGCCGGGAACCCCGGACGGGCAGCCAGGGTATCAAGGTCCGCTTCCAGTTCACGGTCCGTGGAGCCGGAAAGCCAGGCCCGGGCCAGGCCATGGAACACCCGGTTTACCAGTGGCTCGCTATCCGGCAGGGCAGACGGCTGGTACAGGCCGGCAAGGGCATAGCCCTGCTCCGCCTTGCTGATCAGGTTCAGGAACACCGGCACCTGGGCCGCCAGCTCCCGCGCCCAGGCCAGCAGCGCATCGGGGCTACCTTCTTTCAGCTCCAGCTCCAGTTCACACAGGTCCCGGCTTCGGCCGCCAACCTCTATGGTGCCCTGATCGAGGGCGCACTCAATGGTGGCCTTAGCGTTCTCAAGCATCACCACCCGGCGCCGGAAGTTGGTTTCGAACACCGGTGTCAGCTCGGCCAGGTTAATTCCCTCCCCCACCGGGGTATCGGCAATCAGCCCGAGGTTCAGTTCTGTGCCGGTCAGGGGCCACTCCCACTCCTGACGCCGATGAGCACCATCCACGAACTCACCCTTGGTTTTCAGGGTCTGGATATACTTGTCACCTGCCTGACGAACGCGCAGGGCCACTTTCTGGTGGTTGAGGTCTCCGGCCGGGGTATCGTAGTAACGGTTAATCAGCGTCTTCTCAGCGCCTATACTGACACCGGTCTGGGCCGACAGCCACTCTGCGGCCTGGTTCAGGGCAACCGGGGTAAGACTCAGCTTGATTTCCAGTTCTTCTGCCATCTTTTCCACCACTCAAGAGAAAACCGAAGTCTATCGCCGATCGCCAGACTACCAGAGAAGGCAAGCCACGACCTGAATTTGGAGGAGAGGTGTCAATCAAACATTAAAGGCATGCCGGACCTACCAACCATGCATTGGCAGATCGACCAACAAACATCTATAGTCTAACGATATTTTTTTCGGAGCCTGACGTAATGAGTCATGATCACACCCACATTGATCCGTCTTCCCGAGACAAACGGGTTGCGCTGGCCATCTGGGCGAACGCCACCCTGACTCTGGCACAGATCGCTGGCGGTATCTTTGCCGGCAGCTTGGCTTTGATTGCCGACGCCCTGCATAATTTTTCCGACATGGCATCGCTCGTGATCGCCTATGCCGCCCGGAAAATCGCACGCCGTCCGGCTGACGCACGCATGACCTTCGGATACGGTCGGATCGAGATCGTCGCGGCCCTCATCAACTACACGTCATTGATCATTATCGGACTCTACCTGGTCTACGAAGGCGGCATGCGCATCATCGACCCACCGGATATCAAGGGCTGGTGGGTCGTCTGGCTCGGCTGTGTCGCTCTGGTGGTGGACACACTGACCGCCTTGCTGACTTATTCCATGCAGAAGGACAGCATCAATATCCGGGCGCTGTTCCTCCACAACCTCTCGGATGCTCTCGCCTCGGTTGCCGTGGTTATTGCCGGGGTCCTTATCCTGCTCTATGACATGAGATGGGTTGATCCTGCCATCACCATAGGAATCGCCGGCTATATTCTCTATCTCGGTCTGACGGAAATCGGAGGCACGATCAGAACGCTTATGCTGGCCAGTCCCACGAACATTGATACCGATGCGGTGATCCAGACGCTCTTGGACATTGAGGGTGTCATCGACCTCCACCATGTACACTTCTGGCAGATGGGAGAACATGATTCCTCGCTGGAGGCCCATGTGGTCGTGGAAGACAGCCTGTGGGACCAGCTCGAGAACACCAAATACCGGATAAAGCGGGTACTTGAGCAGGAGTTCGACATAAACCATTCAACACTGGAGTTTGAACATCCCGACCATACTCACAAGGGCGCGAGAATCTATGGCCACGGCTGACCGCCCCAACACCACCTGCGGTGGACGCTAGCGGTCCGGGACAATTCCCCCCTGTCCGGAACCGTAAAATCAGGGTCGAGGTTGCATAGGCCGAAAGGTTGCAATACCATGCTTTTCGCTCATAGCGCCGAAACGCAAACAGGATACGTTTGACCGTGCGACACAGACTCCCAGTAATCCTCTTATGTTTCTTCTTGCTGGTGTCAGCCATGGGCTGGGCAACTGACTTGGCGTCAGGACACGTGTCTCCTGTTGAGCACTCAAGTATTGAGTTGAGCGAAAACGCCGACAATACAGATTACTCGAAAGCCAAAACCGGACACGACCAGAACTGCCATTCAGTGATTCATGGTCTTGCACTCCCCTCGTCCAGGCTGACGACAACGTGTCGCGGTGCGCCCCCCCCCCCCGCGATTTACACCAGCTCTCTTTTCTCACGCTTCATAGCGCCCCCCGAACGGCCTCCCAGAGCCTGACGCGCTCTCTCTGCACAGCATTCCAAAACTACGTCTCAGGTAATACACCCAGGAGTCATCCATGTCATATCGAACATGGCTCGCAACCATAGGCCTCGCCTGCGGAATGGCAAGCCCATGGTCTGCGGTCGCTTCCCAGACTACAAGCCCGGAAACAACCCTGCTCGAATTTGCCGAATCGGTGACGGCAGAACACTTCGATGTCCGTGCCGCACGCGAAGAGGTAGACGCCGCCATCAGCCGACAAAACGCGGCTTCCCAGCCTCTCTACAACCCCGAGCTAAACTTCGAGGCCGAAAGCGGAGGCGAACAGGCGGCTTTCGGTGACGAAGTCAGCAAACTGGGCGTCGGTATCAGCCAAACCATTGACTGGAGCGACAAACGCGAGGTTCGTGCTCTGGCCGCTCAAGGCGCTGTTCTGAGCGCAAAGGCGGAGCTTTCTCTGGTAGAACAGCAGATTGCGGCTAAGGCACTGAAGGCGCTGATTAGCTACCGCACATCCCAGCAACTTGTCGACCTTGCCCAGAACCGGGTTGACGTACTGCAACGTTTTGTCGATCTGTCTGAGGACCGCAAGCGGGCGGGCGATATTGGCCAGACGGATCTCGACCTGGCACGCCTTGCACTGGCGGAAGGCCAAAGCACCCTGGCCGAGCAGAGAGTTCAGGCCAACGAAGCATTGCAGTCCGTTCGAGAACTTGCGAGCGGTACGCCGCGGGGCTGGCCCGGATTACCCGAAGATCTGCCACCACCGATAGAAAGCGCCGGGCTGGACGAGCTCGCCAAGCGCCACCCCCGCATCGCTGCCCTGCGCAGCAAGCTAGCCGCTGCTCAGGCAGAAATCGATGTTGCCAAAAGCAACCGTAACGCTGACCCGGTTATTGGCGCCAGTGTCTCGAGAGACGGCGAGAACGACATCGTGGGCCTCAATTTCAGCATCCCCCTGTACGTTCGCAATGACTACAGCGACGAAGTGGACAGTGCCGCCAGTAACGCCCTCGCGGTGGAAGCCCGGATGCACGCCGAATACGAACGTCTGCAGGCCCAGCTGAAAACAGCGCTGGAAAACTACCAGGGCAGCCGAAATGCTCTGCAGGACTGGAACCAGGCCGTCAGTGGACGCCTGGACGAAGGTCTGGATCTTCTGGAGCGGCTCTGGCAGGTGGGTGAGCTCAATGCCACCGAGTACCTGTTGCAGATTCAACAACGCCTGGATACCCGCGCCTCCGGTTTACGCCTGCAGGCACAGACCTGGAGCAGCTGGACCAACTGGCTTGTTGTCAGTGGCGACTGGCAGGCCGGATTGAGCGAACTTGGGCTTTAACGTTTAACGGAGATTTGCATGAACATGCCGTTTCAGTTTTTTACATTGACACTCGTAGCAATGCTTGCAGGCGCTCCAGTCGGGGCTCAAACCAATCACGAAGAAAACGGCGAGCACGATCATGCCGCCGAGGAGGGCCAGCGCCAGGCTAGCGCCCAAATGTCCGAAGAAACCCATGAGGAGCCCGGCCATGAGGGGTCAGGCCACGAAGAGGAGGGCGAACACGAAGGTGAGGGGCACGAGCAAAGGGCCTCAGAAGAAGGGCATGACGCCGATGGACATGAAGAAGAACATAAAGAGGAAGGACATGCCGAAGAAGGCCACAATGAGGCCCCCCCGGGCGTGGTGGAGCTGAGCAGCGAATCGCAGCGCATGGCCAATATCGAGACCAGAAAGCTTGAACTTCAGCCAGTGCCGGAAATCGTCACGGCCCCCGGCGAAGTCCAGCTGAATGACTATCGTTCCGCCCGCGTGAGTACAAGGATTCCGGCTCAAGTCGTTTCACGGATGGCGGAACTGGGCGACGTGGTCGAAAAAGGCGCCCCCCTTGTACTTTTGACCAGTGTTGAAATGGCCGAAGCCCAAGGCAAGCTTCAGATCGCCGCCCGAGAGTGGTACCGAGTTCGCGAACTCGGCAAGTCCGTGGTCGGAGAGGCGCGCTATATAGAGGCCCGTGTCGCGTTCCAGCAGGCACAGTCCAGACTCCAGGCCTACGGCATGACCGAAACCCAGGTTACTCAGTTTTTGCGCGGCGAAGACGAGCTTCAACTTGGTCAGTTCAGGCTGCTTGCGTCAGTGGCGGGCACCATTATCGAGGATGATTTCGTGGTGGGCCAGTATGTGGAGACCGGAACACCGCTCTTCATGATCACTGACGAATCCAGCGTCTGGGTAGAGGCAACGGTTCAGTCATTGGCCGCGCGTGCCATCGAACCCGGCGAACCGGCAAGGGTCCGCATAGGGGGAGAGTGGCATCAGGGTAAGGTGGTTCAGAAACATCATCGACTGGACGAAAGCACCCGCACCATGGGCGTGCGCATTGAGCTTGAGCTTGACGAGGAGCACTCACCCCACCCTGGTGAATTTGTTGAAGTGGCCATAGAAGCGGATCAGGGTGAACCCGGCCTGCTGGTTCCTGAACGGGCACTGAATCGTAACAGCGCCGGTGAATGGGTGGTATTCGTACAGGAAGCTCCGGGCAAGTATCGGCAGGTCGATATCCGGAGATTGAAAGAGCTCTCCGGAAAAGTACAGATCGCTGGCGTTGAACCTGGCACCACCGTCGTGACTGACGGTTCGTTCTACCTTAATTCCGAAATTGCCAAGGGCGGTTTCTCCGTACACAACCACTAAAGGGGACCTCATGCTTAACGCCATTGTCGACTGGGCGGTGAGAAGCCGCCTGTTGGTTGTGATCGGCCTGTTCGCGGCCGTCATAGTAGCTGTTTTCACCATCCCCCGACTTAACCTGGATGCATTCCCGGACGTATCCAATGTCCAGGTCGTCATAAACACGGAGGCGCCGGGGCTGGCCGCCGAGGAGGTGGAGCAGCTTATCAGCTTCCCCATCGAAGCGACCATCTACTCGCTGCCAAGCGTCGAGGAGGTCCGGTCGATCTCACGTACGGGGCTGTCAGTGATCACCGTTGTCTTCGAGGAAGGCACCGACATCTACTTCGCCCGACAGCTTGTCTTTGAACAGCTTCAGGCTGCCCGGGAGCAGATTCCCGAAGGCGTGGGACAGCCCGAGATGGGCCCGAATACCAGTGGCCTCAGCCAGGTCTATGAGTATGTGCTGACCAGCGAGAATCCGGAAAAGTACGGCCCCATGGAACTGAGAAGCCTCAATGACTGGGTGGTGAAACTGCTGATGATGCCGGTCGAAGGTGTCACGGGGCTGCTTTCATACGGTGGAGAAGTCCGCCAGTACCAGGTCAAGCTGAATCCGGCCAAGCTGCTTTCCTACGACCTGACCGCTGATGACGTCACCGAAGCCATCAATGCGGGTAACCGCAATGCCGGCGGCTGGTATGTCAACCGCGGCAGCGAGCAGTTGGTCATTCGCGGCGTTGGCTGGGTCCGGAGCGGTAAAGATGGCCTGCGGGATATCTCAAACGTACCGGTCAAGGAAGTTGATGGTACAGCCATCACCGTCGGGGACGTTGCCGAGGTGGCCTACGGCGGTGAGATACGTCAGGGCGCTGTCACCATGACCAAGAGAACCGCCGATGGCGAGGTTCAGGCCATGGGCGAAGTGGTCGCCGGCATCGTGCTCAAACGTTTCGGGGCCAACACCGCGGAAACGATTACCGATATTGAAGAACTGCTTCCCACCATCCAGAAGGCACTGCCCGAAGGTGTCAGGATCGAGCCCTACTACAACCAATCGGATCTGGTGTTCAGTGCCGTTGACACCGTGGTGGATGCACTGCTGCAGGCATTCGTCTTTATCGTCATCATCCTGGCCCTGTTCCTGCTGAATCTTCGGGCCTCTCTGCTGGTGCTGCTATCGATTCCCATTTCGGTAGGTCTGGCACTGATGGTCATGAGCTATTTCGGCATGTCGGCGAACCTCATGTCCCTCGGAGGGCTGGCCATTGCCATCGGTATGATGGTGGATGGCTCCATCGTGGTCATGGAAAACATCTTCAGCCATATATCCCGCCCGGACCGGTTCCACGACTCCGAACGGAGGCGAGAGCTCACCCCTGACGACAGCGGAACGGAAATCGACCACGACCAGGCTGAGCAGGACGATCCGCAAGGTGTATCGCTACGTATCGCGGAAGCCACCAAGGAGGTCGCCAGATCGGTGTTTTTCGCCGTCATGATTATCGTCGTGGTGTTCCTGCCACTGTTTACCCTCCAGGGAGTGGAAGGGAAAATGTTCACGCCGATGGCAATCAGCATTGTACTCGCGGAGCTCGCCGCACTGGGTACAGCGCTGGTGGTTGTGCCGGCACTGGCCAGCTACTTCTTCCGCCGGGGCATCCATTATCGTCCGAGTCCGATATTGAAGCCGCTGGAAGCCGGTTATCGCTGGTTGCTGGACCGCGCCATACGGTTTCGGAGCATTGTCGCAGGTACAGCAATCGTCATGCTGGCGTTTGCCATCTTCCTCATTCCCAGGCTCGGTACCGAATTCATGCCGGAGATGGAGGAAGGCACCATGATGGTGCGGGTGACGCTTGCTCCCTCGGTCAACGTCGATGCCGCGGTGGAAATTGCGCCCAAGCTGGAAAAGCGAATCATGAAATTCCCGGAGGTGACCTATGTGACCAGCCGCATTGGTCGTGCCGAGTTGGGCGGTGACCCCGAACCCGTATCCAACATCGCGATGTATATCGGGTTAAAGCCCGCGGAACAGTGGGAGTCGGCCGAGGACCGGGAAGGGCTCCAGGCACTGATACAGGAGGAGCTCTCAGTTCATCCGGGTCTTATCCTTAACTTTTCCCAGCCCATTGCCAACCGCGTGGACGAACTGCTCTCTGGCGTAAAGGCGCAGCTGGCCATCAAGCTGTTCGGGCCCGACCTGGACATTCTTGCCGAGAAGGGCCAGGCCATCGAAACCCTTGCCAAGTCCGTTGAAGGCACCCGCGATGTTCAGATGGAACAGATCGCCGGGGAGGCTCAACTGATCGTCCGCCCGGACCGGGATCGCCTCGCCCGCTATGGCATTTCAGTCGCACAGGTCATGGAACTGGTGTCTGACGCGATCGGTGGCCAGAGTGCCGGCCAGGTGATCAAGGGCAATGAACGGTACGACATCTACGTGCGCCTGGCTGAGCAGTACCGAAACAGTGCGGAGAGCATTCGCTCACTGATCCTTCAGGCACCCAACGGTGCCTGGGTCAGGCTGGAAGACGTCGCTGAAGTGGCGATTGAGGAAGGTCCGCCGCAGATCCGCAGGGATGACGTTCAGCGCCGGGTAGTCGTTCAGGCAAATATCGAGGGTCGTGACATGGGCGGCGTGGTAGCCGAACTTGACCGCCGGATTGCGGAAGAGGTGGACCTGCCGGCGGGCTACTCGGTGGTGTTCGGCGGTCAGTTCGAGAACCAGCGTCGGGCTCAGCAGACATTGATGATTGTTGTTCCCATTTCACTGGCGCTGATTTTCCTGTTCCTCTACTTTGCCTTCGGCTCAGTGGGGCAGGCGCTACTGATCATGCTAAACGTACCCCTTGCCCTGATCGGCGGGGTGGTGAGCCTCTGGATAACGGGGCAGTACCTGTCTGTACCGAGCTCTATCGGCTTCATCACGCTTTTCGGCCTGGCTGTACTCAATGGCGTGGTCATGATCAGCGCGATCAACCAGCGAGTCGAGGGAGGGTTACCTCCAGCGGAAGCTGCCTTTGAGGGAGCCCTTACAAGGTTACGGCCGGTGATGATGACAGCCTTCACCTCTGCACTGGGCCTGATACCGATGCTGATGGCGTCAGGGATTGGCTCTGACGTTCAGCGCCCGCTGGCATCCGTCGTGGTGGGGGGACTGGTTTCGGCAACGCTGTTGACGCTCGTGGTTCTGCCAGCGCTGTACCAGACCTTCTCACGGGGATGGATCAGGGACCACACACACGAGGTCTGACAGGCCTGACAGTCCGTGAGTGCTCGACAGTTTCCAGCCATGGATACGGAGCCTCACGGACACCCTGCTTTTCTCGCCGGGCCCCAGGGTCCGGCCACTTCCCGAAGCAACATTACCTGACTGGCGTCCGAAAGACGTAAAGGCCAAGCATTTCCGTCTTATCACTTACGCCCTGCAGAACCCCCCTCCAGAGATCTGCTCCGACAAGGGAGCCTTTTCACAAAAATGAAATATTAAGTTAACCATTTATTCATATTCTCTCCGCATAGTAGGCACCACGAACTCAATACTGATCGGTAACGATCGAATCTGGAGAGAAAGCGAATGAAAAAACAATTGCTTGCAGCAGCTATCGGCACACTGGTTGCCGCACCGTCCATCGCACTGGCGGATAAGGGCCCGACGGTATACGGCAAGGTCAATGTCTCTTACGAGAACTACGATAACGGCACCGACGACCAGTGGGAATTGAACAGCAATGCTTCCCGTATCGGCGTCAAGGGCGCCCTTGACCTGGACTTCCAGAATGTTCAGGCCATTTATCAGGCCGAGTTCGAAATCGATGTCGATAACGGCGACTCCGGCGGTGGCGAAACCTTCGATCAGCGGAACATCTACGGCGGTTTCACGCACGCCAATCTGGGTACGCTGATTGCTGGCAAGCTCGATACGCCGTTCAAGAAAGCACAGTTGGACGTGGACCTGTTCGACAATCTGGGCGGCGATATCAGTTCGATCCTTGGTGGCGAAGAGCGGGTCAGCAACATTATCCAGTACAGCACACCGAAACTCGCTGACGTCATCACCCTGAACCTGGCCATGATCCCAGGAGAAGGCGACGATAAGGCCGGTGAAACCAGGGACAACGCCGCCGACGCGTTCTCCTCTTCCGTGGTATTCGATAATGGAACTATCTTCGGCGCTGTGGCATACGATTCGGAAGTCACCACCAACATCTATGATGCTGACTTTGCCGGTATCGGCGAAGATCTCTACCTGGTAGACGCGGTGCGCGTCTCCGGCGGTGCCCGCATTCAGAACTTCGAGTTAGGGGCGATTTACCAGAAATCCGAAACCTCTGATGACGTGGCGGGCATGAGCTACGAGGACAGCTCCTACATTCTCAGTGGCGCCTTCAGCCTGAACCGTTTGAAGCTGAAGGCGCAGTATGGTCTGACCAGCATGGACCAGACTGACGACGACCTCACGCTGATGGCTCTGGGGGCCGACTACAAGGTGGGTGACAAGAGCAAGATCTTTGGCTACTACGCCAATGCGGAAGCGGATGAGAATACGTCTTCCTTGGAAGACACCTACTTCGGTGTCGGTTTCGAGCACAAATTCTCCATGTAACTGCCAGCATGTGGGTCACACGTACAACCACAGGCGTTAGAACGAAGCCTGAATTGAGTTAACACAGGTGTTGCCGGGACCTTCTGTTCCCGGCTTTTTCGTGTTCGCACTGAAGCCAGCCGACCTGCTTACCGGATGACCAGAAGCAAGAGACTTTGTTACTACAGTGGCCACGCGCGCGGTGGCCACACATAGTCTACGAGGCCAGTACGGGGCCGCCGGCATCTGCAGGCTTACATCGTCACCAGCACTTTTCCCTGAGTGACCGGTCTCTTCGGATGGAGATTGGCTTTGACTGCCCAGACCGGCAGAAACCATAACAAACAACACGAATCCGCCGATGAAGGCGACCAGGGACCAACGGGTATCCTTGTCGGCCTCATGAGCCTCCGCAAGCATGTCCTCGACAGCCGCTACCGTAAGCAAGCCAGCAGTGAAGGTAAGCACCCCAAATTGCCAGACCTCACTCTGGTTACGCAGGAGGTATTACGCAATTATGGCCGCGCCCACTACAGGTATTGCAAAAGAAACCGACAGCAGTAACCGGCGGGATCGCGGTACCCCCTTGTCCTTCATGTTAGCGACCGTCGAGTAACCTTCTGGCACATCCGCCAGCACCTGTCCCACTGCCAGCACGAGGGCCATGCTGACCGATACCACGGAACCGGTACCGATGAGGACACCATCACTGAGAAGATCCACGGACTCGGCAATGTAAATCATCCACATGCCCATCCCGCTCCCGCTTTGACTCCCCGTCTGCAATTTTTCAACCACCGATCCGATGGCGATATAGGCGAGTCCGCCAAGCGCAAAAGCGAGCGCGATAATCCCCGGTGAAATTCGGGCCAGGGCTTCAGGAAGGATTTCAACGCTCACCACCGCGATCACAATACCGGCTGCAGCATGCAGCGCGCGGTTCAGGCGCCGCTTTGGTGTGTTGAGAAATTCCGCCATTAATCCTCCGGCGAAATTGCCCAGCGCGGGTAACACCGCCAACCCCAAAACCAGCCATATGCTCATCGGTTCCCCCCTCTAAACGCCTTCGGTGTTGCAAGACTTTTGTCCGGTGTTTCCGACCACCCGGACTGAATCAACCGCTCCCTGATACCACCCGTTACATTTGATTCAGTAAGGTTCAGATGCCAGGACGAAGCCAAAGTACAGGGCTGGAATGCGGGCGCCGCTCGTTCCAGACTGTTTCATAACCTTCAAGGGATTGCGCCCGTGATCTTCAGGCCACCATACTTGTTACGTCAAGTGTAGAAGGTTTCGCCCGGAATGTTTTGCTTCCGGCACAGCCCGTTGACGATGACCCGGGATCAGACTTATGGGGGTTTCGATGGAATCGGTGGGAGTAGTGGGAGTCGGTGGGAGCCATCTGGTTACCGGGCGAGCGAAGGGTTTACCCGGACGATACGGCGGAAAATCTGCCGTCCATGCAGCAGTTTAGCAACTGGAACCCTCAGCGCAACGCGCGTCAGGTTCCGGATTACTTAGATTACGAGGGTGGCTCTCGCCACCCCTAAACATTAAAAGAGGTAGGCGCCACCGATATTCAGCTCATTGTAAGCGGAATCGTAAACGTCTCCTTCTTCGTCGTTACGATGAAGACCTTCAACATACACATAGAGTTTGTCGGAAACGTTATGCAGCGCCTGGGCGGTGATGTTAGTCGATTCCCTTTTACCGTCACCAGCACCGTCCACATCGTCTTCTTCCATTTCGTAAGACAGCGTGAAGCGCGAGGCGCCCATTGTGTAAATGCCCTGGATACCGATCAGATCTTCACCAAGCCCGGTGTTTTCGGCCACGTTACCAAACGACTCCGCAGACTCAACCGGGTCAGCGCCGAATGATTCACCAGCGGCGGCCACAGCCTCATCCCCTTCCTGGGTGGAATAGAACGCATTCAGCGACAGTGCATCCGTTACAAAAAAGTCAACTCGGACACCATAGGTGTTTTCGTTGTTTGCGGCGCCATCATTTGAGTCCATAGCCAGCGCCACGGCAAACCGGTCATGCTGATATTTCATGCCCAACTGGTACGGATACTTGTTGTCACGGCTCTGGCCGTTTTCGTCCCGCTCGCTTTTGCCGTCAACCTGCATAACACCATGCAGGGTCAGCCCGCCGAAGCTCGGTGACACGTACTGAATCAGGTCGTCTTCGCCGGTAGTCCAGTTGGCATAAAAATTCCCGTTACCAACTTCATAGTACCAGTTGCCATAACCACCAATCAGGGTTTCATACTGGGAATCGTCGGAACCAACCCACACTTCACCGAAATTCCCGCGAACACCAAGATAGGCTTCGTCGGTTTCGATAGTTTCATTGGTCTCGCCTTCAGTTGGAAAGAAACCTTCCAGCTCAAGCTTTCCGAAAGCTTCGACTCCCGGCATGATTTCGTGGCTGCCACGAATCCCCAGAGTAGAATAAGTGTAGTCTGTCAGTTGACTTCCTGAACCCTCGAAATCCTCATGATCCGAGTTGGTGTAGATCATCTGGACGTTACCGTAAATCTCCGGCATGGCGTCCAGGCGAGCGTTCAGCTCGGAGAACTCTTTGCTGGTCGCGGCCGACACGACTGTCGGAGCAGCGACCATGGCAAAGGCGATGGCTGATGCAATAGCTGTTTTTTTCATCTTATAGCTTCCTTTTGAGTTAACTCAGGTTTTTAGCGACGGGCCTGACCCGCCTGTCAGTCTCAGTACACCCGCCATCGCCAGCTCACGCTGTGATGACGTCAGGCTTCTTCTCGCGGAGCCCTTCACAGTCAATCACTTACAAATCCTTCTTAAAGGATTATCTGGTTAAAGATTGTTGTAATACACTTTCCAGAATTTTGCAAATTCTTAACCAACATTTATTGGCAAATGATGGTAATTTCAGGTAAGGCATGTAAGTTTCGGCTTTACGTCCTTAAACAAGATCAAGGCCACTACCTGGAAAGGGTCTACAATTCAGAGAATTAGGGACTAAAGAATTGTGGGAGCCCTTCTGCCTCCACCCTAACCGCACCAGTTTAGAGCACCTTTTGCCGTTCCGCCTTGTTCCCGCACATTAAGTGAGCGAATCCAGAAGTGACGAGACTGTAACGTTAACACTTCGCAATCACAAGTTGGCTCAGACACTCAACAAAAAAGTCACCGGCCCGTCATTCACCAGGGCCACCTTCATATCCGCACCGAATTCGCCCTGCCCGACACGGTCTTGCCCGAGCCTGCCCACGGCCTTACGCACAAACTCTGCTACCAGCTCCCGGGCACGGCCGGGTTCAGCCGCATCGGAAAACCCCGGGCGGGTACCTGAGCGGGTATCAGCAGCAAGCGTAAACTGGGGAACAATCAGGAGGGAGCCACCGCAATCTTCCAGGCTTCGGTTCATGCGGCCTTTTTCATCGGGGAATACGCGGTAACGGGCAATCTTGCCAAGCAGTGCATCAACCTCTTGGACACCGTCGTTCCGTTCGACCCCCAGGAGCAGCAACAAGCCATCATCGATGCTGGCAATCAACTTGCCATCCACCGAAACACTGGCTTCTGTCACTCTTTGTATCAGTCCTTTCATGAAGTCCCTGGGCAAGATTGGTCAGCAGCGATGCGGATTCTATCGGCCGCCCCTGTCGCGCGCAAGTGAGGAAGGTCAAGGGCGCACCAGACGCGCCCCTGTAATGGGAGGCTGCCCTGTTAGGGCGAGCCTGTTATGGAGAGACAGTTATGGAGAGACAGGATCGATCAGGCGAGGCGGGGTGCGGCCTGGCGGCAAACCGTTTCCACGGCACGCATCAGGGCATCGACGATTGGCGGCTCCGAAGCAGAATGGCCCGCTTCCCGGATAACCTGCAGCTCCGCCTGTGGCCAGGCTTCGCTCAGGGCATAGGCGTTATCCAGCGGGCAAACCATATCGTAGCGGCCATGGACGATCACACCGGGGATATCCGCCAGCCGGGTCGCGTTATCCAGGATCTGCCGGGGCGCCAGGAAGGCGTTGTTCATAAAGTAATGGCATTCAATGCGTGCCAGGGCGATTGCGGTGTGGGGGTGGGCAAAATGCTCTACCACCCTGGGATTGGGGTGTAGCGTCGCACAGCGTCCCTCCCAGACAGACCAGGCCTTGGCCGCCTGGATCTGTTCAAGCTCGTTTTCACTGGTCAGGCGGCGATAGTAAGCGCTGACCATATCGCCCCGCTCGGCTTCGGGAATGGGCGCCAGGTAGTCCTGCCAGTAGTCCGGGAACACCCGCCCGGCGCCACTCTGGTAGAACCACTGGATATCTTCCGGCCGGCACAGGAAAATCCCTCGCAACACCAGACCCAGCACCCGCTCCGGGTGGGTTTCCGCATAAACCAGGCTGAGGGTGGAGCCCCAGCTGCCACCGAACAACATCCACTGATCAATGCCCAGAAATTCCCGCACCTTTTCCAGGTCTTCCACCAGTGCCTGGGTGGTATTGCCCCGCAACTCCGCCAGCGGCGTCGAGCGACCAGCCCCACGCTGATCCAGCAGGATAATCCGGAACCGCTCGGCATCGAAGAAACGCCGATACCAGTCCTCACACCCCCCTCCGGGACCACCGTGCACCACGATGACCGGGATACCCTCGGGGTTACCGGACTCCTCCACGTACAACTCATGGGGCGGGTCTACGGCCAGGCGGTGACGGGCGTAGGGTTCAATTTCCGGGTACAGGGTGAGCATGGGCGACTCCTTGACCTCGTAGTGAGCTTTTTTGCCGCGGCAAACTGTGTCCGGTCGACAGACACCCTTCGACAAGCTCAGGGTGAACGGGGCGTGGAAAAGATGGAAATGCTTTTTGCCACGGAACGACACGGAAAAAGAAAAAACTTAAAACGCCTTTTGCCACGAAAAGACACGAAACGAAAACAGTGATCTTTAGCTACGGAAATCACGGCCCTTCGACAGGCTCAGGGCGAACGGGATACGGAAAAAAAGATTAAAGCGCTTTTTGCCACGGACACCCACGGACCCACACGGACCGCCCCTGGCGGGGCCAAAAGATCTAAGGATATTAATGTTTTGTCCGTGAGCGTCCGTGAGTGTCCGTGGCTAAAAATAACTTCTTTCCTTTCGTGTCCCGTTCGCCCTGAGCCTGTCGAAGGGCCGTGGATTTCGTGCCATAAATACCTTTATCTTTTCTTTTTCCGTGTCGTTCCGTGGTTTCCGTGGCTAAAAAATAACTGTTTTCCTTTCGTGTCCCGTTCGCCCTGAGCCTGTCGAAGGGAGCTTGTCGAAGGGCCGTGGCGAGATGTCTTTTAAAGCTTCCTGGTCGCCTTGTCCTCCAGGGAGAGGGTCTGCCGTACCCATACCAGGACCCGCCAGATGCGGGCCAGTACGAACAGGTACCCGCCGAACAGCGCAAGGAACAGGGTGAACATCAGCCATTGCGGGACAGAGAACAGTTCACCCACCAGGCCGAAGGCGGCCATGGCTACGGCCAGGGTGGTGATCAGCCAGAGAGCCTGGCGGTCGGAGAAGCCCGCACGCAGGAAGATATGGTGCAGGTGTTCGCGGTCGGCCACCATCACATTCTGGCCCCTGCGCACCCGCCGGATCATGATCGCCACCATATCCATCAGTGGCACAGCCACCAGCCAGAGGGCGGTAACAGGCCTGAACGCCGGTTCGGCGCCATAGGTGCCCTTGGTGAACAGCCATACCACCGCAATCCCGATAAACATGGCGCCGGCGTCGCCCATGAAGATACGACGACGGAAGGGTTTCATCTTCAGGTTGGCCATGAGATAGGGTAGCAACGCCATGGCGATGCCCGCAGCCAGGGCACCCTCGGCAGGGAAGCCCGGCTGAACGCTGAATATCAGCAGCAGGCCAACCAGCGCCACCAGGCTCAACGTGCCTATCAAGCCGTCAATGCCGTCAATCATGTTGAATGCATTGGTGGCGCCCACCACCGCCGCAATGGTGACCAGCGGACCGACCCAGCCCAGGCGGATTTCACCCAGGCCAAACAGGTCTCCCAGCGTTGTCAGGTACACGCCAGACCCGTAAACCAACAGGGCCCCCACCACCACCTGGACCCACAGTCGTAGCTGGGGTGAGAGGTTACGGGCATCATCCAGCGCGCCCAGCGCCACCAGCAAAACCGACGTCAGCAGGAACATGCCGTACCCTGCTGCAAATGGCATGGTAATCAGCCAGGCGCCAAGAAGGCCGAGGAAGACGCTGAGGCCACCGGTCAGGGGAACAACGCCCTTGTGGAGTTTTCGTTGTACCGGGCGGTCCATCAGGTTCATCCGTACAGCCAGCGGTCTCAATACCACCAGGGCAGCAAACGCAATGATGCCTGACAGTCCGCCTATCAGCCCGATGGTACTCATGGATGAATCCAACTCTATCAAGGTAAAACCAGTCCCGCTGTTGCAGCCGCCTCACAGGAAACGACCAACGATTCACATATCGGAAATATATGATCAATCTGAGTTAATAGTAGCGCGTTCCACATAAATTGGAATTGCGCTGCGTTAATGAATCCGCCGCCGGGCCTTCAGAACGACCAGATGCGAGGGATCAGGGCAATCGCTACTGCGCCAACCAGGAGGGCCAGGGGCGTGCCAATACGGACATAGTCGGTGAACCGGTAACGCCCCGGACCATAAACCATCAGGTTGGTCTGATAGCCCAGGGGTGTAATGAACGATGCCGAGGCAGCAATCATCACCGCCACGGCGAAGGGGAGAAAACTTACGCCCAACTGCTCCGACAACGCCAGCGCAATGGGAAACATCAGCACGGCCGCGGCGTTGTTGGTAATCACCTCGGTGAACACGGCGGTCATGGCGTAGACCAGCGCCAGCGCCAGCCATGGGGTCAAGGGTCCAAAACCGAGCAGCGAGGTCGCAACCCACTCCGCGGCCCCCGTCGCCGTCATTGCGTTACCCAGGGCAAACGAGGATGCGATGATCACCAGCACCGGCAGGTCGACGCTCCGCCTTGCCCGGCTGGCCGTCAGGCAGCCGGAGACAATCATCGCGCCGGCCGCCAGGAAGGCGGCTTCGAGGATCGACAGCAACCCACTGGCGCTCAACAGCACCATCACACCCAGGATCCCCAGCGCCCGGGGCGCCTTGTGAAAGTCCGGCGGAGTGGAGTCGTTCAGGGCACTGACCAGCAAAAAGTCGCGGCGAAACCGGTATTGCTCCACGAACTGGTGGCTGGACTCCAGCAACAGGGTGTCCCCCATGCGAAAGGTAATGTCACCCAGCTTGCCCGACACTCGCCTGCCCTCACGGGAAACCGACAGGATGACCGCGTTGAAACGGGTCCGGAACCGGCTGTCACGGATGGTCTTGCCCAGGGCCGGGAATTCCGGGCCCAGCACCACCTCCACCAGGCAGCGCTGGTGATTTTCTACCTCAAGCTTGTGAACGCTGCCATTGGCCGGTCGCAGCCCCTGAATACGGCGCAGCTCACTGGCACACTCCGGTGCCCCCACAAAGTACAGCTTGTCCCCGGCCTGCAGGGTCCGGTCCGGCTCCACTGCGGTAATCAGGCGGCCATCGCGGTCGATTTCCGTCAGGTAGCCATAGGTCAGTGCACGCAGGCCCGCCTCGGCAATGGTCTTGCCGACCAGGGGCCCGGGGCTGCTCACTTGCACTTCAACACCGTATTCCCGGACCTGGTCCAGCTCCTCGGTCACGCCGCCCCGGTCCGGCAACAACCGGTGGCCCACAAACACCAGGAAAGCCCCGCCCACCAGCAACAGTGGCACACCAATCCAGGCAAGCTCGAACAAGCCCAGGTGGATGCCCAGGCGTGACTGCAACATGCCATCCACCACCAGGTTGGTGCTGGTTCCGATCAGCGTACAGGTACCACCGAGAATGGCGGCGTAACTCAGTGGCAACAGTAACCGGGAGGCTGGTATACCCAGCCGCTGGGCCCAGTCCTGGATCGCCGGGATAAACATCGCCACCACGGCGGTATTGTTCATAAACCCACTGAGAACGCCGGTCGGCACGATCATTCGCAGCTGGGCCCCGCGCTGGGTCTTCGGGTGACCCAGCAGCAGCCTGGCGACCCACTGAATCGCGCCGGTTTCTTTCAGGCCAGCCGCCACCACATACAGGGTGGCGATGGTAATCACGCCCGGATTACCGAAACCTGCCAGCGCATCCACCGGCCCGATGATGCCGGTAATCAGCAGGAAAGCCAGCGCTGACATCAGCACCAGGTCGGCCGCCACGCGGGTCAGCGCAAGCGCTGACAAAACCCCGACCAGGGTCAGCAAGGTAAGAATTGCCTGCCATTCCATGCCCAAAAACGCTCCCGGGGAGCAACAGGACGAGCCTGCTGCCTATTTGACAGTAATGAGATTCTGCTCGGCGAGAAAACGGATCAGTGACTCAACGCACTCGTCTACCGACATGGTGGACGTGTCCAGCCTGACCTCCGGGCGCTCGGGGGCCTCGTAGGGACTGTCAATGCCGGTAAAGTGGCTGATCTCGCCCGACCGGGCTTTCTGGTACAACCCCTTGGGGTCGCGCTGTTCACAGGTATCCAGCGGGGTATCCATGAATACCTCGATAAACTCACCGGCCGGGAACAGGTTGCGAACCAGTCGCCGGTCACTGGTAAACGGCGAGATAAACGCACTCAGCACGATCAGCCCGGCATCGGCAAACAACTTGCTCATCTCGCCAATGCGGCGGATATTTTCGACCCGGTCGTCATCGGAAAACCCCAGGTCCTTGCACAGGCCATGGCGAACATTGTCGCCGTCCAGCAAAAAAGTATGGTAGCCACGCTCATGCAGGGCCACATCAAGGGCATTGGCAATCGTGGACTTGCCGGACCCGCTCAGGCCGGTAAACCAGAGCAGGCAGGGCTTCTGGTTCTTGTTCTCGGCGCGCTGGGCCCGGGTTACCTTGTGATCGTGCCAAACAATATTGTCTGCCAAAACGTGATTCCTTAACCTGGTTCTGTCTGGTCAATTTTCTTGGGTATTACAGGCCCTAAAAGCGCCAGGCACGACGCAGCAGCCTTGACAAGCGCGTAAGGATACCAGCCCTGCCTGATGATTTCCCGCGCAGCTCCTGAATTTCTGCAATCACAGCTTCCACCGTGGTGAACTGCCCGGTCCTGCGACTGACATAGGTCGGATAAAGAATCAGGGTGGCCGCCACCAACTCGGCCAGTTGCAGTTTGCGCTGGCGCCGCGGGCAGGGGAAAACGTCCGTGGTCAGGCCCCAGCCGCTGTAAAACGGCTGGCCATGGCAGGTTACCGGAATGCCTCGCACCAGGGCTTCAAACCCGGTAAGCGAGGTCATGGTGTGCACGGCATCCACCTGGCCCAGCATGTGGGCCATGTCCTGGTCGGTCACCAGCTCGTCACACCAGTTCGCGGCGTCGGCCTCGTTGGTACCGGGTTTTCGCAGCCCGGCGACCACATCCGGGTGCGGCTTGTAGACAACCCAGGCGCCAGGGTGTTGTTCCCTGACCGACTGCAGCAGGGCCAGGTTGCTGCGGACCTGCGGGGAGCCAAAGCGGATAGAGGCATCGCTTTCCACCTGTCCCGGAACCAGGATCACCTGTTCCACGTCATCGGGCCGGCGCCAGGAACGATCCCCCGTGTTGTACTTGGTGGTCCCCAAACGAGCCAGGGTTTCAGTCAGCGCCCCGGCCCGGTCCAGCAGCTCAGCCGAAAAACGTGTCTCACAGAGCAGCTGCTCCAGCCTGGACGGGCAAGTAGCGTCATAGTACATACCAACATCGTCCAGCACCCACGACTGGGGCTGCACCAGGTCAGCCCCCAGGCCCACGGACCGGATAAAGCCATCCTCTACCCGGATAACCGGCTCCCGGCATGGTGCCATACCCCAGACAACCTGGGGAGCCCCTTCCGGGGCGGGCTCTTGCCGCTCATCCACCAGTTCACTGCCCGCCAAGAAACGTGACAGGGCACGGCGCTTCCAGCGAGGCACCCGGGGTGAATACAGCCTGGCCGGGAATCGTTCGCGCTGATGCCGTTGCAAGGCCAGCCATTCCAGCGCGCGCTCGACTTCGCAGGGCGCCCCGGTTTCCGGGTCAACATAGCGGGGGTACGCAACCAGGGCGGCATGGACCAACGCCTCCAGGCTCACCGGGGCGCGGAACCCGGGTGGTGGTTGCGCATCCACGGTCAGGCCCCGGCCTGCATAGAACGGCATACCGAACACATGCACGGGCTTACCCCAGAGCAACGCCTCGAAACCCACCTGGGACGTCACGCAGAACACCGCATCCGCCCGTTCAATCAATGCCGGGGCGTGGACGTTATCGCCAATCCAGCAAACGCGGCTGTCCCGGGCCGCCGATGAGGCACTGAAATACCCCTGCTTGCGCCCGGCCACCACATCCGGGTGGGTTTTCAGCACTACCCGGTGATCCGGGAAGCGCTCCAGCGCCGCGACCAACATGGCGTCAAAGGCGCCGGCGTCAGCCTGCCCGAAACCCACCGAGGCATCGCCAAAGGTCTGGTCCACCACCAGCACATAGGGCGACAGATGGGAATAATCCCGCTCACGGGCGTGGTTATATTTCGACACCCGCCCGGCACGCCAGGCCGATACCAGCGACCTGGCACGGTCTGCCTGCTCGTCCGACAGCGGCTGATCCAGCAACCGGTCCAGGCGACTGGGCCGGCCTGCATCGTAGTAAATGCCCTGATCATCCCACGCCAGCGCCAGCGGCGGCTGCTCCGCGCCGGGCTCGACACTGCGCAGAAAACCATCCTCCAGCCTCAATACGGGCAACCCCAACCTGCCCGCCAACGCTTCCGCCTTCGCCGCAGAAGGCTTACGCCCCCAGGCCAATACCACCCCTGCCCCGGCTACCGACATCCCCGGTCGGTAACGACGCACGGGCTTGCCGGTAAACACCTCAAGGTTGGGCAACTTGAGCAGGGCCGGGGAGGTTGTCAGGTAAAATTCAGGACTTTTAGACACGGTCACCACTGGGAGACTTTATAACGGAATTAGTTTTTGCCACAGAAACCACGGAACGACACGGAAAAAGAAAAGATAAGGGCTTTTTTGCCACGAAATCCTCTAAAAGACACGAAAAGAAAAGCAATAATTCTTAGCCACGGACACTCACGGACGCTCACGGACAAAAACCATTAATTTTGTCGGCCTTTTGGCCCCACAGGGCCGCCCGTGTGGGTCCGTGAGTGTCCGTGGCAAAAGCGGTTTTTACATTTTTTCTTTCGTGTCCCGTTCGCCCTGAGCCTGTCGAAGGGCATGGTGGCAAAACATCTTTAGTTTTTCCCGCATCCCGCTCGCCCTGAGCTTGTCGAAGGGCCGTATCTTCCCCGTTCACCCTGAGCCTGTCGAAGGGCCGTGGCCGCAAAAAACCTACCCACCACAAGCGCACCGGAACATCTCGCCTCGTTCCCGGGGAGAGGATAGCAGACGGAGTACTTCCTCCGCCCACAGGTCCGGGTTGTCCATCGGAAGAAGCAGGCCGTTTTCGTTGTGTTTTACTAGCCGCTGATACACCGGTGTGTCGGCATAGATTCCGACGGCCCCGGCGGCGGTTATGTCGAAGAACTTGGTCGGTGCGCGGGCGGCGTTGAAGCGGGTGTCCAGCAGGGGCGCCAGGCCCAGGGTTCGGCCCGGGCGCTGGATGAATGCCTTGTAGGACGGCCAGCCCATGGGGTGCACGACCTGGACACTGGGCAAATGGGCGAAGCGGTCACGGACCTTGCGGTCGCCAATTACCTCGAAGCATAGATCATCCCGCTGCCTCAACACGCTTTCCACTACCGGCATCAGCCACTCCAACTCACCACGATGAGAGGCTGAGCCGTGGTAAAACAGGGTTTTCATGGCCGGCTCCGGGCCCGGCTGCGGGGCGGGGTGCGGGTTTCCGGGGGTGATTACCTCCGGGTGCCAGTCGGCGTACTTGTCCGCCAGCCAGGGCGTCGACACCTGGAGTTCTGCGCCCATCTGTCGTAACCACCGCTGATGCTGCCAGGCCAGACGAAACAGTTTGCGCTGGTAGCGCCAGGGCATCCCCCGGAATGCGCGCCAGTCAAACAGGTCATCGTCCATGAAGTACACCAGCCGCGCGGGCGGATGCCGGGTCAGCAACGCCTTCCATGCCGGCGGCACATAGCGCACCAGGACCACGGTAGCCCTCGCCAGCTCAGAGGGGTCCGGCAACTGAGCGAAGGTGAACGCCTGCACCTCTGCCACCCCGGCACGCCACGCCGGCACCACGAAAAAATCTGTGGAGGGGTTAGGGGCCTGGTGGACTATGAAGGTTTTGTTCATGTTATTTGCTGACTGCGAAGTCCTCGGCAATATCGTGAAACTTCCTGAAAAGGCTTTTTTTGGCCACGAAATCCACGAAATCCACTAAAAAAAAGGTTTTATGCCACGGGCGCTCACGGACAGAACACTAATATTTTTAGATCGTTTAGCCCCGCCAGGGGCCGTCCGTGTGGGTCCGTGAGTGTCCGTGGCATAAAGCGTTTTTTGTCTTTTCTTTTAGTGGGTTTCGTGGATTTCGTGGCAAAAATCACTTAAAACAAGGCGCATCCCGGAACAATAACCCCTGTGCGTCTTTTTCGGATACCCGTGGTTCGGTGCCATTGAGGGGCCAGTCTATGGCCAGGTCGGGGTCGTTCCAGCGGATGGAGTATTCGTCACCGGGTGCATAGTAGTCCGTGCACTTGTACTGGAACTCGGCCTCATCGCTGGTCACGTAGAAGGCGTGGGCGAAGCCTGGTGGTACCCATAGCAGTTGCTTGTTGTCCTCGCTCAGGGTGGCGCCTACCCACTGACCATAAGTGGACGAGCCCTTGCGCATGTCCACCGCCACATCAAACACTTCACCGCGGGTAACACGGACCAGTTTGCCCTGGGGGTTTTCCAGTTGGTAGTGAAGCCCCCGGAGAATGCCCTTGGCGGATTTGCTGTGGTTGTCCTGGACAAACTGGTAGTCGCCACAGTGCTGCTCGAACTCATTCTGGCGGAAGGTTTCCATGAAAAAACCCCGCTCGTCACCGAAAACTTTCGGTGTCAGCAACACCACATCAGGAATGGCAAGCGCTTGATATTCCATTGGATACTTTCGCTCCTGTCAGTAATTGCTCAGCCCCCTACCCCAGCGAGAAATCCTCGAAGGCCTTGGTCAGGTTCGGGTTGTAGGCCGGGTCATTTTGCAGCTCATGGTGCCAGCGTTGCTTCATCCAGGCGATCTCACTGGCAAAGCGGGCCTGCTTTTCCGGTGTGTCTTCCTTGCCCCGTGATACGGACTCATGGTGATAGGCCTCGGCATGGGGCGTCCAGACGTTCCGGTAGCCTGCCTCCCGCACCTTCAGGCACAGGTCCACGTCATTGAACGCGATGGCCAGGTGCTCTTCGTCCAGCCCACCGACCTGCCAGAAGACTTCCTTGCGCACGAGCAGGCAGGCCCCGGTGACGGCCGAGAGGTTCTGGGCCAGCATCAGCCGGTAAAAATACCCGGGCGCCTTGCGATCCGCAAACTTGTGGGAATGGCCGGCCACACCGCCAAGCCCCAGGATCACCCCACCATGCTGCAACTTGTCGTTCGGATAGTACAGCTTGGCCCCCACACAGCCCACTTCCGACCGGACGACCTGACTGACCATCTCGGACAGCCAGCTGCCATCGAGCGGCTCGATATCATTGTTGATCAGTCCGAGAAGGCTGCCCCTGGCCTGGCGGGCGCCGAAGTTGTTTATGGAGGAGTAATTGAAGGGGTAGTCCCAGCGCAGCACCCGGACACGTTCATCACGGCGGGCCACCTCTTCCATATAGGCGAGGGTTTCCGGGCAGTCGCTCTGGTTGTCCAGAATCAGTAATTCGAAATTGCGATAACCCGTGCGTTCCAGGATCGCGTCCACACACGGGCGCAGGATATCAACACCATTGCGGGTGGGCACCAACAGGCTGACCAGTGGGGCGGGTTCAGGCATGGGATAGTGGACCCGGTAAGTATTGGGAAATTCACCACTCACAGCGCGGGCACCCTCGCCCTTGCCCGCCAGGTAATCGTTGACGGCACGCAGCCCGGCCTCCTCGGCATAGCTCTTTTCAGAGCCTGCCAGGGCGGTGGAACCTTCCGAGGCACGCCAGTGGTAAAGAACCCGGGGAATGTGCACCACCTCGCTTTCGGGGTCCTCCAGGTGGGCCACACAGCGCAGCAGCAGGTCATGGTCCTGGGCGCCTTCATAGCCTTCGCGGAACCCGCCGATTTCCATAACCAGGTCCCGGCGGTATACCCCCAGGTGTGAGATGTAATTCTGTGCCAGGATCAGCTCCGGGTTCCAGTCGGCCTTGAAATGGGGCGCATAGAAGGCGCCGGCAGAGTCTACCTTGTCTTCATCCGAATACAGCAAAGCCGCCCCCGGGTTTTCCCGGAGGGCACGCACCACATGCAACAGGGCATGGGGTTCCAGCAGGTCATCGTGGTCCACCAGGGCGACGAACTCGCCCTTCGCCAGCGCCAGCGCTGAGTTACTGGCCGCACAGATATGGCCATTGGAGGGCCGGAAGCATACCTCTATACGGTCATCCTGCTGCTGATAGTCGTCCAGTATGGCCTTCACTTCCGGATCCGTGGAGGCATCATCGGCAATGCACAGCTGCCAGTGAGGCCAGCTCTGGCCCAGTACGGACTCCAGGCATGCCCGCAGATACTCCGGCTGGGGATCATAGACCGGCATGACAACGGAAATCCTCGGACCGGAGCCCAGTTCCATCAGCCACTGCCTGGCCGTGTCATCACTGATATCCGGGTGATTCTCACGCCACTCATCGTAGCCCGCCCCGGACGTGCGCCGCCTGAACGTCTGCTCGTAGGGCGGCAGGACGGTGGATGTCCAACGGCTCCCTTCACTGGCCAGCCCGGCTTCGGCCTCCGCAGCACCGAGGTGCTTCCACTTCGGATGAATGCCGGTCAAACGGCGGGCGACCCGTGGCCGGGCAAACCCGTCACGCACCCAGGCCAGGCGGAAGCGTGTAACGGCAAAATCGCCGGAAGCGTCCGGAAAACCCAGGTTCAAACGTCGACGTCCCCCAGGTACGTATACCAGGCGCTTGGACAGGTCACCATTGGCCAGGGGGATGGCGAACCGGTATTCCGGAGTGGTGCCGTCTTCACCGAACACCTCCAGAACGGCCTCTGCGCCAGCCTCGGCACCAGACACACTCAACTCCAGCATCTGCCAACCCGGCAGCGGCAACGATCGCTGCCACTGAAGCGACGGCCCCCGCCAGTCCGCCAGGCGCCGGCCATCCTTTATCAGGGGGGAGCGTTCCAGCAAGGCCGGGAAGCGGCGCAAGACCCAGCGAGACAGGCCCAGAAGTCGGTTAGTTACAAACAAAGCAATAGCCTTAACAGAGTCATGGTTCAGGCTGAGGCCTTGCAGGGCATTTCACCTATAACCTGTCCAGTATTAGCCACCACCACTTTAACCCTGGTATCAGGCTTAACAGGCTCGTCAAACTGAAACTGAAAGCCGACGAAGCCCCGCCTAGGAGGGTTGAAAGGCAAGAGGCCGGGTCGCAGGTCACGCGTGAAGGCAGATCCCAATTTCTCTCCGTCTACATAAAATTCTAACTCAACAGAGTCATTTGAATTTTCGTGCCAAGCCCAACCTTGAACTCGCTGCTCATTCGCAACCTGTATAACCCCGTGTACAAACGGCAGATTATCAGAGAACAGGTGCTTTCGCGTTTCAAACAACGCCACAGCATGTTCATATAAATCAATATCTTTTTTATTAAGATTTCGCAGCTCTTTCAGCTGATCTTCCGGTAGCTGATAACTTTCACTACCGTCTACACGGCCAACGTTGAGAACTGATGACTTTATATCCGCACCAAACTTTTTATTTAATATTTTCAGACTGGACTCGTACTGCTCAGTAAGCCCCACGACACCAAAGACCTCCAGAGGCAGTCGATTTATCAAATGAGATTGTCGGTTAATAAAATCAGCCCTTCGATAGAAAGAAGGGAAATCTCCTTTATAGCCGTAATGCCGAACGAAATGGTGATATTCGGAAGCTACTCGCTGTATGGGGTCACGAAGAAAGGTCACGGTCTGCAAAGCACCAAACAGATAAATATACTTGGCTGCTCTGATATGACCACTCAAGAACCGAACACCCTGCTTGGCCAGCTTTTCTCCAAAGGCAAACATATCCGGCTCATCATAAATCAACTTCCTGACAAGCGGTGATGTTTCCGGTGAATTTAGTGCATAGTCATACATTACCTCATCGGCTCCAAAATAATCCTCAGAGGACTTTCTAAAGCTGGTACCGGCAGTTTTTGGAACATGTACAAAAAGTATAGGGTCCATCAAAATCAATTCACTAAAATATGTGCATTATGTAAGGGACGACGTATGATGGTCATCATTGCCCCCCGATGGAGAAATCTTCCCGATTCAGGGTCAGATTAGGACTGTAACAAGGATCAGCCCGCAGCAATTCACCCCACTGCTCCTGCATATAGCGGATTTCCTGCTGGAACCGACGAATTTTTTCCGGGGAGTCTTCCTTGCCCCGGCTGAGGGATTCGTGGTGGTAAAGTTCCGCATAGGGAGTCCACAAATTCCGATACCCCGCCGCTCTCACCCGCAAGCAGAAATCCACGTCATTAAAGGCCACCTGCAGGTTAACTTCGTCCAGCCCCCCTACGGCGTTATACACATCCTTGCGCACCAGCAGGCAGGCCGCCGTTACCGCAGACAGGTTCTGGACCAGCTGCAGCCGGTTGAAATACCCTGGATGGTTGCGGTCAAAGTATTTGTGCGAATGGCCGGCCACGCCCCCCAGGCCCAGGATGACACCGGCGTGCTGTATCGACTCGTTGCCGTAGTACAGCTTCGCCCCGACACACCCGATGTCCTCCCGGCTGGCCTGGGCGACCATTTCGCCAAGCCAGTCAGGGCTGATTACCTCAATGTCGTTATTGACCAGCCCGACAATGCTACCGCGGGCCCGGCCCACGCCATAGTTGTTGATTGCCGAATAATTGAAGGGGTGGTCATAGCTGACCACCTTGACCCTGACATCTTCACGCTGAACCTGGTCAAAGAACGCCAGGGTCTCCGGTTCGACACTGCCATTATCCAGGATAATGATTTCATAGTTCTGGTACGTGGTTTTCTCGAGGATGCTTCTTACAGCGACCTCTACCAGGTCCTTTCTGTCACGGGTAGGAATCAACAGGCTGACCAGGGGGGCAGGCTCCGGTATCGGCCACTGCACCCGGTAACTGTTGGGCACCCGCCCCTCGGTTACCCTGACCCCTCGGGGGCCCATGTCCTGGAAGTAGTCACGCAAGGCCTTTATGCCAGCGTCGGTGGTATAGTCCTTTTCACTTGCCCCCCTCGCTGTTGACCCTTCAGCGGCCCGCCAATGATAAAGCACCCGCGGAACATGGACGATCTGCCCAGCGCTGACATGGTGCAGGCATCGCAGGAGCAAGTCATGGTCCTGGCTGCCCTCTACCCCGGTTTTAAAGCCGCCGATACGATCCAGCAGCGTGCGCTGATACACGCCAAGGTGCGAGACATAGTTCTGGGAATAAAGAAGGTCCGGGTTCCACTCACACTTGAAGTGAGGGCCATAGCGAACGCCATCATCTGAGATCTTGTCTTCATCGGAGTAGGCAATGGCGACGCCAGGCTTTGCCAGGATAGCCTGAACCATGAACAACAGGGCGTGTTCTGCGAGTTCGTCGTCGTGATCCAGGAGCGCCACGAATTCGCCAGTGGCAATGGACAAGGCCGAATTGGACGCCTCGGAAATATGCCCGTTCTGGGGCCGATAGACCACCCGAACCCGATGATCCCGGTCGATATAGTCCCTGAGCACCGGCCGTATATGCCCAGCGGTTGAGGCATCATCCGCAATGCACAGTTCCCAGTGTGGGTAAGACTGGCAAAGCACTGAATCGAGGCAGCGGCGTAACAGGTCCTCAGGGGTATTATATACCGGGACAATCACCGAAACCCGGGGAGTGGATGGCAACTCCGCGAGCATTCCCCCGACCTGCGCAGTGTCTGGTAAAGACGGCTGCTCAACGTACCGGATCCAGTCCTCATAGGCCGGGCCACCATCAGTCTGCTCACGGCTGTCCCGATCCAGGTCCCGGTCCAGTTCAAACAAACTCTGCTCCAGCGGTATACCGTGCTCCGTTGCCCGCTTTTCGACGGCCGAACGAACGGCCTCCACATCCTCGCCATAGACAGACGTAAAATGCAGGATACGTTGAAGGCATTCCGATACGGCGTCAGGCCCCTTAACCGGGTTAACGGCCACCTGGTTTACAGAAAGCCGACCGGGCCATTCCTGCGGGTCGAAACGAACCTGTACCGCTCCGGATGGCAGGAACACCAGCCGCTGGGACAGCTCTCCGTCTGCCACCAGGATGTCGAGCGCGCCTTCCTCGCTGAACCCTTCACCGGAATCGAAGTAGACCCTGGCGACCTGTTGTCGACGATCAATAGCCAGGTTCAGCGAGATCCGGTACCAACCCGCCGCCAACTCCAGGCGACTTCCCCCGGGTGCAAGCAACAGGAAGTGCGGATCACTGTCGGTGGCCACCCAGTCGACACCCGCCTCACCGACGGACTCAAGGTGCTGTGTGGGGCTCAGTCCACAGGTAACCGCCTTACCCTGCACGGGCTGGTACTCCCGGCCATGGGCAGGGGGCGCTTCTGCTTCCCCCTTGAACGCACTTTTTAACTTGCGTAACAACGAAACAGCCATTCTCTGTCCGGTTATTTGATCGAAGGACCAGAACGCTCGACCGCAAAGGCGCCGATGTCCTGATAAAGTTGCCAGTAAGCCTCAGCCATGCCAGCCCGGGTCTGTGGCCCGGCAAGCTGCCACCGGCTGACCGCGTCCACGGCCTGTTGCCACTCAGCGGGCTGGCGCGCTTGCTGGATCAGGGCCGCCATGGCCGATGCGGATACTTCCGGCGCCAGCCAGCCGGCCCTGGTTTGCTGCAGGCGCTCACCAACGGCCCCGAGGTCAAATGCCAGCACTGGCACACCCGTAGCCCACAGCTCGGTCAGGGTATGGCACCAGGTTTCCGGCCAGATCGAAAGCACTGCACCCAGGTGAGGCTTGATATCGGCGACTCGCTGAGCAAAGTGGCTAACCTGGTACGGGCCGTGAACTGTTACATTGGCGGGCAGCTGGTCCCGTATCTCCGGGTCTTCAACCGTGCCCAGCACATGCCATTGCACGTCAACCAGTTCCGGGTTGTTTGCCAGCTCCAGCAAAACCCCGGCACCCTTTGAGCGGGCCACGTAGCCGGGCAACACAACCCTCAGCGGTTCGCCAGGCGTGGGGGCCTCGGCCAGGCTGTCAAAGGCGTCGAAGTCCCGCCCATGGGGAATCAACCTGAATGGCTTGTCCGCCAGCGCCGGGAAGATATCCAGCATAATGTCCCTCACCAGCGCAGAAGTGGTTACGAACCCGGCACAAAGCGCCAGCGGGCCGGCAAACTGCTGTTGCCAGCGATAAACCCCGGCGTGTTTCAGGGCACCGATCTGCTCCGGCCGCCACGCCTCCTGGTGACACTCTCCGCCACCAGGCGTACAACGGCCCCGACAAAAGACCTGATTCTCATCCAGCAGCTTTACCGAAGGGCACACAGTGTAATAATCGTGGACCGAATACACCACAGGAATGGATAACTTGTAAGCTGAGTCCATCAAACCCAGGCTCTGCCAGGCCGAGTGATGAACATGAACCAGGCTGATACCATAGTCACGCAGCCACTGCCCGACGACGTCGTCATATTCATCCAGCTGATGGGGAAAAGGTTCGACTTCCTGCCCCAGCCAATGGCGCTCCAGGGATACGTAAATACCCGCCCGGTAGAGAAAGAGCTCCAGCAAGTCACCCGCGCAGCGCAACACAAAGGTCTCAGCCACAGGGGAATGCCTCGCCTCAAAGGCAATCATCAGGTCTTCGTTGGTTTGCGGCGTTCCGCCCTGCTGAACCGACAATCCCGCCAGAATGCGGACAACGCCTTGCGGCGCAGGGCCCGGTCTGGTGCCATACCACCCGGGCAGATTCTCTGGCAAGGGCGACTCCGGCCAGCGAGACCCTGTGCGCTCTTTCAGTTCCCGTTCCTCGGGGGTCAGCGCCCGCCCTTCCCGGTAGCCGAAACCGAGAAAATGCGCCAGGGGATCAACCCCGGCCTGGACCAGGTCCGGGTTGGCGGCCAGGTACTGCTCCGGCACAAACCGGGGGCCGGGCTGGCGGCCCTCGGCGAAGCCGGTGGTCAGGAAATGCTGCCAGCTTTCGGACTCGTCATCCGGCACATCGCTGTTGGCCCTGGCGTACCACGCAGGGTCGAACAGCCGCAGGCGTTCCAGTAGTTCCAGCTGGTCCAGTGGCAGGCTCATGCCTCACCTTTCAGGGGCCATGCCAGGCGGCCTTCACTACGGCCGTGGACCAGGTAGTGCACCAGGGGATTCATGCCCGCGGCAGCAACGTCCGGGTATTGCTCCAGGTAGGCCGCCGAGTTGAAGCCCGGGCCCGGGTGCCGTCCTTCCTGCCCGCCGTGCAGCACAAAGTGCTCGGCCGGGTTGGCGGCAAAGTGCGCGGACTGGGCCACGTCCGGATAGGTCCCCAGGTACCAGCGGCCGTCAAAGAGCCCGCTCTCTGTAACCAGGCTTATATGCTGCTGCAGGCGCTCGCCGGCATCCTCCGGCTCTGGTGCGGCCTGCTGAGCGGCGGCTGCGTCGCGGAGTTGCTGCAGGGCCTGTTCCAGCTCGTTAGCTTCGGCCCTGGCCTGCTCCAGCTTTTCGGTTACTGCGGCGACTTCCTCGAAATACTGCGTGATATCCGCCTGCTTGTCCCTGAGCTGGCTTTCCAGTTGTTCGATGGTCTGCTGATCATTGGGTGCTGACACGTTACTGATCCTGCTCTATCCAGTAGTACTGCCTGCCCGGCCAACTATGGGCGGGGTGGTCAGGGAAGTATATCCTGTGGGGCCGGGAATGGCCGAGTTTGCGGTTGCTGCTCCACGTAGAGCGATTCCGGTCCCTGCGCCTGCGCATGCCAGCGCAAAACGGCCTTGCGGTAGTCCGCCCGCAGGCCACCGAACTGGGTGACCAGGTGGGTGTCGGACGTCATGGTCAGCGACGTTGGCAGCGTGCGGCCGAAGGACAGCGGCACACCCACAGCCACTTCGCCGGTGGTGCTCTCACCAAAGGCGGCCTTGATCCGCAGGTAATACTCGGTATCGGCCTCTACGCGCACCAGGTCCCAGTAGCCCAGGGCGCCAAACACCTCGCGCCGGAACATCAGCGAGGAAGTATTACGGAATACCCAGCCATCGGCCATTCGCCAGATACCGAAACGAAGCTCCGGGGTGCACCGAACCCAATGGGAGTTGCAGGCCATCCAGCCCGGGTTGTCCTGCATGCCACGGCACTGGATTTCAAGCTTCTGGGGGTGGGACCAGTCATCGCTGTCGTGAACCGTCAGCAGGTCACCGCGGGCTTCTGACAGGCCGCGATTGCGGGCGGAATAGGCCCCCTGGTTGTGCGCCTGCCGCAGCACCCGGAACCCCGGATTGGCTTTGGCGAAGGCTTCGGCCAGGGCGGCGGTGTTGTCCGTCGAGGCGTCATCCACCACCAGCACTTCGATGGCGTGGGGATTACTTCGGCGCAGGGTCTGGTCCGCCAGGCCTCGCAAGGCAGTCAACAGCCCCTCACCGGCATTGAAGGCGGGGATAATCACCGACACCAGGGGGCGGTCGGCGGTAGTTGCCACCCCACCGGAACTGGCGTTGTCGGTAGCCATTAAATTATCGATCGTTAGCGGCTGGCCTGGGTCTTTCCGGCGCACCGGATGCAGGCCATGGCGCTGCCATACCTGGTTGATCCAGCGCAGGCGCTGATCATCCAGCGAATGCGAGTGTTCAGCCGCACCGGGTGGCACACTTTGCTGAACGCTTGCCAGCAAATTGGCGACTACCAGCCAGTTCTCCGAACGCCCGGGGGCAAGGTCAAACAGCGATGCCGCCTTGCGCCACGCTGGCGACAAACGACCACACCGGGCCAGGGCATCGGCTTCCAGCAACTCGGCAGGATAAAATGCCGGCACCCTGTCAGCCACACGGCCACGATGGGCAAGGGCGTCGGCTGCCACCGCCCACTGTTGCTTCCAGGCATACCAGCGCCCAAGGGCAAAACCCGCAAACGAGACTTCCAGCGGATTATCGTGGGCTGTCAGCGGATGAAGGGCCTGCAGACACTCGTCCGCTGGGGACTCCTGAAACCACAGGGCCTCGTCCCATTCCCAGGCATCCAGTCGGCAGGGCTGGCGCCCTTCCCACATTCCGAAGTTGAAATAGTGCCAGGCGGGGTCTACCCCTGCCCGCTCAATATCCGGGTAGGTCTCCAGATACCATTGAGCATCGAACTGACGTTCAATCTCTTTAAACAAACCGTCTGACACTACTTCAGGCCCCGGTGCCATGCTGCCCCAGCAATCGCTGCAGGTATTCACCATAGGCCGTCTTGCCCAGTGCCGTGGCGGCCTCCTGCAACTGGTCGCTGGAAATCCAGCCCTGGGTCCAGGCGATCTCCTCCAGGCAGGCTACCTTCAGACCCTGGCGGTGTTCGATGGTCTGCACGTAGCTGCTGGCCTCCAGCAGGCTGTCGTGGGTGCCGGTATCCAGCCAGGCAAAGCCGCGGCCCAGACGTTCCACCTGCAGGTCGCCCCGCTCCAGGTAGGCGTTGTTGACACTGGTAATCTCCAGCTCGCCCCGGTCGGAGGGTTTTACGGCGCGGGCAATATCCACCACGTCGTTGTCATAAAAATACAAACCGGTCACGGCATAGTTGGATTTCGGTTGCGCGGGCTTTTCCTCGATAGAGACCGCCCTGCCCTGCGGGTCAAACTCCACCACGCCGAACCGCTCCGGGTCACGCACCATATAACCAAAGATCGTCGCGCCCTCGTCGCGGGCGGCGGCACGTTTGAGCTGGTCCGAGAAGTGCTGGCCGTGGAAGATGTTATCGCCGAGCACCAGGCACACGGAGTCATCACCGATAAACGACTCGCCAATCAGGAATGCCTGGGCCAGGCCTTCCGGGCGGGGCTGTTCCGCATACTCAAAGGTCACACCAAACTGCTCGCCGGTGCCAAGCAGGCGGCGGTACTGGGGCAGGTCGTCAGGCGTGGAAATCACCAGGATTTCCCGGATACCCGCCAGCATCAGCACCGAGATGGGGTAATACACCATCGGCTTGTCGTAAACCGGCAACAACTGCTTCGACACCCCGTGGGTAATGGGGTGCAGGCGGGTGCCGGACCCGCCGGCAAGAATAATACCTTTCATCAAACGTGCCCTGAATGTCTACGGTGAATCACAGCGCACGGAGGATAAACCGTTTTGGGCGGTTATGGAAATCAGGACAAACCCGGCAGGATTTGGCGACAGCCCTGGTCCGGATTACTCCACCACCCGAATCCGGCCCCAGTCCCCGTCGACGGAGTCCAACAGCGCCTTCAGGGCCGGGCTTTTGTATTCTACGGCGTCGTCTTCCCAACGGTCCCGGACACTCTGGTGCAGGACGGGTTCTACCTTGCGCTGGCTTTTGCGGCGCATGACCCTGTAGAAGCCCTTGTATTCATTGTGTTGCCGGCCGCAATGGTCCGGTTCCAGGCAGGCAAGGAAGTGGCGCGCGAACGCCAGGCCGCAGCGTTCTGCTTCGCGGGCCAGCCACAGGCCGGCGTGGTCGCCCAGGGCGCGGTCGGGGTAGCCACCACCGACATCCGTATGCACACCGGCGAACCAGACCTGCTCCAGGTCGATGCCGTCCTTGGGGGTCCACAGGGTGGGTTCAAAATCCTGCCGGTTTTCGTCAATGGATACCGCATGGCGGGCGTGATTGATGATGCTACTGGGTTCGGTGTCGTGGAACAGGTACCGGGAGGTACCCAATGTGCCCAGGAAGGGCGCGGGAATACCCAGGGATCCGACCGTGTCGAACACCCCCATAAAGTGAATGCGACTGACATCGGCCACCGCGTTTGCCTGGCGAAACTTGCTGGCTTTTTCCTTCCAGGGAGCGGAGGAAGGCCCCCGCTGGCGGTATAACTTGTAGGCGCTGGCGACCTGGTCTGCATAGCAGCGCCGCAGGATACCGCAGTTGCGGATCAACCCGGCGAGCGAACGCACCGTATAGGCGCCCCGACTGAAACCGAACAGGTAGATCGCATCGCCTTCATCGTAGTTGTGCACCAGAAAGCGATAGCAATCCATAATGTTCTTGTCGATACCGGCGCCGGTCACTCCACCGGACAGGGCGTCACCGTCTGACCCCACACCCCAGTCGTAGAAGACCACTTGCGGGACGCCCTTGTCACTGAGCGGCGCTATCCCCTCCGCCAGGCGCAGCACATGGGTGCTGGTGTCAGACTCTGGCGATTGCCAGGTGCCATCGGCGCAGATAACCAGTTGTTTCATGCTCCCCTCCCTGGAACCCGGTCGCGACCTCACGGCCCGGCTGTTACGGAATCAACACCCTGCCCGGAACCCGCCCTGCCAGCTTGTCGGCGAAAGCCTGCTTGGCGACTGCGTCACCGTGCACGATGCGGATTTCTTCCGGCGGGTTCGGAATGCCTTCTATAAAGTCGAGCAAATCCCGTTGCCCGGCATGGGCGGAGTAACCACTGACCTGGTGGACCCGTGCCCGGATGGTATAGCGCTCGCCATCCAACTCAACCCAGCCGTTACGGGGGCCATAGTCAAGAATAGCACGCCCTGGCGTGCCTGCTGCCTGGTAGCCGACGAACAGCACATCGTTACGTGCCTCCCCCAGCAGTGCCTTCAGGTAGTTCACCACCCGGCCACCGGCACACATGCCCGAACCCGCCAACACAACGCAGGGGCGATGGCTGCTGGCCAGGTACTGCACAGCGTTCATTTGACATCCTCCCCCACCTAACGTCGGTGGGGGATTCCTGACGCAGCGGGCGCTGCGCTGGGTGCTACTTCCTCACGGTTTCGCACAGGTTCCTGCCTCACAGAGTCCGGTAACCCGGTCTCTCTACAGGCTAACACGCGATGTCCTCGCGCTTTAATGTTGATCGCACCGACCAGATCGGCATTCTCCCTGAAACCGCACTCGACGCACTGAAAGCGCGCTTGTGAGGTGCGATTATCCGGGCTGACATGCTGGCACAGGGGGCACGTCTGGCTGGTGTAATGTGCGGGCACCGCCAGCACCTCACCGCCCCGAAATGCCTGCTTGTATTCCAGTTGTCGTCGGAACTCGTGCCACCCCTGATCCAGAATACTCCGGTTCAGCCCAGACTTGGCTTTGACGTTCACGCCCGGATTTTCCGCATCGCCCCTGGCCGAGCGCGACATATTGCCCACCTTCAAATCCTCGATCACGATCATCGCGTGGTTATTGCTGACCTGAGTGGAGGCTTTGTGCAGAGTGTCGCGCCGGAGGCTGGCGATACGGGTGTGCAAACGGTTCACTTTGGCTTTCTGCTTGTGCCAGTTGGCTGAAAATTTGACCTTCCGGGCCAGGGCGCGTTGCGCCCGAGCAAGTTTCTCCTGATTCGCTTTGAACGCGGAGACCGGTTCGATAAAGGTGCCATCAGATAGCGTGAGGAAGCGGGCGACACCCATATCCACGCCGATCATCGAGGTCGAGGCGTGCACCGGTTCGGGCACCTCCCGCTCGGCCTGGAAGCTGATGAACCAGCGACCACCCTCGAAGCCGACCGTACAGTTTTTGGTCGTGCCAACGATCTCTCGGGATTTGCGAAAGCGCGCCCAGCCGAGACCGGCTGGCAGCTTCACCCGCCGATTGTCGATCCGGCAGTATTTCTGGAAGTTGACGAACCGGATGCTGTCGCGGGACTTGCCCTTTTTCTTGAAGCGAGGGCGTTGCGAGCCGTCTACCTTCTTGAAATACCGCTGCCACGCGGTATCCAGGTCTTTGAGTTTCTGTTGCAGGTTGTCGGTGTAGGCTTCCTTTAACCATTCGGTCTCCGGTTCCTGTTTCCAGGCTGTAACCCACTTGGCCATTGTTTCGTACCGGGGCACATACTCGCCTTCCGTGTCAGCCGCTTTATTGCATTTCGCCAGGGCCTGGTTCCAGACAAACCGAGCGTGACCACACAGCACCCGCAAGCGGGCGCTTTGCGCGTCACTGGCGTCCAGTCGGAATTTAAAGCCTTGGCGTATAATCATAGGTCAGTGTGTAGTATGGTTGGCATTATCAATACTAACACAAAGGTCGACCATAGCAATGAGCGTGCAGTACAAAAAGAACAGGCATGCAGCATACCTTCTGCACGTGCACATCGTGTTTGTCACCAAGTATCGGAGAAAGATTTTTGCACCTGCGCATCACGACGCCTTTCGGGAAGCCGCAAAACAGGTATGTGCAGAGTTCGGAGCCCAGCTTGAGGAATGCAACGGAGAGTCGGATCACGTACACCTGCTGGTGAACTATCCGCCTTCGGTTCAGCTAACCAAGCTAATCAACTCCCTCAAAGCGGTCTCGTCACGCAGAATGAGGCGACAGTTTGCCAATCTTGTCGCGGCGTACTCAAAGCCGATGCTCTGGAGTCGAGCGTATTTCGTGTCATCCTGTGGCGGTGCTCCACTGTCCGTCATTAAAGAATACATTGAAAACCAGCAAGGCTAACGCCTTGCACCGCATTCACCCGACACCTTCTTCGGTTTGGGTACCCTGCGGAGACTTTGATGGTCCTCGTGGCTGTTAATCACGGTGAGCTGCTCGAACGACAGTGGGTGCCGGCCCGCCTCAACCCGTTCCCGGGCCTCTTCATCCCAAAACGGCTTCAGGTCCCGGTACAGGCGGGTGAATTCCGCGGCCAGCGGTGAGTCTACGACGATTTCCAGGTCATACCAGGGCAGACCCTCGCCGGCCCCAGCGCCACCGTCCAGGTTGCTATGGGCCATATCGAACGGGATCCGGTCATCGCCAAATTCACTGATCAGGCTTTCCAGTTCATACAGCAGGCCCTGGGTGCGACCGATGCTGAAGGCCGGGATCAGAACGGTGCCGCCATCGGCCAGCGCCTGTTCCAGCACCTTCTTCAGGCGATAACGCAGCTGTACCCGGCCCTCATGGTCCCTGTCACCGTAGGTGCTTTCGATAACCAGGCGGTCTGCACGTTCCGGCGAGGCCGGTGGCGGCAACAACGGCGCATGGGGTGCTCCCCAGGTCGCCACTGAACACAACCCTCTCGCTGGCCGCCCCGGTATCTGCCTGACATTCCACGTAGGCCGAGCCCAATATATGGCCGGCCCGCTGCAGCCGGACCGACAGCGAGCAGTCGCCGGCTTCAAACACCGGGTGCCAATGATCATAAGGCACCGGCACCAGCCGACTGCGAATCAGATCCAGCACCTGGTTGATCAGTGCGCGGTTGCGGGTAAAGCCACTTTTAAGAGCGTCTTCGAGGATTTCCGGCAACAGGAGCGCCGACGGCTGCGAACAGATGATGGGACCGTCAAATTCGGCGGCCAGCAGGTAATTGCGTATTCCGCGCCATCGTGACCACCCATTCCGTTTGAACGTGACCGCCTGTTCCGGACGATTGTGACCGCTCATT
>NZ_JAKZAH010000019.1 GCF_023156245.1 Marinobacter bryozoorum
CCTTCGGACTGGCGCCTTGGCCAGAGGCCCCAGCGTCACGCAGTAGGTCAGCGAATTAACCAAACGGGACACTAGCAATCTTTCCATTCCGGCTTGCGCTTATCCAGAAACGCACAGATCCCTTCCCTAGCATCGTCGGCCTGCAGGTTATCCGCCATGATTTTGGCCGTATAGTCGTAGGCCTCAGTCAGTGGCATTTCCAGTTGCTGATAAAACGCGCCCTTTCCAATCTTCAGTGTGTGCCCGGATTTTCCGGCAATTGTGCGTGCCATGGCGTATACCGTTTCATCCAGTAGTGACTCATCAACCACCCGGTTGACCAGCCCGATCTGCTCAGCGCGGGTGGCACTGATCATTTCACCGGTCAGCAGCATCTCCATGGCGTGCTTGCGGGATACGTTGCGTGACAATGCCACCATGGGCGTTGAGCAGAACAGGCCAATGTTCACCCCCGGCGTGGCAAAACGGGCCGAATCCGCCGCAACCGCCAGGTCACAACTGGCCACCAGCTGACATCCGGCGGCAGTTGCCACGCCAGCCACCCGGGCAATCACTGGCTTTGGAAGAGTCACCACCTGTTGCATCACTTTGCTGCACTTATCAAACAGCGCTAACTGGAATTCATGGCTGCCAAGCTGGTCGCGGATTTCTTTAAGGTTGTGGCCTGCGCAAAACACACTGCCCGCAGCTCCCAGCACCACCACCCGTGTATTGTCGTCTGCTGCGATATCCGTGAGGGCCTCCGACAGGGCATCAAGCATGGCCATGGAAAGGCTGTTGCGCTGGTCGGGCTCGTTCAGTGTGAGCGTGGTAATGCCGTTATCGTCGGTATCTCGCGTCAACAGGTTGGTCATTGTTAATTGCCTCATTTTTGTTAAGTCGGGGTTGTTTTCAGGTAATCAGTATCGGCTATGGCAGCCCTGCTGTCGAAGCACTTCGGAAGGCACCTGTCCCCCGGTTCGTGATATCGTTCGGATCATATCAGCCCGTACAGCCACCAAAGTTGAGGTTCGGGGCTATGAGCAGAAAATCGGACACTGACTGGAAGCACCTGGCTGAGATGGATGATGAGGCCATCGCCACTGATGACATCCCGGAACTGGATAGGTTTTTTTTGAGCGGGCGAGGGTGCGTGTTCCGGCCAAGCAACCAGTAACCCTGCGAATTGATGAGGACGTTCTGGAGTGGTTCAGGTCTCAGGGGAAGGGGTATCAGACCCGCATCAACAAGTTGCTCAGGCTTTACATGGAAAGTCAGCAGTCACGGAGGTGATGGTCGGCCTGCATTTGGCCAAACTCAATCAGCGTGTTGTAAATGATTTCATCAAAGTCAGTGAGGGCCGTTTCCGAGAATTCCACCGTCCATAGTGGCGTCTGCACGTTTTCAGCTCTCCCTGGTGATTCTGGATGCTCGGCTGGTCAGGTAGTCTGCGATTTCTTCTCCCACGCCGAGAGAAACCGTGCGTCCTGAGTCGGCGTCTGAGAGCCCCTCGTCCAAAGCCTCGCGCAGTTCGTGCAGTTTCCTTTGGTGACGAAGTTCCTGTTGTTCAACCAACCTCAGGCCTTCTCGCAAAACCTCGCTGGCATTCTGATAGCGACCAGCCTTGACCAGCATGTCTACCAGAGTGTTCTGGTGGTCCGTCAGTACGATATTTCGGGTAGCCATCTCAAGTTCCCTGCTGTAACTGTTGGCATATTATGCCATCGATCTGCGACAGTAAGGAACCGGATCAATCTGCGACAGATCGTAAACAAAAACGGCCGGCATAGGCCGACCGTTTCCTTACCATATTTTAGGTGTTAGCCCTGTAGCAACTGCAACACCTGCTGCGGCCGGGCGTTGGCCTGGGCCAGTACCGACAGGCCGGCGGACTGCAGTACCTGGGTCCGGGCCAGTTCCGCTGTCTCCGCGGCGAAGTCGGCATCGCGGATCCGGCTGTTAGAGGCCGAAAGGTTCTCGGAGGTGGTGCTCAGGTTTTGAATCGTGGATTCGAAACGGTTTTGGACCGCACCCAGCTGTGCCCTGAAGCCGTTGATCGTGTCTATTGCGTAGTCTACGGAGATCATCGCAATATCTGCGCCTTCGCGGGTGGAGATGTCGATATCGTTAACGGTCTGAGTGTCATCTTCGACGGTTGCTACCAGGGGCTCTATGGTTTCTGTGGCAGCGTCGAACGTGCCATCGCCATTGAGGTCTGCTTGGATGTCGACGGTGAATGGCTCGCCAAACTGGGAGGAGAAGAAGATCTCGTCATTGTCAGCATTCAGGTGAGCTTCGATGTGTGTGTCGTTGGACTGGGCGTTTACCTGGCTGACGATATCATTCAGCGACGTGATGCCCTCGAATTCGTATGCGGTACCGTTGATGTCGATGTTGAAGTTGTAGGACTCACCGTCTGCAAACTTGTCGGCTAGTGTTATGGATTTTGCAGCGGTAAGAGGGGCCGTGGAAGTGACGCTATTTACGGTACCACCATCGGCGGCGTTGAAGCCTGAGATAGAGTAGTTGGCGGAGGTAGAGCTGTTACTCAGATCAATCTGAGTAGCAGTACCGCCATTGATCGCTGCACTCAGGTCGCCATCGAGGCCCGCATCGGCCAGAGCAGTATTAATGGCATCGTTGAGGTCCGTCATGGTATTGCCGGTGCCGGCGGCCAAGGTGAAGTTAACTGTGGTATCAGCAGCGCCATCGTTTACGACAAAGGAGCCAGTGACACCGGAGTCCAGGTCAATAGCGCTACCGAAGTCAGCTAGGGCATCACTAGGTGACGTGCCAGTAGTGGCGACTGCACCATTAACTGAGGGTGCAGTCACAGTAGTCGTAGAGTCACTGAGCGAAACGGTGTCAAGTGCATAGGACGTATCAGTCGACGCGTTCTCAAGATCTAGCGCGGTGCCGTTCGCAACAACCGACAAGTCTCCATATCCTGCATCGGATAGCTCGTCGCTAATAGCCGTCGCCAATTCACCCAGATTGGTGGCTGTGTTACCGGTAACTGTGAATGAAACCGGTGAAGAGCCGGAGCCGTTGTCAATGTTAAACGAAACAATAATGTCCGCAGTCAGGTCTAAGCCATCAGCACCCGATACGAGCTGGGTTGAAGAGTTTGTAACGGGGGTGGGTGCGAGGCTGAAGTCGGTGCCTGTTACGGATACTTGGCTACCGGTACTGTCACTGATAGAAATGTCAGCACTGAGGTTCGTGGACTCAGTGTTCGAGAAAACGATAGAGCTACCATCGCCAGAAACGGCTGCCGAAATGCCGGTCAGGTTACCGTTAGTGGTAATGGCATTGTTGATAGCGGTTGCGAGGGTATTTACATCCGATACTGAGGACGTATCAACATTCAGAAGCTCACCGCCCAGCGTTATGTCGGCGGTTACGGTCGTACCCAGATCCAATGATGAGACATTGATGGGAGTTTCTCCAGTAGCACCCTGTTCCACCGCGAAGCTTGCTAAACCACTGGTCTCTTTCATGACCGAGCCAATCTGGCTCCCCCGAGAATCCAAGCCGCTGATTGCAATTGTTTCACCAGTATTTGCGCCAACTTGGAAAGTCTGAGTCGAAAACGTTCCATCCAAGACCTTAAGCCCGTTAAACGAAGTCTGGCTTGCAATCCTGTTGATCTCTTCAATCCGTTGCTGGACCTCTTGATTCAGTGCCTGACGGTCAGAGATGCTGTTGGTCGCGTTGGCGGACTGAACGGCCAGCTCCCGGATGCGCTGCAGGTTGTTGGTGATCTCATCCATGGCACCTTCTGCGGTTTGTGCCAGGGAAATGCCGTCATTGGCATTACGTTGTGCCTGGTTCAGGCCGGAGATCTGTGATTGGAAGCGTTCGGATATTGCCAGGCCCGCGGCATCGTCTTTCGCAGAGTTGATCCGCAGACCGGATGACAGTCGCTCAAGCGCGACGTTGGCATCGCCCTGTGATGCGTTCAGATTGCGCTGTGCATTCAGCGACGCAATGTTGGTGTTGATGATCTGAGGCATAACCCTTCTCCCTGCTAAGAGATGCCGGACGGTGCTCCCGAAGGCGGAAACTTCTGCCGGCGCAAATTCGTTGAATTGCCGTTTTGCCGGATATCTAGCGAAGGGTGTGCCAGTTTTGCGAAAGGCCGTTTAAGGGGCTGTTTTTGAAGTTATTTAGATAATCGCGACAGGAGTGGGGCAGGAAGGGTTGCCAGAATACTGGCGCCGGCAAGGGAAACGAATTGCCGCTTTTTCAGCCAATCCCGGGTAATGTCTTTGTTGGTTTCGGGAAAAATAGAGTCGCCAGAGGCTGGTGGCCCCTGGCGGTGTGGAATCAACCGGTTTTAAGGATGGGCCTGAAATTGAAGCATTCACTCAGAACGGATACTGCCTGGGTGTTCGCTGAACGCTGACCCACTGCACCGTTGAGAACTCCTCGATGGCCCAGTCGCCGTTAAAGCGGCCCAGGCCGGAGTTTTTCTCGCCACCGAAGGGCAGGGCGGCTTCATCGTTCACCGGCATGTCGTTCACATGGGTCATCCCGGCCCGCACCTGGCGGGCGAAGTTCAGGCCCCGTTCCGTGTTGCCGCTGAACACCGCACTGGAAAGGCCGAACTCCGTGCCATTGGCCAGTTCCAGGGCATGCTGTTCATCCCTCGCCTTCTGGATGCCGGCAATGGGTCCGAAGATCTCCTCGGCGCTCAGTTCCATATCGGGCGTTACATCACCGAATACGTGGGGTGGAAGCATCTGCCCGCTGACTTCGCCCTCCAGCAACACCGTCGCCCCTTCTTTTTTCGCGCCTGCGATCTTGTGCTGCAGGCCCTCAAGCTGGGACTGATTGATAATCGGGCCAATGGCGGTTTCGATATCCGAAGGATCACCCACCTTGAGGGTTTTGACGTGGGCGACAAAGGCGGCCACGAATTCGTCGTAGCGACTTTGATCGACAATGATCCGGTTGATGGCCATGCAGATCTGACCCTGATGCAGGAACTTGCCGAACACAGCGGCTTTCGCGGCCTGCTCTACATCCGCGTCATCCAGGACCACAAAGGGACTGTTGCCGCCCAGCTCCAGCGCTACCTTCTTTATATGGTCACCGCCGTTTGCAATGCGACCGATATTCTTGCCGACAGGGGTAGAGCCGGTGAACGAAATCAGCGCAGGCACCGGGTGGGCGACGAAGTCGTCACCGATCTCGGAGCCGGCACCCACCACGACACTCAGCACGCCGGCGGGCAGACCGGCCTCTTCGAAGATGCGAGCCAGCAAAAGCCCACCGGTTACCGGGGTATCGCTGGCAGGTTTGATCACCACTGCGTTACCAAGGGCCAGCGCCGGAGCGACCGACCGCTGGGACAGGTGCAGGGGGAAGTTCCAGGGACTGATCACCCCGACCACGCCCAATGGGCGCCGGTAGACCAGGTTCTCCTTGCCCGGGATGTCGCTGGCCATGGTGTAGCCATGCGCCCTTGCCGGCATACTCGCCGATTCCAGGGTAATGCCGCGAGCGCTTTCCCACTCCACCATCGCCTTCAGGCGGGTGCTGCCGGATTCGCGAATCAGCCAGTCGATGATTTCCTCTTTACGCTCATCGAAAATCGACACGGCCCGAAGCAGCACGGCGGCTCGCTCTGAAGGTGCCCGGTTGGCCCAGGCTTGCTGGGCGGCTTCGGCCTTACGGTAGGCCTTGTCCAGATCGTCTGAGTTGGCGAGCCGAATGCTCACCAGCTCCTCTCCGGAGTATGGGTTCATCACCGGGCGCGTGGTTTCACTACTGCCTTCACGCCATTCACCGGCCAGCGGTTGCAAATGAAAATCCTGGTACAGGTCAGCCATTGCACATCTCCCTTCGCACTGAATGTGAGCCTGTCAGTGTAGCCGGTGGCGACCGTGGTTTCGGGTGGAATAGGGGAAACTACTGCGCGATGAGCAAGGCATAGCGAGCGATACCACACAGTGGTATGAGCCGGTGCTGAAAAGGATCGAGGTTATGGTGTACTGAGTGGTTGTCTACAAGAGGATCAGCCCCTACAACAGCTCGGCGTTTTCTATCAGGGACTTCAGTTCATCCGTGTTTAAAAAGTCGGTATCAACTTTAATGTAGCTCCTATCTGGTCCGTTCAAATAAACCATGCTTTTCTCATCCTTGAGCAGGTAATACGCTCGGAAATCCTGACCTTTCCATACCCCACTCTCTGATTGTTCTAAAAAAAACGTCCGGAAGTCCTGAATGTCGCTGGCATCACACGAGTCACTTGTCGCAGCGCTCCGCTCAAGTTCCATTGCTTTGGAGAAGAATTCCTCTGGCGGACATCCGTTGGTGGGAACAGTAGGTTGATTGGTGAATGTGAGATAATTTCGACCTGGCTCGTTGCCGTAACGAATTGCCAGGAACGTTTCATTATCCTGGACACCAATGGCGGCTAGCTGGCTTGGCACCTGAAAACGAAAGTCGGCAAAAACGAGGTCCACCTGTGTGTCTGCCGATGTATGCAGGCTAAACAGAATGCACGAGATGAGGGGCGCGACTGGGCTTATTCTGAACATATTACAGCCCCATCAGGGCAAGTCGCAGAGCCGACTTGCTGTTTATCTGCACCCGTTGGCGACACACCTGGTAGATCTCACGTTCTTCTTCTGCGATGCGCGTCAGGATCTTTCGGAATTGCGTGATGAGGTACTTGAGGCTGGGGCGGGCTTGAGGTGGGCGGGGAACCAGGTCCATGTTTCCTGTGCATTTGCCTGCCTCAGATAAAGCCTCGTGGGCGAGCCGTGCTACTCGTTGATTTATCTGGGACGGCTTGGCTGTGCCTTCTCCCCAGAAATAATTAATGATATCCGAAACATATTTTTGCTCTTCCTGAGTCATGTTGCTCCTCCCTGCCTTCCTGTTAAGGGAAACGGATTGCCGCTTTTTCAGCCAGCTGGGTACGACAAAAGGCCTAAATTCGGCGGACAGGTCCCGGATAGCGAGCCACCAGTTCATCCGCTGTGAGTAGCAAAAAACCTTCCGTCTCGGCCTGGGCAATCAAAATCCGATCGAACGGGTCTTTGTGAATATCAGGCAGGTGACTCACAGCAAGGGTGTGCCGGGATGAGATTGACAGCTCCTGATACCCATTGTCGACAAGTCCGCGCCTTAACAGGTGCGGATCAACCTGGAAATCCGGTCGGCCGAGTCCACTCTTGATGACCACCTCCCAGATACTGGCGGCGCTGAAATACAATCTGTTGTCATCGTTGTTGACCAGAGTTACTGCCTGGGATGATAGCTTGTGGGGCTCTGCTGCAGCCCATAGGAGGATGTGGGTATCAAGAAGCAGGTTCACATCAACCTCCAAAGATCTCAGCGATCTCTTCCTGGCCCATCCGGTCGAAATCGTCCGGGACAGTAAACTCACCGGCCAGGAAGCCAATTCGCTTCTGTTGGCTTTGCTCGGGGCTATCAATGGCAGTGACGCGGACAACCGGTTTTCCCGCCTTGGCGATAATGAACCCTTCGCCTCTGGCAGCCTGCGCGACTAGCTGTGATAAACGTGTCTTGGCTTCATGCATGTTCACAGATTCCACATTTGACCTCCTAGCTTAGTCTATTTGACTTAGTTTAACAAAACAGAGGGGGCGGATCCAGAACTGAAGAGTAGTTACACCTCAGATTTCTGGCTGGGTCTATTCGTAAAGCCGCCAAAGTTGAGGTTCGGGGCTATGAGCAGAAAATCGGACACTGACTGGAAGCACCTGGCTGAGATGGATGATGAGGCCATCGCCACTGATGACATCCCGGAACTGGATAGTGCTTTTTTTGAGCGGGCGAGGGCGCGTGTTCCGGCCAAGCAACCAGTAACCCTGCGAATTGATGAGGACGTTCTGCAGTGGTTCAGGTCTCAGGGGAAAGGGTATCAGACCCGCATCAACAAGTTGCCCAGGCTTTACATGGAAAGTCAGCAGTCACAACGGTGATGGTCGGCTTGATTCTGGTGGGTTGTCGCTGGGGCGCTCTCCGCATTGCTGTTCAATCTGCCGGCATTGGCGACTCTTGCGTGTAAATCGCAATCATGGTGGTATTTGGTCTGAACTGCGCTGAAGGACCAGCATGACACGACCCCGCGAACAACTCGTTTCCTTAGCTGACACGCCTTACTACCACGTGGTGTCCCGCTGCGTGCGGCGGACGTTTCTGTGCGGTTTTGATCGCCATTCCGGCAAAAGCTACGAGCACCGCCGACAATGGATCGAAGAGCGTATCCGAATACTGGCCTCAATCTTTGCCATCGACCTCTGCGCCTACGCGGTTATGTCCAACCACTATCACCTGGTGGTTAGGATCAGCCCGGACGAGTCGAACAGCTGGAGCAACGACGAGGTTCTGCAGCGCTGGACCAGCGTATTCAAGGGGCCGTCGCTGGTTCAGCGTTATCTGGCGGGTAACGAATTGCATGGAGCCGAGCTTCGTGCAGTAGGGCAGGCTGCCGACGCATACCGTGAGCGCCTGACCAGCCTGAGCTGGTTCATGAAATGCCTGAATGAATCAATTGCAAAAGAGGCCAACCGGGAAGATGACTGCACTGGACATTTCTGGGAGTCACGTTTCAAATCGCAGGCGTTACTGACCGAAGAGGCGCTGCTCAGCTGCATGGCCTATGTAGACCTGAACCCGGTAAGGGCTGCCATAGCCGATACACCGGAAACATCGGACCACACCAGTATCAAGGAGAGAGTCGCCCCAACGTTCGACCTGGCGACGGCAATCCAGTCCCAAACGGAGCAGCAGTTTCTTTATCAGTTTCCGGTAACGCTGAAGCCGCTGGCCCGGTTTGAAGGTGGGGAGCGAGAGAGTAACGGGCGAGGGATCTTGTTCAGTCTGCAGGACTACCTGCAACTGGTCGATCAGACCGGTCGGGTCCTGCGCCCGGGCAAGCGGGGCGCCATCGCTGAAACAGAACTGCCCATCCTTGAGCGCCTGGGGCTCGACTTCGACGAATGGCTCAGTGAAGCCACGGAGTTCGAAGCCCGCTACCAGGCCAACCAGCGAGCCCATCATCGCCGACGACGAACGGCGGCCTGATTCCCCCCCTTTGTCATCTCACACTCACCAACTGGCGCCTGGCCCGGGCGCTGCTTCGTCTGCCATTCGGTGAAAGCGCCGGGTTTTGCCTGATATTCCAAATGCTTAAGTCTGGGGGGCGAGTTACTGGGTTTGGGGTGTTTAGAAGGCAGTGCTGGAGAGGCTGGGTCTGGATTTCTTTGGAGGGTGTCTGTCCCTGTTGGTTTACCAGGCCAACCAGCGAGCCCATCATCGCCGACGACGAACGGCGGCCTGATTCCCCCCTTTGTCATCTCACACTCACCAACTGGCGCCTGGCCCGGGCACTGCCTCGTCTGCTATTCGATGAAACCGCCGGGTTTTGCCTGATATTCCAGATTCTCAAGGCCGGGGGAGCGAGTTACCGGGTTTAGGGTGTATAGAAGGCAGTGCTGGTGTGGCTGGGTCTGGATTTCTTTGGAGGGTGTCTGTCCCTGTCGGCTCCGATATCCCTCCACTTCTGTTAATCGGAATGAGTCAGTGTAGCGCGATCCCGGCCCGTCGGGCTTTCCTAAAGGTTTTGGCCTGCCTGCCGATAGTTGCTACATACCATTCCTTCAGGAGGAAAAGCCATGGTAGCCCCCATTATCGGACACGGCTCTGACGCCACCAGTCGGGCTGTTGGAAAGGCATCGGGACCTGCGACCGCGACCCGCGCCAGCACTGAAACCCGGACTGAGGCGCAGGCGGTTATCCGCACGCCGGCTGACGCCATCAACGTGCTTCGTGCCCGGATGGAGCAGCGGCTGGAGCAGGCTATGGGCGCCCTGGCTAATAAACCTTCGGTTGCCTCCCACAAATACAGTGCCCAGGCCCAGCCCCCGACGCCCACTGACGTTGCGAACAGGATACTCGGATTCGTACAGAACCGCCTGCAGGCCGAAGCAGAGGCTGGTGCTGACACGGAACGGTTGACCGAACTCTTCGCCCAGGCCCGTGCAGGCATCGAGAAAGGCTACGGGGAAGCAAGGGAACAGATCCAGGCTCTAGGCCTGATGACTGAAACCCTTGCCGTCGAAATCGATAAAGGCTTTGACCTCATCCAGGACGGCCTTCTGAACCTTGAGAAGCTCTTTTTAGAGAAAGAGACTGAATAAATAGCTGCCGGTATAGGTCAAGGGAGGTACCCCGGAAAAGCCCTTGACCGGACTGGTGTCCATCTATAACATTCATATGAAATAGATGTTAATGGCCGAGGGAGACCGGGGAGCTCAAATGGCGCTGTCATTCGTAAAGAAGATGTTCACAAAAGAAGACTCAGAAACCAAAACCGCCAGCACGGAAGAAGTGCAGGTGAGTAAGGGCGGCGAGGTGCAACAGCAGGAAGTCCAGAAAGGCGGGCACGGACACGGCGAGGGCGCCTGCTGCGGCTACCAGGCCAACCAGCGAGCCCATCATCGCCGACGACGAACGGCGGCCTGATTCCCCCCTTTGTCATCTCACACTCACCAACTGGCGCCTGGCCCGGGCGCTGCTTCGTCTGCCATTCGGTGAAAGCGCCGGGTTTTGCCTGATATTCCAGATTCTCAAGGCCGGGGGAGCGAGTTACCGGGTTTAGGGTGTATAGAAGGCAGTGCTGGTGTGGCTGGGTCTGGATTTCTTTGTCCCTGTTCAGTGTCTGTCTGTGTGTTGCTGTTGGGCTTGGAGGGTGTCTGTCCCTGTCCAGTGTCCTGATTCCCCCCCTTTGTCATCTCACACTCACCAACTGGCGCCTGGCCCGGGCACTGCTTCGTCTGCCATTCGGTGAAAGCGCCGGGTTTTGCCTGATATTCCAAATGCTTAAGTCTGGGGGGCGAGTTACTGGGTTTGGGGTGTTTAGAAGGCAGTGCTGGTGCGGCTGGGTCTGGATTTCTTTGGAGGGTGTCTGTCCCTGTTGGTTGTTTGGATTTCTTTGGAGGGTGTCTGTCCCGATTTCTTTCCTGTCTGTCCCTGTTCAGGGCTTGGTCAGACCCCGGGGGGAGGCCTGTCGTCCGGGGTCGGATCCGATTTTTCTGCAGGAAAATATCGGCTCTGACCCCATGATCTGGCTGTTGGTGGCGTGGGCCTGGCTTTCGGGTTGGTTTGGGCGTTGTGAATATGGGGTCAGACCCTATTTTCCCTGCGGGAAAAATGGGTCAGACCCCGGGGGGCGCGCGCCGTCCGTGGCCAAAAAATCTTTGTCTTTTCTTTTTTCCGTGTCCTTCCGTGGTTTCCGTGGCAAACAGTCCTTTTTTCTTTCCATCATTTTTCCGCGTCCTTCAGCGGATTCAGCGGCCGACAAAGCTCTTTTACATTCCTTTACAAAAAGCCCCGTTTTTTTTCTAAAGGAACCCACGCCGGCGCCGTTAAGTGGATCAACAGGGCGGCGCTACCAAACCGACGAATGGGCGCCAGACCTTTTCCACGATGAAACGACACAACCTGTCGAAGGAGAAGCACCATGGCTCTCGGTATCAACACTAACGTAGCCTCACTGAACGCTCAGAACCAGCTGAGCAAGTCCCAGGGCATGAACGACCAGGCCTTGCAGCGCCTGTCCTCCGGTCTGCGCATCAACTCTGCGAAAGACGATGCAGCTGGTCTCGCCATCTCCACTCGCTTCAGCTCCCAGATTTCTGGTCTGAACGTGGCGACTCGTAACGCCAACGATGCCATCTCACTGTCCCAGACAGCTGAAGGTGCGTTGAACGAAATCACCAATAACCTGCAGCGGATCCGTGAACTGGCGGTTCAGTCTGCCAACTCCACCAACAGCTCATCCGACCGGGACGCACTGAACCAGGAAGTGCAGCAGCGCATTCAGGAAGTGAACCGGATTGCGGGTCAGACTTCCTTCAACGGCCTGAAGGTTCTGGACGGCACCTTTGGTGCTGCAAACTTCCAGGTGGGTGCCAATGTTGGTGAAACGATTGGTCTGGACCTGACCAAGAGTGTGCGCAGCAGTGCGATCGGCGGTGTCGCCCAGGCTACCTCTGTGGATTTGAGCTCGGTGATCTCCGAAGGAGTTGAGGGTGTGACCGGAGCTGCGGCTACCTACGCTATCGACGCGACCAGTTTGATTGGTGACTACAGCACCACGGGAGCCTCTTCCGGAACATCGACGATTCAGGTCACCACTCCTGCTGCGGATGGGGATAGTATTGAAATAAACGGAGTTACCTTCACCTTTGCTCAAGGTGGCGCCTCTGGCGAAAGTGTTGTTGACGCGAACAACGTTACTATCACCAGGGACATTTCCGGGACCCCATTAACGGCAGGTACTACAGCAGCAGCACTAGAGGCAGCCATTGATGCCTACAAAGCAGATGGTGCTTTCGCGGATGATCGATTCGACACTGTTACAGCGTCAGCATCGACGGACACCGTAACGCTCACCTACAGTGAGAACGGCCTGCCAAGCACCAACGGCTACACGATTGGTGCCGCCAGTGGAACCCTCGCTACAACCAATACTCTGGATGCGTCGGGTGACGATGGCGACACAAGCGCCAACATCAGTTTCACCGTTACCGATCCTGAAGGAAATGCGCTCGCAGTCACTCTTGACAGTAACATCACGTCGACGGCTGACCTCGTAACAGCGATTCAGGGGCAAACTGGCTATGGCGCGGCCACCTTCACGGTTGCTGCTGACGGTGATAATGTTGTATTCACCGATGGATCTGAAATAGATGGCAGCTTCAGCATCAGCGGCACCGATGCTGCAACTATTACCGCTGCAAACGTGGCGGAAAGCACATCGGCTGGTGCGACTGAGGTGGTAGAAGTGCCAGCAAGCACTGTTACCCTGGGCGCCACTGACCTCACCTTCCAGTTTGGTGACAGTGAGGCGTCTGCAGTTGCAGCCGGCACTTATACTTCCGCCGAAAACTTTGTTGATGCGGTCAACAAGGCTCTGGGTGGCAGCGCAAGTGCGGTCCTGGGTGAGGACAATGTATTGACCATCACCTCAGGCGAGGACTTCACGGTTGAGGCAGCTGGGGATGCTGCGACAGTCTTCACTGGTGCCAATGTCGGAGACATTACCGCGTCAGGCAGCCTGAATGACGCAAACGTCTCTTCCATTGCCGGGGCGAATGCAACCATTCAGCGCGTAGACGCTGCTTTGACTACGGTCAGTGATCTGCGCAGCAGCTTTGGTGCGATCCAGAACCGGTTTGAATCCACCATTGCCAACCTCGCGACTTCTGTCGAGAACATCAGCGCCTCCAACAGCCGTATCCTGGACGCTGACTTCGCTTCAGAAACCGCCAACCTGGCCAAATCCCAGGTACTGCAACAGGCCGGTATCTCCGTCCTGGCCCAGGCCAACGCCCGGCCGCAGCAGGTTCTGTCCCTCCTGCAGTAAGGGACTGACGGTAACAGCCGGAACCTTCGGGTTCCGGCTTTCCGCCGTTTGAGGATAGCGAGGTAAAGCTATGAATGACGTTAACCTGAACAACCCGAGCCTGAAGCTGGTGCGCGCCGGCGACCAGGCGCCGGTGAAGGCACTGTCGTCATCTCAGGCCGAAGGCAGGAATGCCTCCGACCTGGCATCGTCATCCGCAGGCCGTACGGCGCAAACCCGCTCCGCCGAGCAGTCCAGCGAGCCTTCCAAAGCCGAAAGGCTTCAGGCGCGCAGTGAGAATCAGCGAGAGCAACTGGGTGAGGCTGTTACCCAGCTGAACGACTTCGTACAGAACGTTCAGCGTGACCTGCAATTCGAGGTGGATAATGACGCTGGTCAGACTATCGTAAAGGTGGTGGACCAGGAGACCAAGGAGGTTATCCGCCAGATTCCGGATGAGGTTGCCATGAGGTTGGCAGAAAACTTGCAGCAGGACGAACCGCTGACGTTGTTGAATATCAAGGTGTAAGGGCTTGCCGCTTTTGGCCTGATCAAGACAACGGTATTTCAGCACCGCCGCACCTGAGAGGGTCCGGCGGTGTTCTGCGTTTCGGGTGGTGGTGGAAGGGCTCGAACAGACTGATCGGCCACGGAATCCACGGAAGAACACGGAAAAAAGGCTAAGAAACAAGGATGTATTGGCCACTAAATCCACGAAACCCACGAAAATTAAAGAATAGGTTTTGTGGATTTCGTGGTTTTAGTGGCAAAAGTCTTTGTACTTTCCGTTCGCCCTGAGCCTGTCGAAGGGAGCTTGTCGAAGGGCCGTGAATTCCGTGGCTAAAAAGCTCTTGTTACACGTTGTTACAAATCGGCATAGGGATTTAGCGAAAAGAGGCAAAGTTTTGCCGCTCGCTGCCGATAAACTGAACAGTGGCGAATTGAGCCCCCTTGAGGAGGCATGGTTATGGCAGGTATTTCATCATTAGGTGTCGGGTCCGGGGTTCTTAACTCCGACCTGGTGGATCAGCTGGTTGCCGCGGAGCGTAAGCCTACGGAAACCCGGCTGGATCAGAAAACCCAGCGTACCGAGGCGCTGATCTCTGCCTATGGCAAGTTGCGCAGTGCGGTGACTGAATTGCGCCTGCCCATGCGTCAGCTTGGATCAGCCGATGCGATGAAGTCGTTCTCTGCCACGTCCTCCGGCAGCAACGTGTCCGCCAGTGTGGATGCCAGCCAGGCCAGCCGAGGCACCTATAACCTTAATGTGGAAACCATCGCGGAATCCCACGCCATGGCGTTTGCCGCCGTGGCAGACCGTGACGCCACCAGCGTGGGGCAGGGCACCATGACCCTGCAGGTGGGGGACAAGACTACCAACATCTCCATCGACGAGAGCAATGACACCCTGCAGGGGGTGGCCAATGCCATCAACGACTCCGATGCCGGGGTGTCTGCCAGCATTCTGAACACCGGTAACGGTTATCGCCTGGTGCTCAACTCCGATGAGACCGGCACCGCCAACCAGATTAATATCAGTAACAACGCCACCGATGGCGCTGATTTTACAAACTTTATTGCCGGTGCGGAAACGACCACCGAAGCCGCGGATGCCAAGTTCACCATTAACGGCATTGAGGTGACCAAAAGCGCCAACACCGTGGATGACGTGGTGGATGGGGTGACCTTTGATATCACCGATACAGGCACTTCAACCGTCAAGGTGGAGCAGGACACCGGCGCCGTGGCTGAGCGGGTTCAGGGGTTCGTAGACAAGTTCAACGCCCTGCAGGACACCATCAGTGAGCTGTCTTCCTTTAACTCTGACAGTGGTCAGGGCAGCATTCTGACGGGTGATTCCACCGTGCGAAACATTCAGGGCCAGTTGAAGTCTGTGCTGATGGATGTGATTCCGGGGCTGGAAAACGCCAGTGTGCGCAGCCTTGCGGATGTGGGTATTACCACGGACTGGCAGACGGGTAACCTGCAGTTCGACAGCCAGAAATTTCAGCAGCAGCTTCAGGAAAACCCGGATGACGTGACGGCGCTGTTTGCGGAACAGGGCCGGGCTACGGATTCCCAGGTGGAGTTTGTGCGCAGTGGTACCGCTACCCAGCCTGGCGATTACGACATCAATATTACCCAGGCCGCGACCCGGGGTAGCCTGAATTACTCGGCCGCTGAGGCGGGTACTGTCAATGTCATGGCCGGTAATATGTTTACCTTTGAGGTGGACGGCGAGACCCAGGTCAGTGTTTTTCTGGAGAACAACCCTGCAGGTGATCCCCTGTCGGCCACCGGCGATGATTTTACCGGTGAAGAATTTGCCGCTGCGATGCAGCAGGCCCTCAACAGCAGCAATGAGCTCAAGGCGGCCGGGCGTTCAGTAAACGTAGCCTGGGATGCCACTGAGGGTCTCACGTTTACCTCGGGCAAGTATGGCAGTGACTCGAATGTGCGCCTGACGAGCACGCTGAATGCGGATATCAATTCCGCCGATGGCGTTGCCGGCGCAGACGTTGCCGGCACTATCGACGGACAGACCGCACAGGGTGATGGCCAGGTGCTCTACCTGGGCAGCGATGCCGCTGGCGGTGCCGCCGGGCTGCAGGTGCGAGTCACCGGTGATGAGACCGGCCCCCGGGGTTCGGTAAAGTTTATTGAAGGTGTCAGTGAGCGAGCGGTAAATACCATTACCGATATTCTCGGTGCCAATGGCGCGCTGGACTCCCGTACAGCGGGGCTGAACCGGGAACTGGAGCGCATTGATGAGCAGCGTGCCAAGCTGGAGACACGGATACAGTCCTACCAGGAACGCCTGATCAGCCAGTTCAGCGCCGCGGACTCGTTGATCGCCCAGCTCAACAGCACCCGGGACTATGTCAGCCAGCAGCTGGCGGCACTGGCACCGAACCAGAACAGCGGCAACGGTTAACCTTGCCAGACAGATTCAGACTCAGCTATACCAAGGGTATGGCGGCCAATACGGCACAACCGGAAAGCCGGTAACAAAGAGGTAGATTATGAACGGTTTGCAGGCCTATCAGCGCGTAAACACCCAGACCAGCATCACCGATGCGGATCCCCACAAGCTGATCCAGCTGCTGTATAACGGGGCGTTGGAGCGCATCAACATGGCCAAGGCGAAGATCCAGCAGAAGGATTACAGCGCCAAGGGGCAGCTAATCAGCAAAGCCATCGAGATTGTCGGCGGCCTGCGCAGCTTCCTGGACTTTGAGAAAGGCGGGGAACTGGCCCTGCGGCTGGAAGCCCTCTATGACTACATGGAGCGCATGCTGCTGGAAGCCAGCGCGAAGAACGACCTGGACAAGCTGGACGAAGTGGCTAACCTGCTGCGTTCCGTGAAGGAAGGCTGGGATGGTATCCGCGGGGAAGTGGAGAGCCAGCAGGCGCAGGCTGTAGGTTGATAGTTATAGCCACGGAATCGGCGGCCCTTTGATAAGCGCCCTTCGACAAGCTCAGGGCGAACGGGGAGAAGGACAGGCGCCCTTCGACAGGCTCAGGGCGAACGGAAAGAAAGGGTGAAGAGACAATAAGTTACGGGCCACTGAATCCACGGGAACCTATTTTTTAACTTTCGTGGGTTTGGTGGATTTAGTGGCCAGAATTATATTTGTTTGGCAAACCCGCCCCGCCAGAATACTCGGGCAGTCTATCTTTTGGCTATGCCTGGTTTCGGGCACTCTGCAGTTGCAGGCCGGCCTCAAGTGTCTCTGGCGCAATATCCTGCCCGTTCGGCCACGTTATTGCGCCGTACAGTACATGAACCTGCTTGAAGTAAGCCGGGTCTTTCAGCTCCCGGAATGAGCCCCGATCCAGGTAGGGCTTCATATCAAACATGCCTTCCAGGCCGTCCACGCGTACGATGCGGAGGACAAAGTCGCTCAATGGTGTCACCGTTTGTACATCCCAGTGCATAGGGCCAGCTCCTTTCTATAAAGGCGGTATTCTGAAGGGTAGCTCGCCTTCAGCCGCGAGATTCCAGTCTACCAGTAATTCTTCTTGGTGTAGTTCAATCCATGCCTGCACCAGCCGGAGCTGTTTTCGAGGTAATGTGCCGGCGAGAACTTCGCCATCGACCAGGCTAATCGAGGCTTCATGCTCAGCGTATCTTGCATGAATGTGAGGCAGGTTGTGATGCTGGTTGTCCAGCAGATACATTCTGATGAGGATTCCGTAGAACATTGAAATAACCGGCATGGCGCACTCCGTTTGCAATCTGGTTCTCCTTGTCGCGCTGATGCTACCTCGGTCGTAAGCAATACGTAACTGTCTTCGTGCAATACGGTTCACCACGGGCCCAATAGCCATTCCCCCCGCACTCCCGTACAATATGCGCCTTATTTTCAGAGTCAGAAGACGGGGCCGGGCCTCGTTTTTTCGTTTTCGTGATTCGCAGGAGCAAGGGCATGTCTGATATCAAAAAGGTGGTGCTGGCCTATTCCGGTGGTCTGGATACATCCGTGATCGTTCGCTGGCTGCAGGACACCTATAACTGTGAGGTGGTGACCTTTACCGCCGACATCGGCCAGGGTGAGGAAGTCGAGCCGGCCCGTGAGAAGGCCAAGGCCCTGGGTGTTAAGGAAATCTACATCGAGGACCTGCGCGAGGAGTACGTGCGGGACTACGTGTTCCCCATGTTCCGCGCCAATACCATCTATGAGGGCGAGTACCTGCTGGGTACTTCCATTGCCCGCCCGCTGATCGCCCGCCGACTGATCGAGATTGCCAACGAGACCGGCGCTGACGCCATCTCCCACGGCGCCACTGGTAAGGGTAACGACCAGGTGCGTTTCGAACTCGGCGCCTACGCACTGAAGCCGGGTGTGAAGGTGATTGCGCCCTGGCGTGAGTGGGACCTGAACTCCCGCGAGAAGCTGATGGCCTACTGCGATGAGCGCAATATTCCGGTGGAGAAGAAGAAGGGCAAGAGCCCGTACTCCATGGATGCCAACCTGCTGCACATCTCCTACGAAGGCATCAACCTGGAAGATCCTTGGGCGGAAGCCGAGGACGATATGTGGCGCTGGAGCGTGTCCCCGGAAGCCGCGCCGGACCAGCCGACCTACATTGAAGTCACCTACGAGAAGGGCGATATCGTCGCCATCGACGGCCAGGCCATGAAGCCCCACGAGGTGCTGGAACACCTGAACAAGGTGGGCGGTGACAACGGCATTGGCCGTATCGATATCGTCGAGAACCGCTACGTGGGCATGAAGTCCCGCGGCTGCTACGAAACCCCTGGCGGCACCATCATGCTGCGGGCGCACCGTGCCATCGAGTCCATCACACTGGACCGTGAGGTTGCCCACCTGAAGGACAACATCATGCCGCGCTACGCCGAGGTGATCTACAACGGCTACTGGTGGTCACCGGAGCGTGAAGCCCTGCAGGCACTGATCGACAAGACCCAGGAGTACGTCAACGGTACCGTTCGCCTGAAGCTCTACAAGGGCAACGTGGACGTGGTCGGCCGCAAATCCGAGGACTCCCTGTTTGACGAGAAGATTGCCACCTTCGAGGAAGACGAGGGCGCCTACGACCAGAAGGATGCGGAAGGCTTTATCAAGCTGAACGCCCTGCGGTTGCGGATTGCTGCGGGTAAGGGTCGGAAGCTCTGATCCGGTTCCTGGATTGAGTAAATTCCCGTTTCTGGAATGCCCGGCACTGCCGGGCATTTCTGTTACTATCATGCGATACTTGGCGAGGGTTTAGCCGATGTTGCAGGAGTCAAAGATGGATGATCGTGTGGAAGTGGTTGTCCGGAAACTCGAACATTTACCGCCAGATCGGCTGGCAGAAGTTGAGGATTTTATTGACTTTCTGAGCCAGAAAGATCGGGAGCGTCATGCGCGCCAGGATTTTGCGCGCGGGACTGAGGCGTCTTTCCAAAGGATTTGGGATAACGACGAAGATGCAGAATACGACAAGTTATGAGTTTGGCGATGTTGTTCTTGTCGGGTTTCCCTTCACGAACCTGAAAGCCAGCAAAAAGCGACCAGCTGTCGTAGTAAGTCATGAGCGGTACCAACGATATCGTCCCGACGTAATTTTGATGGCGATTACCAGTCAGGTTCGGGAGCCGCTCAGTTTTGGAGAAACCTTTGTTAAAAGCTGGAAGGAAGCTGGTTTGCTGAAACCCTCCGTAATGAAGCCTCTGATTGCTACAGTGGAGCAAGGCATAGTGCTCAGGCACCTTGGGCATTTGGAAGCGGAGGACAAGGTGGCGCTAGAGCGTCTGCTCAAGGAGATTCTGACATAAAAAAGGCCAACCCCATTCGGAGCCGGCCTGAGAACAACAAACAAGGAAAGTTCGAAACTGCCTGAAACAACACAACGGTGTCCCAAAATACCAGCGGGAGTACTGCACGATCCCCCGCCGTTGGGGGTGGATACTGCCAGGAGATACTGCCCGATTCCCCTGATCCACGTGTCCAGAATAGGCCCATGCCGGCCTGAAGTCTGTTGAGCTTGTGTTTTCGTGTGTTACCGCGTGTTGTCCGTATCCTGTCCTTCTGTAAACACGACCGGCGGGGTCGATGTGGCGGGCGTTTGTCGCTATGCTATCGGCCATTCGTCAGCCCCGACCAGGGGGCGATTCTTTGCAGGAGAAATGACCATGCCTTCCTTTGATATCGTTTCCGAGATTGATATGCACGAAGTCAGCAACGCTGTGGACCAGGCCAAGCGGGAGCTGGGTAACCGTTGGGATTTCAAGAATGTGGAGGCGGATATCGAGCTGGACGACCAGACCATTACCGTCAGCGCCGAGCAGGAGTTCCAGCTGGAGCAGCTGATGGACATGTTGCGCATGGCCTTTGCCAAGCGGAACATCGATGCCCGGGCCATCGATGACGACGGCGAGAGCAAGGCCGGCAAGCTGGTGAAGAAGCACCTGAAGCTGCGCCAGGGTATCGAGACCGATCAGGGCAAGAAGATCGTCAAGATGATCAAGGACGCCAAGATGAAGGTCCAGGCCAGCATCCAGGGGGACAAGGTGCGGGTAAACGGCAAGAAGCGGGATGACCTTCAGGAAGTCATTGCCATGCTGAAAGACTCGGACCTGGAATTGCCCCTGCAGTTCAACAACTTCCGCGACTGAACGGAGCTGCGCCATCTTTCCCCGTGTGGATTCCGCCTGGCTGAGGGAAACCGTCTATACCTTCACCCGCTGGCAGGTTATTGCCATGCTGTTCCTTGGCTTCTCGGCGGGCCTGCCATTCTTGCTGGTGTTCTCCACCCTGAATGCCAGGCTCGCCGATGTGGGGGTGGAGACGGCCACCATCGGCTTTTTCAGCTGGCTGGGGATTACCTATTCCATAAAGGTCTTCTGGGCGCCGGTAGTGGACCGCCTGCGGTTGCCAATACTGGACCGGTTGCTGGGCAAGCGCCGTAGCTGGATCTTCCTCGCCCAGGCCGGCATTGCCACCGGGCTGTTCCTCATGGCGACGGTGGACCCGGTGGTCGCGCCGGAAATGATGGCCCTGTTCGGGTTGCTGGTGGCTTTCTCCTCCGCCACCCAGGATGTCGCTATCGACGCCTACCGTATTGAGATTGCCCCGGAACGCCTGCAGGCCGCGCTGGCATCCACCTATATCTTCGGTTACCGGCTGGCCTTGCTGGTGGCCGGCGCCGGCGCGTTATACCTGGCGGAGTTCTGGTCCTGGACCGTCTCCTACCAGGTGATGGCGTTGCTGGTGGGTGTGGGCATGCTGACCGTGCTTGTGGTCCGGGAGCCGGTGGTCAATCACTTCGAGGCAGCGGCGGATATTGCCCAGCGGGTACGGGCGGAGGCTGAGCAGCGGGCTCACCTGCCGATGGGACTGGCAAAGCTGGTGGGCTGGTTCTCCGCGGCGGTGGCGGGGCCCTTCCTCGATTTCTTCCGGCGCTACCGGGAGCTGGCGCTGCTGATCCTGCTGACGGTCGCGGTCTACCGGATCTCCGATATCGCCATGGGCGTGATGGCTAATCCGTTCTACCTGAATTTCATGGGCTTCTCGAAAACACAGGTGGCGGACGTCACCAAGGTGTTTGGCTTCTTTATGACCATCGCCGGCTCCATGGTAGGAGGCGTGATGGTGGTGCGTTACGGCGTGCGCAAAATCCTTGTACTGGGCGCGGTAATGACGGCAGCGACTAACCTGCTGTTTGTCTGGCTCGCCCAGATGCCGCCGGATATTGTGACCCTGGCGGTGGTGGTCAGTGCCGACAATCTCAGTGGCGGCATCGCCAATGTGGCGCTGATTGCTTGGCTGTCCAGCATGACCAGCGCGTCCTTCACCGCCACCCAGTATGCGCTGTTCAGCTCCCTGATGACGCTGCCTGGCAAGTTCCTGGGGGGGTTCTCGGGTATTGTGGTAGCGGACTTCGGCTATGCGGAGTTCTTCCTGGTGGCCGGAGGTATGGGTGTGCCGGCTATCTTGCTGTCCATGTACATGCTCAAAAACGGCCAGCGACTGGACGAGCGGGCGCCGGTGAAGGCGTCTTCTGTTTCCGGGGGGGAGTGATTTTTGCCACGGAAACCACGGAAGGACACGGAAAAAGCAAAGACTTTTTGGCCACGAACACCACGAAATCTCACGAAAAAACAAAAAAGTTTTTAATTTCGTGTTCTTTCGTGGCCGAAGTCTTTTCGTCCGTGTAATTCCGTGAGTGTCCGTGGCTAAAGATATGTTTTTCTTTTCCGTGTCCTTCCGTGGCAAAAAAAGGTCCGTCCACCTCATGGCCGCCAGCGATACCGGCTCATGGACACCCGCCCGTTAACCACTTCCACGCCTTCCCCTTCCAGTAGCGATCTTTGCCGTTCAAAGGTTTCAGAACCTTCCGGAAAGGCGATCTGGCCGGTGTTGCGGATTACCCGGAACCAGGGCACGGAATGCCCGGCCGGGAGTTTGCCCAGTGCTTTTCCGACGAACCGGGCCTGTCGCCCCAGGCCGGCCATGTCGGCTACTTGTCCGTAGCTGGCGACATGGCCCGGCGGGATGGCCAGGACGACCTGCCAGATTCTCTGTTCCCGTGTCGGTTCCATCAGTTAACGGCCCGTTTGATCTTGAAGTTTGCACTTTTGCCCTGATGGTAATGGAAGCCTGTTATCCGGGCCATGGTAAAAGCCCGGAGTTCAGCCTGGCACTGGAAATCCGAACCCGGTTTTCCCTGGCCAACAAGTCACAGTGGGGGAGGCCCCGGGAGGCATCGATTGCCGGTATTTGTCTTTCTTTTCATTGTCATGCCCATTGCGGAAATGGCGGTGTTGATCCAGGTGGGCACGATGATTGGTGTGTTGCCGACCATTGGCCTGGTGCTGTTGACCGCCGTTATTGGCGCAGCGCTGCTCAAGCAGCAGGGGCTGGCCACACTGACGCGGGCGAACCAGCGTCTCAACAGTGGTGAGCTGCCGGCACAGGAGGTGGCTGAGGGCCTGGTCCTCGCCGTTGGAGGGGCCTTGCTGCTGACGCCTGGCTTTATTACCGACACCTTCGGGTTCCTGTGCCTGATTCCCGGAACACGCCACTGGTTTGTTCACCAGGCCATGAAGCGCATGGTGGTCCGGGGGCAGGGCAGCAGCTTTTTCTTTAGCTCCGGCGGTTTTACCTCCGGCGGTGGTGATCCGTTTGGCGGGCAGGGGCCCTTTGGTCGCCGCCCGGACGGAGAAGATCCCATTGAGGGTGAGTATCGTGATGAAACCGAGCGGGACCACGATCGCATCGAAAAAAAGTGAAAATTTTTTGCTCCGGGGTGTTGAAAACCAAACGGCTACCCCCATTAAGGTCTCACAAGTTCGCTGCGGGCAGATAATCATCTGCAAAACAGAGGGTTAACTGCCCCGGCATTTAACGCAACGTCATTGTCACAGACAGTCTGACACTGGAGAAATCGAGAATGAAAATTCGTCCGCTTCACGACCGTGTTGTCGTACGCCGTAAGGAAGAAGAAGAGAAAACTGCCGGTGGTATCGTGCTGCCCGGTAATGCCAAGGAAAAGCCGTCTCAGGGCGAGGTAGTGGCTGTTGGTAACGGCCGGATTCTCGACAACGGCGAAACCCGCGCATTGGCGGTCAAGGCAGGTGACACAGTAGTTTTCGGCCAGTACGCCGGTAACACCGTCAAGATCGACGGTGAAGAACTGCTGATCATGAGCGAGAACGAAATTTACGGTGTGCTCGAGGGCTGAGGCCTGCCGCAACCGGGATAACGCATTCAATCCGATTGTTTGCTGAACACTTCAGACGATTGGCTTAATCGAACAGGAATAGAGAACTATGGCAGCTAAAGAAGTCAAATTCGGTGACAGCGCACGCAAGCGCATGGTTGCAGGCGTCAACGTACTCGCAGACGCCGTCAAGGTAACCCTCGGCCCGAAAGGCCGTAACGTGGTTCTGGACAAGTCCTTCGGTGCTCCCACCGTGACCAAAGACGGTGTGTCCGTGGCCAAGGAAATCGAACTGAAAGACAAGTTCGAGAATATGGGCGCCCAGATGGTCAAGGAAGTTGCTTCCCAGGCCAACGACACCGCCGGTGACGGTACCACTACCGCTACCGTACTGGCCCAGGCCATCGTCAGCGAAGGCATCAAGGCCGTTACCGCCGGCATGAACCCGATGGACCTCAAGCGTGGCATCGACAAGGCCACCACCGAGGCTGTCAATGCCATCCGTGAAATGGCCAAGCCTTGCGATACCAGCAACAACATCTCCCAGGTTGGTACCATCTCCGCCAACGGTGACGAGACCATCGGCAAGATCATCGCTGACGCCATGGAAAAAGTGGGTCAGGAAGGTGTTATTACCGTCGAGGAAGGCCGTGGCCTGGAAGACGAGCTGGACGTGGTTGAAGGTATGCAGTTCGACCGCGGCTTCCTGAGCCCGTACTTCATCAACAACCAGGACAACATGTCCGCCGAGCTGGAAGACCCGTACATCCTGCTGGTCGACAAGAAGATCTCCAACATCCGCGAACTGCTGCCGGTGCTGGAAGCCGTCGCCAAGGCGGGCAAGCCGCTGCAGATCATCGCCGAGGACATCGAAGGCGAAGCGCTGGCTACCCTGGTTGTCAACAACATGCGTGGCATCGTGAAGGTCAACGCTGTGAAGGCGCCTGGCTTCGGTGACCGTCGCAAGGAAATGCTGCAGGATATCGCCATCCTGACCGGTGGTACTGTGATCTCCGAAGAAGTGGGCCTGACCCTGGAGAACACCACCCTGGATGACCTGGGCACCGCCAAGCGTGTCAACGTCACCAAGGAAAACACCACCATCATCGGCGGTGCCGGTGCAGAGGCTGACATCAACGCTCGCGTTGAGCAGATCCGCAAGCAGATCGAAGACAGCTCTTCCGACTACGACAAGGAAAAGCTGCAGGAGCGTGTTGCCAAGCTGGCTGGCGGTGTTGCCGTCATCAAGGTAGGCGCTGGCTCTGAAGTGGAAATGAAAGAGAAGAAAGCCCGTGTGGAAGACGCTCTGCACTCCACCCGCGCTGCCGTCGAAGAAGGCATCGTACCGGGGGGTGGCGTTACCCTGATCCGCGCTATCGCTGCGCTGGACAAGGTTGATGCCATCAACGAAGAGCAGAAGGCTGGCGTTAACATCCTGCGCCGTGCCATGGAAGCTCCGCTGCGCCAGATCGTATTCAACGCCGGCGGTGAGTCCTCCGTAGTCGTGGCCAAGGTACGCGAAGGCGAAGGTTCCTTCGGTTACAACGCTGCCACTGAAGAATACGGCGATATGCTGGAGATGGGTATCCTGGACCCGGCCAAGGTGACCCGCTCTGCGCTGCAGGCGGCTGCTTCCGTAGCGTCCCTCATCATCACCACCGAAGCGATGGTTGCTGATGAGCCGCAGGAAGAAGGCGCCGGTGGCGGAGGTATGCCGGACATGGGCGGCATGGGTGGCATGGGCGGCATGATGTGATCAGCCTGCCCGGCACCCCAGGCATCGCTTTGTGACAAGGCGATGCCTGCCCCGAAACCCCGCATGGGATCCTCCCGGCGGGGTTTTTTTGTGTTTCAGGTTTTATCTTCCCGTGGCAGGTCACGTAGAATGCGTCAGATGGCTATCAACCTGTGAAACAGTGTCATAAAGTTGATGCAGGTTGCTGCCATAATTCAGGAAACAGGGATTCGCCGTGGCGCCCGGACAACAATGACAGACTCTTCAAGCCGACCCTTTATCAGACCCGCCAAGGTGATCCTCCTGGTATTACTGATGTTGCTTGTCTACGCCGTGGCGTTGGTCGCCTGGTTACCCGCTGGCTGGGTGTGGGCACAGGCGTCGGAGCATGTATCTTTGCCACCGGGTGTGTCCGTACAGCAGGTATCCGGCCCGCTCTGGAACGGGGCGGCCCGTATCGAGGTGCAGCGCAAGCCGGTTCGGGTGGAGTGGCAGTTGACCTGGCCTGATGTGATGACAATGCGCCAGCCTGTTGCGGTAAAGCTTGAGACGGTGTCATCCCGAGTGGACGGAGACCTGGCATTCGACTGGCCCGGGTCGGTCACAGCGAACCTGACCGGGCGCCTGCATATCCCGGAGTTTGCGGACCTGATCCGCCAGAGTGGCGGAGCCTTGCTTGAGGGCGACGTTATCCTGGACCGGCTGCGGGTTGCCGTTACTGACCAGCAGCTCGAAAGTGCAACTGGCCTGGCGAGATGGCCGGGTGGTAACGTCAGCTGGCCCATGGGGAATCGTCGCGAAACCGCCGTGTTTCCGCCCATGCAGGCCACACTCACCGAGTCGGTCGATGGGTTTCTGCTTCGCATCAGCGAGCAGGGCAAGGCTGAGCCCGCTGCCGAGGCCGGCCTGGCACTCGACGGTATGATGAATATCCGGGTCTACAAGCGCATGGTCGACCTGGCCGGGCAGAGTTGGTCTTCCAGCGCGCAGCCCGGTGATGTGATTTTTCAGGTGCAGCAACCGTTACTGCCGGGAGGGCGGCCCTGATGGCCCGGTCAAGGCGTGCGATGGTGCCAGCCTGGGTGCCGAAGTGGCTGGCCAACCTGTTACTGGTGGGGCTCGTGGCCTACCTGGCTGCCCTGTTGGCCTGGCTGACCTGGCAGGCACTGTGGCAGGAACAGCCGGTGCCTCCTCTTTACCAGTCGGGCACGGGGGCCAGTGGCGGGACAGTGGTCAATTCCCCCCTGGCCAGCTTCGAGTTGTTTGGCCGGCCGGCGGGCGACCAGCCGGTAGCGGATGCGGTGCGCAACAGTGCCCCCAAAACCAGCCTGCGACTGACCCTTGAAGGTGTGCTGGTAGCGGAGCAGCCTGGGAACTCGGGTGCTATAGTCTCAAGTGGGGGTAACGTCACTGCCCATTATCGGGTGGGTGAAGTCTTGCCGGGTAATGCCGAACTTGTGGAGGTGGAGCCCGGGCGTATACTGATCCGGCGCCAGGGGGCTTATGAGTCACTGACCTTCGACGACGACTACAGCGGACCTGCACTGGTCGCAGAAGAACCGGCCAGTACCGGTGATAGTGCTGGTGAAAGCACCGGCGACTTGCTTGACCAGGCCGAGGCTAGGCTGCAGAGCGAAGGTGCGAACGCGTTACTTGCATTTGGCCTTCGCCCGGTGGACGATGGCGGCGCGCAGGGCTATGTGTTTGACGGTTCCAACGCCATGCTGAGGGCGGCCCGCCTTCAGCAAGGTGACGTGATAACCGCCGTTAACGGCTACCCACTTGGCGATCTGGAGCAGGATCGCGAACTTCTCTCGACACTTCGTTCGCAGAGCCAGGTGCAGGTGGAAGTCGAACGGGATGGTGCCCGCTTCACGGTAACCTGGGCGTTGCCGGGCTCATGACGCCGGCCCGGGTTTCAACAGAAGGTTCGGGGCACCGTACTCCCGGAATACAATCAGATAACTGGCTGGCCTCCCTGACTGCCGGATGGCGCAAAGGATGGTTCAGAGGCCCTGCCAGGCTTCATCGATACAGGACGCGATCGTTGCATGATTAAGCTCACCAAACCACTCATGCGGGCCCTGATTCTGGCCCTGTTATTGCCATTGACGGCCATGGCCCAGGAGTCCGGCGAGGGCACCTGGCGGCTTAACCTGAAGGATGCGGATATCCGCGCCTTTGTCACCCAGGTAGCCGATATAACAGGCTATAGCTTTGTGGTGGACCCGCGGGTTAAGGGCAAGGTGACCGTGCTCTCCAGCGCCCCCATGAACAAGGACGAGATCTACGACCTGTTCCTGGCCGTCCTCCAGGTGCACGGTTTTACCGCCATCCCCGGTGAAGAAGTCATCAAGGTTATCCAGCAGGTGGATGCCAAGCAGAACGCCGAGGATCTTACCCGGTTCGAACAGACCCCCAGCGAACAACTGGTTACCCGGGTTATCGCCGTCAACAACGCCAACGCCCTTGAGCTGGTCCCCATCCTGCGGCCGCTGGTGGCGAAGTACGGGCACCTGGCGGGCGTTGCTGCGGCCAATGCCCTGATCGTCAGCGACCATGAAAACAACATTCGCCGGATCGAAAACATCGTCCGTGACCTCGACAGCCCCGCCGAATACGAAGTCGAAGTTATCCAGCTGGAAGAAGCCTGGGTAGGCGACATGGTAACCCTGCTGCAGGAACTGGCGCCGGATGAACTCGGCCGGGCTGGTGGTGGCGGTGAATCCCCCTCCCGCAAGTTCAGTGTCACTGCCGATGAGCGCAGTAATCGCCTGATCCTCCGTGGCGACAAGAATTTCCGGGACAAGATGCGCAACCTGATTCACCAACTGGACCAGCCATCAGCGTCCGGGGGCACTACCAAGGTGGTTCGCCTCAACCACGGTGACGCAAAGAACCTGACCGAGATCCTCGAGGGCGTCATGGGCGAAGTGGTTCGCGAGGCCGAAGGCGAGGGCAGTGGCAGCGGTGGCACATCCCGGCGCAACAGCACCGGGTTCTCGGTGTTTGCTGACGAGGGCCTGAACGCCCTGGTGCTGCGCGGTGAACCGTCCATGATGCAGGAAGCGGAGATGATTATCTCCCAGCTGGATGTACGCCGTGCGCAGGTGATGATCGAAGCTGCCATTGTTGAGATCAGCGATCAGCTCGGCAGCGACCTCGGTGTGCAGTTTGCGGTAGGCGATGAAGGTGGTTCGTCGACGCCGGTTATCGGCAGTAACTTCAATAACGTCGGGCGCAGTATTGGCGACGTGCTCACGGCGATCCTGTCGGACAGTGTGATTACCCCGGCTGTGGGCGGGATCACGATCGGGGCCGGCCAGCGTGACCGTGACGGTATCACCTGGGGCGTATTGCTGCAGGCCCTGTCCACCTCCGCAGCCGCCAACCTGTTGTCGACACCGAGCATCATTACCCTCGACAACCAGGAATCGGAGATCATCGTCGGTCAGAACGTTCCCTTCCGCACTGGCCAGCAGGCCACCGCCGGGGATGGCCTGAGCAACCCGTTCACCACCATTGAACGCCGGGACATCGGCCTGACCCTCAAGGTAACCCCGAGCATCAGTGACGATGGCCTGGTGCGCCTGGTGGTAGAGCAGACCACCGAGGATGTTGCCGAAAGCGTTGACAATGCCGCCGACATTGTCACCAACAAGCGGGAGATCAAGACTACCGTGCTGGCGGATGATGGGGAGACCATCGTGCTGGGTGGTCTGATTAACGACAACCTGCGCATCAACAAGAGCAAGGTGCCGCTGCTGGGGGATATCCCGATCCTTGGCAAGCTGTTCTCTTCCGAGTCAGAAACCCGAGAGAAGCGGAACCTGCTGGTGTTCCTGAGGCCCACCATCATGCTGGACAAGGCCAAGTCGGCCGAGGTTACCGACGAGAAATACCAGGGGTTGTGGGACATCAATCTCGGGGTTCGGGAAAAGCTGGGCCTGCCGGATGAGAAAGACCCGCCGCCCATTGAGAGCGTGTTCAAGGGCAAGCAGGGAATGGTCGACGAAGAGGTGGAGCCGCTTGACGAGGCTTCCTGAGCTCTCTGCTTGAGCCGGCCTGTACACCGGATCCCGGCATAGACAAAAACGCCATCAGCTTACACTGATGGCGTTTTTGGTTTCAGGAGCGTTCCCCCGGCAGGGGCACCGGGGGATGGGGTTCAGGCGGCTGGTGTGCCCTGCAGCAGGGGCAGTGGCGCATCCATCTGGTCCGCTACGATCCTGAGCAGTTCATATTCCCGGGCCTCTACCTGACCGTCATGCTGCACGCACTGGACGCAGGCATCGAGGATGGCGGGCTTGAGCACCGGGGATAGCTGGTTCAGCCGTTTTAGGCTGTTGCTCAGTGATGCCACGGTGGCTCGCGGGATAAAGGCAGGTGCTGCTCTTCCCGGCCTGTCCATGAAGCTGGCGACGACCTGCTGGTGCAGGCTGGTGGCCTCATCGTCACTGGAGGTGCCAGCCCGGGCCATCAGGCTGAGCAGCAGGTTCAGGTCTGTCTCTACAGCCTTGTAGCTGCGGTAACGCACGGGCACTGGCCGGCCGGCATCGGAGGCCAGGTGGCGTTTCAGGAAGCTGTGCAGGGCCAGCTCGAACAGGGTAACCCGGTTGTCGGCCTGGGCGAGTTCCGCGACACGTTTCACCAGGGCCTGGCGTTCGTCGGGATCCAGTTTGCGAAGCGCAGGCATCGCCAGTTCCAGGGCTGGCAGGCGCACGGAGTCGCCTTCCCGGAGCAGGGTCGGCATCATTTTGCCAATCAGGTCGGCCCGTGGGCGAAGCACAACGTTGTCTTCGGCAAAGCCCAGCAGCCCGTCGGCGGTTTCTTGCGGCAGGTCGCGGGTAAGCAGCGCATAGACCAGCTGTACGGCCCCCGCCCTGGTGTAGAGCAACTCTCGCACATTGGCAGGCAGGCGGGCCAGTAGCTGGCTTGCATACTGTTCAATGGCCGCTGTGACGGTTCCGGCGCTGTCGGTTATCTGACTGTGGCCACCGGTGGCGACGCCGCTGCTGAATCCGCTGGCTCCCGCCGGCGAAGGTGTTGCCTCGCCGGTGGTTCGGGTGTCAGACGGCATATCCCGGAGTCGGCTGCGCAGACGGGTGATCAGCCCCGGCTGGATGGCTTCAATACGTTCCTCAATCGGCGGGTGTGAGCCCAGCAGGCGGCTGAAGGCCATTTTGGTGGTTTCGCCGAAGCACATATGGTTCATGTCGCTGGCGTGGCTGGTGCTCTGGAAGTACCCGCTGGAGAGGCCGATCTTGTAGAGGGCTCCGCCGATGCCTTCCGGATTACGGGTGAACTGAACCGAGGAGGCGTCCGCCAGTCGCTCCCGTTCCCTGGAGACCGCCGCCTGGATCAGGCGTCCAAAGAAGACACCCACATAGCCAATAACGGTCAGCGCCAGGGCAATGATGAGGATGACACCCTGGCTGTTGTTGCGGCCCCGGGAGCTGCTGACGTAGGTGCGCCGCCCGGCACTGTAAAGTAGGAAGGTACCAATCTGGCCAATGGCGAGTATGCCTGCGAGCAGGGCAATCAGCCGGACGTTGATGCGCATGTCGCCGTTCAGGATATGGCTGAATTCGTGGGCGATAACGCCCTGGAGTTCGTCGCGGGTCAGTTGGGTGAGGGTACCGTGGGTCACCACCATGACGGCTTCGTTGGGGCTGTAGCCGGCGACGAAGGCGTTGATGCCGGTTTCGTGGTCCATCACATAGAGTTCGGGCACGGGTACGCCACTGGCGATGGCCATTTCTTCGACCACATTGCGGTAGCGGCGTTCGTCGGGGTCCTGGCTGGAGGGGTCGAGTAGCCGGGCGCCAACCATCCTGGCGACGCGGTCTCCGCCGCCCGCCAGGTCAATCCAGCGGAGGGCGGACGCGCCGGTGATCAGCAGCACGACGACGGCGGCGGTCATCAGGCCGTGGTAGCTCATCAGCCATTGCTGGAAGGGCAGGCTGGTGGTGTCGCTGCGGGTCACAAAGTAGCCTACCACGCAGACGGCCAGGGCAATGAGGGTGACGGCTATGGCGAACAGAAAGACCAGCAATGCGGTATTGCGCTTGGCGCTGGCCTGGCGTTCGAAGAATCCTTTTGTGGCCATATATCAGCTCTTAGAAACTGACTTTCGGGGCAGTGCGCGCCTCGGGGGACTCCAGCTCCAATTGCGCCGTAGGCTTGAACGAGAATAACCCGGCCACGATGTTGTTGGGGAACTTCTCGCGGTGGATGTTGTAGCTCATCACGCTGTCGTTGTAGGCCTGGCGGGCGAAGGCGACGCGGTTCTCGGTGCTGGAAAGTTCTTCCATCAGTTGCTGTACGGTTTCGTTGGCTTTCAGGTCGGGGTAGTTTTCCGCCACCGCGTAGAACTTGGCCAGGGCGTTGTCGAGCATGCCTTCGGCCATGCCCAGCTTTTTCATCTTGCCCGCCTCGCCTGGGTCTGTCGCGGCGTCTTTCTGCGCGTTGACCGCTCCGTTACGGGCTTCCATCACCTCGGTCAGGGTACCGCGCTCGTGGCTCATGTAGGCCTTGGCGGATTCCACCAGGTTGGGGATGAGGTCGTGGCGGCGTTGCAGCTGAACGTCGATCTGGGCGAAGCCATTCTTGAACTGGTTACGGTAGGAGACCAGTTGGTTGTAGATCGCGATGATGTAGATAACAACAACGGCAATGACGGCCAGGCCGATGAGTGTGGATAGCATGGTGGGTCCGTTCCTGGTTGGATTTATCGGTTGTAGTGTGGATTGTCCACATTTTCCTCAAGCTTGCCATGGAATTGCGCCACAAATTCCTCAAATGCTTCCGCTGTCAGGGGGCGGCTGAAGTGGTAGCCCTGGGCGATCTGGCAGCCACGCTGGCGCAGGTAGAATTCCTGTTCCGGGGTTTCCACGCCTTCGGCGATAACCGACAGGTTGAGGCTGCGACCCAGGTCGATAATGGTGTTGGCGATCCGCGTGTCATCGTCGTTGGTGAGCAGGTCCTGGACGAACTGTTTGTCGATCTTGATGTGCTGGATCGGCATGCGCTTGAGGTAGGTGAGCGATGAGTAACCGGTGCCGAAGTCGTCAACGGCGATGCTGATACCGGCACTGTTGAGCTGTCGGAGTTTTTCGACGGCGTCCTCGAGGTTTTCCATAAAGCCGGTCTCTGTAATCTCCAGCTCCAGCCGTCCCGGCGGGATTTCGTGGCGACCCAGGGTGGCCAGCACGGTGCCGACGATATCAGGCTGCCGGAGTTGCACGGCCGACAGGTTGACGGCGATGCGCAGAGGCATGCCGGCTGCGGCCCACGCAGCGGCCTGGCGGCAGGCCTCGTCGAGTACCCACTGGCCAATGTCGACGATGGTGCCGTTAAGTTCTGCGATGGGAATGAAGTGGTCAGGGGGTACCATTCCCCGTTCCGGGTGGTTCCAGCGCAGCAGCGCCTCGGCGGCAACGATGCGGTTACTCTGCAGGCTGATCTGCGGCTGGTAGACCAGGTGGAACTCGCCCTTGTGAAGGGCCTGGGACAGGTCTTTTTCCAGCTGCTTGCGGGCCCGGATTTCCTGGTCGACGCTGGCGATGTAGAAGCGGCTGTGGTTGCTGGCTTCCCTCTTGGCCAGCGTCATGGTGTGTTCGGCATGTTGCAGCAGGTGTCCCGCTTCGTCGGCGTCAGCCGGGTAGAGGGCGACGCCGATGGTCGCGGTGATGGCCAGCGTGCTGCCATTGAGTTTGATGGGCTCGCGGAAAAGCTGTAACAGGCATTCGGCCAGTTCTGCAGCCTCGTACTGATCGTCTACCGGGTTGGCGATTACCACGAACTGGTCACCACTGAGCCGCCCGGCCAGTGCGCGTTGCTGGGTAGACTGCTGGTTCAGGCGTTCGGCCAGCACTTGCAGGATGCGGTCGCCGGTTTCGTAGCCGAGCTGTTCGTTGATGGACTTGAAGTCATCGACGCCACAGCAATAAACCGCCAGGTTGTCGCGGTTTCTGTGACAGTCATCGATGGCAGAGCCCAGCGAGGAAAGGATGGTTTCGCGGCTGGGCAGGCCGGTGAGCTGGTCATAGTGGGTCAGCCGGTTGGCCCGGTTTTCTGCGTCCCGGTGCTTGCGGCGGCTTTCGGCGATGGAAACCAGCAGGTTGTTGATGACCCGTACCAGGATGTCCAGCTCGTCCCGGTGATGGCCGGGCGGTGAGGCCAGCAGGTTCCGGTCCGGATTGTCAGGGTCGACATGCAACAGCGACCTGGCCAGGTTTTGTAGGGGCCTGGTCATCAGCCAGTACATGACGAGGAACAGAATAAGCCCGACGATGGTGGCCCGGGCGATGCCAACCACGAAGGTCAGGGCAGAGCGCTCTACCCAGGCACTGGCAGCCGGGGCGGTGTCATAGATCAATTCCAGATCACCGTAGACGACGGGTTTGCCACCAGTTGTCAGGTCGCCGCGCTGGAGATCGGTGGTATAGGTGCGGGTGGGTTCGAAGATCCAGTCAGTCAGCGTGCGCCAGGGCGACTCGCTCAACGTGCGCTGGTGGCCGGCCAACAGGTCGCCGTCCGGGTGCCGTATGGTGACGCTTTGCAATTCGTCCTGGCCAAACAGGCCGGAGACAACCTGGTCACCCAGCGCTTCGTCCAGGCTGAAGATGGCCTGGGTGGAGGCATCACGAACCAGTTCGATGGTTTCCCGTGCGTCACGGTCGACCTCGGCAGATACCCGGCGGGCATCGACGATAATCTGGATAATACTCAGCAGCACGCCGGCAACAACCGCGGCGGACAATACCCAGCGGAGCATGCGGGTACCGAGTCTGCTTTCCAGTCTGAAATCTTCCGTCATCGTCGTCGCACTAAATAGGCCTGGTTCCGTTGATTAAGGGCAGCACACTAATGATTCAGTATGGACCAGATCTTGTTGTTTGCAGCCACCGGATGAGCATTTTTTCAGAATAATGTGGCAGGTGGTGTTTCAATTTGTAATACCACTTGCGGGGTAGGCGCAAAAAACGTCCGCGCATAGAAAAAGCCCGCGCGGTGGCGGGCTTTCCGGGCGCCGGATGTCAGGGCGCCAGTGAGCGAAAACGGGCCGTGATCAGGCCAGGTTTTCGTTCACAAAGTCCCAGTTAACCAGGTTCCAGAAGGCTTCCAGGTAGTTGGGACGGCTGTTGCGGTAGTCGATGTAGTAGGCGTGCTCCCAAACATCAACGGTCAGCACCGGCTTGTCGGCACCGGTCAGCGGGGTTTCCGCGTTGCTGGTGTTGGCGATGGCCACAGAGCCGTCGGCCTTCTTGACCAGCCAGGTCCAGCCGGAGCCGAAGTTGTTGGCGGCCTTGTCGTTGAACTCTTTCTTGAACTCTTCGAAAGAACCGAAGGCCTTTTCGATTGCGTCCTTGGCCGCACCAGTGGGCTCACCGCCACCGTTGGGGCTCAGGCAGTGCCAGTAGAAAGTGTGGTTCCAGACCTGCGCGGCGTTGTTGAACAGCGGGCCGCTGGCGCTCTTGATGATGTCTTCCAGGGACTTGTTGGCATCATCGGTGCCTTCTACCAGGCCGTTCAGCTTGGTGACGTAGGTGTTATGGTGCTTGCCGTAATGGTATTCCAGAGTCTCTTCGGAGATGTGCGGTTCCAGTGCGTTCTTGGCGTACGGAAGTGCGGGAAGTTCAAAAGCCATGAGGTCGTTCTCCCTGGTTTCTCTCAGTATTTCAGGGGTCTTTGATGCCCCCGATGAGTGTTTATAGCGCGTTGGTGTTGCAGTAATACTGCGTTACAACGGCACTCGTTTGTAACTCTGCAACCATCAAGTATCGGGCCTGCTTGATTTTTTTCAAGGGTGCCCGGGCTAAATCTTTGTGTCCGGGTGACTTTGCCGGATTAACGATTGTTCAGCTTCGACCGGCGTGGCGGGTCAGTGAGCAGTCCAGTTCCGGGCTGCCAGGCAGGAACTGGGCAACGTTGCGTACCCGCCATTTGAGCTCTTCGTAGCTGTCGGCCAGCACGTTAACGTGGCCAAGCTTGCGCCCGGGACGCTCTTCCTTGGCGTACAGGTGTACGTGGGTGTAGGGCAGTTCCAGTATGCGGTCGATATCGCCGTGTTCGCCAATGATGTTCACCATGCAGCTCAGGCCCCGGGCGGCTGTGTTGCCAAGCGGGTGACCGGCGACCGCGCGGATGTGGTTCTCGAACTGGCTGGTCATGGCGCCTTCCATGGTCCAGTGGCCCGAGTTGTGGACACGGGGGGCCATTTCGTTGGCGACCAGGCCGTCGGCGGTTTCGAACAGCTCCAGTGCCAGTACGCCCACGTAGTCGAGTTCGTTGAGCAGGGCACGGATGTAGCCGTCGGCTTTCTTTTCCAGTTCAGCGCTGAGCCGGGGCGCCGGCGCAATGGAGTAGCGCAGGATGCCTCCGTGGTGAACGTTCTCTGCGATGGGGTAGAAGGCGACATCACCATCGCTGCCGCGTACGGCGATAATGGATACTTCGCGGGTAAACTCGACAAACTTTTCTACCATCAGGCGGTCGTGGCCGATGCTGTTCCAGGCTTGCTCCGCATCGTCCGGGCTACGGAGGACGGCCTGGCCCTTGCCGTCGTAGCCCTCAGTATTCGACTTGGCGACGATCGGGCAGCCCAGGTCTGCTGCGGCCTGGCGCAGGGATTCGGCGCTGTCGGCCATGCGCCATTGCGGTGTGGGTATGCCGAGGCTGCCAAACAGAGTCTTCTCAGCCTCGCGGTTCTGGCAGACCTGCAGGGCCCTGGGCAAGGGCCGGACCGGCTTGCTTTCGGCGATTTTCTCTGCGATCGCTACCGGCAGGTGTTCGAATTCGTAGGTGACCACGTCGACCCGGGAGAGGAATTCCTCCAGGTCTTTGCCCTCTTCGTCGATGACGGTGACGCCCACGCCGGCACTCGGGTTGCCGGACATGTCGTAGAAGACAAATGTCTTGGCCAGTGGGTAGCCGGCCAATGCGAGCATTCTTCCCAGTTGGCCTGCGCCTAGTACGCCGATTCTCATGTACTCTCTCCTGCCGTCTGATCCGTGTGGAGTATGAGCCGGCGGGGCAGGGGTTGCCAGGACACGCTCCTTTCGGCACTTCCCTGTGTCGCTTGGGCTCCGCCATCCCTGGCTCCGCACAGTCCTGGCAACCCCTGCCCCACCAGCTCCTTCATCCCGGGAGTTGCCTGCTCCTGGCGCTTTTCAGGCACTGGGGTCTGGATTGCCTAACACCGTTTCAGTCTGATTCGCCCGGAACTCATCCACCGCTTTGCGCACATTCTCGTCAAAGCTGCCGATGATCTGGGCTGCCAGCAGGCCGGCGTTGGTGGCACCGGCGTTACCGATGGCCAGGGTGCCCACGGCGACACCGCCCGGCATCTGGACGATGGAGAGCAGGGAGTCGAGGCCGTTCAGGGCCTTTGACTGCACCGGTACGCCCAGCACCGGCAATGACGTCTGGGAGGCAACCATGCCGGGCAGGTGGGCGGCGCCGCCGGCACCGGCGATAATGACTTTCAGGCCCCGGTCGGCTGCGCCCTTGGCGTAGTCGAACAGCAGGTCCGGCGTACGGTGGGCGGAAACCACCCGGGTTTCGTAGCTTACGCCCAGTTTGTCGAGCATTTGGGCGGCATGTTCCATGGTGGGCCAGTCCGATTTGGAGCCCATAATAATGCCTACCAGCGGTTGCATAGCGGTGTCCCCGGCAATAATAAGGTGTCGACAAGGCCATAACCGGATTGAGCCTGGCCCAAGGTCGGGAAAGCCCGCCATTTTAGGATCTGGTCGTTCGCCATGCAAACGAATCCGCCGGGTTTCGGGGTTGGGGGCTGTTGGTCATGCCGGGCGGTAGCGGATATGATCACACGCCATTGTCTTACTATTCTTTTCAGTACTCGTGCAGTGACGGGTTCAGGAGTAACTATGGATTCGATTCGCCCCGATGAAGACGAGCTTCGCGCCCGTGAGCCCATTGCCGGCAAGGGAGGAAAGCCGAAGCCGACAAGGCCAGCGGATGATAGCAAGCGGTCCGCCGGCGGCAGGGGTGGTGCGCCCGGCGGGACTGGCCGGGGGAAGGCGCCGTCGGGTCCTGGTCGGGGAATGGTCTGGCTGTTAGTGGTGCTGCTGGTGATCGCCGTCGCTGGCGGTAGCTGGTTTGGCTGGCAGATGCAGCAAAGGCTGGTGGCGATGGAAGATCAGCTTGAGGAGGCGGATTACTGGAGCCGGCAAAGCAAGCTGGCGCTGGCACGGTTTGAGGGAGAGCTGTCCGAGACTGGCGAGAACCTTGAAGAAACCGGTTCGTCCATGGAGGAACGCCTGGAGGGTGTTGTTTCATCGCTGGAGGAAGCCAACAGCGAAATCGGCAAGCTCTGGGAGCTGGCTGATGGGACCAACCGGCCACAGATAGAATCCCTGGTAGAACAGCAGGAAGCCCTGAAAGATCGGCTCGACCAGGTGGCTGAAAGTCTGTCGGCAACCGGGGAATCGGTTACCGCAGTCCGTGGCGAGCTGGAAACGCTTACCGGTTCGGTCGAGCAGGCCGGGCAGCGGCAGCAAGACCTGGCTTCGGCAGTACAGTCGATGGAGTCTCGCCTTGGTGACGTGGATGAGCGGCTGACATCCCTCGCAAACGGCATGGAAGATGTTGATGACGTGGTGAGCCGGCAATTGACCCGGTTCCGCCAGGAGCAGTCACTGACCCTTGAGGGGCTGGAAAGCCGGATTCAGTCGCTGGAGTCCGGTGACGGCCGGGTGGCTGAGCTCAGCCGGCAGCTGTCGGCGACTCGCAGCCGGCTGAATGAGGCAGAGCAGACGCTGCAATCCGTTGATGCCTCCCGGGCCCAGCTGACGTCCCGCCTGATCCGGCTGCAGCAGCAGGTGGACCAGCTAAGAGCGCAATAACAACGGCCCTGTAAATAACGGAATTGGTTGGAAATTAGGCGATTCTGGCGGTTACAGAAAAATTTCAGGAAAATTTCCCTGAAACATTTGACACCGCCTCAGAAATACTTAAAATGCGCGTCTCACTTGATTGATGAACACCGCATCACGCCGGCAACGTCAATCAGGTGACCCGGAAGTGGGTGGTTAGCTCAGCTGGGAGAGCATCGCCCTTACAAGGCGAGGGTCGCAGGTTCGATCCCTGCACCACCCACCACTTTCCGGACTGTTGACTTACCCCAGTCAACAGCGGTTGGCAGGAAGGCATCGGTCTTTTTGTTGACAATGCGGAGCGGTAGTTCAGCTGGTTAGAATACCGGCCTGTCACGCCGGGGGTCGCGGGTTCGAGTCCCGTCCGCTCCGCCATTTTTTCCTTCCCGGGTGGTTAGCTCAGCTGGGAGAGCATCGCCCTTACAAGGCGAGGGTCGCAGGTTCGATCCCTGCACCACCCACCATTTTTTCCTTACTCCTGCATTCAGATTCCGTCTATAATTCCAAGGCTGCGTCCTTGCTTCGAACTTTATGCCTGTGCTGCAATTTCGCCCGGTTCCAAAGTCGGGGTCTCCCCTTGTCTGTTACCTTGTCTTTGCGAAAAGACCAACGCTGCCTGTGTAACGTAAAACCAATGCTCCTCTCTTCTGGTCAATGTTCTGTCCTCACCGGCCTGCTGCTCGCGGCTGCCATGCTGTCAGGCTGTGGTGGCGGGGGTTCGGGTTCGTCCGGTGGCGATAAGTCGGTAACGCTCAGTTGGGACGCCCCCGGGTCCCGGGAAAATGGTGAGCAACTGGCCAACCATGAGTTGGGTGGGTTCGTGGTGCGTTATGGCGCGAGCCGGCAGGCAATGAGCCGCCGGCTGAATGTGGGGGCGTGCATCAGTTGTGAGGTGACTGTGTCAGGCCTTGATCAGGGAACCTGGTACTTCTACGTACAGACCGTAGACAGTAACGGGCTTCTCAGCGTGCCATCACAGGTGGTGAGCGCCTCTCTCTGAGCGGCTGTCACTGGCTATTCGTCGTTGGTCACCGGCAGTTTCAGGGTAAAGGCCGATCCCTCGCCCTCCCTGGATTCTACGGTAATCTCACCCTTGTGCTTCTCCACGACCACGTTCACAAACGACAGGCCGAGACCGACGCCATGCTTGCCTGCCAGTTCGCTGCTTTTCTGGCGCTGAAAGCGGTCAAAGAGCGTGGCCAGTTCCGAGGATGCAATGCCGGGACCTTCATCCGTCACGGTGAGGCAGGCCTGGTGGCCGGCGCGGAAGACCTGCATGGTCACCGAGGTGCCGGGCTCCGAATACTGAACGGCATTGGTCAGCAGGTTGATCACCGCCCGTTCCAGCAGCTCTGCATTGCCCCGTAACCACAGGTCGTCATTCCCCAGCAGCACCAGTTTGATGTTCTTCTCCAGGGCCTGCTCGCTGACGCTGTCGCGGGCGTTTTCCACGATGGCGAGGAACTCGCAGTCATAGAAGCGTGTTTCCGTCAGCTGTTCCGCCCGGGCCAGTTGCACGAACTCCTCGGCCAGGTGGTAACTGCGCCGGGCCAGCTTGCGCAGCTGGTCGAGCTGCTCGACCTGTACCTCGCCCGGGCGGCGCTTGAGCTGCTCGATCAGCGCCAGCTGGGATACCAGCGGAGACCGCACGTCGTGGGAGATGAAGTCGATAGCCTCCCGGTGCTGGCGCTGCTGCTCCCTCAGCTCCGAAATGTCCGAAATATTGGCAATGATGCCGTTCTGCTGGCTGTCCGGCAGCAGGAAGGGGGCAAAGTGAATCAGGAAGTCGCGGCCATGCAGGTGCAGGTCGACGGTGCGACTTTGCTGCTGGGTCAGGGTGTCGGCCAGGGTTTCCTCCCAGCCAGGGCTGCGGGGGTCGTGGCCCTGCAGCAGTCCGGCCAGCGGCATGCCCTGCAGGCTGGGTTTGGGCTCGTTGAACCAGCGCGGCACATGGCCATTCGCGAACAGGATCAGGCCCAGCGGATCGGTCACAATGATGCCGTCCGGCATATGCTCAAAGCTGCGCCAGATGAACTGCTGGATGTGATTGAGCTTCTGGGTCGCCTCCCGGGCCCGGTTGATCCGGGTTGACAGGTTTTCCCGGGTAACCGCGATCGGCGCCTGACTGGGTGCCTGCAATGACAGGCGGCCCAGGTAGCGCTCGGCAGCCGCACCCGCCAGGCCATGGGGCAGGCGCAGGGCAAGGCGGTACCGGTTTTCGCCCCGGACCAGGGAAACCCGGCTTATGCCCTGGTCGTGGTGCCAGGTACCCGGTGGGTTCTGCCAGCCCGGGTGCCGGTCGTCGGCTGCCAGGTTGTGTTGCTCGACAATGGCGTTGTCTTCGATCAGCAACCAGCCCTCCGGGGACAGTAGCGCTTTCAGGTTAGCCAGGATCTGCCGGGGGCTGCGGCTCCAGGTGGCGGGCAGGTGTAACAGGTTGCCTCGTTCCAGCTGGTCGATCTGCTGGTTCAGGAAGCGGTTGGCGAATGACAGGCGCCGGGCGCTCCAGAGCGGAAAGGCAATCACCGGCACCAGCATTGCAGAGGCGGCGGGTATCCACAGGTGCAGTGTCATCAGGGCGGTCACCGTGGCAGCCAGGATGCCGGTGAAGACCAGGGCTGAGAAGGAGAAAGTCCGACTCGGACGCAACCGGGGCAGAACCAGGATCACCAGCAGGGCACAGAGCGACGTCAGGCCGAAGGTCCAGGGTCCGGGTGCCACGGCAATAAGCTGGTCCCGCCGGGCTGCCGCCAGTGCGTTGGCATGGAACTCTACGCCGGACATGGGCTGCGCCAGTCCGGAGAAGGGCGTTGGCAGTACGTCGCCAAAGCCGGCAGCGGTCGCCCCGACCAGGACCGTCTTGCCTTCCAGCCATCTGGTTGCAGGCGAGGGCTCCAGCAGGTCAGCGTAGGACAGTGTGGTGTAGGCACCGCTTCGGCCCGCCAGGGGCACGCGGCGGAAGTCCTGGCGTACGTTGACGAAGGGTGGGGCCTGTAACTGCTCAAAAGCCTGCGCCTGACCGACTCGCTGGTCGGCGCCAGCGGCCAGGGCCATGGCCGGCCATAGCTGGTTACCAAGCCCGTTGTAGAGGTAGAGCCCGCGGGCGATGCCGTCTGAATCCAGTTCCACGTGGGCATGGCCCAGGGCAAAGGCAGCAGCGGTCAGCAGCGGTGTGGGTAGTTGCTCCCTGAACAGGTCAGACTGCCTGCCGGGGGCCAGGTAAAGGGGCAGGGTGACCTTCCCGTGCGACTTCATGGCATCGGCCAGTACGGCGTCGTCAGGGCCTGGCTCGGTAAACAGGATATCCATGACAATGCGGTCAACACCGGCGGCGGTCAGGTTGCGTATCAGCCTGGCATGGACGTCCCGTGGCCAGGGCCAGGGGCCGATTGCCGCCAGGCTGTCCTCGTCGATGGCGACAATGACCACGTCTTCGGAGGGAGCCGGTGGAAAGGTCGTCACCAGCGTGTCATACAACCAGTTATCCAGCCGCTGCGGCAGCGTGCTCAACTGGAGCAGTAGCAGGAGGCCGATGAGGGGCAGGGCCAGCGTCCAGGCTGAATGTCTGGTGGAAAACCAATCCCTCGTCATGGGCCCTGCTGTGGTGCGTGGTGGATTCTGGCACTGCCAGAACCGGGGCTACCCGTCCGACAGTACGGCTATTCTACATATAATTCCCGGCCAGGGCCCCAGCGTCCCGCCATGGGACCATCGGACACTGCCCGCAACCGCACAAAATACCTTCTTCCGGGAATCAGGCGCAAGGCGGCGGTGGTGTCATTCACGGTGGCCTCCTTTATAACCTGCTCAAACGACGGGTCTTCTGACAACTGCAGCAGGTAGCTGGAGGCCTGGTCAATGGTCTCCCAGAAGATTCGTACCTGGCGGTCCACGTAGTTGGCGCTGAGCACGCGCACCGGCTCCAGCGTGCCATTGATGGTCAGTGTCCTGGTTTCGCTGGTGGCCACGGAATTGCCGCCGGCTTCGGTGACAACCCTCCAGTAGTAACTGCCGGCGCCCAGGGAGCGGCTGGGGGTGGCGCTATCCTGGCTGCTCCAGTCGCTGCTGGCCACCAGGTTGGTGAATTCCGGGTTCTCTGCAATTTCCACGCGGGCAAGCTCGTTTTCACCCTGGTAGCGCCAGCTGAAACGGGGCCGGTCGGTATCCAGCGCGGCCCCTTTGCCAGGTTCGACCAGTTCAGCGGCGCGGGCTGAGAGATCAACCTGGAAAGGAACGCTGGCGGGCATGCCCTGGGTGCCATCGGCGGCAAGGGAGGCAATTTCCAGGCGGTAGTCGCCATTGGCAAGGCCCTGCAACGACACTTCGTTGTTACTGGTCTGCTCACGGCGTACCCAGCGACCTGAGTCGGCCTCGATGATATCCACCTGGTACCGGGGAGAATCGCTGCCGTTCGCTTGCCACTGGACGTTGCCCGGCAGGCTGTTAAAGGTTCCCGGTGTTGCGGCAAGGTCCGGTGCCGGCGGCAGCTGGCGAATCCGCAGCTCCCCGGTACCGGTTCTGCCCAGCGAGGCGGCGTAGCCCGCCGGAATGTCCCGGGTTGCCCCCGGCTGGCCAAAATTGACACGGCCTTCGGTCACCTGCAGGTGGCTGCCGTTGTTATCTGCCTGCAAGGCAAAAGCGGTTCCCCGCACGGCGGCAATGGCGGACGGGGTTTCGATCTCGAACCGCGCCCCTTCCTCGATCATGGGGTGCACGCGATTGCTGAGACCGCCTCGCTCCAGGCGCATGCGGGTATCGGTCATACCGGTGCGGCCGTAACGGGTCAGCCGGTTGAATACCACGGAGCTGGAGGGGTTGATACGAACAATGGAGCCGTCCGCCAGTTCAACCGTCACCGTGCCGTCCCGTGTGATGACGGTATCGCCGACCCGAATCCGGTCGCCGTCGGAGAGCGGTTGTAGTGGGGCGCCGCCGGAAGGTCTGCGCTGGGCGTGGCCGCTGACACCGGTAACCCGTGCCGGTTCCGGTTGCTGTCGCAGCCATGCCACGGGAATGCGGATACGGTCACCGCTGGTCAGGGTGGCGGATGAAGAAACCCCGTTATAGCTTGCCAGTCGATAGCTGGAAATGTCCGCCCGGAGCAGTTCCCGCGCGGCCTGGTCGAAGGTTTCGCCGGCTTTTAGGGTGTAGTTCCAGTCACTGTAAGTGGTGCTCGCGGTCGATGGGCCGTTGACTGACGAGCCACTGGCCACGGCCAGCTCCGCCTGGGCAGGAACGGCTGTTAGGAATGCCAGTAATGACGTGGCACAAAGCAAGCCCAGGGCCGGGCGGACTCGACGAATGGTTTTGGCTACAAGCTGCAACTGCGGCATCCCGTGTCAGGCGGTGGTGGATTCTTCCGTAGCGGAGGCATCGGCCATGGCTTCAAGCCGGTAGCCCCGCTGGTAGATGGTCTTGATCCGGAAACCGTTGTCCGGGTTCAGGCCCAGCCTGCGGCGCAGGCGACTCATGTGGGTGTCCACGGTCCGGGTGTTGATATCCCGTGTCAGGCCCCAGACACGCTCCAGGAGCATCTCCCGGGTCAGTAGCCGGCCCTGGTTCTGCAGCAGGAACAGCGTCAGGTCAAAATCCTTGTCGGTGAGGGTCAGTTGCTCACCATGCAGGGTAATGGTCCGGCGGCTGGTGTTGATCACGAACGGGCCATAACGCAGCTCTTCCTTGTCCGAGTCGGGGTTCGAGCGACGAGCCAGGGCATTGATCCGGGCGATCAGTTCCGCCGGGCGGGCCGGCTTGGCCAGGTAGTCATCGGCGCCGGCATCCAGGGCCTGGACAATATCCTGCTCGCTGTCGCGCTGGGTCAGGAAAACTACCGGTACCGGCCAGTTAAGCTGGGCGCGGATGTCACGCAGCACGTCGAGCCCGGTCATGTCGGGAATCTGCCAGTCCAGGATCATCAGGTCATAGCTGCGGTGCAGGGCCGCGCTGACAAAAGACTGACCGGTGGGAAAACTGTCACAGGGGTGCCCCTGGTCGGCCAGAATCTGTTGTACATGCTGAGCCTGTTCATGCTCGTCTTCAAGCAGGGCTATACGCATGGTCTGTCTCCTGGAGTGATACCAAGTCGCATCAGGAAAGACTGCACTGTCTGTTGCAGCCTCTTCTGCGAGAGTCACTTAAACGGGCGTTCATATCACACTATTGTGTCAAATCCTGGCGCACTCGTCAGTGTCATTGTGTTTGATTTACGTAACCTCCGGCGGCAGCCACAGGTGGCTGTAGGGATTAGCGGGCCGGAGGCCGTTTAACGGCAACCGGCGTGCCGTTATCGTCATTCACTGTTTGTCGGCAGGAAGGAAAATTACTGCAGCCCCAGAACCAGCCACGGTGGCTTTTCCTTCGCACCAGCGGCGCGTAGCAAGCAGGGCAAGGCCAGGGGCGCTGACTGGTGCCGTCTTCGGGGGCGCTGTCTTCCAGTGGGCGGGTGCCATTGCAGTCCGGGAAGCGGGTGCAGGCGTGGAAGCGACCGAACTTGCCTTCGCGAACCCGCATCGGCGCACGGCACTTGGGGCAGTGGATAGCGCCGGAGTCTGTCAGCGGGGCAGTTGCGACACCTGTATCCGGGTGGGCGTCTGCCGGGCTGCTGGCAGGCTGGCGGATAAAGCCGCTGATCTGCCCCTTCAGCTCGTCCAGGAACTGGCGTGGGTCGCCGTTGCCCGAGCGGATCTGCTCCAGGGTGGCCTCCCATACGGCGGTCATATCCGGCTGGCTGATGGCTTCCGGCAGGGCGTGGACCAGGCTGCGCCCTTTTTCGGTGGCACGGATGTGGCGGCCTTCCCGGAACAGGTAATCCCGCCGGAACAGGGTCTCGATAATGGCCGCCCGGGTGGCCTCGGTACCCAGCCCATCGGTTTCACGGAGGGTTTTGCGCAACTGCGGGTCGCTGACAAAGCGGGCGATGTTGGTCATCGCGGCCAGCAGGGTGGCATCGGTAAAGTGCTGCGGTGGCTGGGTCAGTCGCTCCTTGATGGCGCTGTCGAGGCAGGTGACATCGTCGCCGGGTTCGAGCCGGGGCAGGGGTTTTTTAGGCGCTTCGCCGTCGGATTTGGCGGACCGCTGCCGTGGCTCCAGGATTTTCCAGCCGGCTTCCAGCAGTGCGGTTTCCGTGGCCCGGAAACGATGATCGCTGATCGCCAGGTCAAGGCGTCCTTCCCTGTGAACGGCCTCCGGCATGAACTGCATCAGGTAATAGCGGGCCACCAGGTTATAGATGTTGCGTTCCTGCTGGCTCAGCTGTCCCGCCGGGCGTGCCCTCAGGGTCGGGATGATGGCATGGTGGGCGTCCACCTTGCCGTCGTTCCAGGCGGCGGAGCGGCGATTCAGGTCGGCTTCGCCAGCCGCGCCGGCCAGGCTGTCATCCACTTTGCCGATGGCCTGGCAGACCCCGGCGGCCTGCTCCAGGTGGCCTTCGGGCAGGTAGCGTGAGTCAGAGCGCGGGTAGGTGATCAGCTGGTGTTTTTCGTACAGGCTCTGGGCGGTATCCAGTGCGGCCTTGGCGCCCATGCCAAAAACCTTCCCTGCCTCGATTTGCAGCGCCGACAGCGATAGCGGCAGGGGCGCGGTTTCCTTCCGGTCCCGGAAGCGGGCTTCAGTGATCCGGCCCGGGCGTCCGCGGACGGCGTTGGCAATATCCTCGGCTACCTCCCGGTTGAGCAGGCGGCCTTCGTCGTCCAGGTATTGTTGCTGGTTCTCTGACGGCAGCCAGCGGGCTTCGAAGTCCTGGTCCGGGGTTTCATTGCCGGAGGGGCGTGCGGTGATGGTCAGCCGGAACCAGGGCCTGGGCTCGAAGTCTGCAATGGTGTCGTCCCGGTGCACCACCAGCCCAAGCACGGGGGTCTGCACCCGGCCCACGGAATAGACGCCGTCGGCGCCTTGCTGGCGGTAGCTCAGGGTATAGAAACGGGTGAGGTTGATACCGTAGAGCCAGTCCGCCCGTTGCCGGGCCAGGGCGGAATGGGACAGGTGCCGGAAGTCCCGGTTATCTCGTGGGGCTGCCAGGGCTTTTCGCACGGCGTCGCGGTTCAGGTCGTTGATCAGTACCCGCTGCACCGGGCAGCGAACACCGAAATACCGCAGCACCTCATCCACCAGCAACTGGCCTTCACGGTCAGGGTCGCCGGCGTGGTAGATCAATTCGGCCTTGCGCACCAGGCTTTGCAGCACGCCCAGCTGCTTTGCCACGCTGTCCCTGGGTGCCAGTTGCCACTGGTCCGGAAACACCGGCAAGTCTGCCATGCGCCAGGATTTCCAGCGGGGGTCATAGCTGGCCGGCTCTGCTGGCTCCAGCAGGTGGCCGATACACCAGCTGACGGTTACGGCCTGGTCGCCCTGGCCACACTTCAGCCAGCCGGGGCCCTTCTGTACGGGGCCGGGCAGGGCGTCGGCGATGGCACGGCCCAGGCTGGGCTTTTCGGCGATATAGAGGCGCATGGAGGCTATGGTTGTCCGGCTTGTTCAGGGAGTCGCAAGATGGCGCCTGACGCAGCCCCTGTCAAGACGGCATACAGGGTGTAAACTGTTGGTAAGTCAGAATGTTGATTTCATCAACAGGAACCGGCAATTCCAACCGATAAGGCACCGATATGCGGATACAGCAGTCGATTGAACAGAAACTGGGCGAACGGTTTGAAGGCGGTCACCTGACCGTCGAAAACGAAAGCCATATGCACAGCGTGCCACCGAACTCAGAAACCCACTTCAAGGTGACACTGATTTCTAGCCAGTTTGAAGGCCAGTCCAAGGTGCGCCGGCACCAGGCCATTTACCAGGTGCTGGCTGAGGAAATGCAGGGCGGCGTCCACGCGCTGGCGCTTCACCTGTACACGCCAGCGGAGTGGCAGGCCAGTGGTGGCCAGGTACCCGCGTCACCCAATTGTATGGGCGGTTCGAAAAGGGAGCAGGCATCATGAGCCAGTTTTTCCAGATTCACCCGGAAACCCCGCAAAAGCGGTTGGTCAAGCAGGCCGTAGAGATTCTTCGCCAGGGCGGTGTGGTCGTCTACCCCACGGACTCCGGTTATGCCATCGGCTGTCACCTGGGCGACAAGCAGGCGGCTGATCGCATCAAGCGCATCCGCAAGCTGGATGACAAGCACAACTTCACGCTGGTGTGCCGGGACCTTTCCGATGTGGGCGTCTACGCAAAGGTGGACAACACCCAGTACCGGTTGCTGAAGACATTCACCCCGGGTGCCTATACGTTCATCCTCGATGCCACCAGCGAAGTTCCGCGCCGGCTGCTTCACCCCAAGCGGCGGACCATTGGCCTGCGGGTGCCGGATAATGCCATTGTCCAGGCCCTGCTGGGTGAGCTGGGTGAGCCGATCATGAGCAGTACGCTGATCCTGCCCGGAGAGGAAAACCCCATGACCGACCCGGAGGAAATCCGGGATGCGCTGGAACACGAGCTGGACCTGATTATTGACGGCGGCTTCTGTGGCATGGAACCCACCACCGTGGTCAATATGACCGGCACTGTGCCCGAGGTGACCCGGGTGGGTAAGGGTGACCCGGAGCCGTTCCAGGCCGATTGACCGGGACCGGGGTCAGGCCCGGGCATTCAGCCGGAAGGCATAGTCCCGGGCAGCCTCTGCCGCGCTGCCGTCGTTGCTGGCGAAGGTCTTGCGAATACTGTCGTAGCGGTGCACCAGGTCCTGCAGGCCGTTGAACTGCTGGTTATCACTGACCAGGGTGTCCAGCACCGTGTTGCTGGTGCCGTAGGCCTGGTTCAGCTTGAGGGCCGTGTCCACAAAGGCCAGCGTCGGTTCGTTGACGCTGAGGCGCTTGAGGGCGTCCCGGAATTCCGCGCTGTTGTTGAGGTCTTGCTCAATACGCTGGCGGGGTTGTTCGGGCATGCGTCCCTGTACACTCACCTCGCCGGAAGCGGTACGGGCAGCGGCAATCTGTGTGTTGGGTTGCATGCCATACTCGGCAAGCTTGTGCCGCAGGGTTTCCCGCACGTAGGCAATATCCTGCCCGACCTGCTGCCGGTACTCCGCCACGGACAGCCGCCCCGTCTTGCTCCTGGGCTGGCCCCCGGTGAAGGTGAAACGGTCATCATTCTTTCCGCCTGCATCGGCCCCCTGGGGCTTGTCAGCCTTGCCCGTGCTGGCAGGCTGGGTATCCGCATGGCGACGGGTCGCCGCCTGCTGGAACTGGGCGCCCGCATTGATCAGTGATGTCAGCAAAGACATGGGAACTTACCTCCGGACTGAACCGGCTAGAAAATGACACGCTACCCCGGGTTAAGCAGGAACCGCGCCAACACGCCGGCAAACAGGCCGCTTTCAGGCTGGCTTTTTCGCGGTTACCGTGTTTTGCTTTACACGACCCTAATAAAAACAACCCCATAAAAGGCAGTAAGACCATGTCATTGTTCGATTTGAGTGGGAAAGTCAGCCTGGTGACCGGCGCAGGTCGCGGCATCGGGCGCAGCATCGCCCTCGGGCTGGCGGAAGCCGGCAGCCACCTGGTGCTATGCAGTCGCAGCCGCGACGAGCTGGAGGCCGTCGCAAAGGAAGCCGAGACGTTTGGCGTGCGCACACTGGTCGCGCCCTGTGACGTCAGCGACCTCGGCCAGATCTCCGCCACTGTGGATGCCGCCATCGATGAGTTCGGTCAGATTGACGTACTGATCAACAACGCCGGCCTGACCATCAAGAAACCCGCGGAAGAACTCCCCCTGGAAGACTGGCAGACCATCATCAATATCAACCTCACCGGGGTTTTCCTCATGGCCCAGGCGGTGGGTCGGCACATGCTCAGCCAGCGCAGCGGGAGCATCGTCAATATGTCTTCCATTGCCGGCAAGACCGGTCTGACCGGGTCCTCCGCCTATTGCGCGAGCAAGGGCGGGGTAGACATGCTCACCAAAACCCTCGCTGTAGAATGGGCAGAACGGGGCGTCCGGGTAAACGCCCTGGCACCGGCCTATACAGAAACTCCCCTGGTGAAGGCCATCACCGATACGCGGGCGGACTTCGCCGAACGCGTGGCGGCCCGCACCCCCATGAAGCGCATGGCCCGGCCCGAGGAAATGGTGGGTACGGCCATTTTCCTGGCGGCAGAGGCATCGTCCTACATCACCGGTGAAACCATTATGGTGGATGGCGGCTGGACGGCTTTCGGCGCCTGAGCGGATCAGCCACCAGCCGTCCTCTTCATAACAACGGTCAACGTCAGGAACAGTGAGATGATTCACCGTATGAACACCCGCGACTGCCTGTTGCAGGACTTTATGCAGTTCAGGGCCCGGGGGCTCCCGGTCGCCCTGATTACCCTGGTTCGCTCGGAGGGCGGCTCCCCCCGTCCCCTGGGCAGCCAGATGGTGGTGGCTGGCAACGGCGAGTATGTGGGGCACCTTACCGGCGGCTGTGCAGAGACGGTGATCGCGGATGAGGCCGTGGCGGCGCTGGCTGAGGGGCGCAACCGACAACTGCGCCTTGGTGCCGGGTCGCCCTACCTGGATATCCGCCTGCCCTGCGGTGCGACGGTGGACCTCTACATTGACGTTACGGTGGCAGATGGCACAGTTGAAGCCTTGCTCGCCGCCCTGGAGGACAGGCGCAGCGTAGCGCTGGATACGCCGGCCGGGGCAGGGGGTCACGGTGGTCACAGGGTGGTGCATGCCGTTGACGAGCTAGTGCAAGGTGGCCATTTCCGTCGCTGGTACCATCCGGTGCGCCGGCTGCTGGTCTATGGCAAAGGTCCCAATGCCCACACCCTGGCAAGGCTCGGGCAGGCCAGTGATTACCAGGTTACGCTCTACTCCCCGGATCGGGCTACCCGTGTCGCCGGGGAGCAAGCCGGGGTCGACGCCCGGGCACTGGTATCGCCGTCCTCCGTGGCCCTGCCACCGCTGGATGCGCACACCGCCGTGGTACTGATGTTCCACGAACACGACTGGGAGCCGCCCCTGCTGCGCCAGCTGCTGGCCAGCGACGTGTTCTACCTTGGCGCCCTGGGCAGCCGCCGTACCCATCAACAGCGCTGTGACCAGCTTGCCAGCGACGGGTTCGCCGACAGGCTGGAGCGGATTCGGGGGCCGGTCGGGCTGGATATCGGCGCGAGTAACCCGTCGGAGATCGCCATATCCATCCTTGCGGAAATGACGCGGGACTATCGCCGTTTGCAGGTGACAGCACCTTTACTGCAGGCTGGTGAAAAGAGCGTGCTTATCGAAGGCTGACGAACCTGAGATCCTGAGGGGTATCGATATCGTCTTCAACTCCCGCTATAGGAATGCGGCGGGCGTTGATCTGTCTGAGAACCACTCCCGCGCCCTGGTCGCCTTCCAGTTCCGCAATCGCCGGCCACAGCCAGCGGGGCAGGTAGGCGGGCACCCCGGGACGATTACCATAGTCGGCTGCCAGGGGCAGAAGCGGCTGCTCCCGGGCCAGGCTGGCGAAATTCCGGAGATCCCGGCCTGGCACCAGGGGCTGGTCCACCAGCACCACGAACACTCCCTTGCACAAGGTCGGGAGGGACTGCAGGCCGCAGTTCAGCGACGTCGACATTCCCTTCTGCCAATGCGTATTCTGCAACCACACGGTTGGCACACCACGGCTGCGGTAGCGGATAATATTTCCCCCGCAGCCGGTGACGACCCGTACTTCACTGCTCAGCTGACGGGCCTGGTGGATAGCCCGTTCAATCAGCGTCCCCTCGCGCCAGCGAGCCAGGGCCTTGCTGCGGCCAAAGCGTCGGGAGGCGCCGCCAGCGAGCACCAGTGCCGGCATGGTATCCCCGGAACGAAACGCAGCGGCTCCAGGCCGCTGCGTGTTTCCGTCTTGAAGGCCGATCAATGGGCTCAGGCCTTCAGCGCGTTTAATACGGCCTCCGGGGTGATGGGAATCTCCCTCAGGCGCACGCCCACCGCGGCAAAGATCGCGTTGGCAATAGCCGGACCGGTTACCGTAGTGGCGGGCTCACCCAGTCCCACCGCCGTTTCGGTGCTGTCCACGAACTCGATTTCCAGTTCCGGTACATCACCAATACGCATGGGGGTGTAGGTGTTCAGGTTGCGGGCCACGGGCTCACCGTTCTCGAAACGGGTACCCTCGTGCAGCGCCATGGAGGCGCCCCACAGTGCTGCCCCTTCTACCTGTGCCCGGGCGCCATCTGGATGTACCACCGTGCCGGCATCGGTCACCAGTGTCATCTTTTCCAGTTTGACCCGGCCGGTGTTTCTGTCGACATGCACCCGTGCGACGCAGGCGGTCCAGGTGGGCATGTTACGTTCCTGGCCGTAGGTGGTGGCAACCCCGAGGCCAGTGCCCTCAGGCATGTTCTCGCCCCAGCCGGAGATTTCCCGCACCCTGCGCAGCACATTCGCCTGTCGCGAGGCGCCGCCGACTGAATTGGGTGCCTCCCCGGCGTTTCTGCCTTCGGCTTTCAGCAGTGCGAGACGGAAATCGATCGGGTCCTTTCCTGCGTGGTGGGCGGCTTCGTCCATAAAAGATTCGAGGGCGAAGTTTACCCAGCCGGAACCCACTGAACGCAGCCAGCCGGGCCGGAAGGTCGCGTTTGCCAGGTCATTGGAAATGGCCCGAACCCTGTGCGGCCCCACCGAGTACCAGTGGGCTGCGCCCTGGATGGAGAAGGGATCAAATGGTTGGTCGTTGGCGCCTTTGGGCATGAAAAAGGGAGCCATCACTTCGGTAGGCCAGCCTGCCGTGGCGTGGTGCTCCATACCCACCGGGTTGCCCTCTCCGTCGAATGCCATGCGCAGACGCTGGTAGGAGGCGGAACGGGGCGAGTCGAAGCGGGTGTCGTCCTCCCGCGTGAACACCAGTTTGACCGGCTTTCCCAGTTGCTTCGAGGCGAGCGCCGCAGGCACGGCATAGTCACCATTGAGTCGCCGGCCGAACCCCCCACCGAGCATATAGGTGCGCATGACCACCTTGTCTTCCTTTACGCCCAGGGCCTTGGCCAATACCGGGATGATGAGTGACTGCCACTGGTTACCGGTGTGGATTTCCCAGGTGCCGTCTTTCTCGTAGGCCAGGGCGTTCACTGGTTCCATCTGGAAGTGCAGCACCGTATGGGTAATGTAGTCCTGCTGGAAAACGTCACCGGCGCCATCAAAGGCATCATCCACGCCTTCATCCGGGAACATGATGGAGCCCTTGTCAGGTGTTTCGATCAGCTCCACCCCGTGGTCCAGGATGTCCTGTTCGCTGACGTCCGCTGTGTCACCGGCGGACCAGTCGACCCGGATCCGGGCAGCGGCCTGGCTGGCAGCATGGAAGGAGTCGGCAATCACGACAGCCCAGCCGGGCACGGTGCCGGTGGGGTCATCCAGGGTGATGGTCTGTTGGTAGCCCTTGACCGATTGTGCGTCACTGTCATCAATACTGTTGATGGTCGCGCCGTAGCGGGTGGGCGGTATCAAAGGGCGCCCGTACACCATGCCTTCCACCTTCGCGTCCAGCCCGTAACGGCTGGCACCGTCGGTCTTGCCCGGAATATCCAGTGCCTTCGATTCCCGTCCAATCAGTCGGCGTTGGGTGGCGGGTTTGACCGGCATTTGCTTGAGTTCTTCTTCCGTGTAGGTACGGCTCAGGTCGCCCCGCTGGACGATTTCGCCATAGCTGATGGACTGGTTACCAGCAATGACCTCGCTATTGCGGGCCTGGCACTGGTCCGGGCTGACCCCCAGCAGGCGGGCGCCTTCCTCGATCAGGGCCTGCCGACCCGCGGCACCGGCCTGACTCAGGGGAGTAAAATTCTGCCAGACAGACCAGCTGCCGCCGGTCACCATCAGGCCCCATTTGGGATCACTGTCCACGTGGTGGAGTTCGACCTTCGACCAATTTGCTTCCAGCTCATCCGCCACAATACGCGCGAGGGCGGTACCGACGTGTTGGCCCATCTCCGCCTCGGCAATATTCACTACAATGCGTCCGTCCGGGTGGATGTGGTACCAGATGGTCGGCTCGAAGGTGCCTTCGCGAACCACGTCCTCCGGCTGGGCGAAACTCAGGCCGGACCGAAAGAAGGCCAGGGTGAAGCCGGCACCGGCCGCCCCGATCAGGAAGCCCCGGCGGCTGACCGCAAGGCCACCCGTATCTTCGCTGACGTCCTGGCTCGAACCTTCCGGGCGGTTGAGGTAACGATAGAACTTACTCATTGGCTGCCGCTCCTGTGGTTTCGGCCTGGCTGTCGCCGGCGCCGTTCATTTCTGCTGCGGCCATCTTGATAGCCTTGCGGATGCGGACATACGCCATGCAGCGGCAGAGGTTGCCGCCCATGGCCTGATTGATCTGTTCGTCGGTGGGTTCCGGGAAATCTTTCAGCATGGCGGCGGCCTGCATGATTTGCCCGCTCTGGCAGTAGCCGCACTGGGGGGTCTGCGTTTCTACCCAGGCTTTCTGCAGCGGGTGCTGACCATTCGGGTCCAGGCCTTCGATGGTGGTTACGGTGGCCCCGGCAATGTCTTCCACCGGAGTAATACAGGACCGGGTGGCCCGACCGTTGATCAGCACGGTGCAGGCGCCACACATACCGATACCACAACCGTACTTGGTGCCAGTGAGGTCCAGCTCATCCCGCAGGGCCCAGAGCAATGGGGTGTCGCCTTCAAGGTCTACAGTAACGGCCTGACCGTTGAGTTCGAATTCTGTTGCCATGGTGTTCGCTCCGTTTTATCTCTCTCGGCCAGTCTTATTGTTGACGTTGGTTACGGACCTGTTCTTCCAGGTCACTCCAGGCCGGCTGGTCGGTCTGGCTGCTGCGCAGGAAGGCCAGCAGGCTGGCAACTTCACGATCGGTCAGGGCCTCGCCAAAGGCAGGCATCATTGCGCCCGGGATGCCTTCTTCCAGCGAAACCCCCTCCAGTGTTACACGAATCAGGTTGACGGGATCCGGCGCAAACACGGCACTGTTCAGGGCCATGTCCGGACGCAGTGCATTGGGGCTGTCCGGGTCGTTGTAATGGCAGGAGGCACAGGCATAGGCAAAGATGCGCTCACCTTCCCCCATAAGGCTGGAGGGGGTGCGTTTGTTACTGGCTGCATTGATGGCTTCCGCGGCCTGCTGTGCGGCCAGGTCCGCGCCGTCAGACGGGTTAAGACCGGCAAGCCAGGTTGCCAGGCCGCGAATGTCGTCATCCGGTGCCAGGCCAAGCCCCGCGTGCACCACGTCGGCCATGGAGCCTACAGCGACCCCGTGGTGAGGGGACCCGCCGCTGCGCAGGTAGGCATAGGCGTCGTCTTCGCTCCAGGCCACCGGCGACCGGTTACTGCCATTGAGGGCCGGCGCATACCAGTTATTGATGACAGTGCCCTCCCAGGCCTGGCTTTCGTCTTCGGCGCCGAACTGGTTACGGGGGGTATGGCAGGCACTGCAGTGGCCGAGACCCTCAGCGATGTAGGCACCACGGTTCCAGGTGTCGGACTTGCTGCTGTCTGCCTGGTACCGCCCCTCATCGAAGAAGAGGATTTTCCAGCCTGCCTGCAACAGCCGAATATTGAACGGGAACTCCAGGGTATTTTCCGGCGCCTCGGCCTGGATGGGCTCACGGGTCATCATGTAGGCGTAGAGGTCGGCCACATCTCCGTCGGTCATTTTCGTAAAGTGGGTATACGGAAATGCCGGGAACAGGTGGGCTCCAGAGCGGGACACCCCCTCACGCATTGCGCGGGAAAAGGCCTCCTCTGACCATTGGCCAATACCGGTTTCGGGGTCCGGGGTGATGTTGGTGGAATAAATGGTACCGAAAGGTGTGGGCATGGCCAGGCCGCCGGCGTAGGGCTGCTCCTGGTCGGTGGTGTGACAGGTCTGGCAGTTGCCCAGGCCGGCAATGATTTCACCGCGGTCTATCTGCTCCTGGCTGAACTCGCCCTCCGAGGGAGGATCCACGGAATCAATGGATGGCTTCCAGGCTATAACCAGGAAGGCGGCGAGTACTATCACGCCGAGGCCAATCAGGCCCACCAGGATCTTTTTTATCACCGTTGTTCTCCTTTATCGGTCCGGTTCAAGCCAGGGTGTGACCGGGGGTGGCTGTGGGTTTAATAGTGTAGCTATCGCTGGCACATATGCATCAGTGACTGACCATTTGATTTATATCATTGAGCATTCTAGTCAATGGGGGTGGCTGTGAGCCAGTTTTCCGGTGGCTTCGGTCTTCTGGTTTTGCCCCCCGGGCGCTTTTCGGAACTTATTGATAATCCATGGGGTTGATCCGGTAAAAACCGCAAAGGGATTCATACACCCGGGGTTGCTTCCGGTGCAGGTGGTCGGGTTGCTGGAAGAAGGCTTCCGTCAGCACGGCGAAGAATTCCGCAGGCTCGGTTGCGCCGTAAGGGTCAAGCCAGCTTTTGTGGTGGTGTTGCAGGGACTGTTGCAGCTGCTCGTAGGCCTCGCTCATGGTTTCCTGCCAGTTCCGGGCCTGCTCTCCGGACAGTGGCGGGGCACCGTCAGCACTGCCATCCAGGTAATCCAGCTGGTGGGCAAACTCGTGCAGAATGACGTTATGGTCACTGCCGGGGGCCTGGACCGCATGCTCACAGTCGTCCCAGGACAGAACCACCTGGCCGAACGAAGAGGCCTCGCCGGCACGCACCTGGTGCTCCATGTCCACCACCATGCCATTCTGGCGGGGCTGCTTCACATAGTAGGCGCCGGGATAGACCAGGATGCTGCGCACCTCGTCGTAGTCGCTGTAGGAGCGGGCGAGGATCAGCAGGCAGGCGTGGCCGGCAATGGTCAGCCGCACCCGGTCGTCCACCTCGAATCCGTCGCAGCCGTAGAAGTCTTTCTCTGACAGAAACAGTTGCACCCTTCGCTCCAGCTCACGTTTGAGCTGCCCGGGCAGGCGGCGGTACAGGGGCACCTGTGACTTCAGCAGTTTGCGCCAGGCACGGGGAAACGGCCGTTGCAGCTCCCGTTGCCGCTTCCAGCCCCGGTAGAAAAACAGATAGAACACCGCAAACGCAATCGCCGCGATGGCAAACAGAGCAAAGGTGAGGGCGGGGGACATAGGCTCGGGCAGATCCTTGCGTGGCATTGGTAATGCTGTTGCTATAGTACAGTAATGTCACCGCTACAGGTCCAACACGTGTTAACCGGAGGTTCCATGAACAAGACCGCACTGGTACCCATTGCCGACGGCAGTGAAGAGATTGAATCCATCACCATTATTGATGTGCTCCGCCGTGCCAATGTGGAGGTTACCGTGGCCAGCGTGCACGAGCACAAGACCATCACGGCCTCACGTCGCACCCGCATTACCGCCGATGCCCTGCTGCAGGATTGCGTCCACCACGATTACGACCTGATTGCCTTGCCCGGGGGCATGCCCGGCGCACAGAACCTGTCCGACTGTCCCTTGCTGATCGACCGCCTGCGCAAGCAGAGGGATGCCGGCTTCTGGTACGCAGCCATCTGTGCCGCGCCGGCGGTGGCGCTGGCACCCCATGGCCTGCTGGACGGAATCGCGGCGACCGGCCATGCCGGATTCCGCGAAGCGCTGCCGGATCAGTCGCGGGTGAATGAACGGGTTGTGGTCGATCGCAACTGCATCACCAGTCAGGGCCCCGGCTCAGCCCTGGAGTTTGCCCTGGAACTGGTGGCTAACCTGTGTGGCAAAGAGGTGCGGGACCAGGTGGCAGCGCCGATGATGCTGCCTTGACTGGCGGGTAACGGTAACGTCAGCGTCATAATAACATTCGGTAATCTTTGCATCGTTTTACGCAGTGGACTGCTACATTTTCGGGATCACTGCGTACCACTTTCCGCGACGTCAAAAAGACGCAACTCCTCTTCTCCACCTATGGAGGCACGCCGATGTCTGATACCTATCAAACCGTCAATCCGGCAACTGACGAAGTACTCGAAACCTATCAGCTGATGTCCTCCGACGAGGCCTCAAAGGTTGTCGAGCAAAGCCACGAAGCGTTCAAAACCTGGCGCAAAACCAGCTTTGACCAGCGGGCAGAGGCCTTCCGCCAGGCTGCAAAGCTGATCCGTGAGCGTAAGGACGATTATGCAGCGCTGATGACCCGGGAAATGGGAAAAACCCTCGCCCAGGGCAAGCAGGAGTGCGACCTGTGCGCCGCGATTTGTGAATACACCGCAGAGCAGGGCCCGAAAGAGCTGGCTGACCAGGAGCGGGAGCTGAACGGTGGCCGTGCCCTGGTGACCTTCCAGCCGGAAGGGGTGATTTACGGTATCCAGCCATGGAACTTCCCGCTGTACCAGGTCATTCGCTACAGCGCAGCCAATCTGATTGCCGGCAACACCGTTCTGCTCAAGCACGCTCCCAACGTATGGGGCATGGCCCTGGAGGTAGAGAAGCTCTACCGTGATGCCGGTTTCCCCGAGAATGCCTTCCGTACCCTGTTGATCGACCACGATGTCTCCAATGATGTCATCGAGAATCCGCTGGTTCGTGGTGTCACCCTGACTGGCAGCCCCAACGCCGGTCGCGCCGTGGCCCAACGGGCCGCGAAGGTGCTCAAGAAAACCGTACTGGAGCTGGGCAGTAACGATGCCTACCTGATCCTGGCGGATGCGGACCTGAAGAAAGCCGTGCAGTACTGCGTGCAGGGTCGGGTCTACAATACTGGCCAGACCTGTGTGGCGGCCAAGCGGTTCATTGTTGAAGACGCCATTTACGACCAGTTCCGGGATGCGTACCTGGAGCAGATGAAGCAGATCACCTTTGGTGACCCCACCCAGAAAGAAACCGTGATGGGACCCATGGCCCGGAAAGACCTGCGTGACGGCCTGCACGAGCAGGTCCGCAAGTCCGTCGACAACGGCGCGACCTGTCTGTTGGGCGGCGAGATTCCGGAAGGCAAGGGCTGCTTCTACCCGGCTACGGTGCTGGAAAACGTTGCGCCGGGCCAGCCGGCCTACGATGAAGAGCTGTTCGGTCCGGTGGCCTCACTGATCCGGGTGAAAGATGCCGAAGAAGCCATGAAGGTGGCGAACGATTCCCCTTATGGTCTCGGTGGCGGCATCTTCAGTCAGAACGAAGCCCGCGCCATCGAAATGGCCAGGGAAGAGTTCGATACCGGCATGGTGAACATCAATGGCTACAACCTGGCCCAGCCCAACCTGCCGTTTGGCGGGGTGAAGGAAAGTGGTTATGGTCGGGAGCATGGCGGCTTTGGCATGCATGAGTTTGTGAACGTCAAGGCTGTGATGATTACCGAGTCCTGATAGGGCTCCCGTGCCGGCGCCCCTGCGTGGGGTGCCGGCCACCTCTTTATGCCTGGTTTCAGGTCAGTTCAGGATGTTTCCTGTGCCAGTCTGTGACCTGTTGGAAGGCATGGCCGGCTCGCACCAGCAACGCTTCGTCCAGGTGTCGTCCCACCAGTTGAAACCCAACAGGAAGGCCCTCCTCGGTAAAGCCTCCGGGCAGTGTAATGGTGGGGCTTCCGGACATATTGTAGGGCGCTGTATAACGCAATGACTCGTTCATGGTTTGCGGATCCCGCAGCAGCTGGTCGTACTGTGCAATGGTAGGATTGCTGAACGGATGCACCGGTACCAGCAGCAAATCGAATGTCTCGAAGAGCTTGCGAAGGTCCCCCGCGAACTCAAGCCTGGCATGATGCATTTTCATCAGGTCAGTGGCCCCCAGGCGCCGCCCGGCCTCGATCAGCCCTGCAAGCGCCGGCCCGTATTCGTCCTTGCGTGATGGGTAGGTCGCCTCGTGGGCGATTGCGGTTTCTGTCGCGCAGTACCGCCCCCAGTTTTTCTTCATGGCAGCCGCCGTGGGCGGCACAGAATATTCATGGAATGTCGCCCCCAGGTCGGTCAGAACCCGTCTGACTTCGTCGATCACTCTCAATGTCGCAGCATCACAGATTCCATCCATATCGGCAGGGGCAATGCCGATTTTCAGGTCTCGGACGCCTCCTGCAACACTCGCCAGGTAATCCGGAACCGACGCCGGGAGACTTGTCGGGTCAAGGGGATCCTCACCAGCCATGGTGCCCAGCATGGCACCGGCATCTTCAGCTGAGCGGGTCATGGGGCCGATATGATCCAGGGAGTCGGCCAGGGGTAGCACGCCATGCCGGCTGACCCGGCCCCAGGTTGGTTTTAGTCCGGTCAACCCGGTGGCACCGGAAGGGTAGCGGATGGAACCGCCGGTATCCGTACCAATGGCGCCATAGCAAAGCCCCGCAGCAGTGGCGACGCCTGAACCGCTGGAAGACACCCCCGACCAGTACGCCTCACCCCATGGGTTCAGGGGCGCGGGGATGTCCGGGTGGTGGGCACCGAAGGCGCCTTCGGTCATCTGCAGCTTGCCAAGCATCACGGCGCCGGCGTCGGTCAGGCGGCGCACGACCGTGGCGTCTTCGGCCGGTATATAGTCACTGAACACTTTCGTGCCCCAGGTGGTGCGAATCCCTGCCGTCTTGCAAAGGTCCTTCAGACCCACGGGAATGCCGTGCATCGGCCCCCGGAACACGCCCCTGACCATTTCCTGCTCCGCCTGCCGGGCCTGCCCGAGTGCCATTTCTGCCGTTACCGTAACGAAGCTGCGCAAGCGTGGGTCGAGCCGTTCGATGCGCTCCAGCATCAACCCCGTGATCTCGACGGGAGAGACCTCCCGGGACTGGTAGGCGCGTGACAGCTCAGTGATCGTGGCGAATTCAGGGTTGTCCAGGGGCATTGTCTGACCTTCTGCTTGTGGGATTGGTGTTCCGAATACAGGAAAAGTACTGCCCAGGCCGGAGAAAAGCGAATGTAAACGTTCGTTAAACCGGCTTGAAGGTTGCTAACCATCTGCAGATACTCGCCCGCCCAGTCAGCCGCTGCGGACATTGCGCGTTCTCGGTAAGTGGGCTGATTCTCTGTTGTTTAAGCTATGAAAAGGAAGGGTACATGAAAACCAGAAACCTGTTATTCGCCGCAGCGACGCTGACTTCTTTCGCCAGCTACGGCCAGGCGGCCGAGAGCGGGTATTTCGGGCTGAGCCTTGGGGAAGCCGAGGTTACAGATCTGTGTGAGAGCAACTACGACTGTGATGACAAGGCAATGACCGGCCGCATCTATGGCGGCGTTCAGTTCAATGGCTTTGCCGGCGTTGAGTTTGGGTACCGCTACATAGATGAGGTTAGCGCCTCGCTGTATGAGTATGATTCCGGCTGGGGTTATTCCTATGGCGCGGAAATCACCGGGCACTTCGTGGATACAACCGCCCTGTTCAGTCTTCCGGAAACCGGCCCCGTGCAAGTGGTTGCCAAGGCTGGCGTCATGCTGTGGCTGCTTGATTACGATTTCGAGGTCAATAGCAGCTACTACAACGAAACAATTTCAGAAAACGAGAGCGGCCTCGGCCTGCGTACCGGTCTCGGAGCCCGCTTTAACCTGAGTGACAGCTTCAGCTTGCGGGCCGACTGGGACTACCTGGTCAATGCAGGTGACGACCTTATGGATAGCGACATCCACATATTCAGCGCGGGGCCTGAGATCCGCTTCTGATGGCGCTATAAGGCACACCCGGGCCCGTGGCGTTTTGCCAACGGCCCCGGGTAGCTTCCCTTGCCGCTATCGCTTCGTAATTGCAAACATTAACAAAAACAACTTGATAGCTGGCGGAATTTTACATTCTGCCCCTTCACCTTTCCTGTTAACTCCCGCATCATCAAACCATAAATAAAATGTAAGTTTTCAAACGCGACAGTGGATGTCGGGCCAGCTTCTTACCATCCTGCCAGATACGCCGCTTCAACTTCAGATAAACCTCCGAAGAATCAGCGCCTGGTTCGCTTGCCGCTGGTCCTTGAAACGACACTCCGTGCGGTTTATCTTGGTTGCACAATCAGTCCAAAAGAGACTTTTTTTGTGAAGAATATAAACAAGGTTCTTCGGGAGTGGCCTTACGGCACGGCATTGCCCCTGTCCTGGCTTAATGAGCAGGGCTTGTCCGGACGTGATGCAGCCAAGCATGCCCAACGAGGAAACCTTCTCCGTTTGGGCAGTGGTGCTTATGCACGCCCGGGCGACGTTTTGACCTGGGAGGGCGGGGTGTATGGCTTGCAGTATAGAGAAGCGCCCCCCGAGCTTTCCTTTTGGCCTGGTGGTGAAACAGCATTAAGCTTGGCGGGATACTCGCATTATCTGATGCTGGGGCGAGAAAGACTATGTCTGTATGGACAGCCACGGTTACGGCTCAGCAAATGGTTTACGGATACTGATTGGGGTGTGCAGCTTGAGGTTGGCAGGGCCACGCTGTTTACGAGCAATCAGGATCGGCAATTCGATACGCATACACCAGCAGGGCGCGATTTTCAGATTTATATCTCAAGTCCGGAGATGGCGGTACTGGAGTGGCTGTTCAGCGTATCGGATGAACTACTCTTCAGTGATGGGATTGTCGATACCTTCGGCGGTTTGACCAGTCTGCGGCCACGGCGCTTGCAGGTGCTATTGCAGGCCTGCACATCGATTCGGACCAAGCGAGCGTTTCTTTTGCTGGCACGTCATTTCAAGCACGGCTGGTACTCGCGGCTGGATATCCCGGCAATCGAGTTGGGCCGGGGCAAGCGCCAACTGGTAAAGAACGGGGTGCTGGACCGGGAGTATCAAGTTACCGTGCCGCCGAGGTTTGCCAATGCCAATTGATGCCCGCTACCGCGAACAAGTACAGCTGCTGGTGCAGATACTGCCCCTGGTGGCGGCGGAAGGTGTTTTTGCTCTCAAGGGTGGCACAGCGATCAATTTGTTCGTTCGTGATATGCCGCGCTTATCGGTGGATATCGACTTGGCTTTTTTGCCTGCAGGGGAGCGCGAGAAAGATTTGGCGAATTGCAAGGCTGCGCTTGCCCGCATAGCGACCAATATCCGCGAGCGGCTGGGTGTGAGTGCAGAGCTACAGAGTAATCGCGCTGATGAGTTGCGCGTGATTGTGCGCAGCGCCAAGAGTCAGGTAAAAATCGAGGTTTCTCCGGTTTTGAGGGGTACCTTGCATCCTGCCGAAATTCTCGATGTGGCTGAAGCTGTGGAAGATGCATTTGGTTTTGCTTCGGTACCGGTAGTTTCTTTGCCCGATCTCTATGGTGGCAAGATTTGCGCAGCACTTGATCGTCAGCACCCGCGGGATTGGTTTGACGTGATGCAGATGCTGGATGCGGGTGATTTCACTCGAGATGTGTTTCTGGGGTTTCTGGTCTACCTGCTGGGCCACCCACGGCCCTTGAGTGAGGTACTGGCCCCGCGCTGGAAGCCGCTTGAGGGCCAGTATCAGCAGGAGTTTGTAGGTATGTTACGGGAAGATTTGCCATTGGAAAGCCTTGAGCAGACCCGGCAAAGGCTGATAGCAGAGCTTGCCGTACACATGAACGCACAGGACGTTGAATTTCTGCTGTCTTTCAAAGCTGGCCAGCCCAATTGGGAGTTACTGCCCCTGGTCGGCGTGGCGGACTTGCCTGCTGTCCGCTGGAAGCTGAAGAATATAGCCAGAATGCCAGTTAAAAAGCACATTGAAGCAGTCGAACGGCTCAGGTCGGTATTGAATAACTTGTTAACAAAAGGCACCCCATGATCCCCGGTTTGTTGGCCACGGAAGTTTCAGCAGCCCTGCGCGAATTCATCGTTACCGGTTATTAAACCGAGTTTCCGCTCCATACCCACCAGGAGCGGGCCCTGGTGTATGTAAGCCTGACCCGGGCGCGGAAACTGGCCTATGTGTTCGGGTATGGGCGAATGAGTGAGTGGTTTGAGGGGCTTTGCTGAGGCTATCCCTCGAGATTGCCAGCCCAGCGGGTAACGGCATCATGCACCACGGACACCGGCAGGAATTCCTGTTCCAGTCGGCCCCGGTCAGACCGGAGCAGCAGGTTGTAAAGCATAGCTTCTTCCCGGGTCAGTCCCGGCGGAATCATTTCAGATGCCGGCTGTGGTTCTTCCACAGCGTTTTCGGGGGCAAACCGTTCAAAGGTGAGTCTGTCCATCAAGAGTGGCGTCAGTCGTGACAGGTGCTCCCTGGCACGACCCAGCATGGCCAGTCCCCAGGTATCCAGGTCACCCCAATAGGCCACGACTTTGTCGGCCAGCCAGGGGGCCTGCAACCAGGACAGGTTAAGGCCTGATCCCAGTACTGCGATGGTATCGATTGTTTGCGGTAATTGGTGCAGGCAGCGCTCGTTTTCCACCAGTATCAAGTGACCGGCCGGTAACGGAGTATTCTGCAATTCCCGGGCCCGGACCCGCATTTGTGAGAAGGGCAGCAAAGACCCATCCAGGTCGGCGACCGGTAACCAGTGGTGGCCTTCGTCTTCAGCGCCCAGGAAGGCCTCCAGGCCGGTTTCGCTGGCCTGGCCGTCGAACCGGATGTCCAGCATCAGGGTGACCAGCTGGCGGTTGCGCTCGAAGAACTTGCTGTCGGTGCCGGCGACTGACAGCGCCCTGAGGGGCTTGCCGTCGGCGCAGCCGGGCTGGAGCTGGAGGGCAACCTCGCCGCTGCGAATGACGTCGCTCTCCGGTTTGTCCAACACCAGGCTGCGCCGGCGTACGATCAATGAGTGAAAGCGTGGGTCCAGGGCGGAGGCGAGGCGACTCAGGGCGTCGTATTCCCGTCTGACCTCGCTGCTTGCCGTGGCCTGCACCCATTGGCTGGGGGATTCCAGTGTCCAGTGGGTGGGAATGTCGATGGCTTCGCTGGTGCTCTGGAAGCGGACCGGCTGCCACTGGACCTGCCCGATCGTCACCTCCCGCCATTGCCGCAGATGTTCCCGCACTTGCCCGATTTTGTCCCGGACCGCTGCGCCGGTGGGCTTGCCGATGGCCAGGGTGAGCGGCCAGCTCTCCGGTCGCAACAGGCGCTGTTCCCGCAGGTCTGCATTCTGCCATTGCCGGGCCAGGCGGCTGGCCAGTTCAGCCGGGGACTTCATGGACTTTCCGGGTCATTTTCTCCGCGTGGGCTTCCAGGTTCTCCCAGCTCAGGGAGGTGAGGGTAGCCCGCAGGTCTTTGCGGTGCACCAGGATGGCCGAGCGGGTGTGGGCCCGTAGCAGTCGCATCTCTTTGTTGGGTGTGACGAATAGCGGATGCAGGCCAAATTCGTTCAGCGCCGAAATGATGCGCCCGGCCACGGCGTGGGAGCTCTTGGAGAAAGCTTCGTCCAGCACGATGGTGCCGAACAGAGGCTGGGTGGCACCGTCGGGGCAAAGGGCGTAACTCAGGGATGCGGTGAGGATGTAGCTGGCGATGATTTCCTTTTCACCACCGCTGCCACCCTGGGAGCCGGTACGGGTTTCGATTACCGCGCCGGATTCCCGGTTCAGCACCGACACTTCGAACTGCAGCCGGTAGCGTGGGTCCAGCAGGGCCCGGGCGCCCACGGTGCGCTTGTTGTCTGCCGCGTCCCGTAGCAGGGCCACCATGGCCTGCAGCGCCTTGAAATGGCTTTCGCCCTGGTCGTCTTTCAGGGCATCTGCCCGCAACTGCCGCTGCGCGCGCTCCAGCCGACGCAGGGACTCATGGGTAACCCGGCGGGGTTCCAGGCGCAGGTAGCGGCCAGGCTGGAAGTCGACCCGCCGCAGGGTGGCGTTCAGGTCGGCGATCCGTTCTTCAATGATGGCCACCTGGTTCTGGATATGGGCCAGAAGCTGGGTGACCCCCTGATCCGATGACTGGTTCAGGTAGCTGAGGAAACGCTCCAGCTTCTGGGGCAGGGCTTCCTCTTCCAGTACCCGCAGGCGTTCCAGGTATTCCGGGATGTCCTGGATGTTGCTGCCGGTTTCAATCAGCGCCCCGGTATCAATGGTGAGCGCCTTTTCCATCAGTTGGGTCAGGCTGAGTTCGTAACCCTGGATCTGTTTGCCCAGTTTGCCGATGGTTTTGTCCAGTTGCTCGCGCTGGTCCCGCTCCAGGGCTTCCAGGCGTTCATACTGGTCCGCTTTCGGGGTGCGGAAGTGCCTGGCGGCCAGCCTTTGATCGTCGTCCGTGAGGCCCTCGCCAATCCGGTCCAGCAGTTCCGTGCAGCGGGCCGTGGCCTGGTTGCGCTTTTCCTCCAGCAGGGCGAGGGTGGTTTCCTGCTGTGACAGCTGTTTCCGGCTTTCTTCCAGTTTCTGGCTGACAGTTTCGAATTCCCGCCGGGCTTTCTCCACATCCGAGTCTGGGGCGGTCAGTGCCTCCAGTCGGCTCTGCAGGGCATCCAGTTCACGCTGTGCGCTGGGCAGGTCGATGGCGTTGAATTCGGTATCGCCAAGCAGTTCGTAGAGTTTTATCTGATCCTGGGTGTCTCTGAGATTTCTGCGGGCGGTTTTGAGTTGCTGCTCCAGATCGTCCGCGCGCTTACGGGCTTCGCTCAACTCGTTGTTGAGCGCAGAGAGTCGGTCACGGTTGTTGAAGCCGGTCATCCAGCCCTTGTCGAGCCGCTGGTTGTCCCGCTTTTCAAAATGGCCCTTCTTGCCGGACATCAGCCCCTGTTGGGTCATGCCGTGGGGTGTCTGGCGCAAGGTTTCGGGTGAGTCCACGCAGTGGCGGTCGATGCCGGCCAGCAACTGCTTCAGGGCCTCCCGGTGGGGGTGGTCCTTGAAGTTCAGCTTGCGGGTGAAGCCGTCATCCATGAACTGTGCAGCGGCCTGGGGCAACTGGGCCTCCAGCAGTCGGACGTGAAGACGGTTGTCCCGGTTATTGATCCTGTCCAGGGCGGATTGCATGGCGGCGGGCGGTACCAGCAGGCGCAGACGGTGCCCGCCGATGGCCCGTTCGATGGCACCACGCCAGTCACGTTCTTCAGCTTTGACTTCCACCAGCTCTGCCACGAAGGGCAGGCTGTCTTCGTCCAGATTCAGGGCCTGGGCCAGTTCGCTGCGGAATTCCTGGTAACGCCCGTCGATGTTGGAGCCGGGGCGGGCCTTGATGCGGTCGATTTCTTCGCTGAGTTCAGTCAGGGTTTCGTTGAGTTTGCCATGACGAAGGCGCAGATCGAGCAGTGATTCGTCCTGTGTCTCCGCAAGTTCGGACAGTTCACGCAGCTTTTCCTCGCTCAGCTGCCTGTTCCGGGCCAATGCTTCGGGGCTCAGTGCACTGTCCAGATCAAGCTTGCCGGTCAGGGTCTGATAATCCCTGGCGTGGCGATCTCGCTCCTCAACCCAGCGTTTCTGTTGGGCGATCTGATCCTTCAGCTGCTCTATGCTGGCGCCGCCGGCCTGCAGGTAAATGTCTTTCAGTGTGTCGGCTTTGCTGTTGAGTTGCGCAACCGTGATGCCCAATGATTCGAGGGTTTCCTTGCCCTCATCAAGCTGTCGTTCCAGGTCCTGTTTCCGGTTGTTCCATAGCTCGTAACCGGTTTGCGCAAACCAGATGGGCAGGATGTCTTTCAGCAACAGCTGCTGATCCAGCTCGTTAGTGGCGCCCTGGTGCTTTTCGTAGGTTTCTGCAATGGGCAGCAGTGACTGGTGCTGCTTGCGGGCCGTTTCCAGTTCGCTGTGGATTGCGGCCAGGTCGTCGAACTCGCTGGCCACCTCGGCCGCCCGGTCAAACGCCGAGTGGTCGTCCAGCACCAGCTCGCGGAAGATTTCGTCAATGCTGTTGAGCTGCTTGAGACCGGCGGCACGGTTGAGCAGGGTGAAGGCATTTTCCCCCACTTCGAAAAAGCGTCGTACCTGGGCAAGGTAGGCTTTTTTACTGTCGTTGGCCTGTAAGCCGGGATTATCCCTGGCGTGTTGCTTGAGCTCCCGGGCGCCGCCCTCGTGGTGAATGGCCAGCCAGGTGTCCAGGCTCTGGTCGTCCTGTTCTGAAAACAGCCACAGGCGTTTCAGGTCGCTGGCGGCGGAGCTGCTGCCGTCGATCCAGAACAATGCCCCGATGCGAATGGCCTTGTCGCCGTTGGCGAAGCGGGCGCTCACTGCGGTTACGGTTTTACCGGGGCGTGCGATATGGCTGTTGTCGCCGCTGTTGTTACCGGCACCGGATACACCCCGGATATAGGAAATCAGGTCCCGGTCACTTTCATGGCCGCCGGTGGACGCCAGGTTATACCGGGGCTGGTGGGTCAGCAGGGTCATCAGCGCGTCCACCAGGGTGGTCTTGCCGCTGCCGGTGGGGCCGATAATAGCCGTGCCTTTCGGGTCAATCTCGGCGCAGTGCCGCCCCCCGAAAGGCCCCCAGTTGTACAGGTCCAGGTGGGTCAGGATATAGGCCGTGGGCGGTAGTACCTCGGCAGCAAAGAGATCGGTCTGGGGCTGGCTCATACATCCTCTCCGTCAGTGTCTCCCGGGGCGGACTGGCCGGCCAGTTGCCGGAAATGGTGAAGCAGATTCTGCAGGTTTTCCGGGTTTGCCAGGTGGGTGATGATCGGGCGAATGATTACCTGGTCGTTGGCGTCGACGTCCGAAACGATGCCGTGGTTTTTCAGGTTGTCCAGCAGGCTGCGCAGCCGCTTCTGGTCGCGGGTGTCGCTGCCGGTGTCGCCCAGGTAAAGCTGCAGTTGCGGCAGTAGCTCATCCAGTTCCACTGTGGCTTCTCCGGCGCCAAGACCGGCTTCCTGTTCGTGGGCGATAAAGTACTGGCGCAGTATGGCCACCAGCAGGGATTGCTCCATGGTCAGGCGCTGGCGGCGCACCAGCGGATGGGACCACTCGTCGTCGTTTTCTTCGCCTTCGCTGAACAGCTGTTCGGAAACCACAAGGAAAGCCAGCCCACGCACATCGTCCACTTTCAGGCGCAGGTCAAAGGGTTCCAGGATCTGATTGATCGCGGCGGTCTGGGTGACGGCAACCTGGTAGAGATTGGGTTTGCGGTCCGCTTCCAGCAATCCGAACTTGAGCAGTTCCTGGGCGGTGGCCTTTACCTTGCCGGGTGTGTAGTGGCCAGCCTCAGAGGCCGCTTGTTCATCGACGTCGTCCATGGCCTGGGGTGTCTGTTGCGGCTCGTCCAGGGCTTGTTGGTCTTCTGCCTGGCTTGTCAGGCGGTCAAAATAGTCAGACATGCGGGTTTACAGCTCCCAGTCGATGGATTCGGCGGCTTGCCGGGTCAGCCTTAGTTGCGGCACGTGGAAGCGCAGTTTGTGTCCGTTGTTGTCGGTGATTTCCACGGCTTCCCGGTCGTCGGCGATTTCCACTTCTGCCTCACGGGCCATGGCGAGCCACAGGGCGATGGTTTCCAGGTCGTGGGTGGGTGGCAGGTGAGTAGCCAGGTCGCCGATGCTCATGGGGCGGTCGGTGACTTTCAGCAGTTCCACCGTCTCCTGGTACAGGGCTTCCCGGTCGAGGCCATCGAAGGCACGCCAGAACTCTTCGTCGACCTCTTCGAGGTTAACGCCCTGATCAGTCAGTTCCAGCCCTTGTGCCTGCTCTTCTGTGGCGGACTTGAACCGCAGGCGCTCAACCAGTGGCAGACTGGAAACCGCCACGGCGACCGGAGGCAAGGGTGTGTCGCCCTTGCGGACCTTATGGCTGGACCAGTCGATGTTAAGAGCGGTGTTCAGTATGCCATTGAGCAGTTCGCCCACCCTGTGGTTCTCGGCGGCGAGCCCAGTTTTGAGGAAGCCTTTGACGTCTTTTTCGCTGCGGGCCCGGGCGCGGATAACGGCAGCGGATTCCTGGATCAGACGGATGACCAGCCAGCGCAACTCGTCCTGTTGCTGCCGGGACAGGGCGTGGCGGGTTGCCGGATTCTTCAGGATGGTTCGCAGCCGGTGTTTCATGTTGTCCAGCTCGGTGGACCGGCTGAGCTGCTCGTTGAAGTTGTGGAAAACCTTGCCCTCGGCGGTTTCCAGCAGCGTGTCGTGGCCGTCCAGCAGACGGTCAACGATTTCGCCCCGGTGATGCTGTTCGCTGACGATGGACTGGCGCAACTGCCGGTCCGCCTCCCGGTAGGAGTCTTCCACCCGGCGGAAGTCAGCCCGCAGGCTGGTGGCGAGGTTGTAGACTTCGCGGATGCCTTCTGCCGCTTCAGCGCCTTGCAGCACCTTGAAGCGACCGGCCTCCACCTCAGCCAGTTCGTGCTCCAGGTCTTTGATCTTGCGCCGTATATGGTCGGCACGGCTTTGGGCATTCGGGTTGAGACGGGTTTCCAGGTTTTCAATTTCCCGCTGTACCGTGGCCAGGCGTGAGGCGGTGGACGTCATGATTTTTTCGTCCAGGCCCTCCACGAACACCAGGGCTTTTTGCAGGGCATCGGTGGCCATCAGCCGCCCGTCGCGCTCGACGATTAGACCCTTGCGAATCCAGGAACGCAGTTCTTTCCGGGCATCGGCGGCCGGATCGTCGGTGGACAGTTCCAGGTCATCGCTGTTGGCGTGCTCGCGCAGGATGTCCGTCAGCATTTGCTGGGCATCCTCGAACAGGATTTCTTCCCGGTTCTGATCCAGCAGTGTTTGAAGGCAGCTGAGCACCAGCGGTCCCCTGGTTGCCGACAGCAGTTTCCAGGCGGGGTGCTGGTGTCGGGCTACCAGGTAGGAGCGGGTTCGCAGATGGGCTTGGTCATCCATGGGCATGCAGGGTTGTTGTCCGCAAAGCGTGGGCCGAAAGATAACGCCTATAGTAATGGTGAGAGTGGGGTGTAACAACGGAATCGTCAGAGACGTGCGGGGTAGACACCTGGCGGATACAGGTTGCGGGTAACCCGGGTCTCGTTAATCCGGCTTTTATGGTAAATTCCGCCGCCCGTTCACTCCTTTCAGCCGGAGCCTTTGATGTCCATCGGACCAAGCAAGCTTTTTCGTCCCCTGCTGCAGCTGGGCCTGATTCCCCAGATCATGATCGGTATCGTTGTCGGGGTGATACTGGCGCTGGTATCGCCTGAGACCGCCAGGTCATTTTCCATTCTTGGCCAATTGTTTATTTCAGCCCTGAAGGCCGTGGCCCCGATCCTGGTTTTCGTGCTTGTGGCCGCCGCCATCGCCGCCCATGAGAAGGGTCAGCCCACTCATATCCGCGGAGTGCTGGTGCTTTATGTTGTGGGTACCCTGGTTGCTGCGCTGGTTGCAGTTGCAGCCAGTTTTGTTTTTCCGACAGAGTTGACGCTGGACATGCCCGAGGTCAGTGGTGAGCCACCTGGCAGCATTATCGAGATCCTCAGGGACCTGCTGCTGAGCGTGGTGACCAACCCGGTGACTGCGCTGATGGAAGCCAACTTCATCGCCATCCTTGCCTGGGCCGTGGGGCTTGGGATGATGCTGCGCCAGGCCAGCGATGCCACCAGCAAGATGCTCAACGACCTGTCCGATGCGGTTTCCGGCATCGTGCACATTGTTATCCGCTTTGCGCCACTGGGTATACTCGGCCTTGTTGCCAATACCCTGGCCGAGACCGGTTTTGGCGCCCTGTTGCAGTATGGCCAGCTGCTGGCCGTCATCGTCGGTTGCATGCTGTTCGTGGCGCTGGTGACCAATCCACTGATCGTCTTCCTGAAAACCCGCCAGAATCCGTTCCCGCTGGTCTTTGCCTGCTTGCGGGGCAGCGCCATTACCGCCTTCTTCACTCGCAGTTCTGCGGCCAATATTCCGGTTAACCTGGAGCTTTGCGAGCGGCTGGAGCTGGACCCGGATACCTACACTATTTCTATCCCGCTGGGTGCGACCATCAATATGGCGGGCGCTGCTATCACCATTTCTGTGATCACCCTGGCTGCCGCCAATACCCTGGGCATCCCGGTGGACTTTGCCACAGCACTCCTGCTTTGTGTTGTCTCCGCGCTGGCCGCCTGCGGGGTCTCTGGCGTGGCTGGTGGTTCTTTGTTGCTGATTCCGCTTGCCACCAGTTTGTTCGGCATTTCAACCGAGGTGGCTATGCAGGTGGTGGCCATTGGCTTTGTGATCAGTGTTGTGCAGGATTCCACCGAAACCGCGCTGAATTCATCGACGGATGTCTTGTTCACCGCCGCCGCCTGCCGTGCGGCTGAGCGGAAAGAGGGGGTAGCAGGTTGATGACCGGGAACCTTGTGTTTATCGGTATGCCCGGCAGTGGCAAGAGTACCGTTGGGGTCTTGGTGGCGAAGCGACTGGGCCTGGGTTTTGTGGATACCGACCTGCTCATCCAGCAGGAAGCGGGGCGCACGTTGCAGGAAATTGTGGACCAGGACGGCTACCAGGCGTTGCGGAAAATCGAGGAACAGGTGTTGCTGAACCTTGATGTCCAGGGGCATGTCATCAGTACCGGTGGCAGTGCCGTCTATAGCGATGCTGCCATGAAACACCTCAAGGCAGACGGAACCGTGGTTTTCCTGGATATACCGCTGGATGTCGTCATCGAGCGCATAGGTGACTACAGCCTGCGCGGCATTTCCCGGCGGCCTGACCAGTCCCTGGGCGAGCTGTTTGACGAGCGCTTTGCGCTGTATACCCGCTACGCCGATGTGACGGTGAAGGGAGCGGGGCTATCTCATGATGAGGTGTGTGAGGCGGTGCTTTCCGCCGTAAATCGAGTATGCAGGCTCTGAACTGACTCAGATCAGTTAAAAATTGACGCAGATCTATAAAGTATTACGCCATACAGCCGTCATTCTTTGTAGTTGCTCACTGATCCCGGGAACCCCATGAAACAACAATACTCCATTCGTTTCCTGCTGCTCACCGCGCTGGCTATGGCCTTTATCGTTATCCTGGTGTTTACCCTGGCCTACAGTTCCTGGTCACAGCGGGCGCATCTGGAGGAGTACAGTCACAAGTACGTGGACAACCTGGCCAAGTCCTATTTTGATGGCCTGAATACCATGATGGTGACCGGTACGATCGGTAATCGGGAAGTGCTTCGTGACAAGGTCACTGCGCCGGAGGATGTGCTGGATGTCCGCGTGATCCGCAGTGACCAGCTGAACGCCATGTACGGTGCCGGCAATGCCGACGAGCAACAGCGTCAGCCCGAAGACCTGCAGGCACTGGACGGTGAGAAGGTTGAACTCTACAGCGAGAACGACCAGGGTCGGGTTTACACCATGATCGAGCCTGTGGTGGCCAGCGAGAATTATCAGGGGGTTAATTGCCTTGGTTGCCACCAGGCGCAGGAAGGGGATGTGCTTGGCGCCATTCGCGTAGACTACTCCCTGGCGGCCAGTGATGCGCGTCTGCACCGGCAATTGATGGTGAACGGTGGCATCCAGGTTCTGATTTTCGTGGTGATCTTCCTGTTGACCACGGTCTTCCTCGGTCGGCTGGTGTTCTCAAGGCTGCGCCGACTGCACGACCGCATGGACGAAATCTCCCGCAACTCGGATCTTTCCCTTGAGCTGGAGGTGACCCGCAACGACGAAATTGGCTCCGTTTCCCGCGCGTTCAACCGTATGGTCAGCAAGATCCGCGAGAGCATGCATACCGTGATGGATAACGCCGCCCAGGTGGAGTCCGCAGCCCGCACGATTGCAGCGAAGGCAGATACCACTGAGCACGAAGTCCTGGCCCAGAAGGACAATACCGACCAGGTGGCCAGCGCTACCACGGAGATGGCTGCCTCAGCCGTCCAGGTCCGCGAGAACGCCGTCTCCACGGCACGCAAGTCTGCTGATACCGCACGTTCTGCTGAGGAAGGTGAGGGCCTGGCGCGTAAGGCAGTTGCAGGCATCGAATCCCTCAATACCGAGGTGCAGGATGGCGCTCACCGCATTGAACAGCTCGATCAGCGCACTACGGAAATGGCGGATCGCCTCGAGCTGATCTCCGAGATCGCTGACCAGACCAACCTGCTGGCGTTGAACGCGGCAATAGAAGCTGCCAGGGCAGGTGAGCAGGGCCGTGGATTCTCGGTAGTGGCCGATGAAGTACGGGCGCTGGCTTCCCGGACCCAGGATTCAACAGAGGAAATTCGCCGTACAATTGATGGTCTGAAGAAAGAAGTCGCCGCGTGCGTCGGCACCATGCGCCACGCTTCTGAAATGGCGCAACACCAGGTTGATGCCATTCTCAAGGTTGAAAACGAACTTCAGACCATTGCCTCCGAGGTTCGGGAAATCACCGGCCTGAACGAGCAAATGGAAAACGCCGCCAACGAGCAGAGCGAGGTCTCGGACTCCATCAACCAGAACGTCATCGAGATCAGCCGCTCGGCAGAGCAGACGTCCAGCGATGCCCAGGAAACCGCCCGCATTGCCGGTGACCTGCTGACCATGGCAGAGACATTGCGCAAGACTATTGAGCAGTTCCGGTTGTCGTAGGTGTCGTTGTTTCCAGTCCCCATCCTATTGTGAAAGTGGACAAGGCCTACATTTATGTATCAGATCAACAGACTGGTTAGCCGGTTTTCCATTTCCGTCGGAGCTTTTTAATGGATGACCGGGGGTTAGATTTTTTATTCTCGGGCGTTAACAGGCACACGCAGCCTTTGGGAAGCCCAAATACCTTTTCGATCTGCGACTGAATCGTTTTAACCTTGGCGTCGCTCCTCGCTACCTTGAATCGCGAGCCCACGAGAACCCTGGGTGCAGGTTGTTCTGCATCGTCATCGAGGGTTTCAACATCTATTTCAAGCTTCCACGTGAATGGCTTACTGCACAGGGTTTTACCGGGTTTGCTCACCCGTTCGAGTATGACCTGATAGCCGTCATATTCGAGATCGTATTTAATATGCTCTTCAATTTTTTTGACGTTCTTTGAATTCCATGTGGTCCATTTGTTGGATTTCGTGGACACTTCGATTTCACATACTCTCGGACCAGCGTGAGAGTAATGAAGCATTAGCGAGTCCGCCAAATCCAACCGGCTACGCTTCGACCTGGCGATCTCTTCTCCACTCATTGTGAAGCAGGTTATTTTTGAGTGTGGTGGCCACTGGATCATAATGAAAGAACCTCGGTGAGGGGTTGGTGGTGCTGGCTGACGCAGGTTGCAACGGGCAGCACGCAGCTTGCAGGGTTAGATTTGATGCTCGGGGTAATCAAGACCTTCTTCAGCCAGCCACTCGCGGTAATACTTATCCCATTCGGTCAGGGTATATTGCAGAACAGCCGCAGCCTCTCGGGAAAGGATGCAATAGCGGGCGTTTTGTCGCTTGCGCATGGACAGGATCGGATCGATGCCCAGGCGCTGGGCAATTTTGACGTTGCCACCAATCCTGGATGCAATGCTTCGGTCCGACAATTGCCATGTGGCCTCCAGGTAGTCGTAGGGCAGGCTGTAGTTCCCCTCCCCATCAGGTAGATCCTCGACTAACAGAATGTGACACAGGTAGTAGGTCTTCCAGCTGACCTGATCCAGCAACTCGTAGATCGGATCTTCAGCCAACTCTTCGCGGGAAATCGCGCCTGCCTCATCCAGAGCCTGAACCAGCGCTTCGGCCCTTGCTTCGCCCACAAAGCGCTCGAAAAAACTCAGGACCTCGTCATCGGATCCCTTAATCGTAAAGTGAATCTCCACGTTGCCTTCTCCTGCTTCAGGAATTTTTTAAGTTTAGTGCACAAACTCAGTAACGTCAATATCGTTATGCCGAGACGATTATAACGACTAAAACGATTTGATTTGGTTGTGAAGTTACGTAGACTGAATTCATCTCAAGGAGTGGCGGCACAGGCCGTTTCAATCCTGGGCCTTCCCCGCGGTGCGGTGGCCCGAAAACAGCAGGCGCCAGGCCGGGGACGTAATTGACCAGGCGGCGGTACCAATAAGGCGGACAGTGAATCGTGACTAATGCTGAGCAACTTATCGCATTTTATAAAGACGACGCGCCAGATCATCGTGGGCGTCTCATTGAGGAGATCTGGCAGATGTCCGACTTCTGGCTGGAGCACACCCACGACTACGTGCAGTGGTTGTTTCCCATCCCGGAGGCCGGGCGCTTCAATGGTTTTGCCCCGCTACTCGATGTGACCGCCATCAAAGCCTTCCAGGAAGATCAGGCGCTGCAGGAGAGGCAGAGACAGTCGCTCGACATGATGCTGGATTTCCTGGCATTGCAGCGAACTGAGGGTGGCATCCGCGCCAAGCCAGAACTGAATATGAGGGACCATATCTGGCTAAAGGCAGGCGGGCATAACCATTTGCGCATTACGCGGATGATCCGGAGCCTGGGACTCTGCGGCCAGCGCAACCTTGCCCTTCAGCTTCAGGCAGCGGTTATCCAGATTGGTACTGAGAAAGGCCATGTGTCTTCTCAAAGTAAGGCGTATTGGCGATCTGCTCTCGAGTGAAAGCTTTCTGGGCAGCGGAGAGGGGGTGTAAGGTAATTTGGTACCCCCGGCAGGACTCTAAATAAAATCTAACATATTGGTTTTGTGGAATTTGTAAAAAACGGGATTAATTTGTACCCCCATTTATACCCCCTGGATCAGTGTCTGCCAGTTCAAGAGGGTGGTTGATCTATACAACGAATAGGATGCGTCCGAAAACGGTAGTGTCCTAATTTATTTTTGCGCTAATTGGCTTTGACTACTTACCCGTGATTTGATGGATAAGTAGTTTACCTTACGCAATAGTGATCAGTTTCTTGGCCAATCCTCGGGAACCAACTTTACACCATTTCGCCAACGCTCTCGCAATGCGGCTTGGAATCTAGGGTCATCATTAAAATCAGGGTGGTCAGTGATGATGACCTGAAGTTTTCCGTCGAGCTGGTCGATGACATCAAAGATCAAGCTGTATAGGCGCTTGACAGCGCGTCTATCGGCATCAATTTTTTCTTGTGTTGCTCCTTCTCCAGGCGTGGCGTCTGGAGAGAAATGAGCCTGTGAAGGTTGATCAAGCAGTAAAAAGGAGGGCACGGGTCTTTTTCTTGTCACGAACCAAGTGTGCAGCGCCAAGTGAGCAACGATGTGATATCCGACATGGTTCTCGCCGCTGCCAATCTCAGACATTGGGACTGGTCGTTCAGCTGTATCTGCAACTACGCTCAAAGCTCTGGGGTCAAGTCTTAGAGGGCTGTCTGAATATTCCAAATCTACTTTTGATGCATAGTCTGAAAGGAAGCGGTTGATATTCGAGAGGCATGAATCGAGCTTTTGTTGAATGACATCCGCACTAACTGCTTCTTCGAGCTCTTGTTGAAGGTCGGTTAATTCATTCAGTCTCTCTTGTTGCTCACTCAGATCTGGCACATCAGGAATATTCTCAACGTACAGGCTGATGCGACCCACAACCATAGCTCTCCGGGCATCTGTGTCCGATGCTAGTTGCAGTCTTTGATTTGATTTCTTGAGCGCTGTTAACAATGTCCGATTATCGTCGATCTTCTGTCGAACTTCAGTGAGCTTAGTTTCGACCTCCTGTATCGCCGATTCGATACGGGGAGTTGCTGAATCCATCGCTCCACTGCGTTCAGCAATGTATTCCTGCGCTTCACGAAGATCATCAAGGCTCGGTGTTAGAGATTCGGCGGGCAATTCCTGTGAGCACAGCGGACATGAATTTCCTGCTGAGTCTACACCAAACACAGAAACGGCATTAAGCCGGGCAGCGTGTTCATTGGCCTCCACTGAAAAACCCTTCGAACTGCCTTCGAAAGCTTTGGCTCGATCAAGCGTAGCTCGCAGAGACTGATGTTCTTGAAGTAATTCTCTACGTTCGGCGGTTAGCCGCTGGAATTCTTCCTCGTCGCTCATCTCAATAAGAGGGTTGGGAATTTGCTGATTCTGAATCTGATGCAATATTTCGATCTTTTCGTGCCAGGGGATTTTGCCACTAACGGATGTTAGGCCCGCTGCTTTTGCTTCTTCCAAAAGAGTATCTGCGCGAGTGACACCTCCATCCCCGCTAATCGAAGCCGCCTCCGAAAGTCTCCGTTCGATTTGCCGAATCTCGGATCGAACCAATTTCAGTTGCTGTCGTTTCGCAACGTAGTCGTCGGATACCGCACCCAAAAAGTAAGGCAAGGTATCTTTGATTGCTTGAGCCACGAATCGATCGTGTGATCCGTGGAACAGATGGTTTCGTTGCGCAATTTCATTTTGAGACTGTAAACAGTATGTCAGTGCGTGGCTCATAGTGGCAGCCAGAGGTGCGCGCGTCTGCCCTTGGGGAGGTTCATGTAAATAGTCAGAAAGTCCGACCCAGGAGTTTAAAAGGGCACGCAAGCCTTCCCTATTAGTCGTCTGCCTTAGGCTGGAAACTGGCGGTACCTCGAGGATTTGGCCAGTCTCAATATAAACGGCTTCATTTGATTTACGTTCGCCTAATGGTACTTGGCGAGCGACAAACGCTTGACCTTGCTGAGTTTGTAGGAGTAATCCAAACCAAGAAACGTTACGTCTAACCTTCCCTTCGGGTACATCGCAGGTTGATGAGCCAAAGCAGTATTCAATGATCCCCAGCATGGCAGATTTGCCTGTGCGCGAGTCACCGGAAATAATGTTAGCCTTCCCGATTTTGAAGGGAATTATCCGCTGTCGTTCATCATGGCTATAAAGAACGACTGCTCGTATCTGAATCATGCTTTCACTCCCAGCATTGCTAGCACTGTTGACGGCGCTCCTCCTTTGTATAGCCACCGCCCTACAAACTCAGCGCGTCGCGCGCATTCCCTGACTTCGTCGCTTGATGTTGTTCTGAGATAATTTGATATTGCCTTTTTGGACGCATTTGCTGCGACAACCCCTGAGCCCGTGAACGATATGAGGCCGTATTGCGCGCCAAGTAAAATGGCCTCCCGTATGTATTGCCTAAGTATTAATACCCCCTTAGCTATAGCGGATCGATCCATTGGGTGATCTGCTATCCAAGTGGCCAGGGAGGTTCTAGTTGTCAGCGGGAGTTGTGATCGAGTTTGTCCACGTAATACAAAACTAGCGCCGACAAACACCAGCTCAAGGGGTAGAGCTTGGGGATCGTTGGTCGTTTTACTTTCTGTGCAATAACCTCTGGCGATGTGCCAGACTACTACGGCACAGAACGCGGGATTCAGGAGGTTGCGTTGTTCGATGGTTCGCATATATCGAGTGTTCATGCCGCCCCTCCTTCTGCAGGGAGGTCGAAGATGGCTTCCAACCGTTCTTTAAAGTCGGGATGCCATCCCAAGCGACGCTCTTCGGCTAGCATGTGAAGCGATCCCCTGCATACCCAAGGGACGGTGACTCCTGAGCGAATAGGCATCGGGGCATCCTCTGCCCACTTCAAAATTGCGCGGCCCGCGCTCTTCATGGCTTCTTCCGTGGCCTCGGGCCCTAATTCGTCGCAAACTTGAGCGTGTTGTAGTTCCCACTCTTCATACAGCCATTGATCGTACTGCTCGAGATCAGCATCGAATAATAAATCATTACGGGTCCAAGCGGAGCGTTGTCGAAATGCCTTCAAATAGCTAGTGATGGCATTGCGAATGCGCACTTGGCTACCGCCTACCAACTCGACCTGTTTGTAAAAAGGCCGGCTTGCGAATTCTGGTAGTTGGTCGAGTGCGACCATTAATTCGTCGATTTCCTGGTCGATTGGTAGAGAATCCGGTTTTAGTGACTCCTGAATGTCCGATATTTTGGCTTCAATTTCTGCTCTAGGAATTCCTGGGCCGTGGTTAATCAATTCATGAACGACTCTATGGAACCACCATCCCTCTAGCATTTGGACGGACAAATCCTGATGATGCATTGACACAAAGTACAATTCGGAGTGGAGGTCTTTTTGAATTGACTCTGCATTTGGTTGAGCTGGAATGATGTAAATATGGCTAAGCAGATTCTCTCTCGATACGTCGTCCAGTTCGAGGAATGTCTTGAATGTTTCCTTTAGGTTCGTATTTGTAGATGTCGTCGCTGCATGCTTAAGACGATTTGAAGCTTCTTGGACGTTGCGGTGTGGATCATCAATACCCAATGCTGCACATGCGGTGCCTGGGTTCACCGAAGCGGTAGTTATAAGGAAACGTTTCGTGTGATTGGAAACCTCGCCACTGGACTGGCCTAGCATCCAAATGCGCAGAGTTTTCCAGAGGTCGGAACTGAGATCCCCAAGAGTTGCGGTAGCGTGCAGAGAGTGCTTTGCCTGTAATACTGAAATTGGCTCTTGATCTGCGGTAAAGCTCACGTCGTCGAGTGTTTCAATACTTACAACAAAGTCTTTTTGGCGACTTTGCCGGATCGACCACAGTAGGGCTAATCTCACCTGGTATAGATATCCAGCCATTGGGCCGGGGGCACTGTAAGAATTAATGCTGTCCGACACCAGTCCCTCCTCTCTATTCCTTGTCGTCAACGCTAGAAACTAAGGCCTCTGCATTTCTTCTTGAGGCGTCTTGGCGCTTACCTATCCATTCAAAATTGGTGGGGCGTGGCACCAGAAAATCAGAACCCGCGTTGAGGAGTATACATATTCGAGATAATTTGACACCTATATCACCTCTGTGAACCAAGGCACCAAAGGTGCCTTCCCTCCCATTCACAGAGGTATCTCCCCCATGAACGAACAATGCCCCAAGTGCCTGTCCGAACGGATTGGCAAGAACAATTATGGCAAGAAAGCCGCTGGTGTCGTCGGCGCGGCAGCCGGCGTTTATGGCGGCTATGCGTCTGCCATTGCAGGCGCTCGAACTGGCGCGATGGTTGGTGCCGTGGCTGGCCCGGTGAGCGGCATCGGTGGTGCGGTGATCGGCGGTTTGCTTGGAGGAGTTACTGGTGTCTCCGCTGGCATCATCCTGGGCGACGTGCTGGATGAGCAGGTGCTCGATAACTACCGCTGCCTGGAGTGCGGCCACTCCTTCAGCAAAGAATCTGAGCCCGAAGACGAGAGCGCCGATAATCCCATTTCCAGATTCCCAAAGGAGTAACCCCATGGCCCATCTGATCGAGCAAATGGCCTACGTTGGCCAAACCCCTTGGCATGGCCTAGCAGCCTGTCGGACTTAACCAAGCCCTATCGAAGTGAGATAATCCCTACAACATGGGCCATAACCGGACTTCAA